>CAJSZT010000065.1:0-22800 GCA_910573785.1 Lachnospiraceae bacterium | reverse complement strand
GTTAAACAGTCTTGGGCGTTAATTATGTAAAGAGAACAAAGCTGGATATAGCTGAAATAGAAGGGTTGATTCAATTTCTTCCCATAATAATCAGCTTGTCATAATGTATACTATGGCAATCTTTACATAGTATTCACGTTGTATCAACCAGCGGCGGATTGGACGCAGGGCGGAACTGGCATCAGAAAAAGGATGATTTTTTTCTCCCCGGGAAGTCCCTGGCAGGATTGTTTAAGGGGAAATTTCTTTCTGGCCTCAAATCCCTGCATGATGCTGGGAAACTCTGCTATGAGGGAACTGCCGTAAAGTACCGGAACCAGTATGAATATCAGGAACTGCTGAATATCTGCTATGGGAAACACTGGGTTACGGATATCCGGGAGTCTTTTGCTGGTGCGGAAACTGTAATGCATTACCTGGGGCGCTATACACATCGGATAGCGATCAGCAACAGCCGTATCCTCCGCATGGATGAAGAAACAGTAACGTTCCGGGTAAAGGATTATAAAAATGGCGGTGTATGGAAAGAATTGACCATAGAGGGCGTGGAATTTGTCCGGCGGTTTTTGATGCATGTCCCTCCGAAAAACTTCGTCCGGATACGTCACTACGGTCTGCTCAGCAACCACAACAAGGGGAAGCTGATCCCTCTGTGCAGGAATCTGATCGGCTGCCGTAAATTCCTGAGACGTTTTCGGAAGAATGACAAGGTACAGGCAATGAAGATCCTGTATAAAAAAGATGTTACTGTATGCCCGCATTGTGGCGGCACTCTAACTTATGCGGCCTGCCCTGGATGGAGGTATAGAAAGAGCAGCGCGTAATCCAGAGAAAATATAAGATACATAAAATTGGGGGAAAGGGGGAAATATACCCAAAAGTCCGGGAAAAGGCAGGGGGTTAGAAAAAATTTGAGATGATGAATGCCTCACCCAGGTAAAGAAATGGATGTTTGAATCCCCATATACCGGACACGACTTTGTTCAATTCGGAAAAACCAAAAGTGTGCTGAATAAGAGGGCACAAGAGCTTGCCCTCTTATTCAACCCACCTTCGGTTCTTTCCTTAGAAATTATCGTGAGTTATACTAGAATGCCTCATGCATTATAATGCTGACTATCTAAACAGAGTCGTAAAAAAATCGACAGGTTTAACTCTCGTAGAATATGGGCAGCTTTTTCGGCTGCAGGAGGCCGCCGCGTTACTTATAGAATCAGATCTAAGTATTTATAATATAATGTCGAAATCAGGTTTTTCAAATCGCAGTTATTTTAATAAAATTTTTTTAGGAAAATTTGGAATGCTTCCAAATGAATACAGAAAAAAGCATAAGTCCTCAGAATAACATACAGACACAGAATATTTACTATGATTCCCCTTTTATATGAATATAAAAACGCCGGGATAGTATCGTAAAAATACCATCCCGGCGCGGTTTTCTTTTCAGATTTATAAGAGAAGATTCTTTCGAATGAAAAGCCATATCTACAGCTATTCTGTCACAACACCCTTCTGCAGCATCACATTTGCGTACAGAGCGGATTCCCCGGTCGCAATGATCGCATAAGCTGTCTTTGCCTCATCGTAGAACGCA
This sequence comes from Lachnospiraceae bacterium, assembly GCA_910573785.1. Taxonomy (GTDB): domain Bacteria; phylum Bacillota; class Clostridia; order Lachnospirales; family Lachnospiraceae; genus Schaedlerella. Next base: position 21,206 of record CAJSZT010000065.1, on the reverse strand, counting down.
AAGCGCTCGATATTGCCCACGCAGTCCGCGCCGCGGGAATCATGTTTTGCGATGATCTCCTTGTAGGTATCCCAAATTGGAGTCTCCACATCATCTCCGGGCATCACTTCCATCAGGTTCACCGGCTTCTCCACATAAGTATCCAGCGGGAACACCTGCAGGATGGCATCCAAAAGCTCAGGCACGCCGTGGCCGTCACAGCGGATCACGATCGCGTCCTTTCCCATGGATTCCGCCGGAAAGTTCCCGTCAGAGATCACCAGACGGTCACTGTGCCCCATCTCGCAGAGCACCATCAACAATTCCGGAGACAAAATTTTCGGAATTCCTTTTAACATATTCTATGTCCTCCATAATCTTTCTTCATACGATACTTGATATCACATTACTTGAGCGGCATCCCGCCCGCAAAAACAATCCCGGAATGCCGCCTGCCTCATACTATCTGTTGGATGATAAAATCGTCAAAAGTCCTTTGGCATTTTTATCATTTGATGGTCTTATATAATGGTCCGTAAGCCTGGCATGCTCTGTAGTCAGCGCCTTCCTTGTCCATGCCGAATGCGTTCCAGGATGCAGGACGGAAGATCTTCTCTTCCGGTACGTTGTGCATAGCAACCGGAATCCTCAGGATGGAGCACAAGGTGATCAGGTCTGCTCCGATATGTCCGTAGCTGATCGCGCCGTGGTTAGCGCCCCAGTTGTTCATTACATCGTATGCCGTAGCAAATGCGCCTTCTCCTGTTGTCCTCGGCGCAAACCAGGTACACGGCCATGTATAGTCGGTTCTCTTCCAGAGTACGTCGGTTACTTCGTCCGGAAGATGTACAGTCCAGCCTTCTGCGATCTGCAGCATCGGTCCTAAATTCTTCACCAGATTCAGGCGGATCATGGTCACAGGCATCTCTGCTTCTGTAACGAATCTGGAGGAATATCCGCCGCCCCGGAAATATCCAAGGTCTGCATAGTTCCAGGTAGTCGCCTTCATGATGGCTTCCTGATCTGCCTCTGTTACTTCATACCACGGCTTCATCACGCCGTTTCCATTGGCGTCCTTTGCCTGTCCATTGGCATCCAGACATGCCGCGCCGGAGTTGATCAGATGGATAAATCCGCCGGCTTCCTTTGCCTTTCCTTCCAGCTCATAGCCGCCTGCCGCTTTCTTCACTGCCTCAGGGCTCCAGTATGTACGAACGTCGGCAAAAATCTGCGGGGAATTGGTAAGCAGCTTGTTGAACAGCATTCCAAGGCTGTTGAGTACATCGTTCTCGGTCGCCAGGATATAGGGCTCTCTTGCTCCGTTCCAGTCAAAGGAGGTATTGAGCATCGCTTCCGGATAGTCGCAGTTCGGATAGAAGTCTGTCCACTGTCTCTGTCCCTGGAAGCCGGCAGCGATGGCATTGTGGCCAACCTTTTCTTCTTCGCAGCCCTCCGGCAGATTGTCGTTTCCGTTCATCAGGTCCTTGATGATACACATCATCTTTACAACGAATTCCCAGTCAGAATCCTTTGCGTCGCGGCTCTTCTGCAGCTCTTCCGGATTCTTGTCAAAGCCTTCAATACATTTTTCTTTTGTCCATGCAAGCGCCTTCTGATATTCAGCCTCATCATAGATGCCTTCTGTCATACGGCGGATGATCTCTACCTCATCTACGGATTCCACACGCATGCCAAGGTATTCCTCGATAAATGCAGGATCAATGATAGATCCGCCGATTCCCATGCAGATGGAACCGATCTGCAGATAAGATTTTCCTCTCATGGTCGCGGCAGCCACCGCGGCACGCGCAAATCTCAGCAGCTTTTCTTTTACGTCTTCCGGAATCTCGGTGTCACTCGCTTCACATACATCATGTCCGTAAATACCGAATGCCGGCAGGCCCTTCTGCGCATGAGTAGCCAGGACTGATGCCAGGTAAACCGCGCCCGGTCTTTCTGTTCCATTGAAGCCCCATACCGCTTTGATCGTCATTGGATCCATATCCATGGTCTCTGCGCCGTAGCACCAACAGGGTGTCACGGTCAGAGTAATGTCTACCCCGGCCTTTTTGAACTTATCCGCGCATGCCGCCGCTTCCGCGACACGTCCGATGGTCGTGTCCGCAATGATGACCTTTACCGGTTCCCCGTTGGTATATTTTAAGTTGTCTTCCAACAGCTTTGCAGCGGATTTTGCCATGTTCATGGTCTGGTCTTCCAGAGATTCACGAACCTTGAGCGCCCCTCTTCTTCCGTCGATGGTAGGACGGATTCCAATTACCGGATAGTCTCCAATGAGTCTTGATTTTGCCATAGCAGTATTCCTCCTTTAATGAATAAATGTTTTAAATTTCTCATATGCAGCATCCCATTTCTCAGTATCCTGAGGAAGATACTCATATGTAGTTTCCGATTCCGCAATGATGTGCCTTGCTTCCTTTACATCCCGGATCTCGCCCATTGCCATCATCTGTACCGCGATATTGCCCAGCGCGGTGGCTTCCACCGGTCCAGCGATCACCTTGCGTCCGTTTGCCCCTGCTGCCATCCGGCAGAGCAGCTTGCTCTGGATCCCGCCGCCGATCATATGGATGACCGGATAATGCTTTCCGGTGCAGGATTCGATCTGTTCCAGCGCATAGCGGTATTTTAGTGCCAGGCTCTGGTTGATGCAGCACATGATCTCTCCCACCGTCTCCGGCACCTTCTGTCCGGTCCTGCGGCAGAATTCCCGGATCCTCTCCGGTATGTTGCCTGCCGGAACAAATTCCGGCGCGTCCGGATCAATAAAGCTCTGGAACGGCTCTGCCGTGAGCGCCATTTCTTCCAGCTCTCCGAAGGAATATTCCTTTCCTTCCCTGATCCACTGACGTCGGCTCTCCTGGGCCAGCCAGAGTCCGATGATATTTTTCAGCAGTGTGGTTGTATTGCCGTAACCGCCTTCATTACTTACATCGCATGCCATGGATCTTTCTCCGATCACAGGCCCGTCAAGCTCCGTTCCGAAAAGGCTCCATGTGCCGCAGCTGATAAAGATAAAGTCCTTCTCCTGAGTGGGGACGGATACCACCGCGCTCTGTGTATCATGTCCCGTGATGGCAATGACCTTGGCCGGTTCCACTCCAAGCTCCTCGCAGATATCCGCTTTCAGCGTTCCAACCACCGTACCACTGGGAATGATCTCCGGCAGAAGTGTCTTCGGGATCCGCAGCGCTTCCAGAATCCGGTCGGACCATTCCGTCCTGCCTGCATCAAGGAGCTGCGTGGTCGCTGCCATGGTATACTCGGCTCTCTTTTCCCCGGTCAGGAAATAGTTGAACAGATCCGGCAAAAGCAGCAGCTTGTCTGCCCTTTCCAGAATCCAAGGCCGTTTCTGCACCAGGGAATATAACTGGAAAATGGTATTGAAGTTTTCAAACTGCAGTCCGGTCAAGCTGTAGACCTCTTCCTTCGGTATGGCCTTGAACACCTCTTCCTGCATCCCCACGGTTCTGTCATCCCGGTAATGGACCGCATTTTCCAAAAGATCGCCGTGCTCGTCGATGAGACCGAAGTCCACACCCCAAGTATCGATGCCGATGCTCTCAAAGCCGCCCTTCTGCTTTGCCTTCACGATCCCCTGCTTGATCTCGAAAAGATGTCTCAGTGTGTCCCAGTACATGGTCCCATTCAGCATCACCGGGTCATTGGAAAAACGGTGTACCTCCTCCATACGGATCTTCCCGTCCTCCAGTCTTCCCAGGATAGCCCGGCCGCTCCCGCCGCCGAAGTCAAACGCAAGGACCTGCTTCTTGTTTCCGCTCACTGACCTACCTCCTCCCTTCTGATAATTTTGGTATATTTGTAACTATTTAGAACAGATAGCCGCATTTTCTATGAATTGTGTATCCTCACCGCTGCCAATACAGTCTCCCCCTGATCTATAGGCGATACGCCCAATTTCAGAAATAGAAAAAGCGTTTCGATAAGTAAACTTGCACAGTCACTTTCCTCAAATCCTGCTGTCCCAAATATAAACGGTGATTTTATTTTACCATTGTACAGAGAATTATACTTGTGTTATAATGTAAAAAAGTATAACAATATTCACATATCGTTAGCAAGTGTACGGCACTGTGTGAACAGTAACCACATATTTCTACGTTCCGCATTGAAGTGAAGTAACCGCGAATCGTACAATAACACGCGCAAAGGAGTATTATGCAGTATATTAATTATCAGGAGAGCTGGCAGAGAGGGACCGCCGACTTTCCTATGGAATATCATCATGTATCCCCGTCTCATCCGCAGTATGTCATGTCCCTGCACTGGCATGTAGAGTTTGAACTGATCCGGATTTTAAAGGGCACCCTGCACCTGACCATCGATGAAGAGGAATTTGACGCTTTGGCCGGCATGTTCATCTTTGTTCCGGCCGGCGTCCTTCATGAGGGGATGCCCGACGACTGTGAATATGACTGTCTGGTATTTGATATGAATATTCTCATGAATAAAAATGATTCCTGCTGCCGGATGATCCGCAGGATTACAGAACATGAGGTCGAGCCGCAGTATCTTTATCCAGAATCCGATCAGGAGCTCCACCGCATCATCTGGGGGATGTTCGACGCGGTGGCTTCCAGGAGGCCGGGATACCAGATGATCGTCCTTGGGTCCCTGTATCAGATGATCGGTACGATCTTTGCGGAAAACCATTATCATCCCGCACCGGAGGTCTACCCCCGCAACCACCGGCGGATCCTGCAGCTCAAGCAGGTTCTGGAATTTATAGAAAGCTCTTATAAAATGCCGCTGACGCTGGAGGAGATTTCCCACAGCGTCAACATGTCGCCCAAATATTTTTGTAAATTTTTTCAGGAAATGACTCACCGGACCCCCATTGATTACCTGAATTATTACCGGATCGAGAGGGCCTGCTACCAGCTTCTGACTTCCGAGCAGTCCATTACGGAGGTGGCATACAATTCCGGATTCAATGACCTGAGCTATTTTATCAAAACATTTAAAAGATATAAAGGAACCACCCCGAAACGATATCTGAAATCCTGACAGCATCCATCTTTTCTCCGTTCCATGTTATATAACAATACCCTCATTGAGATTGATCACTGTTCTCCGCTTGAAATCTTAAAACCGCAGAAGAATCTGGTGGAGATTGCAAAAGGCGAAGGGACTCAGAAATTGAAAAATATGAAGGAAAAAAGGAGCCGAAAGTAGCTTAGCCAAAGGAGCGCATCTCAAAATCCAAACAAGGGGATTTTGCGCCCTAAAATAGATACCGCTAAAAGAAAAAGCAGTCCGGTAAAAATCCAGCGCCTTAAAAAGCCTGAATTTTTACCGGACTGTTTTTTCTTACCTATCAGGGGTATAAATCGTTATTTCCCGACAGCCCCGTATATTTTATTACAGAGTCACGATCACACCGTCTTCATCCCACAGGTCATGCCAGTCGTTTGCGCCTTCCCAAAGAAATACCTGCCCTTTCACGAGCCGGTTATTCTTTTCCAGCGTTGCGATCTTTGCCATTTCCTCCTCGGTCAGCGGATCCTCAGTCATGCTCTTGAGATTGCTCACATATTCCACCTCATGCACAGAGAACGGAATCGGAATCTGTCCCCTCTGGCGCGCCCATTTCAAAGCGATCAGTGCCGGATGCACGCCGTGCGCTTTCGCAATCTCCTGCATTTCCGGCGTCTGCATGTCCGCAACGTCCTCCGGACAGATGTCACGTTCCGGCCTCTGAGGAGAGCCAAGCGGCATGAATCCGATGGGCTGGATCTTGTGGTCATTCAGATAGTCGAACAGCTCCTGCTGCTGGAAACAGGGATGCAGCTCCATCTCGCATGCCACGGGCAGGATCTTCATCAGAGGCAGCACTGCCTCCAGCTTCGGAATGGTCATGTTGGAAATGCCGATATTGCGGATCAGCCCTTTTTCTACCAGTTCCTCGCACTGTCTGTATGTACGGATAAACTCCTCTGTGCTGAAGGGCTTGGAATCCGGATTTCTGGAATCCACGTCACATCCCGGCGCATGATAGTTCGGGAACGGCCAGTGAATGAAAAACAGGTCGATATAACCGCATTTCAGGTCCGCAATGCTCTTCCTGCAGGACTCCTCCACTCTTTCATGCATGTCATTCCATACCTTTGTCATGATGAATAGCTCGCTTCTCTCCACCACGCCTTCATCGAACGCATCCTGGAACACCTGCCCGATCTGGTCCTCATTTCCATAGCATGCGGCACAGTCAAACATCCGGTAGCCGCAGCGGATCGCTCCTGCCACCGCGCCGGATACCTGCTCCGGGGTAAAGCGGTCGGATCCGAACGTCCCCATACCCACACAGGGTACTTCTACTCCATTGTAAAATGTTACCTTCGGCACACTTGCCGGATTGATAAATTCTCCCATTGCTTCTTCTCCTTTTCTATCATCATGTTTTTACTCACGGCCCATGAAATCTGCCGTCTTACGCCAGCTCGATAATCTCGATCTGCGGCAGGAGCCGTTCCATATCCTCTTTTACAAAAAATCCCGTCTCTTCCCGCATGGCTGCTGCCGCGGAAACGGCGCTTGCCTTACGCAATGTCTCTTTGATGCTTAAGCCCTCGCTCAGGCCCAACGCAAACCCGGCAGTCATGGAATCTCCGCAGCCCACCGTATTCACCGCATGGATCCGGGGTACTCTGGCCCGGTATGCGCCCTCATCCGATACCACAACGGCGCCGTCTCCTCCCAGGGATACGGTAACGATCCTAATCCCGCGCCCATGAAGCACCTTTGCCGCTTCTATGATCTCTTCCGGATCGGTGCAGTCCTTCCCGGTCAGCATCCGGATCTCATCCAGGTTGGGCTTGATCATGGTCGGGACAGCCTTAATCCCCTGCTCCAGCAGCTTCCCGCTGGTATCCAGGATCACCGGCTTTCCCGCTTCCCTGACAAGCTTTACCATCCGCTGATAGGCTGTGCCGTCCAGCCCTTTGGGTACGCTTCCGGATATGGTCACCACATCCGCGTCTGCCGCCAGTCCCTGAAAATGCTCCAGGAACCGTTCAAAATCCGCCTCAGTCACGGTAAATCCCGGTTCCAGAAATTCCGTCTGGAGCTGGTTCTTTTCGTCCCAGATATTGATGCAGGAACGGCTCTCGGCTTCCATATGGTAAAACGCGCTCTTGATCCCAAAGGGCTCCAGCGCATCCTCGATATAATGCCCCGCGTGGCCTCCCACAAATCCGGTGGCCGTCACCTCCGCCCCATAGATGGCTGCCGGCTTGGACACATTCAGCCCCTTGCCGCCCGGCGTATAGACGCATTCCTTCACCCGGTTCACCTCTCCCGTCCGGACCTCCTCTACCACATACCGTTTGTCGATGGCCGCATTCAATGTCACTGTCAGAATCATCTCAAGCCTTCCTCCTAATTACACAGCAGCACCTTGCCCTTTACGAGGCCCGGTGTCTTGAACATCTGAAACGCTTCCTGTGCCTGGCTCATGGGCATCTTTTTGTAAATGAGCCCTTCATCGAACTTTAACTGCCCGGTTGCAAAATAATGGGCCGTCAGTTCCCATTCCTTTCCCGGGAACGGCGAGCTGTAGGACATCCAGGAACCAGTCAGCTTAAATTCCTTCCGGTTCATATTTTCCCACATCCGCGGGGTAAAGGTCAGGTCCACATGGGGGGTTCCGATAAAGCACACATGAGCCTTATTTGCGGCAAGCTCAAACGCCATGTACATGGTCGGCGCCTGTCCGGCGGTCTCATAGACATAGGCAAATCCTTTCCCTCCGGTTAGCTCCATGGCTTTCTCCAAAAAGCCTTCCTCTGTGGTGTTGATGACCTCGTCCGCTCCCAGCCGCTTCGCCAGCTCCAGCCGTTCCTCGCTGATATCAAAGACTACCACTTTTCTGGATCCGAAGATCTTAGCCCACTGCATGGTAAACAGCCCGATGGTGCCGCCGCCCAGCACTGCCACATACTGTCCGCCCTGATAATCATTTTGAAGCAGGCCGTGAAGCGCTACTGTGGACGGTTCAAACATGGCTCCCTGCTCATAGGAAATGGACGGATCAAATATGACCGCATTCTGTTCCGGAAGGACCACATAGTCCGCATTGCTCCCCTGCTGACGGGATCCGATAAAGCTGTAATGCTTACAGAGAGAAAAATTCCCGTTCTGGCAGTCATCGCATTTCATGCAGGGAAGCAGAGGCGCGCCAGAAACCCGGTCACCGATCTTTACCTTTGTAACCCCTTCCCCGACTTCCACCACGTCTCCGGAAAACTCATGTCCCAGCACGATCGGATAAAAATGGACTCCATTGTAGAGAACCCTGGGGATATCCGAACCGCAGATCCCGGACGCTTTTACCTTTACCTTCACTTCCCCCGGTCCCGGCGTCGGCTCCTCGTAGTCCAGATACTGTACATCTTCATTTGCACATACTACTGCTGCTTTCATCTTTTCTGACTCCTTTTGTATCTGTTTCATCAGACACCTTTTTTTTATGATACTGTCATACTGCCTCTCAAAACGGCAGGTTATCTTTTCCTGTATTTCTTCATTATGCCCTTGAGCTGCCCATACAGTTCCAGATAGATCTGGTAGTTCCTCTCATAAACCTCCCGATGCTCTGGGTTTGGCTCATGGCGGCGCTTTTCCTTTACTGTCAGTCCTACGGCTTCCTCAAAACTGCCGTACATGCCTACGCCCACGCCGGCCAGGATCGCTGCGCCCAGTGTGGTGGCCGTATCGGATGAGGGCACCACGATCGGCTTTCCGGTAATATCGGACTTGATCTGGGTCCACAGCAGCGAATTGGCCGAGCCCCCCATGGCCCGCAGCACCTCCGCCTCTGCTCCGGCTTCTCTGGCAATCTCCAGATTGTGGCGCAGAGAATAGGCCACACCCTCCATGGCCGCCCGGATAAAATGTCCCTTGGTTTTTCCGAAATCCATCCCATAATAGACTCCTTTGGCATCCGGGTCCCAGATCGGAGAGCGTTCGCCGGACATATAGGGGAGAAATACCATTCCGTCGCAGCCTGGGCCGACTGCCTCCGCCGCTTCGTTGAACAGCTCCAGCGAGCTTTTGCCGCAGTCCTTTCCCGCTTCCCGCTCGTAAGCGCCGAATTCCCGTTCCAGCCAGCGCATCACACCGCCTCCTCCGGTGGTGCCCCCCTGGAGGAGCCACCTGCCCGGCACCACATGGTAGCCCAAGATCAATCTCGGGTCTGCCTGATAGGTGTCGATACAGATGCTCATTCCGCCCGCCTGGCCGCCCTGTTCCTGGGTCTCTCCCGGGTGGACAACACCTGCTCCTAATGTTCCGCAGGCCGCATCCAGCCCTCCTGCCGCCACAGGGGTTCCTGCCGTCAGTCCGCTTTCCTCCGCCGCCTGATCGGTCACTGTCCCGATGACGGCATGGCTTGGATAAATATCCGGAAGCAGCGGCCTGGGAATCTCCAGCGCCTCGCACAGCTCCTCATCCCATGCTCCGGTACGCATATCGAAGCAGTGCAGGCCATATCCCTGGGAAATGTCCTGGGTCATGCTGCCGGTCAGCCGGAACGCAATGTAGCTGTTGGACTGCAGGATCTTATATGTACGGCGGTACACCTCCGGCAAATTCCTCCGGTACCAGAGGATCTTCGCCGTGGTATAAGACGGCTGCAGAGAGTTGCCCGCTGTCCGGAAGATCCGGTCCGCTCCAAGCCTTTCATTATATTCATCACAGATATCCTGGGCCCTGGTATCCATCCAGATGGGTGTCCTGGCCAGCACATTTCCCGCCTGGTCCACCGGAATTGCCGACCAGCTCTGCCCGTCGATTCCAACACCCGCGATCTCCGACAGATCCACTCCGTCTGCCGCCATCCTCTTTATGGCAGTGCACACGGCCCGCCACCAGTCCCGCGGATCCTGCTCCGCCCATCCCGGATGGGGATAGTACACCGGATATTCCTCGCTGGCCGAAGCGATCACCTCTCCGTTCCGGTTAAATACCGCAGCCTTGCAGGCGCTTGTTCCAATATCAATTCCTAACAAATATGGTTTCATCACAGCCCCCTTTCTTCCTTCTGTACACGGCTTTCGGATCCTTCGGCAGCCCGTAACGTATCCGGCCGCCGGCAAACGGATCTTCCTTCCACAAAGCTGGTGGCCAGCCTGACCGTCTCAAACTCCGTCTGCTCTTTTTCCTCCAGCCTTTTCAGCATCAGCTCCGCGGCCCGCCTTCCCAGCTCCTTCGTAGGCTGGGTCACGATACTGAGCTTCGGGATGCATGCCCTGGCAAATTCCATATTGTCAAAGCCGATGACCGACATTTCCTCCGGAATCCGGATTCCCAGTTCATTCAGCTCGATCATCGCCCCCAGCGTCATTTCATAGTTGGAAATGAAGACCGCTGTCATGTCGGGATTTTTCCTGGTAAGCTCCTGGATTCCCCGGCTTCCGCCCCGGATGGTATAGTCCCCCCGGACGACCAGGGATTCGCTGGCAGCAATCCCCGCCTGTTCCAGCGCCCGCACATACCCCCGAAAACGTTCCTCCGCCGTGTAGACCTCCTGTTCCCCAGCGATCATGCCGATCCGCCGGTGCCCTGCGGCGATCAGACGCCGGATCGCGTCCTCCGCGGCGCCCTGGTTATCTACCAGCACGGTATCACAATGGACGCTGCGGATCCTTCGGTCGATCATCACAATGGGCTTACCGGTTTTCATCACATTCTGCAGGCAGGCGCCGCTTTTCCCGGTGGGAATGACGATCATCCCATCCACTCTGCGGCGTTTCAAAAATTCTACGGCTTCCGCTTCCCGCTTTTCATCGGTACGGCAGTCGCAGATCATGGCCGCATAGCCCTGCCCCCGGAGCACATCCTCCAGCTCTGTAATGATCTCCGCAAAGAAAATGTTATTCAGCTCCGGTATGACGATGCCGATCATCCTCGTCCGGTTGGTTTTTAACCCCCGGGCTACCTCATTGACTTCAAAATTCAGTTTTTCAATGGCCTGCTCAATCTTGACCCGGTTCTTCTCCCGGACATTTCCTCCATTCAGATAGGAAGAAATCGTTGCCAGCCCGAGCCCGGTTTCTTTTGCTATGTCTTTCATCGTTGCCGCCATATCCGCTCCCTGCTTTCACTGCTGTTTCAAAATCGATACTCAAGGGCATCCCGTATGGCCATTCGGCCGTTTCACAAGGCATACCACTCTGCCATTCTTCCTCCGTCCATACCCAAGCCGCATCCCACAATGGACATCATATCAATCTGCCTTTCCGTCGCATCCGCACACCTTCATGCGTTCCATCACCAGCTGCTTCACTGCCTCCATACCGACCACGCCCAGCTTCTTTGGGTCAAAAGTGTCCGGCTTCTCTTCGATCAGCTTCTTGCCCGCAGCAGTGTAAGCCGCCCGCAGTTCGGTCGCAAAATTCACCTTGCAGATTCCCCGGCGCACACATTCCCGTACTTCGTCATCGCTCAGCCCGGACGCTCCGTGAAGCACCAGCGGGATGGAAACCACCTTCCGGATCTCGGATACACGCTCCTTGTCCAGCACCGGCGTTCCCTTGTAAAATCCATGGGCCGTTCCGATGGCAACCGCCAGAGAGGTCACTCCGGTTCTTTCCACAAATTCCTTCGCTTCCGCGGGATCCGTATTGGTATCTGCTTCTGCTTCCAGGTCATCCTCTTTGCCGCCTACCTTGCCGAGCTCAGCCTCTACTGGGATACCGCAGGCTTTTGCCACATCCGCGACCCTTTTGCTGACCGCGATGTTCCCCTCCAGATCTTCATGAGAACCGTCGATCATCACAGAAGTATATCCTGCCTTAAGCGCCTGTACCGCCAATTCAAAGCTGCTGCCGTGATCCAGGTGAAGGCAGACCGGAACTGCCGCTTTTTTCGCCTCCGCAGCGACGATCGCATAATAGGTCTCCAGCGTCCCGTACTTGATCGTGGACGGCGTTGTCTGCAGCATGACCGGGGCATGAAGCTCCTCCGCGGCAGCAATGACCGCTTTCACCATCTCCATGTTCTCCACATTGAACGCGCCTACGGCATAGCCGCCCTTTTGTGCGTCTGCCAGCATTTTTTCTGATGTTACTAATGGCATCTTGTTCTCCTCCTTTATTAAAACCGAAACGTTTCGGTTTTTTGTTAAAATTATCGTACTACATTTCCAGGCAAAAGTCAATAAAAAAGTTCTGATTTCTTTTCTTTTTCTATGCAAAACTTATATTTAAAAGTATTCTTCTGCTGCAATTCTTCCGTTTCCTCCGTGGCTGAATGACAAACCGCCGCAGTATGCATCTCTCCTCTGCATGCTGCGGCGGCTGTTAAAACCACTCGTAATATTCAACTTTATCGCTGCAAACGACAGTTTACTGGCTGGCCAGTGAACTGTAATGACAGCGACTCTTTTTTACAGGATCCCAAACTCCAGCATCGCCTTTTTCAGCACTTCCTTATGCTGCGGCTCGAGCTCGGTCAATGGTCCTCTCAACGGTCCGCATTCCTTCCCCATCAGGTTCATTGCCGCCTTCACCGGGATCGGATTCACCTCACAGAACAGGGCGTCACAGAGCGGAAGCGCATCCAGCTGCATCTTACAGCTTCCCTGGATATCACCTTCAAAGAACTTATAGACCATATCATGTACGTACTTCGGCGCCACATTCGACAACACAGAGATCACTCCCAGACCTCCCAGAGACAGCAGCGGAACGATCTGGTCATCGTTGCCGGAATAGAGGTCAATCTTCCCGTCGCACAGGTGCATGATCTTCGCCACATTGCCGATATTGCCGGAAGCCTCCTTGATCCCCGCGATGTATTCCACATTTTTTACCAGATGGGCCACAGTCTCCGGCTGGATCGCACATCCGGTACGGCTGGGTACATTGTAGAGAATGGCCGGGATCTTTGCCTCATTGGCGATCCTTGTATAATGGGCGATCAGTCCGTTCTGCGTCGCCTTATTGTAATACGGCGTCACAAGGAGCAGTCCCTCCGCCCCTGCCGCTGCCGCCTCTTTGGAGAGCTGCACTGCCGTAGCGGTACTGTTGGAACCAGTCCCCGCAATAACCGGGATCCGGTGGTTCACGCGCTCAATTGCAAACTTGATCACGTCCGTGTGCTCCTGCTCGCTTAAAGTTGCGGACTCTCCTGTCGTTCCGCAGATAATGATAGAATCTGTCTCCCCGGCAATCTGCTCCTCCAGGATCTCATCCAGCTTATCATAGTTCACTTCCAGATTTTCCTTCATTGGTGTAATGATCGCAACACCTGCGCCCTTAAAAATTGCCACTGCTTTTTCCTCCTGCTCTTTTTTGACGAAAAAAGAAACGGCAAGATGCGCCGTCCCCTAAAATATACATCCATGTATATCAGATAGCACTCCATCCTGCGATGACAGTCATGCCGTTATTCACGCCATGCCCAAGCAATATGACCTCAGGAATCATATCCTTTCGGCATCTTTTCCTTTCCGCTGCCTTCCCCTGCCCTGCACATCCGGCAATGTACTGATAAAAAATGCGACCTCTATCTCGTTTCCATTTCTATTTTATTTAGAATAACACCGATACCCGTTCTTGTCAACGAAATTATTCCAATTTCTCAGTTTCATCCGCTTCCTTCTTCACGGTTTCGCTGCCGTCCTGTCCCAGCTTTTCCTGCGAGATCATAGTCTGGTCCAAAGCACGCAGGTCCTCCTCCGGAATTTCGTAAGTGCCTTCCTCTGTCCTGTTGATATGTACCGCAATCTTTTTGGCCTTACCGTAGGACAATCCGGAGTCCAACGCTTCTGTCAGAACCTCATAGTAGGTCTGGTATACATGGTCCTGAATCTCATCATCCGAGGGCATTTCTCTTCCGTCCATCACACCGTTGGAAATCTCCGCCGCATACTCCTCGGCCTTCTTTTGGAATTCATCATAGGTACTGTCAAACAGCAGGATCGGTTCCACCGAGATATCGATCGTATACCCGTTCTCTTCTGTTTCCGCTGCCTCTCCTACCGTATATTTTACCTGCTTTATGGTCTTTTCAAATAAGGTTCTGTAGCTTTCCTCCAGTTCTTCCGACAGATCTGCCGTATGAAATTCATGCATCGTGGCATCCAGATTATTCTGGAAGATTTCATTGGCCTCCTCCTCTGTCGCGCCTGTCAGCTCCATATAATCCTCTGTCTCATTTTTATAAGAAACATCCAGAATTGCCTGCATATAGGCGCATGCGTCGAATGCAGTACAGCCACCCAGAAGAACTGTCATCACAGTCACCAGGGCAGCTGCCTGCATCCAGTTTTTTTTCAGTCTGCTCATAAGCCTGTCCTCCTTTTTCATGATTCAAGTGTGTTACAGTCTAGCACATTGTAACCGTGAAAAAAGAAGAAAACCGTCAGGCAGTTTCGACATCCAGGGTGAGTCTATTCCCCGGAAGCCTGTTTGACCTTTTCCCGGATCTCCGGACTGATACCGGAAGAATATACAGGAACAAAAATCCCTTCCTCCTGTCCTACCTCTTCCAGCTTCTTCCCGCGCAGCTTCCCGTTCTCATATCGGGAAAGGATCCATTCATAGAGCTTCCCAAAGTCAAATTTGATGGACGCCACCACCGTATCCGGATGTTCCCGGGTAGGATTGCTGGAAAAACCGATCACCTTAGTCCCCTGATCTCTGGCAGCTTCAATGCATCCAAGTCCTGCTTCATTGGAATATACGAATAAGATTTCTGCTCCGCTGCCGATCATCTGTTCCGCCATCTTCCTGGCCAGCCCCTGATCTGTCCAGCTGTTGGTATATGCCCGCAGAAATACTATTTTTTCCATCCCCCGCTCCTCCAGGATTTCACGAACCTTCCCTTCATATACGTCCAGAAGATGCTCCATCCCTTCATTCGGGTATCCCGCAACCATTCCGATCGTTCCGGTTTCCGCAATATTTCCCGTGATCACCGCAGCCATCTCGCTGGCTTCGTACTCCCTCGGCCTGACCGACGCCACATTTTCCTGATCGGCCCGGATACCGTTGATGACGCAGAAAAAGGTGTCTGGATAGCGTTCCGCTGTCGTATTCACCGAATCCGTAAATTGCTCTCCAGACGCCAGGATCAGATCATAGTCTTTCTCTGCGCACTCTACCAGAACCTGTTCAAATTCTGTTTCCTGTACATTTTTTCTGCATTCTATTGTAATCCCGAGCTTCTCCTCGCAATAGGAAATTCCTTCCATATTGGTATCATTCCAGCTCAGGTCGCCGCCCTCTCCCGGAAGCAGCACTACGATCCGGCTGTTTTTCAATTCCCTTTGCGGGCTGTGGTCCTGGAGCGCGCAGCCCCACAGCAGCAGCATGAAGATACCTGCCAGCAGGACCCTGCCATATCGTTTTATACTATGTATCATCCCTGCAAAGGCTTCCGATGGATAAAACGTCCGGCGCCCTTTTCTCCGATAAACTGATTCTCTTTTACCAGTACATTTCCTCTCTGCATGACCAGACGGATCTCTCCCCGCAGCTCCATGCCTTCATAAGAGGTATAGTCAACAGCCCCATGCATCCGGCTGTGTGTCAGCACTCCCGATGCATCCGGATCCAGGATTACAAGGTCTGCGTCTGCCCCCGGCAGGATTGCGCCTTTTTCCGGATACAGTCCATAGATCCTGCATGGCTTTGTACAAAGTGTCTCCACCAGGCGCTGCATGGTGATGCGTCCTTTGGCCGCGCCCTCGGAATATAAAAGCATCAGTCTCTCCTCCACTCCCGGAGCCCCGTTCGGGCATGCGGTAAAATCCTCCTTGCCCATCTGCTTTTCTTTTCCATAATTGAACGGGCAGTGATCCGTGGCAATGACCTGGATCTCTCCGGCCGCAAGCCCATCCCACAGCGCATCGCAGTCTTCCTGTGTACGGAGCGGCGGGGACATGATGAATTTCAGGCCGTCCTCCCTTGTATAGCATTCCTCTGTCAAAAGCAGATACTGCGGACAGGTTTCCACGAAAATATTTTTCTGTCCCAGTCTCCTTGCCTCCCGTACAGCCTCCAGGCTTTCCTTGCAGGAGAGATGCACGATATATACCGGCGCGTCGTCCGCCATCCTGGCCAGCTTCAGAACACGGCCTACCGCTTCCGCTTCCGCCAGGTTCGGACGGCTTTTCGCATGCCAGATCGGGGATGTTTTCCCTTCGCTCTTATGCTTTTGCTTCAGGAATTCCACGACGTCATGATTCTCGCAGTGAAATGCGGTGATCCCGTTGATCTCTTTCATTTTCCGCAGGATCTGCAGAACATCCGCGTCATTGAGTTTAAAGCCGTAGGTCAGATACGCCTTTACACTGGGGATCCCGTCCGCCGCCATAGTTTCCAGCTCTGCCAGGATCTCTGCGTCCACATGCTGCGCTGTCCCGTGAAATCCATAATCGATGACTGCCTTTCCCTCTGCCAGCTTCCGGTACACGTCAAACTGATAATGCAGCGGGATTCCCGCCGGCCCAAAAGCCATATGGTCTACAATGGAAGTCGTTCCTCCGCAGACCGCCGCCACGGTTCCGTCATAAAAATCGTCAACCGCCCTGGAAATCCCCACATCCAGATCCATATGGGTATGTACATCCACGGCCCCCGGTAGTACATAACAGCCGGCCGCGTCGATGACTTCTGCGTCCACGTCTGAAATATCGGTTCCAATACACACGATCTTCTCATCCTCGATCAGGATGTCTGCCTGATAATCCTCCGCTTCTGTAAAGATCCTTCCGTTTTTCACTATTTTCTTCATTTTGCTTTACTTCCTTTCCTTATAAAACAAATACGCTTTTCAAAACATACATTCGAACGCCGAATCATTAAGCAATCTTTTTCACCTTCAGGTAAATGTAGTATGCAAGGCCGGCTCCAATGCTTCCGATCACATATGCATTATCAAACAGTACATGCATGGCCGGAACAAATTTTCCAAGGAGGACCAGGATCATGGATGCGACAAAAATCACAATGATCGCCGTATTCCACCCTTTCTTATAGAAATACTTTCCGCCGTCTTCCCTGTACAGGTCTACCATATCCACCTCTGTCTTATGCTCAAACAGATATGCCACCAGATACAGTCCTGAGATTGGTCCCAGCAATGCTCCCAGAAGCCCGCATACATTGTAGATCAGGTCATAGGCACTTGCCAGAGCATTCCAGGGCTGTGCAAACAGTGCAAGGACCGCCGCGATAATGGCCGCATGCCGATAGGTTATCTTCTTCGCAAACAGGGTCGAGATCACATTTGTCGGCGGCACCAGGTTCGCCGCGACGTTCGTAGTCAATACTGCCATGATAATGAATATGGAGAAGATCACCACGATCAGAGGATTTCCAAATTTTCCTACCAGCACAGCCGGTTCCCAGATTGCTTCGTGGAAGGCAAAGGACGCGCCCGCCGTTCCGCAAATCCCAACAAATGCGATAAATGCCGTCATGATCGGCGCGCCTGCTACCTGTCCGAGCACCTGCGCCTTCTGTGTCTTACAGTTCTTTGTAAAGTCTGCCATGGATAATGCGATCCCGCCGTCAAAAGCAATCATGGAAGACAGTGCCGGGAAGAACAGCTTCCAGAAGTCAGCTCCCTCCTGTCCCTGTATGGACGGCTCGGACATCAGCTTCGCAATGCTCCAGTCAGCTGTAGAGATTCCCCATACGATTACGATAAAGCTCAAAATAATCAGCACCGGCGCCGCGAACTTTTCCAGCTTCTGAATGGCTGAAGAACCGGAGCCTGCAATATAAACGTTCATTGCCCAGAACGCAAGGAAGGATATAAACTGCCCGGTAAAGCCGAGCCCGCTCCATGCCGGAATAAAGGTGACCAGGATCGTCTGAATCGCCTGCCCGCCGATCCATGCCTGAACGCCGAACCAGAAACAGCCCAGAATCCCGCGTACCAGAGAAGGCACGATCGTTCCTTTAGCTCCAAAGACCATCTTACAGAGCATGGGATAAGACACTCCATACTTCACTCCAAAGTGCCCCAGGATCACGGCAAATATCATAACCAGGGAATGTCCCAGAACGATGGTCACCAATGCCTGCGCCCATGACATCCCGGACACGATCAGCCCGCTTGCCACCTGATATACCGCGATGGAGACCAGCATCCCGATCCAGAGGTTTCCCATATCCCACGCGGACCAGTGTCTGTCGTCCATATTGTTTGGTTTTGTTACTTCCGTATAATTATTTTTGTACTTTCCGATCTCATCAATACCGGCCTGGGTCAGCTCCACAATGTCACCGGTCTGTTTTTGAAACAAGCTCATCGTTGTCCTCCTTTACACATCTCATCTCCATCTGGTTTCTTTGTTATTCTTCGGCCCAAAGTCTAACTTTTTGATAAGAATATTGTAAATGAGGAGCCCGCAGACCACAATGCAGCAAATCTACGATTATGTTTCAAATTCTACTGATCTGTTCCGATATTCGCTGGGTGTCATCCCATACTTTTTCTTAAAAATGTTGCTGAAATACCTGGAATTTCCAATACCAACCCGCTCCGAGATAGACGCCACATTGCATTCCGGTATGGTCAGATATTCCTTCGCCTTTTCCAGACGCACATCCGTGATATATACGGAAATATTTTTCCCGGTATGCCGTTTAAAGAGATCGCTGAGATAATTCGGGGTGACATACAGCTTTTCCGCAATTTCTTTTAGGCTGAGCTTTTCACTGTAATGAGACTCAATATAATCCACCGCCTTCTTCACAAGCAGATTATGGACTGCTGGCGCAGGCTTTTTGACCGTTCCACGTTTTTTCTCCTCCACACTCCTTAAGATCTGCAGCAGTTCCCTCGGATTGGTTGGCTTCACCATATACCGCAGGACGCCCAGCTCGATGGCCTGCTGTGCAAAACGAAAATCTGAATATCCGCTCACGATGATCACGTCTGCGTCCATATCTCTTTCCCGGAGGCGCGCAAGCATTTCCAGACCGTTCAGCTCCGGCATCTTGATATCCGTGATGATCACATCCGTGCAGTGATGTGACAGATACCCCAGCGCATCCACTGCATTTTCAAACGCGCCTGCCACAGTCCAGCCCTCCTGCCGTTCCAGCAGGTGCTTCAATCCGTTTCTGATTTTCGGCTCATCGTCAATGATCACGATCTCCATTTTCTCCTCACCCCTCCCGCCGATCTTCCGTCATCCGGAGTGTAACCGCAGTGCCTCCGTCCTGGTTACTTCGGATCTCTATTGCCTTTTTCTCGCCATAGGTCAATTCGATCCTTCTTCGTATATTCCGCATGCCGATACTGCCGGTATCATTCTTTCCGTCAATCTTTTTCTTCAATTCCGCCAGTTCTTCCCGCGTCATCCCTTTTCCATTGTCTGTGATCTGAAGAATCAGCGTCTCTCCCTCCATCCAGGCTTTGACTGTGATCGTTCCGCCTTCTTTTAACGGCTCAATTCCGTGGATCACCGCATTTTCAACGATTGGCTGTAGGATCAGCCTTGGCACAGAAAAATCCAGGGCGTCCTCGTCCACCTCCCACCGATAGTTAAGCCGTTCCTCGAGTCGATTCTTCTGGATACAGAGATAGCTTTCAATATAGCGCATTTCATCTCGCAGAGGCACCACATGGCTTTCCCCGCCAATCGCATAACGCAGGATTTCCCCCAGTGAGATCACCACATCACTGATATCCTGCTCGTCCCGCTCAATCAGCATCCAGTTGATAGAATCCAGCGTATTGTATAGAAAATGCGGATTGATCTGCGCCTGCAGTGCCCGGATCTCTGCGTTCTTCTGTTCAAGCTTCTTCTGATACACCTCATAAATCAACTGGCGGATCTTTCCGACCATATAGTTAAAGGAGATGATAAGCCGTCCGATCTCATCCCTTCTCTTACTCCGGATTTCGATATCAAAATTCTCTGCTTCCACCTGCTTCATTGCATTGGACAATTCACGAATCGGCGCCGTAATGGAATAAGAGATCGCAGTCACGATCACTAGGGCAACCAGAACGGCTGACAATACGATCATTGCAATCGTTCCCCGAAGCTGTAACGCCTGAGGGAATATCTCCGGTACGGCAACAACGGAATATGTTTTCCAGCCTGTCAGACCGTTATACTGGCCGAATACGTAATACTTCTCTTTTTCCCATTCCAAGATGAAGTTCCGTTTCCCGTTCTGGAAAGTGGTTTCGATCTTTTCCAGCCACATCGGCTGAACCCTTCTGTTGGTGCAGAGGATCTGCCCTTTCTTATCTACGATAAAAGTATACTGGCTGATTGGAAGGCTCTGGTTGTTTAGCAGCAGGCTTCTGAATATCTCCGGGTTGATCTCAATGATAACGATCCCCTTCATCGTTTCTCTCGGAGAGTTTCCCTTTCTCAAATGATCTCCTGCCGGAATTGCCTTGACCAGTGTAACCGCTTCTCCCTCCTGATAGAGGGAGTCCTCCATGCCAAGCCAGATCTCTTCTTCTGGATTGAGGGACGCCGTCTCGAAGCATTCCTGCAGACGACATCCGTCCCGAAGCGTATCAAGCCCTGTAAGGTAATGATACCGGATATTCCGGTCCATGTCCAGAATAATAATGTCAGAAACCGCCTCGATAATATGTACATAGTCGGAAATCCAGTAATTCAGATAACCATCCTCCCCCGGATTCTGCTCCTCAAATACCTCTTCCGCAATATTGCCGTCTATGATGCGCTGTGCCAGCCGGGTTACTTCCAGTCCCCAGAAATTGATATTGATATCGATCCGGTTGACGGTATCGGCCATCTCACTCTTTTTATTGTCCGTAACCATGTTCAGGGCATATTCATATGAACAGTATCCCACGGATAACCCCAATATAATCACGATACCTGCAAGGATCAACATTAGTTTTTTTCTAACTGAGATGGTATCACCTCCCGCTGCCGAAATATTTACTCTAAAGAATTTCTAGTACGTTTCCATTATTTTCAAAAATACTCTAATCCCATTATATCAAACATTCAGAAATATTATAAAAAAGAATCAGAAAATTAGGAGAAATTTTCTATAGAATATAAAAAAAGTTCCGTCTGCAAAGAACATACGGAACTTTTACACTATTCATATTTAACATATGTACCTTCAAAACTACACACGAAGAATCATTATCCTATCCATACTGCTCTCTTACAGCAACCACCTTCTTGGTTATGCCCTCGACCTATTAGTGACGGTCAGCTACAT
>CAJSZT010000064.1:0-23342 GCA_910573785.1 Lachnospiraceae bacterium | reverse complement strand
TTATGCTGGAAATACCGGATAAAATAAGGCTTTTTCAATGGCACTTAACAATGGAAGATACCATATACGCTGTTGTAGTTACCATTTTATATTAGGAATTCAAGATAACGTTTTATATAAGCAAGTTATTCAGAAAGAATACGTTACAGAAATTGAATTCGGCAGCAGAAGAACAGAAAAAAGATATACAGGTAGAACTCGATCGAGTAATTCAAGAACTTAAACGGAAGGATACAGATACCTATCGTGATAGTCATGCTTACCGTAGACAATGTAAAAAAGATAGAACCGGCCAGCCGTGGGGATATTGGCTGGCCGGTTCTGGTGGTCAATATGCAGGCCGTGGGCTTCGGCGGTGGCCGGGCGGGTCAATTCATTGCTGTAAAAATGCTGATTGAATAGGTCAAACATTTCCTCGGTCTTCTTTACGATTTCGGATATATTGAGCATTGGCATGTCCTCCTAAAATTATGTTTTAATTCTGTGTGACACATCTTACATATTTTAGGTGGGAAAGCAAGCCGAAAAAAAGACATTTATATCTAGGGGAAAATAGAGGCGATAACTTAGGCAGGGGTGCGAACTTCTGTTTCAGAGTTTCCGTGTTTGTATATGAATAAAACAGTAAAAATTAAATGGATAAATGATAAAACGGTAGAAGGACTGTTTCGGCAGTCCTTTTTCTCATGTCCTAAGATTTCAAAATTCATTTCTTTACATTTCAAATATCACAGATATTTTTATAGTGCTTCAGAAAATAATAAGTTGGAAAGCGGGTAAATCAGAGTTAATATGCTTACACGGCGGTTTGCGTTTGTGCCGCCTTTCGGGGCAGCCGTCCCTTTCAATTTAGAGAGAGTGAACAATTGTTTTTTGGAAAGCAACCAACAGTTGCCGGATTGGAACGCATAGGTGGATTGATTATGGAAAAACGCTAAAGTATAATGAATGTCTGGAGGATGTCAGAATGAAATTTAAAGAAAAATTGCAATTACTAAGAACAAATATGAAACTGTCACAGGAAGAACTTGCTAACAGGCTGGATATATCAAGACAGTCTATAACAAAATGGGAGAATGGACAGTCTTTTCCGGATATTCAGAACCTTATACAGCTTAGTGAGATTTTTAAAGTCTCCATAGACAGGCTTGTGAAGGAAAATGATATCTGTACAATCAGCCTCTTTTATGAACATAAATATCCTATGCAGGATATCAGGATTTTTTTAGTCAGGGCAAAAAATAACACATATATCACGGGTGAAAATGAAATCATGCCGTCACAGCCTGGTTCCCACGATTTCCGTTATGAAGATGGTGATTACCTTTATATGGATACTTACCTTGGCGGGCAGAAATTCATAGGCGGGGAACGTGTCTGGATAAGGAATCATGCAGTGTGGGCTATGAATTATTACGGGGAGAGCCTGGATGAGAATTTTGATATTATATTTTTGAAAGAAGCGCTTTCCCATGTGTCGGTTTCCATGCCGTTCCGAGGGCCGGAATTCTATCAGAAAGGCGATTATATGTACCAGTGCCAGGTGCAGGGTGATTTTGAATGTTTTTCAGGAGAGGAACGGATATATTGCAGGCAGAAAAAGGTATATGCCTGTATGTTCCACGGAGGGACTATCTTATGAACATGGTAGAAAAAGAAGTAGCAGTAAAAGATCTGGTTACAAAATCAAATCTTCCAGCAAGCGATTATGTGATAAACCCTTATGTAGGCTGCCCTCATGGGTGCAGGTACTGTTATGCCTGTTTTATGAAGCGGTTTACGAATCATAGTGAGGCATGGGGGAGTTTTATTGACATTAAGCGGTGTGACAAGCCGATAAGCAAAAAGAAACTGCAGGGAAAGTCGGTATTCCTGTCATCCGTAACGGACTGTTACAACCCATTTGAGGAAAAATACGAAAATACACGGAAGATATTGGAGCAATTGATTTCCATAGATTGTGAACTGAATATCTCAACGAAATCCCAACTGATTTTAAGGGACATTGATTTACTGAAACAGTGTAAAAATCTGAAAGTTTCGGTTTCGGTCAATACATTGGATGAGCAGTTTAAAAGTGATATGGATCGTGCCAGCAGCATCGGAAAACGGCTTGAAACGATAGAAACATTGCATGAGAACGGCATATATACCGTTTTGTTCATGTCGCCCATCTTTCCGGGCATAACAGATTATAAGGAAATAATAGTAAAAACACACAGATTCGTGGATGAATACTGGTTTGAAAATCTGAACCTGCGTGGGAGTTATAAACAGGATATCCTCAGCTACATAAAAAATGCCTACCCACAATTAGTGGAATTATATGATGAAATATATGTAAAAGGGAACATGGGGTTCTGGAACAATCTTTCTGTTGAGATTGAGGAATATTGCGTTGAACATTCAATAAAATATATAAATTATTTTTACCATAAGGAGTTGGTAGAAGCAAAATTAAAACCAAAATAACCGGGTAGTGACCGCCGCTGTGGACTTATTCTCTATATGCGGCGGTCTGTTATTTCTGTAGGCAGGCCGGAAATTACTTGGAAAGAGGGGAAGTGCTTAACTATGATCTGTCCATACCCATATCATATAAAAACGTCAATGGCTCTTAATGATTAACGATAATTGACCGATATATAAAGTGTCGAAATAAAATGAAAGGAAGGCAGAGATATGGCAAAGGAAGAGATTACACCGAGCGAATGGCAGATCATGGAAGTTCTATGGGCAAGCGATACGCCGCTGACATCCTCTGAGGTCTACAAGAGGATGCAGGGGAATGTGGATATGTCGATGAGGATGGTGCGGGTGCTGATGAACCGCCTGAACCAGAAGGATATCCTCGGATACACCGTGGATGAGCATGATTCGAGGGTTTACCACTACTATGTGCTGAAGCAGAAGGAGGAATGCGTGAAGGAGAAAAGCAGGAAGTTTGTGGACAGCTATTTTTCCGGCAGCGGGACAAATGCGATGGCGGCGCTGCTGCAGAGCTTCGCATTGACAGATGAGCAGATAAAGGAACTGGGGGAGATTCTGGAGAAAAGCAAGGGGCAGAATGCGGAATCCTCGGATAAAAAGGAGTGATGGCCATGCCCGACTGGAGACAATTAGCCAGCCTTATAAATTTTTGCACGGCTTATTACACTACCCAGCTTGTGCGGTGTGCGGCATTTTCATTCGTACTGATCGGGCTTGTGATGCTGCTCCGGAAAATACATTTTTCGGAACGGACATTTTTAAGGGGGATGTCGTGGGCATTGTTCCTGGTCATCCCGTTTCTTGGAAGATTGAAGATGTTTTATGAAAATGCCGCCGTACTAAAAGCAACATGGAGGATTACGGCAGTAACGGCTTCATGGCTGTGGGGTGACCGCATTTATATAGCAGGCATTCTGGTGACTGCCATCTGTATATTTGGAAAACGGATACGTCTTCAAAGAACTGTTTCCGGAATGGAAAAAGTTATGTTTGAAAATGTCCGTATCTATGTTACAGACATGAATATCACGCCATTTACCGTCGGGCTGTTAAAGCCGAAAATCGTCCTGCCGAAAGTGATGGCGGACAGTTACAGCAAAGATGAGCTTAAGTCTGTTATACAGCATGAGCAGACGCATATCCGGTTAGGGCATTTATGGTTTGGCTTTGCATGGGATATGCTCAGATGCCTCCTGTGGATCAACCCATTACTGACAGTTTTCCAGAAACATTTCCGTGCAGATATGGAGGATATCTGCGACAGGGTGTGCATACAAAGCAGCAGAAGGACGGCTCATGAATATGGCATGGTGCTGCTGAAAATCCTGAAACTGCTGAGTTCAAAATCGGAGGGTACGCCGCCTGCCGTCACCTATGCGGGGGAAAGGGAATTTGCAGACATGAAAAGGAGGATGGGCGAAATTGCCAGTTTCCGTCCATACCGGAAAAAACTGTGCGTAGGCATGTTAGCCACAGCTTTTCTGATGATTGCGGCCATGCTGTTGGCGGTACATACACATTCCTATGCCCGCTGCAATGAAAGCAGGGACATTCTAGTTGGAAATTATGACGGGGAACCTCAAGTTATTTCTTATGATACCGAGGAATTAAGCCAGATGATTTCGTATGATGACAGATACGTTTATGTTGAAAGGCAGGCCTTTGAGGATTTTTTAGAAGAAAACAATGCAGAAGGAGAAATTTGGATTGTCTTCGGCGGATTTTATAAACTTCCGGGTTTGGCTGGCATAGCGGAATCCTGTATTTATGAAAGCAGTTCAAAAGACAGGATAATACAGATTCCCTATGAAAGTATAAGGAATTACTGGTATTATGAGTTGCTTGAAATATTATAGGCCAACTGTACAGTTGAAATGGATTTCAAATAAATTTATTATCAAGGAGGAAAAAATTATGGCAATGGAGATTACAAACAATTACAGAAGTTATGTAGCGCAGGGTATGGCGGGAAACTCTGCTGCAGGCAGCACGAAAAAGAAGGAAACAGAAAAAACACAGGAGACGGCAGAAAACAGTAAATCCAAGAAGACAGCAGAGTATGCGAATGAACTGGCCAAACTTGTTCCAAGCGTAGATTTTAAGGTTGGAAATGTCTGCTCATCAGCCAAAAGTGGCAAGTCACTGACCGTCAATCCCCAACTTTTGAAAAAAATGCAGAATGATCCCGAAAAAGAGAAGGATATGAAAGACATGATAAAAGGCGTTGAGTCTATGTCTAGATTGGCAGAAGGCATGGCGAAAGCCACTGGCTGGACTATAGTGTATCAGCACAGTTATATTGATGAGAACGGAAAATATCATTGCAGAATGCAAACCAGAAACGATGGTATGTTAAAAATGAGTGCTAAGATGCGGGAAGAAAGGAAGAAAATTTCTGAGAAACTGTTTGAAAAGACAAAAGAAAAGGCAACAGAAAGGAAGGAAAAATTAGCGGAAACATTAGAAGAAAAGAAAGCGGAAAAGGAAGGGGATGGATCAGCCTATAACAAAGCAGAGCAGCTCTTAGAAGAAAAAATGTCTGCTTCCCAAGACGGCACGATTTATCTGAATGACGCAGATATGAAAACAATCATCGAAGCAACCAAGGAAGAGGATGCGGGCAAAACCACCATAAAAGATCAGCCGCAGGTTGGCGCGAATCTGGATTTACAGATATAAGAACAGCGGATCTTATTGGAATGACTTTTTCGGAAATTCATCAGATCGAAAAACAGGTTCTTATCTTCAAAGCGGAAGCATCTATGAGCAGTATATGATGGGGTGGTTGGATTTCAAAAATAGTTTAGGGAAGGGGGAGAGTGTGAGGATGAATTTATCATTGAAACCGATTGACTCCTATTCGATAAATCAAAGTGGAAACTTTTTAGCTGTATTTCACTGTGATTCTTACTGAAAAATCAGGAGTGATGAATATGACCAGAAATATTACAGAAAATCCATTAATAAATAACGTTTTATATAAGCAAGTTGCTCAGAAAGAAGACGTGGTAGAAAATACAACGCAGCAGGAAAAAGCTGCTGGTTTGTCGCAAATGCAGAAGCGATACGACATAATAGAATATCAAGATAATGAAGGTTCAGCCGGAATTTATGAATTGAAAAAAATGAAAGCGGGAGACCGCAGATCAGATTTAATCATCCCGAAGATGAAGATTCTAATGTATTTGATAATATAGAGGATGTTGATAAAAGCGAAGAAGATAATAAAAATAGTGAAGGGAATGGTGAAAAGCCCATCGTTGTGGTGACGACCTTAGATCTGTCTGCTGTTGAGAGAGAGAGATAAAACAATTAAAACAACAGCAACAACAATTAGAACAGAAATTGAATTCGGCAGCAGAAGAACAGAAAAAAGATATACAGGTAGAACTCGACCGAGTAATTCAAGAACTTAAACGGAAGGATACAGATACCTATCGTGATAGTCATGCCTGCCGTAGACAATATACTCTTGATTAAAGTAATACAATAAAAAAGCTGCAGAAAGAACGGGATGATTTTTCACTTTCCCGCAAAGAGATCACAAACAACCGGAAATAGTATGTCCATCGACCCATTTTAGAACCCATTTTATAACTAACACCATAATTGTGTTTGGGCGAGAATCATAGTATAATAGATTGCGTAGTGGTGATGATTATTCATCTTGGATATAGAAAAAGGCTGTTATACAATGCATTCGAACGAATAGGCAGAAGGAAAGCGGCTAATGAATGATGGAAGGAGTGTGGAAAGAAATGGATGTGCGAAAGAAGAAACTCCCGATAGGAATTGAAAATTTTGAAGATATGATGAAAGAAGATTTTTACTATGTGGATAAAACGGGACTTATTGCTGACTTACTTCATAATTGGGGGGCGGTAAATCTTTTTACCCGCCCGAGAAGATTCGGAAAATCGTTGAATATGAGTATGCTGGAACACTTTTTCTCATTGAATGGGGATAAGAGTATCTTTGATGGGCTGGAAATTTCAAAAGAGGCTTCGCTTTGTGAAGAATATATGGGGAAGTATCCAGTTCTTTCGATTTCCTTGAAAGGGATTGACGCATGGAACTATGAAATGGCATTTGAAATGGCAGTTCAGATTATGAAGAGAGTTCCCGCAAAAGTACAATACCTTTTGGAGAGTGATGCCTTAAGTGAACAGGACAAAGCGGAATACTGTAAACTTCTGGATGATAATATGTCGGAAGCGGTATTTTGTAATAGCCTGAGAGTCCTATCGGAATTGTTGGAGAAGCATCATGGCGCAAAGGTCATTCTGCTAATTGATGAATATGACGTCCCTTTGGCAAAGGCTCATGCGAATGGATATTATGACCAGATGATTTCATTGATTCGTAATCTACTTGGAGAGGCACTCAAAACAAACAACAGTTTGAAATTAGCGGTTCTGACAGGATGTCTTCGGATTTCTAAGGAGAGTATCTTTACCGGGCTTAATAATCTGAAAGTATTGACGATTGCAGATGAGCGTTTTGATGAATATTTTGGTTTTACAGATAAAGAAGTGAGGGGCATTCTTGAGTATTATGATGCAGCGGATCATTATGATGAGGTAAAAAGATGGTACGATGGCTACCAGTTTGGAAATGCGGAAGTGTATTGTCCGTGGGATGTGCTGAATCATTGTGACAGAATCAGAAGCGAATCGAATGTTCAGCCGGAAAACTACTGGATCAACACCAGCAGTAACGATGCAGTGAAGCGGTTTATCCAGGAATCGGCAAATGCTACGACAAAACGGGAGATTGAACGTCTGGTAGCAGGGGAAATCATTATAAAAGAAATCCATCAGGAACTTACGTATCCGGAGATTTATCAGACGATTGATAATATCTGGAGTCTGCTTTTCACCACCGGTTATCTGACCCAGCGGGGAAAAGCAGAGGGAAGGCAGATGAAACTGGCGATTCCAAATCTGGAGATCCGGGATATTTATGTGACACAGATTATGGAATTCTTTAAAGAGAATGTCCGGAAGGATGGGGATACGCTGAACCGCTTCTGTAATGCCCTGCAGAAGGGAGATGCAGAGGTTGTAGAAAAAGTTTTTACTGAATATCTAAGAAGGTCAATCAGTATCCGGGATACGTTTATAAAAAAAGATATGAAAGAGAACTTTTATCATGGTGTTTTAGTTGGAATCCTGGGAGTGAAAGACCGATGGGGCATTTCGTCTAACCAGGAAATGGGCGAAGGCTATGCGGATATCCTCGCGGAACCGGATACCGGAGATATGGGAATTATCATAGAAGTAAAATATGCGCATGACGGAGATTTGGATGCGGCGTGCAAGGAAGCATTAAAACAGATCGCGTATACCAGATATGAAGATGACCTGGAGGACGACGGGGTAGAGCATATCTTAAAATACGGAATTGCATGTTATAAAAAGCGGTGTAAGGTCATGTTAGCAGAAAGATAAACGGCTGAATTTGCAACTTGTTATCGTGGACAAAAAGCCAAAGAGGATCTGCTGCATATTAAGGAATCCTTAGAAAAGAATCGCTGTACTGACTGCGGCGATTGGCTCAGGGTCAGTGGATACGGATGTCATGTCCATCGGCGTATTGAACTGTCTGCGCAACCACGGGATCCAGGTGCCGGATGATATCATGCTGGCATCCTTTGATAATATTGAACAGGCGGAATACTGTAATCCCAGGCTGACGACCTTAAACGTACCTATCGAGGCAATGAGCGTTAAGGCTGTGGAGCTGCTGGTGGCACAGATGGAAAACCGGGAATGCAAAAATACGGGAAATGCATTTGAGCTGGAACTGATCATCCGGGAGACTACGAAGAACAGATAAAACGACCACAATTCAAAACAGAGTGTTATAGATGGACAGACCACTTTTCAGGAACATATTTCCTTTCGTTCCCGAAAAGTGGTCATTTCATTCCATAGGACTGAAAAATGGCAGATTTCTGCCGATATAACATGTGACTCCCTTTTCGGGATTTCAAAGCAGGATCTTGTACAAAATAGAATCCATTGGTTCCGGTTTATCCGGATTGGGATCTGAGGTGAGGAATGTTGGATATAGCAGTTGTGGAGGATGAAAAAGTGATCCGGGAATATCTGTGCAGGCTGATCCAGGGGCAGAAGCCAGAAAGCCGCATAGAGACTTATGCTGCGGGGGCGGATCTGCTGGCATCCGGGAAGCGGTTCGACCTGGTGTTTCTGGATATACAGATGGAAGGGATGGACGGCATAGAAACGGCGAGAAAACTCCGGAAGAGCCAGGAGGAAACGGTGCTGATCTTTGTCACCGCAATGAAAGAATATGTGTTTGAAGCCTTAGACCTGTACGCCTTCCAGTACCTTTTGAAGCCTGTGGATGAGACGAAATTTGCGGAGGTGCTGGAACGTGCGGTCAGAGAAGCGGCAAGAAAGCAGGAAAAGCACGGATTATTCATAAAAACGAGAAATCTGACGCTGGATCAGGCGGACATATTGTATATCGAGAGCCGGGGCAAGAAGGTGGAGATTCATACGGCCGGGGAAAAAGAGAATATCGAGATCTACGGGACCATGGAAGGACTGGAAGGGCAGCTCGGGAAGGGCTTTTACCGCTGCCACCGGGCATATATCGTGAATATGGATTATATCACGGAATACGCCAGTGACAGCATCAGCCTCACCGGAGGCAACAAAGTGTATCTGGCAAAGAAAAAATACGGGGAGTTCGTAAAGACGTATATGTGGCACCTGCAGAGCGGAGGTGTGTCCAGTGTCTGAAGCCATAAGCATTCTTTTTCCGGTACTGCTTTACACCTCCCAGGGATGCTGCCTGCAGTATTTTTACGGAAGCTTTCTAAAGGGCAGGATCAGGGACAAACGGTGGAATGGACTGGCGGCTGCGGCTTCGTATGTGGTGCTGAAACTGGCATTGTCCCGGGTGGGAGAGCCGGAGAGATGGGAGTACAGGGCAGCAGCCTGGAGACTGGCGGCGGCATTGTGCTTTTTGACGGTTATTGCCTTTTGCTTTTATAAAGCCTTTTGCCTGATCACGGCGTTTCTTGTGGTAACGTTTCAGGCAGTTTCGGATATCAGCCGTTATATGGCGGTTATTTGGATCGGAGAGCTTGGGGACGGGATGCTGGACTTCTGGAACTGGTGCGCGGGGAAAGGCATATTTGTTTCAAAAAGGTCTTTTGCCGCCGCGGTAAATGCCGGGCTGATCGGCGGATGGATTCTGCAATACCTGATGATGTCGCTGGCTTTGTATCTGCTTCTGAGAAAGATTGTGAGGGATTTCCGTGAAAAAGAATACGGTATCCGCAGGACAGAACTTTTATTTCTCCTTACTCCGTCTGCTGTGGGGCTGATGCTCTGTCTGCTGCTGCGCATCATCATAGTCGCAATGGAGGACGGCGCCCCCCAAATTTTGTATGACAGATATCCGATATTGGTGGCGGTCATCCCCGCCATCCTGCTTTTGTCACTGCTCTCCATTCTGTATGGGGTGAAGCTGTTTCAGGATATGATCTATCTGAACCGGGAGAGGAGCAGCAGAATCATTCTGGAAAAACAGGTGGCGGGCCTGCAGGAGCACATGGAAGAGATGGAGCGTGTCTATTCCGGCATCCGGAATATGAAGCACGATATGAAAAACACCGTCTTAGTGATGGAGCGGCTTTTGGCAGAGGGCGGTGTAAAAGAGCATGAGGAACTGAAAGACTATCTGGCGGAACTGAACCGGACATTTGAAAAGCTGGAGATCCGTTTTCGGACAGGGAATGGGATTGTGGATACCCTGCTGAACATGAAATATTATGAAGCCCTGCGGGAAGTTCCGGATCTGAAACTGGAGACGGACGGGCTGCTGTTCCCGCCGGGGCTTAAGATCCAGAGCTATGATGTGGGCATTATCCTGGGAAATGCTTTGGACAACGCCATCGAGGCGTGTAAAAGGCTAAAAGCGGAAGAACCGGGGGCGGACGCTTTCATTCGGCTGGGTTCTTTGCGGAAAGGAAATCTTCTGATTTTAAAGATTGAGAACAGTTTCGACGGACGGCTGGTAAAGAAAGGGCAGGATGAGTTTCCGGAAACCGTCAAGGAGGACAGGGAGTCCCATGGGATCGGGCTTTCCAATATCAAAAGTACGGCAAGGAAGTACCAGGGGACAATGGATTTTAAGGTGAACGGCAGGGTGTTTATCCTGTCTGTGATGATGAAAAATGAGAGGAGAGATGAGGATGGAGTTTGGAGTGACCGATAAACCAGGAGGGCGCTATGCGGCAGAACAATACCGGAACAATGCATTAACGGGAAACGGTTATGGATTGAGTGGTGCAGAGGCTGCGTTATCAGGAATCAGACATAGATCGAACTTTGCGGAACTGGCAACGTCGGGAATCAGCCATGGAACGAACTTTGCGGAACGTGTATCGTCAGGAATCAGCCATGAAATGAGCTTTGCGCAGCTTGCGGCTGCAAAGTCAATACAGAATACAGCAGAAAAAGAACAGCCAGGCGCGGCAGGAATGAGTTTTCGGGAGTTATGGCAGGCAAGGTTTCCAGGAGCATACTACCATACAATGGATGCGTCAAATATTCCACAGGGGGTATGGGAGAGGAATGACTATCCATTTGAGAAATTTTTCCGGGAGGATCTCGATGCTTCCGTTCTCAACTGGAAGCCGAACGGGGCGAATCCGGCCATGGATTCGTCAGGAGTACAGTCAAGGCTGCATGGAATTGCCGGGCAGAAGTCAGTGATCGTGCCGCCCAAACTGGAAGAAAAGATGAAAAACGATCCCGAACTGGCGGGGCAGGTCATGGCAAAGGTAGAGGGATTTATTGCAGAAAACCAGGTGCCTGGAAGGATATGCTCCCATCTCATCGTTTTGGATGAAAACGGGGAGATCACACGTTTCCGGGCATCCAGCCACGGCGGCAATGTGACCGGCCCCACAGAAGAAGAAATGCGGCAGTTTGAGGCGGAGCAGGCGGCGAAGAAGAAAAGGCGTGAAGGATATGCAAAGCTCAATGAGGAAAGCATACGGAAACGTTGGATGATGGGGCTCTGTTCACAGCAAAACCGTGCGCTTGCTGTACACTCAGCCGCCGAAAAAGTGACGGAGCTTTCGAGGGAACTCGGCTGGATTTGAATAGATACAGGAGGGATTGATCATGTATATAGGGAATCACTATCAGGGAATCATGCGGCTTTTTTCAGGAATGCATGGACGCGGAATCCATGCGAACATGCCGCTTTTCGGCGGGGGATCCAGAAGATCCAATGCCGGCGGCAGGAATACGCTGGAGGATTTGCTTACCGGACATTACAAAAATTCGTATGGTGTTGAAGGAATGTGCGTCACAAACAACCCAAACGCAAGAAAGATCATCCAGGTGTCGGATGAAATGAAGCAGCGTGTTTTTGACAGCGTGAAAGATGCGTTTTACAAATATAACGGCATGTCCGGCGACAATGAAGCCGAATGGGAAGAGATGGCGCAGGCAAAGAATGCATATTATAAAACGTTAAAGAAAAGCGACCGTGCGGCTGCGGCATGGACTTTGGGACAGTTCGAAATAAGCGTTTCAAGAAAGGTCGCAGGAGCTGTAAAAGCGGGGGTGCCCGGCTGGACATATGGAAATCAGATTCCTGCGGGTGTTTTGGATGAGATTTTTGCAGACGAGAGCATCACGTCCATGGTATCCGGGAAATCCGGCACGGCGGGAGGGCTGGATATTCGGGCATAAACGGCATGGAATAATTTCAGACTTGCAGGCCGAAAACTTCATGCAAATTCAAAGTTTTTGACCTGCAAGTCTGAAACAACAGGGGGCTCTGGAATTATTCATCGAGCGATTCTTCCGCGCCGTCAAGAAAATCCCGGAGATATACCCCTACAGACCGGCTCATTTCCTTTGAAAAATCAGAATTATACTTCCGATCGCAGAATGCCTGGATCCATGCGTCATAATCCTTTTCCCCGGCCTTATAGGCGAGCATGTCAGCCAGCTCCCGGTCAGTCATTGGATGGTATGTATTTTCATGAACAAGATATTTTTCGTCAATCCGCTGCGGCTTTTTCCTGTTTTTCTGCTGTTCGGTGGGATAGCCGAAGACCAGAAGGGCAGCAGGGAATACATACCTGGGAAGCTGCAGCAAGTCACGCATCTGTTCGCAGTTTTCCATAACATCGCCGATGTAGCAGGAGCCGATCCCAAGGCTTTCGGCCGCGGTGACCGCATTCTGCGCGGCGATCAGTGCGTCATCGACTGCCAGAAGAAGATCCCCGGCGCCCGGTCTGCGGGGGCTGCATCCGGTAGCAGCGAAGGCGTCGTACCATTTTTTACAGTCCGCGCAAAAGGCCAGCACCAGGTTGGCTTTCGCTATAAAGGGCTGGTGGTCGCAGAGGTCGGCCAGACGATCCTTTAATTCCTGGTCGGTTACATCCAGGATGGTGTAGAGCTGCTGGTTGCCTGCAGTGGGAGCCATGGCTGCGGCTGTGATGATGGCTGCTTTGTCCTCCCGGGGAATCTCCCGGTCTTCAAAAACCCTTACTGATTTTCGGTTTGCTAATTGTTTCAGTACTTCATTTTTCATGAGCATTTCCTTTCTTTTCACTCAGCAGCTCGCACAATTCAGAAATCTTTTGAATCCGCTGCCTGGCATCGGGCACGTCGCCGAATCCGTATTCTGCAAGGATGAAGGGGATTTCCGCTTCCCTGCAGGCATCTGCGTCGCCCTGGGTATCCCCCACATAGACCACATGCTCCAGGTGGTTTCTCTCCATCAGCAGGCGGATGGTCCGGCCTTTGGAAACCAGCGTCTCCCCATGGCAAAGATGGTCCTTTACACAGTCCTCCAGTCCGGCGGCACGCAGGAACAGTTCAATATACCCGCACTGGCAGTTGCTGACAATGTAGAGGCTGGTTCTCTCCGCCAATGTGCGGAATGTCTCCGCAACGCCCTCATAGAGTACGCCGGGATGTTCTTCCAGATATGCATTTTCGTAAGCATAGCAGGCTTCCATGACTTTCGCCTGTTCGGCCTCTGACAAGGTGGGAAATAACGCGCCGGAGATTTCCGTCATGGTCTTCCCGAAGAGGCCCCGCAGGCGGTCTGCGCTCACCCGGGTATCCAGATCCGTATGCTCCCGCACGGCCCGGGTCCAGACCTGAGCGGCCTGCTCCGTGGAATCCCACAGTGTTCCGTCCACGTCAAATATAATGCCGTCCAAATGTGCAGTATTCTGCTGATTCATAATATCCGATTCTCCTTTTCACTTTTTACACTTTCAGCCATTTCCTACTATAACATATCCGCAGACGGAATGGGAGGGAAAAAAACTCCTTTTAAAAAGATTTCTTTTAGTGTATACTATCTTGTATGATTTGGAAAAAGATGTGAAATTTATATAGAAGGAGAAGCTCCTATGAACGAAAAAATTGTTTTGATTGACGGACACAGTATTTTGAACCGGGCATTTTACGGGGTGCCGGATCTGACCAACTCGGAAGGGCTGCACACCAACGCCATCTTCGGGTTTTTGAATATCCTGTTCAAGATCCTGGACGAGGAAAAACCGGAATATCTGACGGTCACCTTTGACGTCCACGCGCCAACCTTTCGGCATGAGATGTACGCGGACTACAAAGGGACGAGAAAGCCCATGGCGGAAGAACTGCGGCAGCAGGTTCCGGTGATCAAGGAAGTGCTGGAGGCTATGCAGATCGAGATCGTGGAGCAGGCCGGGCTGGAGGCGGACGACCTGCTGGGGACCATTTCCCGGACCTGCGAGGAAAAGGGGATGGAGGTGTCAATTATTTCCGGGGACCGGGATACGCTGCAGCTTGCCACGGAGCATGTGAAGATCCGGATTCCCAGGACAAAGCAGGGCAGAACCGAGGTGACGGATTACTATGCCGCGGATGTGAAGGAAGCTTACGGGGTAACTCCCACGGAATTTATTGACGTGAAGGCGCTCATGGGAGATGCTTCGGATAATATCCCGGGGGTGCCGGGAGTGGGGGAAAAGACCGCCACTAAGATCATCCAGGAATACGGCTCCATTGAAAATGCCTATGCCCATGCGGCGGAGATCAAGCCACCCAGGGCCAGCAAGAACCTGCAGGAGTACTGGGATCAGGCGTGTATGAGCAAGACGCTGGCCACCATCGATACCCGGGCAGAGATCGGTTTTGACCTGGAGCAGGCCAGGTTCGGTAATCCTTACACAAAGGAGGCCCACGACTATTTCCAGCGGCTGCAGTTCAAAAATCTGCTCAGCCGGTTTGATGTGGATGCCGATACCAATGCGGTGGAGGATCATTTTCAGGAAGTGACGGATACCGGCCTGCTGGAACGAATTTTTGAGGAGGCAAAGAAGTCGGCTGCGGTGGGGATCGCGGTTTCCGAGGACGGGGGAAATGTGCTGCCTCTGTTTGCCCATGCGTCGGGATACGGCAGGATCGCCGTCTGCTATGGGGAGGAGCAGATCTATTCCATACCCTGCGATATGGACATGGATATGGGATACCTGTTCGGAAAGCTGTGCGAAGTGGCGGACGCAGTGGAGCGTTTCGTGATGTTTGACCTGAAAAAATATCTGCCGGAGCTGCCCATCACCCGCAGGGAGCATTGCTTTGACGCCACGGTGGCGGCGTATCTGCTGAATCCGCTGAAAAATGATTACGGCTACGAGGACGTGGCCAGAGAGCAGCTTCACCTGCTCATCAACGAAAAGGCAGACGCCTCCATGCGTGCCTGCTACGAAGCTTATACGGCTTACAAGGCGGCGGAGCCTTTGACAGAGAAGTTAAAAGCGGCGGGCATGTATGACCTGTTTACGGAGATTGAGATGCCCCTTTTGTTTACCCTCTATGAGATGGAGCTGGCAGGGGTGAAGATCGAAGGGGAGGCGCTGAAAGTATACGGAGACCAGTTGGGCGCAAGGATACTGGAACTGGAAAAGGAAATCTATGAGCTGGCGGGGGAGACCTTTAACATCAATTCGCCCAAGCAGCTCGGAGTGGTATTGTTTCAGCATATGGGGCTTACAGGCGGCAAAAAGACAAAGACCGGATTTTCCACGGCGGCGGATGTACTGGAAAAGCTGGCGCCGGATTACCCGGTGGTGGCGAAGATTCTGGAGTACCGCCAGCTTGCGAAGCTGAAGTCCACTTATGCGGACGGGCTGGCCAATTTTATCGGATCGGACGGAAGGATTCACGGAAAATTCCACCAGACCATCACGGCGACCGGGCGTCTCAGCAGCACGGATCCGAACCTCCAGAACATTCCCATTCGGATGGAATTGGGACGGCTGATCCGGAAGGTCTTTGTTCCGAAGGAGGGCTGTGTGTTCGTGGACGCGGATTATTCCCAGATCGAGCTGCGGATTTTGGCCCACTGCTCTGGGGACGCCCAGCTCATCCAGGCATACCGGGAGGCCCAGGACATCCACAGAACCACGGCGTCCCAGGTATTCCACGTGCCCTTTGAGGAAGTGACGGACCTGCAGCGGCGCAATGCCAAGGCGGTGAATTTCGGGATCGTGTACGGGATCAGTTCCTTCGGGCTGAGCCAGGATCTGAGCATTACGAGAAAAGAAGCGGCCCAGTATATCGAGAATTACTTTGATACCTATCCGGGAGTCAAGCAGTTTCTGGACAAGCAGGTGGCCCATGCCAAGAAAAACGGCTATGTGGTGACATTGTTTGGGCGGCGCAGGCCGGTGCCGGAGCTGAAATCCAGCAACTTCATGCAGCGCAGTTTCGGGGAGCGGGTGGCTATGAACGCGCCCATCCAGGGGACGGCGGCGGACGTGATCAAGATTGCGATGATCGGGGTAGCCCGGGAATTGAAGGAAAAAGGCTTGAAGTCAAAATTGATTCTGCAGGTGCATGACGAACTGCTCATCGAGGCATATGAGGAAGAACTGGAGCAGGTAAAAGCAATCCTGCAGGAGCAGATGGAGCAGGCGGCAGATCTGCAGGTGCCGCTGATCGTGGATATGCATACCGGAAAGAACTGGTATGAGGCGAAGTAAGGCAGGCGGAAAATGATGAAAATACTGGGAATTACCGGAGGGGTCGGTTCCGGGAAAAGTGAAGTCCTCCAATTTCTGCAGGAAGCGTACGGGGCGGTGGTCTCTCCGCTGGACGACGCGGCAAGGCGTCTCCAGCAAAAGGGACAGCCCTGCTATGAACGGATCGTGGAGGCATTCGGCCGGGACATCCTGGGGGCGGACGGAGAGCTGGACAGGGGGAAGCTGGCTGAAACCGTGTTTTCCAGACCCCAAAAACTGGCCCTTCTAAATTCCATCGTCCACCCGGAAGTGCGGCGGTGGGTGGAGCAGGACATTTCCCAAAAAGAGAGGGAAGGCGAGGAGTTGTATGTGCTGGAGTCGGCGCTGTTTCCCGATGTGGATTACGGCGATCTCTGCGGGGAAATGTGGTATGTCTACGCAGAGGAATCGGTTCGCTGCCGGCGCCTGGCGCACTCCCGGGGATATACAGAGGAGCGGACCCGGGGGATGATCCGGTCCCAGCCTTCTGAAGCGGCATTTCGAAAAATCTGCACGGCGGTCATTGATAACAGCGGTGCATTTGAAAATACAAAGAAACAGATAGGAGAATTATTATGAGATTGTGCAGCATTGCCAGCGGGAGCAGCGGGAACTGCATTTACGTCGGCAGCGACCATACCCATCTTCTGGTGGATACGGGGATCAGCAGAAAGCGCATCGAAGCGGGTCTGAAGGAACTGGACATCAAAGGGGAGGAACTGACGGGGATTCTGGTGACCCACGAGCATTCGGACCATATCCAGGGTCTGGGCGTGTTCAGCAGGAAATACGGGATTCCCATCTATGCGTCGCCGGGAACCATTGA
This sequence comes from Lachnospiraceae bacterium, assembly GCA_910573785.1. Taxonomy (GTDB): domain Bacteria; phylum Bacillota; class Clostridia; order Lachnospirales; family Lachnospiraceae; genus Schaedlerella. Next base: position 5,967 of record CAJSZT010000064.1, on the reverse strand, counting down.
GGGGATTAAAGGCTATTCCAGCCTAGGAAAGATGCCGGAGGGGCTTTTCCATCCCATCCGGATCGACGAGAAATTTTCCCTTGGGGATATCACCATCGACCCCTTCGCCATTTCCCATGACGCCAACGAGCCTACCGGCTACCGGATGGAGTGCGCAGGAAAAGCGGCGGCCGTGGCCACGGATCTGGGGATGTATACGGATTACGTGGTGGGCAAGCTGAAAAATCTGGACGCGGTGCTCTTAGAGGCAAACCATGACATACATATGCTGGAGGTAGGGGCCTACCCTTATTATCTGAAGCAGCGGATTCTGGGGGAGAAAGGACATTTGTCAAATGAATTGTCAGGACGGCTTCTTTGTGATATACTACATGATAATTTGAAGCACATCGTCCTGGGGCATCTGAGCAAGGAAAATAATTATGTGAAGCTGGCGTATGAAACCGTGAAGCTGGAAGTGACGCTGGGCGATAACGCTTATAAAGGGGAAGATCTGGATATGACTGTTGCGAAACGGGACGAGGTATCGGAGATATACTCTTTTTGAAAGGGCCGGATGGCCGGCAAACAATCACTTGCTGCGCAAGTGGCTGCATTCAGAAGGCAATCGATTTGCTGCGCAAGTGGCTGCATTCAGAAGGTAATCAATTTGCTGCGCAAATTGGTTATATATTACAGGAGGAACAGGACATGAAGAAATGCATCGTAACCGTGCTGGGGAAGGATACCGTGGGGATCATCGCAAAGGTATGTACCTACCTTGCGGAAAATGGGATCAACATTCTGGACATTTCCCAGACCATCGTGCAGGGATACTTTAATATGATGATGATTGTGGATGTGACGGAGAAGGATACCCAGTTTACAAAGATCTGTGATGATCTGGAAAAGCTGGGCAAGGAGATCGGGGTCAATATCCGCTGCCAGAGAGAAGAAATTTTTGAGAAAATGCACAGGCTGTAACAAAGAATGCTGCGACAGACAGAATCAGCCGCAAAAGGTGAGGAAAACAGATATGATTAATATGTATGAAGTTTCAGAGACAAATGAAATGATCGAGCATGAGAACCTGGACGTGCGTACGATCACGCTGGGGATCAGCCTGCTGGACTGCATCGACTCGGATCTGGAAGCGCTGAATGAAAAGATCTATGAGAAGATCACCAGGGTGGCGAAGGATCTGGTCAGCACAGGCCGGGACATTGAAAAGGAGTTCGGCATTCCGATCGTCAACAAGCGGATCTCCATTACGCCCGTTTCCCTGGTGGGGTCTGCGGCGTGCAGATGCCCGGAGGATTTTGTGACCATCGCCCGGACGCTGGACCGGGCGGCGCAGACCGTAGGCGTAAACTTTATCGGCGGATATTCCGCATTGGTGTCCAAGGGAATGACGAAAAGCGAGGAATACCTGATCCGGTCGATACCCCAGGCATTGGCGGAGACGGAGCGGATCTGCAGTTCCGTCAATGTAGGCTCCACCAGGACCGGGATCAATATGGATGCGGTTCGACTCTGCGGGGAGATCGTAAAGGCCACAGCCGAGGCCACCAAGGACCGGGATTCCCTGGGCTGCGCGAAGCTGGTGGTATTCTGCAACGCGCCGGACGACAATCCGTTTATGGCAGGGGCGTTTCTGGGTGTGACGGAGGCGGACGCAGTCATCAACGTGGGAGTCAGCGGGCCGGGCGTTGTGAAGAAGGCATTGGAAAAGGTGCGGGGCAAGGGGTTCGAGGAACTCTGCGAGACCATCAAGAAGACTGCCTTCAAGGTGACCCGGGTAGGCCAGCTTGTGGCAGGAGAAGCATCGAAGCGGATGGGAATCCCCTTTGGAATCGTGGATCTGTCCCTGGCGCCCACTCCGGCCGTCGGGGACAGCGTGGCGGAGATCCTGGAAGAGATCGGCCTGGAGCGGGTCGGCGCTCCGGGGACTACGGCAGCCCTGGCCATGCTCAATGACCAGGTGAAAAAGGGCGGTGTGATGGCCTCTTCCTATGTGGGGGGCTTAAGCGGCGCATTTATCCCGGTGAGCGAGGACCAGGGAATGATCGACGCGGTGAACGTCGGCTCCCTGACGCTGGAGAAGCTGGAAGCCATGACCTGCGTCTGTTCTGTGGGCCTGGATATGATCGCCATTCCGGGCAAGACGAAGGCCAGCACCATTGCCGGGATCATTGCGGACGAAATGGCTATCGGCATGGTGAACCAGAAGACCACGGCGGTAAGGCTGATCCCGGTGATCGGAAAAGATGTGGGCGAGACGGCGGAATTTGGAGGGCTTCTGGGCTATGCGCCCATTATTCCGGTGAATGAATTTGGATGCGACACATTCATCAGCCGGAAAGGACGGATTCCGGCGCCGATCCATAGTTTTAAGAATTGATGCAGTCGCCGGGAACAGTTCGGAAAACAGTCCGGCGGAACGTTTTTGGGACTGCAGGAATATTAAAGGAGCAAGAGACGATAAAATGAGCAGGATAGCGATTGTAACAGACAGCAACAGCGGGATTACACAGGCAAAGGGAAAGGAGATGGGGATCTATGTCCTCCCGATGCCGTTCTATATCAATGGGGAACTCTTTCTGGAAGACATTACCCTGACCCAGGAGGAATTTTACAAACGGCTTGGGGAGGATGCGGATATTTCCACATCCCAGCCGTCGCCGGGGGATGTCATGGATCTGTGGGACAGGGCTCTGGAAGAATACGACGAGCTGGTGCATATCCCTATGTCCAGCGGCCTGAGCAGTTCCTGTGAGACCGCCGTTTCACTGGCAGAGGACTACAACGGGCGGGTGCAGGTGGTGAATAACCAGAGGATTTCCGTGACCCAGGAGCGGTCCGTCATAGACGCCATGGAGCTGCGCGACGCAGGAAAGTCGGCGGCGGAGATCCGGGAAATCTTAGAAAGAGAAAAATTTGAATCCACCATCTACATCACCGTGGATACGTTGAAATATCTGAAAAAAGGCGGCAGGATCACCCCTGCGGCCGCGGCTCTGGGAACCGTGCTGAACTTAAAACCGGTGCTGCAGATCCAGGGAGAAAAGCTGGATGCCTTTGCAAAGGTGCGGGGCTGGAAGGCGGCAAAGCGGACCATGCTGCAGGCAATTGAGAAGGATATCAAGGAACGGTTTGCGGGGAAGGAATCTCAATTGATTTTGGGAATGGCGTATACCTGCGGGAAGGAAGAGGCGGCAGAGTGGAAGGAAGAGATCCACAGCCATTTTCCGGAGTATGAGATCATGGAGAACCCGCTTTCCCTGAGCATCGCCTGTCATATCGGGGCAGGAGCCATGGCAGTGACTTGTACGAAGAAGGTATAAGAATGAACTTTTTTGAAAAGACCAGATTGGGAAATATCCTTATCTACCAGACGGAAAAAGGCGATACCAAAATTGACGTGTTTTTCCAGAATGGCGACATCTGGATGAATCAGTCAGCCATTGCCAGACTCTATAACACGACTCCCCAAAACATCACCATGCATATCCGCAATATTTATGCTGATGGTGAACTGGATGAACCTTCAACTTGTAAGGATTTCTTACAAGTTCAAACAGAGGGAAAAAGGCAGGTTAAACGGAAGAAAAAGCATTATAATTTTAAAATGATTCTTGCCATCGGTTACCGTGTCCGTTCCAATGTGGGGATGCATTTTCGGAACTGGGCTTCTGCCATCTTAGAAGAATATTCCCGTAAGGGGTTTTCCATGAATGACGAACGCCTGAAAAACCCAAAACCCTTTGGCGAAGATTATTTTGATGAATTGTTAGAGCGCATCCGCGAAATTAGGGCGTCGGAAAAGCGTTTCTACCAGAAAATCTGTGACATATACAAAACATCCGTTGATTATTCCAGCAATGATAAAGACGCAGAATTATTCTTTAAAACTGTCCAGAATAAAATACATTACGGAGTGCATGGGCATACCGCAGCAGAAGTCATTATGCAGAGGGCAGACGCCATGAAAGACAATATGGGGCTGACTGCTTTTGAGGGCGCAAAAGTCCGCAAAAAAGATGTGGATATCGCCAAGAACTATCTAAATGAGGATGAAATGCAGGAATTAAACAGGGTGGTAACGATGTACCTGGACTTTGCGGAAGACCAGGCACGAAGGCATAACCCCATGTATATGAAAGACTGGGAAACTTACCTCAATAATTTCCTGAATATGACAGGACGGGAAGTGTTATCTGGAGCCGGGCATATTTCCGCAAAACAGGCAAAGGCACACGCCTATGAACAATATGAGCTTTATGACGAGAACCGAAAAAGAATAGAAAAAAATGAGGTTGAATTGTTGATTGAGGAAACAGAGCAAATAAAACAAAAAAGTAATTACGTCAAATAATCCTTAACTGCGCTGCATCTTTTTCTGGATATCTATAAGATGATATTCTGCAATTCAGCAAGGAAAAGGATTGCTTCGTACAAGCGTCTCATAAGTGGAGCAGATCTTATCTGCAAGGCAGACGATCACCGCGGCCCTGCACCTCGGAAGCGAAAACAGCGTCAGGGGCCACATGTGGCTTTGGATGATATTCTGCTCCACCGGAGAGAGCGTATACAGCCGCATGGCATTTTTCAGGGCGACTGACGGATGATGGAATCCGTGGAGCCGCTCGTGGGAATCGCTTATGTGCCAGTCATACAGATAAAAGTCATGGAGAAACGCGCCCCGCACCAGTTCGGAATCCGACGCGCCGAGGTGCAGGCGGCGGTTCAGATAAAAGCTGAACCGGGTTACGCTGAGTACATGTTCATAGGTGGAAATGCGCCCATGCTGGATAAAACGCTTCATAAGCTGGGCCTCCTCTGTTAGATTCAGCCCACGAAGATGTTTTCTGATCTCGGAGAGTTCTTTTTTTGTCAATCTCATTTCAGATCCTGCCTTTCTGTCTCTTTCCTGCGGAAGGAGAGCGCATGCTTCATCCTGCTTCCCAGTTCGCGGTACCGCGCATGGCGGAAGGATACGGAGGAGCGGAGCGCCCGGGTCTGGTTCCAGTTCATGGTGGAAAGCGTATGCTTTAATTCCTCCATCATCCTGCGTTCGCGAAATTCTTCCAGGGAAATTTTTTCTTTCAGGGTTTCCAGCCCTTCGGAAAGATTCTGTCTTGTGTTCTCAATCCATGCATCGTACCGCTCCGAAATCTGCGAGTCGATGGCCTTCATGGTGGTCTCCAGCTTGACGTTCAGCGCGATCAGGGAGTCTGCCGTCAGCGCGCAGTCCGCGGAGAAAACCGCCATCAGAAGTAATGCGGCAGGCTCCTGCCAGGAAAGCGAAAGGGAGTCGGTGACACGCACCATATAAGGGTGGATGCCGTACAGCACGATCAGTCCGGCCGCGCCGAAGCCCAGGGAACAGGGCAAACAGATCCGGCCCTTGATGTTCAGAGGGAGATCGCTGTAATCCCACCATACCGCGTGAAACAGCTTTTCCGTAGTATACGAGGTGGTATATTCCAGGACCGCGGAGCCGAGCATACAGGTCAGAAATACCGCGCCGTAATTGGGGAGCCCGCTGCAGACCAGCACGTCCAGTACCGCGCCTACGCCGTAGATCGGGCAGTAGGGCCCGATGAGCATGCCCCGATTGTCCCATTTCAGAGTCTTTACACTGCAGAAGATCGTTTCATAGATCCATCCCAGAATACTGTATAAAATAAACCAGATAAATATTGTTGTTATATGCATCATACACCTCATTTGTATTTTCAGAAGCTTTTTTTGTATTTTCAGAAACTTTTTCAGCGGACGCAGGATTGCGCCGGCATGTTATTGATGAATGGATGGACAGGCAGGAAAACCACGGTGCATCCGGAAATATGGTTTTTCGATAAATATTTTATCAGATATGAAATCAATGTTAACAACTTAAATATTATTCTTCCTACTAACCACAATATCTTGTATTTTTGATTTTTAATCGCAGATAAATTTATTCCATCTTTTTAGTGGTATGGC
>CAJSZT010000063.1:0-25249 GCA_910573785.1 Lachnospiraceae bacterium | reverse complement strand
AGACGAATGGATGTTTTATCCTATGTGCGAAGAAAAAGTTTCCTGGCCTTTTATTGAAACGTTGCAATAGCCCCAAATAATGCAAGATTTTATTCAAAATTTTTTAAGCGTCAGAGCTGCTATTTGTGTAGTGTATCCATTACTTTCTGGCCAAACAATTCACATATGATATATCGAAAATTTTTAAATTTTCCTGCAACTGGTTGATATTAACTGTCCTGTAGTATAAAATAATAATTTATCAACCAATAGATACTGTAGGAAAAAAAATATGGATAATTCAGCCGTTAACTAACCAACTCATGAGCGTATTTCTCAAATAGAGATGGAAAAACGTCTCAAGGAAGCCGGCAAACAAGAACAATTTTATTCTATTGCTTTATTTGATATATTAGGATTCTCTAATTATGTCACCACTCACGGTAATCAAACAATTTTAGAATTATATAACAAATTGCTTGATATAGTTTATACACCTGATATTAGCAAGGCTGTTCCTATACGAATGAGTGATGACTGGAAAGAGGGACAATATATTGCCAATGCAAATGGACACGTTAATGTTGGCCATTTTAGTGATACATTTATAATTTATGTTCATTACCTTTGCCGCAGAGAGGCTTATTGGCTGGCAACTTCCAAATATGAGCCTTACCCTTTATTGTTGGGAGAAAAAGATACTCCCTATTGTCCCATTTTTTATCAAGAACATCAAATCTATTTATCGTTCTTACAGACTTGTATGGACTTTTTTTGCCAGTCAATTATTGCGGGGATTCCTTTGTGTGGTTGCGTTTCTTCTGGCTTCGCGTTGATGGATTCCAACAAATCAATATATTTTGGCGCTCCCTTAGTAGAGGCTGCAAGAGGTGAGCCTGCACGTAAAGCGTTAGGAATTTCTTTCAGTAAAAGTTTCAATAACCATCACCCAGTATATAATGACTACTTTATTCCGTTTTGGGATTTTATCAAAACCGATGACCCTAAATCAAAATTTATTAGTCCGATGGTTTTGGATTGGCCAAGGTATTGGAGAATCTCACCAGATTATAAAGATTTTTCATTTGCTGACTGTATAAAAAAATGAATACTAATCCTGACTTTTCTGAATATTATGATAATGCAATTAGCTTTTTTGATTTTTCCAACGGACATGAACACTGGTATGAAGAAATAAATAGAGATGGCATTAGCGATATTATTGATTATTATAAAAAGACAGAAGAATGGTTTAAATCTGTTACATAACTTTGCACATTATAAAATGAGCCGGAAATCAATAGAATATTTCCGGCTCATAAATTGTAATCTCTTTACATCTGCTGTATCTCATTTTTCAGCATACGCTTGATTTTGTCGCTTATGGTTTCCTTACTCGTCTTGCTGAAATGAACCCGCACAATGTAGGTAGTCCGGCCAATCTTCTTCACCAGTGCGGGAGCGTCTTTAGCCAGTGTTGTGGTGGCAGTGTCCTCTGTGATTTTCTCGCTGCTCATAAATTCTCCTTTTCATGCAATCAGTTTATGCTATCCCTTACTCACAATCTCCTTCGCCGCCACTTTGGTCGCCCTGGCTCCTTCCTCCCGGAAATTTTTACCGGAAAAGAGAACTGGCGCGCACCGTTCCAGTATGCGGTCATAAATCCTTGCGTGGGCAAGGTCTGGCGGGTTCTTGATTTCTTCCAGTTTCAGGTTTGTCGTGACAATCAGCGGCTTCTTACTCCGATACCGGCTGTCAATGACGGTAAACATCTGCTCCATGGCATACTCGGTATTCCTTTCCACCCCTAAATCGTCAATGACAAGCAGGCTGTAATCGTCCAGGCTAGTACAGCATTGCGTAATTAACGGTGAATACTGCACCTACTATTTCTGCCAGCACTGCGTTGTCGTCAATCAACGATGCCACCGCGTCGCCTCTTTCCTCCGCCTTGTCCTGACAAAAATATCAGGCACATTATTCACCATTATATACGCAATGCTGTACTAGTGATAAAGGCCGTCCTGTCCTCGGCAAACACACCGGTCAGCCGGTTTAGGCGACCATGAAGCCATTGTAGACGAGCATACATGGAATACCGTGCAGGAAATCCTTGACAGGCATACGAAAGTGAAGCCATGCACTTCTGGTTATGACAATAAGTTCCGGGGGATTTTAAAATGCGCTGACTGTGGCAGTAATCTGACGATCCATACGGATGACCGGAACCCGGACAGGCCTTTGCTAGAAAAGACGTATTATTTATGCCGAATTTACCGTGTAAGAGGGGCGAAGTTCTGCAGCAAGCACTGTATCAGCGCCGGGGATTTGGAAGAACTGGTACTTTCCGATATCCAATTCCATGCAGGGAAGTTCATAAAGGATCGAGAGAAATTTATGCGGAAAATGCTTGGCCAGATGAACATGTCATCTGCAAACAGCAAGGCAAATATTGACAAGAAAGTGGCTGTCTTAGAGAAAAAGTTAAAAGAGTCTGATAAACAATTCATCAAGCTGTATGGGGACTGGTCAAAGCAAATGATATCGGAGCAGCAATTCCGGCTACTGTCTGCCCACTTTGAGCAGGAAAAGAAAGACTATACAGAGCAAATCGAAAAGTTAAAAGCGATGGCTGAAAATCTGGAGGACAGCGCAGGTAAAGCGGAATGCCTTGCCGATGAAATGGCAGAGTGTGCCGAGATTAAGGAGCTGACTACAGAGATTGTCAATCGCCTGATCGAAAAGATTGAGGTATCAGAACCTCAGACCATCAACGGGGAGAAAGTCCAAAATATCAGGATTTTCTACAAGTTTGTTGGGGAAATCAATTAAAAATCCATTTATGTATCTATAATACTGGGGGCAGTGAATATTGCTGCCAGGATACTTGCTGTCAGAAAAAAAGAGTAAAAAGTCTATTTCAGACAGGATACCCAAGTGCGTTCCATGTCTATTTTTCTGGTTGCAAAGGTCAAAATAGAACATGCGAAAATGACCTTCCCTCAGATTAAATTCAGATTTTTTGCGGGAAGGTCATTTTTACTCCAGCAAAAAAAGCAGAATTTGGAAAGTCAAAAGTTCGGCATTCTTGTATAATAGGTATTGTGCTGATGCGCAAGCAGGCCATCAATTTTCTGTGAAAATTGGTGACAAATTATAATGATATCAGAACGAAGGAACTGAAAGGATGGAAAATCATATGAGAGTTTTAGGTTTATCATTTGGCAAGAAAAACGCGAACAGCGACATTCTGACAAAGGAAGCATTGTTCGGGGCGAAGGAAGCGTATCCGGACGCGGAGATCAAGTTTATCAATACCCAGAGGCTGACCATTGACCGGTGTATTGGCTGCGGCGCCTGCTCCATGGCACTGGAAAGAGGAAAGGACAACAACTGTGTGATCAAGGATGACTTCCAGATGGTAGAGGAAGAGATCCGGAAGGCGGACGCGGTCATTGTAGCGGCTCCGGTATACGTACTGCAGCCGGTAGGCCAGTTCAAGAACCTGGTGGACCGCTTCTCCTGCCGTCATGACGTGTCCGCCATCAACTGGGTACTGGACAAGAGAAGAAGCGGCGAGATGCCCGGCGACCCGGACGCGTTTCCGCAGGAACGCTTCAAACGCCGTACCGTATCCTACATATCCGTAGGCGGCGCCAGCACGGAAAACTGGACCTCCATGGGAACCGCGACACTGCATCTTTTCGGCTTCCCAGTGATGATGCAGGTGATCGCGAATTACAATGCCAACAGCATGGGAACGATCGGCAATCCCTATCTGGACGAAGAGCTGATCGGACATATGCATGAGATCGGAAAACGGACTGCGGCAGCCCTGGAAATGGATCCGAAGGATGTGGAATTCTACGGACCGAAAGGTAACGGCACCTGTCCAGTTTGCCACCAGAACCTGCTGACAGTCAACGGAACGACGACCGTAGAATGTCCGATCTGCGGAATCGAAGGCAAGATTTCCATTGACGGAGACAAGCTCCATGTAGAATTTTCCGAGGCGCAGCAGGCACGGGCAAGAGGAACCTTTGCGGGGCTTCGGGAGCACACCACAGAGATCCAGGGCTTCGGCGCGATCTGCGGACCGAAGATCATGGCAAATAAAGAGCTGCTGGACAAGCAGATGGACCGGATCAAGAATTTTGACAAGTATATCAACGAATAATTGACAATGAAAAGGGTGTAAAAATCAATATTTCATTTTTACACTCTTTTTTATAGTTCAACCGGATAGAACAACCAACTTTTAAACCTGCTTTGGATAAGGAATGCAGAGAATCAGGCATTTCCGGGGTCAGCATCGCGATCGGCGGGACGGTATTCCTCTCGGTGGAAAACAGGGCGCTGGGTGCGCTTTTATTCACCGTTGGGCTGTTTGCTGTTTGTACTTTCGGCTTCAACTATTTTATTCTTGACACATTTCATGATCCATTGCTATAATGCTCTTACATATCAGGGAAAACAATGTCTTTATATCTTCATTTATTCATTGATACAATTCTTGATTTTATCAATTGAGTTCCCAGTATGGACATCACAATTAAAGAAGGAATTGACCGTATAAAATGTACACAGGTCTGATCTCAACATTTATATGTACAGGTTATTCGGGCGCAGTTTCTAGTACAGCATTGCGTAATTAATGGTGAATACTGCACCTGCTATTTCTGCCAGCACTGCGTTGTCGTCAATCAACGATGCCACCGCATCGCCTCTTTCCTCCGCCTTGTCCTGACAAAAATATCAGGCACATTATTTACCATTATATACGCAATGCTGTACCAGGTATTCCGTATCACATTGGAAGAAATGCCGGCTGCCGTAATGCAGAGCAGACCATATCACAGAATAGCTCTTTGATAAATTCTACGGATTTGTGTCAGAAAGCACTTGCATTTTCTCTCCAATGTCATACAATTGAAAGGAGAACAAATGAAAAGAAAACTGGAAGAATTAAACTTATTGGACGATTTTTTGTTCGGAAGCGTACTTTCCTATCCGGACATCGGAGAAGAGTTCTGCAGGAAGATTTTGAAGATCCTGCTCCATGTGGAGATGGACAGGGTGCATATCGTTCCGCAGAAGGTTTATTACGGCTCGGATACCGACAAGCACGGTACACGGCTTGATGTCTTTATCGAAGAGGACGGAGAGACAGGAACCATCTACGATGTGGAGCCGGACAAAAATGACGACAGCGAACTAAAGCATGCATTGCCCAGGCGGGTCCGATTTTACCATTCCAAGATTGACGGGCGGAGCCTGAAATCAGGGGATGATTACTCCAAGCTAAAGCAGGTGATCGTGTTGATGATCATGCCCTATGATCCTTTTGGGAAGGACAGGGTTCTTTACACAATAAGGAGCAAGTGTGAGGAGGAGCCGGATATGGACTATGACGACGGCGCGGCGACCTGTTTCTTTTACACAAAGGGAAAGGTTGGGGAATTATCGGAGGAAGCGCGTCAGCTTCTCTGCTATATGGAAGACTCCTGCGAGGGCAATGCAAAAAGCGGATTGCTGAAAGATATTCACCGCATGGTGGAGACAGTCCGGCAAGATGAGGAGGTGTCTTTAAAGTATATGAAGGTCTATGAACGAGAGCGGATGATTGAACGCCGTGGGGAGGCAAGAGGAGAAGCAAGAGGTGAGGCAAGAGGAGAAACAAAAGGCGAGATGAAAGGAGAGGTGAAGATTGTCCGGAATATGTCGAAGTCTATGAAGCAGGATCAGATATCGGTGTCTTCGGGACTGGAGCCGGAATATATCGAAGAGATTCTCACATATATCCGGGACTATCCGAAGGAAACGGATAAGGAGATTGCTGTCAGGATACTTGCCGCCAGGAAAAAAGAAAAATAAAAGGCATATTTCACATATGCTGATAAGGACAACAACTGTGTGATCAAGGATGACTTCCAGATGGTAGAGGAAGAGATCCGGAAGGCGGACGCGGTCATTGTAGCGGCTCCGGTATACGTACTGCAGCCGGTAGGCCAGTTCAAGAACCTGGTGGACCGCTTCTCCTGCCGTCATGACGTGTCAGCCATCAACTGGGTAATTCTACGGACCGAAAGGTAACGGCACCTGTCCGGTTTGCCACCAGAACCTGCTGACAGTCAACGGAACGACGACCGTAGAATGCCCGATCTGCGGAATCGAAGGCAAGATTTCCATTGACGGAGACAAGCTCCATGTAGAATTTTCCGAGGCGCAGCAGGCACGGGCAAGAGGAACCTTTGCGGGGCTTCGGGAGCACACCACAGAGATCCAGGGCTTCGGCGCGATCTGCGGACCGAAGATCATGGCAAATAAAGAGCTGCTGGACAAGCAGATGGACCGGATCAAGAATTTTGACAAGTATATCAACGAATAATTGACAATGAAAAGTGTGCAAAAATCAATATTTCATTTTTACACACTTTTTTATAGTTCAACCGGATAGAACAACTTTTAAGCCTGCTTTGGATAAGGAATGTAGAGAATCAGGCATTTTGGCAGTATAATATAAAAGGAAAAGATGGCTGGCTTTTTTCAACCTGGAGAGCAGGCGAAGCCGGCTTTTTGGAACAGTGTCAATTTTACCGGCTCAGAGACAAAGGAGGAGAAGCATGATCATAGAAACAAAGTACGGAAAAATGGAAGGTGTTGACAAGGGCAGCTATATTGAATACCGGGGCGTGCCTTACGCAAAGCCGCCGGTGGGAGACCTGCGCTGGCGGGCGCCCCAGGAGCCGGATGCCTGGGACGGCATTTACCGGGCCGTGGATTTTAAAAATCGCTGTGTCCAGGAGGATCATCTGGCTCCGCCTTATGATCAGGATTTTTACAGCAATCCGGATTTCGCCCGGCCCGACGATGAGGACTGCCTGTATCTGCAGATTTGGGTGCCAAAATCCGGACGAAAGCATGCGGAAGGAACCATATCAGGAATTCATAAAAATGAAGCGGACTCCCCGGAAACGGCAGAGCGTCCCAGGCAGAAAAAGCTACCGGTTGCGTTCTGGATCCACGGCGGCGCATTCCTGGGCGGCTTTTCCAGCGAGCTGGAATTTGACGGAAAGGCATACTGCGACCGGGGCGTGATCCTGGTCAGCGTGGAATACCGCTGCAACATCTTCGGATTCTTTGCGCATCCCTGGCTGAGCGCTGAAAATGAACGCGGCATCTCCGGAAATTACGGCATTCTGGATCAGATCGCCGCACTGAAATGGGTCTACAAAAATATCGGAGCATTCGGCGGCGACCGCGGCAATATCACGATCTTTGGTCAGAGCGCGGGAGCCATGAGCGTACAGACCCTTGTCTCCACGGAGCTGACCGGCGGCATGATCGCAAAAGCCATCCTGCAGAGCGGCGGTTCCTACGGCGGCGGACTGCACCGGGATATCCCGCTGAAAGAACAGGAGCAGTACGGAGAGCTTTTTGCTGAAATCCTGCACGCTGACAGCCTGGAAGAGCTGCGCGCAAAGACAACGGAGGAAATCCGGTCGGCAACGGGAAAACTGATGGAAAAGGCAATGCCCATCGCAAAGGGCCTGTTCCTTGCGCCTACCCTGGACTGGTATGTGCTGGATGGAGAGTATTACGAGCTGATGGACGCGGGGAAGATCAAGGACATTCCCTATCTGCTGGGGACCACCAGGGATGATATCCTGGTCACACCGGAAATGAAGGAGAAGGGGGAATTTTCCGCACTGTACCAGGGCTGCATCGCTTTCAGCCAGAAGCTGGAGGAGCTGGGGAGAAACCCGGCTTATGTGTATTACTTTACCCGAAACCTTCCGGGAGACGATTTCGGAGCATGGCATTCCAGTGAGCTGTGGTACATGTTCGGCACACTGGACCGCTGCTGGCGTCCGTGGGAGGAACGGGACCGGGAGCTGAGCTCCCGGATGCTGGATTACTGGACTGACTTCATGAAGACCGGCGATCCAAACGGCGCAGGGAAGCAGGTCTGGAAGCCGTGTACCAGGGAGGATCCGGAAGTATTCGAGCTATGCTGACTTGGAAAAGGCAAATGAAGTGATAAAGAACTGTCTGAAAATAACCTGTGCGATCCGCGCAAGTGATTTCCAGACAGTTTCCGGTCACAGAACTCAAAAAAACAGCAGGAACCGAAGATCATTTTTCGTGTCCCTGCTGTCTCTTTTTGATATCATCGTATGCGGAAAGGCTGCCGGCGGCAGGCTTTCTGTACTCCTTGCCATTGCCGTCCATGAGATTATTTCCTCGAAGACGGTACATAATACTGTCCGCTCATTGCTGCCAGTCCCGCGCAGATTATCTCCGCGTTCTCTGCCCAATATTTCTTGAATGCGCGGATGATCGCGTTTCCGATATTTGCGTTTGCCTCAAACATATAATTGATCTGTTCTGCTGTCATATTCATATACATAATCATTCTCTCCTTTTTGGTTGATGTTGTTTGTTTCCTTGCTACGTGTATTATCATATCACTGTCAGAAATAAGTTTTTAGATGACTTTTTGACAAATGATTAGGTCAAAATTAACATTCTTCATTATGCATTTCCGATGATGCTTTTTCGGCGGCAAATTCCTGGGTATGGTCTGATTGAAGCCTTCGGCCTATATGACTGCGTTTTATATTGCAGGACTTCTTATTCTATTCAATCGACGTAGCCACCGCTACGCCTTATTCCTCCGCCTTGCATATGAAATTAAACCTTTACAGGATAAAAACGCAGGGCTATAATGGAATCAGAAGGAAATGGATGAGCCTTTTCGGAAATACGATATCTGGGAAATGAAAAAGCAGATGCGGAAGAATACTATATGAAAAAGGTCCCAACTGTACGGTTCAAGGCTCCAGAAGAAAGGAAACAAAAGAGATGGAAACAATCGGCATTATCGAAGACGATGAACTGCTTGCGCAGGCGCTGGCTATCGCTCTCCGAAAGGAGGGCTACCAGACTTTGTCCGCCGTGAACTGCAGGGAGGGCAGGCATTTGCTGGAAAAAAATCCGGACCTGCTGCTGATCGACATCAATTTGCCCGACGGTGACGGGATCAGCTTCTGCCGGGACATGCGCAGATATCAGGATATTCCGGCTATCTTCCTGACCGGGCAGGACGAAGAGGAGGACATGCTGGGAGCGTTCACCGCAGGAGCAGACGACTACGTGGTGAAACCATTTCCCATGCGTGTTCTGACCAAACGGATCCAGGCCGTTTTGTTCCGGTGCGGAGAGAAAAAAGAGGCGTTTCTGTATCGGGGGCTTGCAATCGAATTTGCCCGCAAGCGGGTCACCCGAGGCGGAGAAGAGATTCCGCTGACGATGAAGGAATACCGCCTGCTGGAATATCTGGCCAGGAACAAGGGACAGCTCCTCACCAAAAATCAGATCCTGGAGCAGGTGTGGGATGTGGACGGCACGTTCGTAGGAGAAAACACGGTCAGCATGACGGTCACCCGCCTGCGCAGGAAGATCGAGCCGGATGCCGCGAATCCGGTGTATATCAAAAATGTATTCGGACAGGGATATGTCTTTGGGGAATAAAACAGGTGAGTATCAGCGATTCAGAATGGCAGATGCCGCTATTAGGAACAGGCCGTAATTATGAAAAAATTCCACCTGCAACCGTACAGGCGGGAAAGAATGAAGAAAAAAGGACGGAAATAAAAAATGGCAGTATGGTGTATGATCACGGCGGCGCTGGTAGCTTTAAGTACCGGCGCCGTCTGGTACGGACAGGGAAAATACAGGGAAAGGGAGCTGGCGGAGATCTCTTCCATGCTGGAATGCGTTCTGGACGGCAGGGAGTTTCCGGAGTATGTGCCCTGCCGGGAAACGCTTTCCTCCAAGATACAGCATCAGCTCTCCCGCCTGCAGCGCATGACGAAGGGATATCATGCGCGTCTGGAACAGGACCGGGATTCCATCAAAAATCTCATCACGGAGATCGCGCACCAGATGCGGACGCCGCTTACCAATATCGAGTCCTATCTGGACTTTTTACAGGATCCGGATCTGAGCGGGACCGAACGGGAAAGCTATCTGAAAGCGGCGTCGCTTTCAGAAAAGAAGATCCATTTCCTTGCGGAGAGCTTTATCCGGATGTCCAGGTTGGAGCACCGGATCATCCGCATCCGCCGCGATGACACCGATCTTTTGCTGACCCTTGAGGAAGCGGCGGACCAGGTACGGAGAAAGGCTCAGGAGCAGGGCCTTCGGATCCGCACTGATTTTCCGGAAAAGCTGCTCCACCCCCATGACGCGGACTGGCTGGGGGAGGCTGTCTTCAACCTGCTGGACAATGCGGTAAAGTACTCCCTTCCGGCGGCGGACAGGGCAGCCGGGAATGCCGGGGAGAACTTCCAGGAAGCAGGAAGCCGGACCGGGGAAAAGAATGAGATCGCATTCCATACGGATCAGAGCGAAAAAGATGTAATGCCCTCCTGCGCGGAACAGACCGAAGAAAATGAGATCCTGCTGGGCGCCCGGCAGAATGAAATGTTCGTGCGGATCTGGGTCAGCGACCATGGGATCGGGATTGAAGAGGGGGACGAGTCAAAGGTCTTCCAGCGCTTTTACAGAGGAAGCAACGCAAAGAAAACAGAAGGCTTTGGACTGGGGCTCTACCTGACAAGAGAGATCGTCCTTCTTCACAACGGATTTGTAAAGCTGAAACGGCAGAAGGGTGGAACCTGCGTGGAGATCTATCTGGAAAGATATTCTGCCTAAAATATTTCCAGGGAATACAATCCTTGTGTGGAATACAGCTGTAGAATAGCCTGTGGAGCTTGAAAAATATACTGTAATATAAGCAATCAGTGCGATAAAAAAGAGTGCTTAGCGCTCTTTTTTATATGTAAAGAAATTTTTGATTTGTTAGTAATTTGTTAGATTTCCCTTTTATACTAAAAGCAGTGTACAGAGTAATCCCAGGAAGGAACAGGAACCAGAAACGGTTGAGTTCTTAATCGGCCGCGGACCATAGTGCATCCAGCGAAGGAAAGGGAGCCTCTTACACGGATGACTGCAGACAGGAGGGATTTTAAGCGATGGAGATCGTAAGAACAGAGGGACTGAAAAAATATTTTGTGAACGGAGACTATGAGGTCCGGGCCTTGGACGGCGTGGACATTTCCATTGAGGAAGGGGAATTTGTGGCGCTGGTAGGCAGCTCCGGCTCGGGAAAGAGCACGCTTTTAAACATGCTGGGCGGCCTGGATACGCCTACAAAAGGGGACGTACTGATCCGCGGGCAGAGCCTGAAAACGATGAAGAGGGATGAAAAGACCATTTTCCGGAGACGCAATATCGGGTTTGTATTCCAGCAGTTCAACCTGGTGCCGGTGTTAAATGTCTATGAAAACATCATCCTGCCCCTGCGTCTGGACGGCCTGACACCGGATGAAGCATTTTTAAAGCAGATCGTTCAGACATTGAACATTGAGGAAAAAATGGGGCAGATGCCTTCCACACTTTCCGGCGGCCAGCAGCAGAGGGCGGCCATCGCAAGGGCTCTGAGTGTAAAGCCCGCCATCATCCTGGCCGACGAGCCCACCGGAAACCTGGACTCCCGGGCCAGCATGGAGGTGGCAGGGCTTTTAAAAACCTGCGCGGTCCATTTCAACCAGACGGTCATCCTGGTGACTCACGATGAGGAAGTGGCCCAGATGGCGGACCGGATCCTTCCTATAGAGGACGGGAAGATCATGATGCGGGAAGGGAGGGGCTGAGATGCGGATTTTCGGAAGAAACACTCCCAACAACAACCAGAGCGCGGTCAGGCTTTTGGCAAAGGCATATCGGCGGAGCGGCAGGGGGAGGAATCTCCTTCTGGCAGGAACGTCTGCCCTTGGAATCGTGGTATTGTGCACGGTATTCAGTATCGCGTTCGGAAAGATAGAGGCAGACTATCTGCAGTCGGCCAGAACCTCCGGCACCGTAGCGTCTACCATCCTGGAACGGGGAACCATGGAGCAGTACCATGCGATCCGGGAACTGGATTATATCGAAGATGTAGGCAGAGAAGTGGAGGCGGGCACAATCCGGCAGGGGGAAGATTTTTGGGCCTGTCTGACAGTGTTGGATGAAACGGCATGGGAGAAAATGACGGTGCCTGCGTATACCCATATCCAGGGAAGCTATCCCCGGAAGGAAGGGGAACTGATGCTCCCGGTAAGGGCGCTGGAAGCACTGCGCATTACCCGGCCGGAAATCGGGATGGAGATCCCCCTGTCCGCGGAACTGGACTCCGGGAAGAGGCAGGACACGGTATTTACCCTGTGCGGGTGGTATCGGGATTATGTGGATCCGGCAGTGTACCCGCCGATCGGATATGTCAGTGAAGCGCAGCTGGAGCAATGGGGAGGAAGCCTGGAAGAGCCGGATGTCCTGCTGATCAGCCAGAAAAATACCATGGACGGTTATGAGACGGAAGCGCGGCTTTATGAGGATGTTCAGGTCAGGGACAGGGTACAGCAGTTCCATGGCGGAAACCGCCTGCTCTATTTCATCATGGATGATTTTGTGGGAGGCTTTCGGATGGCGGCTATTTGCGGGGGGCTTGTCCTGCTGGGCGTTTTTTTCCTGATCTATAATATCTTCGGAATTTCCATCCAGAAAGAAATCCGTCAGATCGGACTTCTGGATACCCTGGGCACCACGCAAAAGCAGATCTGCGCAATGTATCTTCGGCAGACCGCGGCAACGGTCCTGCAGGGAGCGATGCTTGGCACGGCACTGTCCGCGGCGGTGGTCCTGTTCGCGGTTCCCCGGGCGCTGGGGAACCTGTACCTCTATAATTACGGAAAATCCGCGGAGCTGATGGTATTTCGGCCCGAACTGCTCGGGACAGCCGTGCTGTTTACTGTGGCCGTCATCTTCGGGGCGGCGGCATACACCATTGTCCGGGCGGCAGGCATGACTCCGTTGGAGGCGCTTCATTTCACAGGGATGACGGAAAAAAGGAAGGGAAGCAGGAAAACAGCGGAAATAAAAAGAGACAAGGGCAAAGAGCGGCAGAAACAAAAGGAGCAAAGCCAAAAGCAGCAGAAACAGAAGCAGGCGCAGAAACCAAAAAAGTATCTCCATACAGCCTTCCAGAAGCCGGTGCTCTATCTGGCATGGCAGAACGTGTTCCGGTATAAAAAACGGTTTTTCCTGACCGTACTGTCTCTGTTTCTGGGAGTTGTCACGGCGCTGGGAGCAGTCGTCCTGACAAAGGGGACGGACCAGACTTACGCCATTGAAAAGAACAGGGATTTTAAGATCGGCGGCACTATTATGGGAGCCGTGGCCACGGTGGACGGCGTGGAGATCTCGAACCAGGATGATGAGTTTGAACTGATCACACCGGAGACAAAGGAGCGTCTTCTGGCCATTCAGGGGATGCGCAGGGAGAGCGCGGATATTATAAGAGGGGGCTATCTCTTTATGGACCGGACGGCAGAGGCGGTAAAGCCTTTGGCGGAAGCCTACGGATACGGAACCCATGAAGAAGGGGGAGAAGCGGACATGGAAGAAGAGGAGCCGGGGCTGCCGGATTCCTGGACATATTTCTTTGTTCAGATCGTGGATGAGGAGTATATGCAGGAGCTGGAAGCCTATGTGAAGGAAAATCATCTGAAAGCGGATATCGAAAGCCTGCGGAACGGAACCGGAGCCATCCTGCTCCATTACCATGCGCTGTCTCCAACCTTAAGTGAAGAGGCCGATGAAAAAACAGGGCTTCCCCTGACCTTCTGGCAGTTTCCCTCCAGGGAGGAACGGACGGAGGCCTGGAACACTATGGACCTGGCCGGTTTTGAAAACTGGCGCCGGGAGAACTGCGATATCGTACAGCTGGAAGCGGCCGGATTCCTGAATATAAGGGCAAAGGGATTTCCGAAGCCGCAGATGCATTTTACCAGTTCGGTCATGTGGTATGCGCTTGTCAGCGAGGAGGGCTTCCAAAGGCTTGGCACCCAAGAAAAAATGTATGGCATGGAGATGGATGTGGAGCGTGCTCATGAGCCGGCGGCTAAAGCGGCGGTCCAGAAGATCATTCAGGATGAGAACCGTAGGGATCCAAGCCTGTACCTGCGTGTATATTGTAAATCCGATGAACTGGCCAGCAGTCAGAGCTATATCCGGACCAACCGAATCATCCTGGGGGCGCTCAGCCTGGTATTGATCCTGATGGGCTTTCTGAATTACCTGAATGTGATCGTCACAGGCATCCTTTCCCGGCAGAGGGAGCTGGCGGTGATGGAGAGCGTGGGGATGACAGGAAGGCAGATCCAGCGGATGCTGGCGGCAGAAGGCACTGTCTACTGCGGGATTGTAGGGGCTTTGGTGTCCACCGTGGGAAGCGGGATCCTGTATCTGCTTAAGCTGTATATGGAACACAGGATCACATACTTCAAGTTCCTTTATCCCGGAGCCGCGGCAGGGGGGATTCTGGCTCTGATCTTCCTGGCCTGCCTCAGCGTTCCCCTGATCATGTATGGGCATCTGGAAAAAAGGAGCCTGACCCGGAGGACGGCGGAGGAGTGATCGGCGGATCTTTCCGGGACGGAATCATCTGGCAGCGCTTCGGCCATGACATCCGAATGCGGTATCATGGCCGTTCATAAGATGCAGGGAGCTGCGGGAAAATCACTACCGCGCTGCCGCTAATCGACCGTATGCGCGATATAGGTCAGATGGTCGCCCAGCCGTTCCAGATTGGACACCAGATTGATATACACGCTGCTGCATTCCGGCCTGCATTCACCGGAATGCAGCCGTTCCATGTGCCGGTTCAAAAGCTTTTTCCGGAAGGCGTCGATCTCCTGCTCCGTCTGGTCGATCCGCGCAAGCAGCTCCAGGTCCTTTTCCAGGATCAGTCGTTTGGTCAGTTCATACATCTCCTCGACCCGGAGCACCATGGCGCCGATCTCTTCCTTGACCGTGCCGGAAAAATGAAGGTCATGCCGGATGGTCCTCTGGGTATATTTTGTAAAATTATCCGCAATCTCCGCAATCCTCATGATATCTCCCACATTGTTGTGGAGGGTCGAGATATTTTCCTCATCGGACAGCTTGCTCTGGGCGGACAGACGGATCAGATAATTTACGATGGCATGATAAATGCCGCCTGCCTGGTTGATCTTTTCTAGGCTGGGTTCGATCAGGCTCTTATCCTTTTTCTCAAAGGAACGGTATGCGGTTCGAAACGCGTCCATCGCGGTATCCGACAGCAGGACCATTTCCTTTTCCAGCTGGGAAATGGCGATGGAAGCGGAGGAGAGCATCCTTTCGTCCAGGTAGGTTACCGCGGTTTCGGTCTTCTTTTCCTGGATCAATAATTCCGATATTTTTACAAATATATTGCAGAACGGCAGAAACAGCATGGTACACGTCACATTGAAAAAGGTGTGGAACATGGCGATCTCTGTCGCCGCGGATTCGAACCAGGCGCGGAAGGTGGCATTCATAAAGTCCGGCCAGCACATCAGCAGGATGAAAAAGAAGACCGAGCCGAAGGTGTTGAACATCAGGTGGATCAGCCCCGCCCGCTTCGCGTTTGCCCCGGATGTAAGGGAGGACATCAGGGCGGTCACGCAGGAGCCGATATTGGTACCCAGGATAATATACAGGACTTCATTTCCTCCGGTTCCGATCGTCAGCCCGGCTACCGACATGGCGATGATCACCGAGGTCGTTGCGGAACTGGACTGGACCAGAGCCGTGAGGAAGATTCCGATCCCAAACAGCAGGAACGGGTTCGTCACCGTCTCAAATATCGTCTGTATGGCGTCCCGGTTGACCTTCATCGCGTCCGACATCAGGGACAGGCCGATGAAGATCAATCCCAGGCCGGATAATATAAACCCGGTCTTCTGCAGGCTGTCACTTTTGCAGACCATGGTCATCATCATACCGATAAATACGCAGAGCTGTATATATGTAGTAACAGGAAACGCGCTCAGCGCGGCAATCTGAGCCGTGATGGTGGTTCCGATGTTGGCGCCCATGATCATGGCCGCGGCCTGGTGCAGGTTCATGATCCCCACATTGACAAACCCCACGATCAGCACGGTCGTTACGCCGGAGCTCTGGATCAGGGCCGTAGTGGCGGCTCCGATCCCTACATTGACAAGCCGTCTGTCGGCCGTCTTTTCGAACAGATCCTTGATCTTTCCTGTGGCAAGCTGTTCGATATTGGCCGTGAGCAGGTGTACCCCGACCAAAAATACGCCTGTACCGGCAAGCAGCCGGACTGCAAACATGATCAATTCTGCAAATGTCATCTTCATTTCCTCCGTATATATGTTCTCCACCGCCCCAAACCGTACAACGGAATGGCCGGCTCCTCCTTTAGATACCTGTCATATCCAGAAAGACTGCCGGAAGCAGTTCTCTGGATGCTTTCACGGCAAAGCGCAAAAAAGCGAGACAATGCCGTTTTGATACAGCAAAGTCTCGCTATTTCATCACAGAGCCGGATTCGGAAATCGTATTGACGGCTAAGTAAACACAGGATCCTGTGCAAGCTACTCCCTTTGACGCATATAGTATATAAGTTTTCGGCGGGGTTGTCAATCTGTCTTTCGCGCAAATATCTTTTTATAAAATGAACAGTCTAAGATACAGATGAGAAAAACGACATAATACATAAAAATATAAGTTGAGACTTAGGAAAGATGATGATAATATAAAAACATAAAAGGATGCCATCAAAGTAATAACGGGTATTCGCGGATGCGGGCGGATATGGGACATATCCTGGAAAATGTAGTTTACCTGGAGCTGCTGAGAAGAGGCTATGAAGTGTATATCGGAAAAGCGGGGAACGCGGAAATCGACTTTGTCGCGATCGGTGAAGAGGGAGAAGAGTATTACCAGGTCGCTCTGACCGTTTTAGAGGAAAGCATATTGGAACGGGAACTTGCCCTCTGGAAAGTATCCGCGACCACAATCCCAAGTACCTGCTGACTATGGATTGTACGCCGCTGACATCCCATAATGGGATCAAACAGTGGAATGTGCTGGAGTGGCTGAGGAAAGAATGAGACTGACGATCTTCAGAAATATAAATCTGCAGGAAAATGACCGATACAGATTCGAAGGCGGCAGATTGCGGAGATGAATTTTCAAACACGCTCTAAGCTGTAAAAAGGAGGAGATGAAACAATGCCGGCATTTTTAAAGGACTTATCAAAATTTTACGGAACCGGGGAGCGCAACCAGGCAGGACAGACGCTGGAGGAATTTTTAGAGGGCTACGACCCTTATAAATACCGGACTCCAAGCTGCACGGCGGATGCCGTGATCTTTTCCTGTGCGGAACCCCTGACCAGGGAGCTTCGGGGCATCCGGCTCCTGCTGGTGAAGCGGAGCAATCATCCAAGTATCGGATATTGGGCGCTGCCCGGCGGTTTTGTGGATATGGAGGAGAACCTGGAGGAATCCGCAAAACGGGAATTGCTGGAAGAGACGGGGATCAGCGGCCTGCCCATGGAGCAGATCGGGGCCTATGGGAATTATGACCGGGATCCCCGGACCCGTGTGATCACTACGGCATACATGGCGCTTGTACAGGGGAAGGAGTTAAAAGCCCGGGCCGGGGATGACGCGGCAGACGCGGTGTGGTGCGAATTAGAGTTGGAAAAAATAGCGGACGGCGGGGCGGTTGATCCGGAAGCAAAGCGGCAGCAGGCAGAGGAAGGAGGAGACTCTGGTACGGATGCTTCCCGGAACGGTGGGCAGCAGGGACAGGAGACCGAGATCACGACCTACCGGCTTTCTGTGAAAAACCAGGAAAAGGGTCTGGATACCTGCGCGCTGGTAGAACGCAAGAGGCGCTCGGGGCTGATCCGGGAAGAGTCATTTACGGTAAAGGACTGCGGACGGATCGCGGTGGACCATGCGGCGATCATTGTCCAGGCGCTGACGATCCTGCAGGAGCGGTGCGGGTGATATGTGGAATAGAAATTGGTTACTGTGAATAGTAACGAAATTGTTCGTAAGTGCATAAAAAGGTCTGGACAATCTATGTCTTGAAAAATGGTTGAAATATAGTACAATATAGTTACACGTCATACGTATATTCTGATTCGAAAAGCAGGAGGTCAGATTGCCATGGAATCGAACGAAGATTCTATTAAAATTTTGGAAATGCGGATTCGGCAGCAAATGAATGTTTCCTTACAGAAGAACATGAAACCGGAAAATGTAAAATACTATATGCCATCAGCAGAGCTTTCGAAGCCTGTCATGCCGATATCCGATGTGCCGAAGCCTGTCACGCCGTTACCCAGTGTGCCGAAGCCTGTCATGCCGATATCCGATGTACCGGAGTCTGTATCGCAGGCAGCAGAGGTGAATCCGCCTGCCGACGCGGAGTACATAGACAGGGCGGTCGGGGTGCCGCCCATGCCGGAATTCGAGCATATAGAAATTCCGGAGTCAAAAGAGAGTCAGCATGCGAAGGCATTGACCGGCTATGAGACATCCCGGTCACTGGACCGGAATGGAACTTTTCGCATGGAAGACATGCATTTTCTGGACGCGAAGGGATAGGAGGAACAGGGCAATTCCCAAAATTAATGAAAAGAATGAAAACAAGATGTATCCGTTATTTCCATGCGGTTCCTTACAGCGAGATCTCAGCCCGCACTCCCATTTCCGTATTCTGCACGGTGAGAGACAGATGATGCAGGGCGCAGATTTTCCGGGTGAGATACAGACCCACCCCTAAGTGCTTTTCCTCATCCTCCAAATGCCTCTGCCCGCTGTAGAACATTTCAAACACATGGGGCAGATCCGCTTCCGGAATATGCTCCCCGGTATTTTCCATACTGCACCGGTCTTTGCCGACGATGATCCGGATCGTTCCGCTTTCTGTATTGTAGGAAATTGCGTTGGACAGCAGGTTCCAGATTGCCTTTTCCAGGTATTTCCGGTCGCCGGTTACATGAAATTCCTCCTCCGCCTGATACAATACCAGAAGCTTTTTGCCGGAAATGACATTATCCAGCTTTTCCAGCTGTGTCTGGATCAGATCATTGAGGCAGACCGGTTCTTTTTTCAGAACCAGCTTTTCCGAATCCAGCCGGGACACATAAATCATTTCCGCGGCCAGGCCGTCCATCTCTTCTGTCTTAAGGATGATCTGGTCCAGATAATGATCCCGCTTTACCTGTACCGTGTCCTCCTTTAAGTTTTCCGCATAGCCGCGGATCGCGCACAGGGGCGTTTTCAGCTCATGGGCGATGGCATTGGTGAAATCCCGGCGGTTTTCTTCCAGGGCATCCCGCCGGAGGTTGGTCCGGTGGATCGCAAAGGCTAAGACACCTGCGCATACCAACATACAGGCAAAGCCCAGCAGATAGAAGTATCTCATATAGTCCATGGCGGCAAGCCAGGGATGGCAGTCCACAGCCGCAACCAGATAATATCTGCCCGCAAGCCTGTCATCCTGGGGAATGAAGATTTCAGAGACCTTTTTTGTCTGCGGCTGGAAAGGCGGGAGCGAGTCAGCAGACGCATAGTACTGGGGCAGTGTATAGAACAGGTCTTTGTCCAGCTTCAGGTTCTGTAGAAAGGAATTTTCCTGCCAGGAAAGCCAGCGGTCATATCCGGAGGAGAGATAAGGAAAAAGGTAGTTAGGGTAACACTCCAGCTCAAAAAAGTAATTTTGTGGGATCCCGGAAATATCAATATCCGGATTTGTCCATGACCAGACGATCATGCTGTGATCCCAGATGTCGTTTGAAAAAAGGATTAATTCATCCTGTTCCGGGTGTGTCTGGCTGTCAGCAGATACTTCGGAGCTGTTTTTTTCTTTCTGCTCTTTGTTCCAGTTCATTTCCTGCACTATGATCTGAACCGGCACGTCGCTTCCTCTCTCGAATGCCATAGTGATACGATAGTCTATAGAGTTATATTCAGGCGGGGATCCTCCTCTTTTAGGAGAAATATTCCATTTGGCTTGAAGGCTTGTGAGCTGCTGTTTTCCATAATATGCCAGTTCCTTGAGTGCTTCCTGACTGAGATAATTCTCTATAGGAGAATAGCTCTGGGCCAGATTGGTATCCGGATACACAAGGCCGACCAGATTCTGGCTTTGTGAAAGTAAGGCCTTCTCCTCGTTAAACAGTGCGAAGGAGCACTGGAAATGGACATTGTTCGTCGTTGTCATAGAGCATAGAACATAGTCATAGCGTTGGATGGCTGCTTTCATGTTTCCATTTGCCAGCCATGCGTTGTCTCTTTCAGCCCCAAGTATCGTTTCTTCCGTTTCATGGATTACGGCGTTAAAATCTGTTTCAAATAGTTCCATAAATGTTCCTTTGATCAGAAATGTAGCGATTCCCATCAGCGCCAGATACAAGGCCAGAAATCCTGCCAGCACCGGCAGAAACGTATGGATCCATTTTTTCTTTCGTTTCATTCCGTCACCTCCAGACAATACCCGGACTTTCGGAAGGTCCGGATGCTGCATTTGCTGCGTTCCATTGCTTTTCGAAGCATCTTGATGTGGTTGTCCACGACCCGCTCATTTCCCTCAAAATCATATCCCCAGAACCGGATCAGGAGCTGCTCCCGGCTAAAGACCCGGTTAGGATTCTCCATAAAGAAAAGGAGCATCTCATATTCCCTGGGCGCCAGCGGCAGAGCGGCTCCCTGCGCCAGGATCTGCCGTTTCCTAAAATCCGCCTCCAGATCGCCCCGGCGAAGGCTTTGGAAGGGGGCCACCCCCCGGACGCGGCTCATCAGGGACATGGATTTGGCATACAGCACCGGCAGGGAAAAAGGCTTGGTCACATAATCGTCGGCGCCCAAAGAATAGCCGTTCAGCTCGTCCTCCTCCATGACCCGGGCCGTGATGAAAATGACCGGTACGTCGCTGCGCTCCCGGATCCGCCGGCATACGGCAAATCCATTCAGCTTCGGGAGCATGACGTCCAGCAGGATCAGCTGGAAGGAGGCTTTAGTTACTTTTTCCAGGGCATCCTCCCCATTTGCGGCTTCGGTGATCTGCCAGCCCTTGCTTCCAAAATAGTCGGAAATGGTTTCGCGCAGAGCAGGATCGTCCTCTACGATCAATACATGCATTGCCATGTTTTTCACCTCGTTTCTTTCCGTTTCATTATCCTGTATACTGCGGATGACTGCAGGTCACGTCCCGGCAGGGTGTGCTCTGCAGCGCAGGCAGTTTCGGTGTTATAAAAAATAAGTGATATTGGAAAATACTGTTACAGATACTATACCATGGAAATATATACTTATTGTATACTGATACAAAGAAGTTTTTTTCTGTATGTTTTTGACGAATGGATGAGCAGGCTGGAGGCTCTTTAGAGCATCCAACCGTACAGGTGGAATTTTTCCAACTGGATAAGCGGGATAGATGAACCGGCTTTTCCCAGCGGCGGATCCGCCAGAAGGAAAAGCCGGTTCAAAAGAGATTCCGAAAGATGATCATTCCCACGGATTTCCGTCCGGGGAGACACTCTGCTGTTCCCTCAGCCATTCCCGGAGGAAATACCGGAAGGATCCCTCCTCCTCCCGGGCGTGGTAGAGGTCGCCCGTCTCGCGGGTATAGCTCTGCATCAGAAAAGCGACCTCATAGGTCCGGCTGTCTTCCAGCTCAGCGCCGCCCTTTGTCACCAGGATATAGGGATAGGGTCTTCCGTCTCCGCCCAGATCATAGCCCTCCTCTGCCAGCTCTTTGGCTTCGGCTCCGGTCATGGTCAGGATAGAATATGTTCCGTCGTGTCCCGGGGAAATGGTGCTGGCCGTCTCGGCAGTGACCGTGCCCTTGTAGAGCTTTCCGCTGATGCCGGCCCCCAGCTCCCGCTCCTTATAAAAGGTAGCGGCAGGGATCATGGCCGCGTCTGCGCCCACGCTGCTTCCCAGAGCCTTTCCAGCCAGCGCCGCGGTTTCCTCAATGGTAAAGTCCGCGGTGCACTCGCACAGATTTTTGATGTCCTCATTGCCGAGCTCCCGGGCTTCCAGTTTGTCCAGGATAGTGACGCATTTCTCGGTGTCCAGTCCTTCCTCCCGGCTGAACCACCGTTTACAGACCTTTCCCATGTCATAGAGAATATTTTCCCAGTGGGTAAAAGTGACCGGGAAAATCCGGCCGTCACGCTGGGCCAGCAGCGCGTCATAAATCAGGGAATCCTCCTCGGCTGTTGCGCTTGCCAGTACGCTCAGCCTGCAGAGCGTCTGATCGGTAATGAAGGTGTCCTGCCCCTCGGGGGAGTAGAGCAGGGACAGCATCTTGAGCGCGTCCTCCAATTTTTTCTCATTGCCAGGTTCTGTCAACCGGCTGCTGATGCCGATATAGCTGACCGGCTGATAAATATAGATATTTTTACTGCCGTCCTCGCTGATATAAGGCATCATTCCCAGCTGATCGCCGTCAGGCAGCGCGGTTTTGCTGACCTCCAGCATGGAGGTGCAGAACATGGCCTGCCGGTCTCCCAGCGCCTCTGTGATCAGATCCTGAGCGCTCCGCTCCTTCGGGTCTGCGGAGTACATTCCGATATCAATGTACTGCTGGACGTAGTCCATGGTATCTTCCCATGTTCCTGCGGCGGATGCATTGCCGGACAGAAAATCCTGCTCCCACCGGATCCCGTCCGGAGTCGAGAACCAGCCGGTCTTGGCCAGGTTGAAAACCGCGGAAAAAGAGTCGTCATTGAACCGGGTCCCCACCAGTCCGGGCGCCATCCCGGCTTTTTGGATCTGGCCGCACAGCGCCTTGAGCTCGTCAAAATCAGCAGGCACCGTCCAGCCGTTCTCCTCCATCAGCGTTTGATTGTAGTAGATCCCATGCAGGGAGGTACTGACAGGCAGAAGATAGACCCCGCCGTCCACGGAGGCATCTTCCACAAACGCCGGACAGATCTCATCTATGAAATCAAAGCCGGACAGGTCTGCCAGCCGTTCACTCGCAAGCGCGGGGTCCAGGACTTGGGAAGTGACAAAAATGTCCGGGATATCGTTTCCTCGCATCTGAGCCCATTCATAGCTGGTAGGGCTGGTACCCGCATAGGTGGAAAAACCGAGACGGATCTCAGGATAAGCTTTGTCCGCCAGCTTTAGAAAGCTTTCATAGCCGGTCCGTGTGCCCCAGGTCAGATCCGGCTCACCGGTATCGTCTTTCTCGTTGGTACAGGCAGTTAACAGGAATATTGCGGCCGCGGACAGAACCGAGACGCGGCGCAGCAGTTTTGCGTTCATGAAAAAAACTCCTTTCGTGTGTCATGATAATGCCTTCAGCGGAGATTTTCATTGACTTTCCGCAAAGGAATACTATGGCAGATTTATGATTTTATCATATCATATCTGAATGTGATTTTCAATTTTTGAAACGATTCTGAACGAAAGCAATAGAAAAGTTGTTACAGGTCACACGGTCCCACCGGATCATTCCTGTGTATAATGACAGTATGGAATTAGAAAGCGATTTGTATTATGAAAAATAGCTATATAAATATATAAAACTGATAAAGGCAGCAGGAATCGAGTATCTCTATGATTCCTACTGCCTATTTTTCAGTTAATGTGTAAATATTGTCCATGGCATTATTTTCTGCCGGACGGTACATAGAACTGCCCGCTCATCATAGCCAGTCCTCCGCAGATGACTTCCGCATTCTCTTCCCAATACTTTTTGAATCCCGCAATCATCCTCTCTACCAGGTTCGCATTTGCTTCAAGCATGTATCTTGCGTCTTTCGCTGTCATATTTGTATACATAATCTGTTTCTCCTTTTCTGATTTATATTCTGTCTTACTGTCTGTTTCCCTGTGACGTGTATTATCTTATCACGGTGGGAAACAAATTTTTAGATAAATTATTGATGAAAAATTAGGGCAATATTGACATTTTTACTGGGCGGTTCCGGTAATTCACAGTATGAAACAAGCCCGGGAGGGAAATCGGCAAAAGGGCTGTTTTCTAACTTCTTTCTGATTTGAAATATAATGCAATGCCGGCTAAAGCGACAAAACATTCCGTAATTGGAAAGGACAGCCATACCCCCGTCATTTTTAATAGAAATGACAGGAAAAACGCCATAGGGATTATAATTAAAAGACCTCTTGACAGTGAAACAATTTGTGCGGGCAGGGCTTTTTCTATGGATGTAAAATATGAGGATATAATGATATTAAATCCCACAAATGGAATCGCTGTAAAATACAATTTTAACCCGGTTTCTGCAATCTGCTGCAGCTGTATATTCTGCTCACTGTTAAATATGCTGACGATTGGATTGGCAGATAATAAAAAAATAAAATAAATGCCGCAAGATATAAGCAGCATTGTTATTAAGGCATATTTCAAAATCTGTTTCTGACTTTCACGCTCACCATATCCATATACCCTGCTTAAAATGGGCTGCGTTCCCTGTGCTATCCCTGTATAAATGGAAATGACTACAAGCGACAGGTTTGCAACCACGCCATAAGCAGCCACCCCAATATTTCCCCGCAGATGCAGAATAATAGCGTTAAAAGCGATTATTACAATTCCAGAAGCCATTTCTGTGATGAAAGACGGAACACCTAAAGAAAGGATATCTCTTGTCAATCGAAATGACAGATTTATTCGTACGAAATGAAACTGGTTTTGCTTTGTGAGCCAATGCCTGGATAAAACAGTCAAACTAATAACGGGTGCTAAACTTGTAGCGAATACTGCGCCGAATATTCCCATATGAAGGGGGAATATAAATATATAATCTAAGATTATGTTTGAGAAGCTTCCAGTCAGCATACCAATCATCGATAATTTAGGATTTCCGTCATTTCTGACAAAGCAGGTCATTGTGTCATTCGCCATAAATGCCGGAGCGAATAGCAGAATAACCTGTAAATATGTTTTTGTCATATGAAAAACCTCTTTGTCAGCACCTAATAGTTTTGTCAGGTTTTTAGAAAAGAAAATGCCTGTCAGCACGAAAATGACAGCCAATACAGCCATCATACATACTGTGTTTGAAAAAGCCTTATCCGCGTTTTTATATTTTTTTTGTCCTCTGTAAATGGAATATTTTGTTGCGCCTCCCATTCCAAACATCAGACCGCTTCCATGAATAAGGCTATAAACAGGAATGGCCAGGTTAAGCGCAGTCAGACCATTTGCGCCCAAACCGTTTGAAATAAAAAAGGTATCGGCAAGTATGTAACATGATAACCTGAATCCGTGAACCTAACCTAAAAATAAAATGAAATCGGTAAATAAGAAATATGAGGCACTCTTTGTACCAATTTCATGCCAATAAAATATTGTTTTCGATAA
>CAJSZT010000062.1:0-26899 GCA_910573785.1 Lachnospiraceae bacterium | reverse complement strand
CATTTATACATATGTTTGTAAAGAAAAACATTGGCTAAACACCGATTTTATAAGGGATTTGGGGAATAAGCTTAAAACCTATGTATAACAATTTCGGGAGATTAGGACCTACGTGTTTGACATTGCCGATACGGACGGTTCAGACGAGTATCTGCCTGTTTTGGTAAAAGGGCTTGCAGGAAACAGTGAGCAGGAACAGGAGATTTACGAAAAGCTGAAAGCCTTTATCTCTACAGAGCATCCAGTACAGGAAGTGACGGGAACCGCTTCAAAAGGCAGTTACAATCTGGCGACAGGCGTAATCAGTGTGCGGTCAGATGTGGAGTATTTGCAGAAAATCAAGACCCTCTTGCACGAGTTTGCACACGCCATTGATTTTGCCATGCATCCAGAGGAAGACATCAGCAGGAACCGCAGGGAACTGATTGCGGAGAGCGTTGCGTATGTGGTAAGTATGCGTCTGGGGCTTGATACCAGCCGTTACAGCATTAGTTATATCAAGAGCTGGCTGAAAGACAAGGAGGAATTGAAAATTGTTGCAGACACCGTACAAAAGGTTGCTGCAAAAATCATTAACAGTTTAGCGGAGTCTTCGGATTCTGCTTTTTCTGATTTAAGGGAAGAAAGTGAGGATAAGGAAAATGAGTAAGGCAGGGAAAAGAGTAGAAAATGTGAAGTTTGAATGTGTGGATATAATTGATATCATGGGGCGTGTTTTAGATTTGCATACAGAGCACTTCAGGAGCGATTTTGACATTGACAGGAAAATCCTGTGGTCGGCATCGGTAAAGGAGGAACGCCAGGACAGGACTTATGTGTGGATGTGCAGAAAATCAGGAACATGGCTTTTACGAGAGCGTGATGTATATATCCGTGATACGAGGGAAAACAATACATTCCGCTACTATCTGGAACAGACATCAGAACCAGTGATTTTGTTGATTGTTGAGGTTACAGGATATACGGCGCATACGGTGATTGGAAATCTTTATACGGCAGATTATAAGGGATATTACGACCACGTAATGAAAGAAATGCTGCCAGTAGAGAGCATTATTTTGAACTATGAGGGCGGCAGTAGGACATTGGAGCCAGGAACGGCATTTGACGGTTATCCAGATTGCAGATATGGGAAATTCCTTTCATTTGAATACCAGCCTCATACAGACAAAAAGTTGAGGGAAATCCTTTGGAACGAACGCTATCGCAGAGACCATTTTAATAGCGGAGATGCAGAAGTCTATCTGGCAGGGCTGGAACATAGCAGGAAACAGGTTGTTCGGTAAAAGATTATATGGCAGGTGGGGGCAGTGCTCCCGCCTATTTTCATGGAGATTAAGGAGGGTTAAAATGAACGCAAATATTTTAGTGGAGACAAAGGATTTATCGAGGGAAGAATGGCTCAAATACCGTAAACAGGGGATTGGAGGCAGTGATGTAGCTGCTATCTTGGGAATCAGTAAATGGAAGTCAGCGACTGACTTATGGCTGGATAAGACGAATCAGACGGATGATACCGCAGAAGAAAATGAAGCTATGCAGTGGGGGAACATCATGGAGCCTGTTATCCGTAACCATTTTGCAGAAGTGACAGGTAAGAAAGTAGTGGAAGTACACGCTATGTTACAGCATCCGAAATATCCATTTATGATTGCAGATGTGGACGGAGTGACTACGGATGATAAAGGCAATCCAGCAATACTGGAAATCAAGACAGCCAGTGAATATAAGCGGGGCGATTGGGAAGATGGCGTGCCAGCATATTATGAGACACAAGTACAGCATTATCTTTTCGTCACAGGTGTAAAGAAAGCCTATGTTGCGGTGCTGATTGGCGGGAATTGCTTTAAGGTTTTTGAGGTAGACGCAGATACAGAGATACGCAAGATGCTGGTTGCTGTGGAGAAAGATTTCTGGAACAAGGTGCAGAAAAAGATTCGTCCTGAAATAGATGGGTCAGATGCGGCTAAGAGCCTGCTGGATAAGGTTTATAAAGGCGGCAGGGAGGAAGAAATCGTGCTGCCAGAAGAAGCGATTGAGTACGTTGACCGCTATATTGAGGCATCCGCACAGGAAGATAATGCAAAGGCAAAGAAGCAGGATGCGGCGAACCATATCAAAGATATTATGGGGGATTACAATTCTGCAAAATGTCTGGGGCATACCATAAGCTGGAAATCTGTCACATCAGAGAGATTTGACAGTAAGGCATTAAAAACAGCGGAGCCAGAGCTTTATGCGAAGTATGTAAAAACCAGTGTATCACGCAGATTTACATTAAAATAACAGGAGGATTATAAGGATGAATAAGAAAATTGATTTGAGAGCACTTTTGGAGAGCAAGATGGGAGAGATTGAGCCAGCAGAGGATTCCAGAGAAGCCATAGAGGGCGCAGAAATGAGCATACCCAAGAATCTTATGTTTGATGCGGAAAGCACCGAATTTAAGCCAGAAACGAAGCCTGTAGCGGCATCAGGGGCAAGGGGCTTGACGGTTGAGGAAGCAAAGACCTTTAATGATGAAATGAGCCGTTTTATTGAAACTGTCCTTGTGGCTGGCACGGATTATGGCGTGATACCGCATTGCAGTAAACCTACGCTGTTAAAGAGTGGAGCGGAGAAGATTCTGAACTACCTTGGGCTGATTGCTAGGACGGAGATAGTGAACCGTGTGGAGGACTACAATGTGGGTTTTTTCAGCTATGAGTGCAAGGTGTTTCTGATTGATTATAATGGGGTTGTTAAAGGAGAGGGAATCGGCATTACCAATACCAGAGAGGGCAGGTATGCCAAGAGCAGCGGTTACGCCGTCCAGAATACGGTGCTGAAAATGGCGAAGAAACGTGCACTTGTGGACGCTGCCCTGAATGTCGGGAATCTGTCAGCGAGGTTCACGCAGGATATGGAGGACTTGAAAGACTTAAATCCAGAGCCAGATAATAAGGTCGGTAAGAATCCAGAGGACTTGAAGCCGAAGAACGGAAAACCAACAGCAAAAGATAAACCAGCGACTAAGAAGCAGCTTACCCTTTTGGAAAAGCTGATGAAGGAGAGTAATTCGTCAGAAGCGGCTATGAACCGTTATACCCAGAAAAGCTATGGGCTTGACGATTACCGCAAAATTAATACCCTTATGGCTTCAGAACTGATTGAGAAGTTCCAGACAGCAGCAAAGCAACAGCAGGAATAAATATTATGCGGTCAGAGTGTATATTCTGATTAAAGAGCGGAGCAGAGCTGGTATATACTTTGGGGATGTTGGGCATCCCTTTGAGTGTAACCAGCACTGCATAAAGAAATATCACGATTTCCTGCTGAAATGCGGTATCATGCTACAATTTAGTTCATTGTTCCTAATCGGATTTCATGCGGTAATTCATCATATTTTCTATAATGGAATCAAATACGCTTTTGAAAAATATACCGTTATCAGAGATTTACAATAGCATATTTATGGGAAAGTGGTTATTATATATCGTCCAAACATGACTAGAATGGTTCTGCAAAGTATCCGTTTTCTTTTATATATTCTGCATATGCATTCCTCTCTTCTTCAATAATATAATCAAATATATTACTAAGAAGCGGGTATATATTATCCATAATAAAGGCTAAAGATTTTTGCGCTATCTCTGTCTTTGCACCAGAAATATAATAGTCTCTGTTAGATGCTTGTGTAGAAGATGCATCATTTTCGCATCGGTATATGCACATCATTGATGCAAGAATATCATCCAGTAAATTTAAAAGGGCAGTCGGGTTATTGAGAAACGTCTCCAAAAAAATACCTAGATTATCAAGGGTAAGGTATTCCTCTAAATCGCCAGCATGGTCACGCATATGTTTATGTTCTTTAAAAAATTGTTCCAAATGTTGGTAAAAGTCATTGCCAAAAGGCATATTTTCTTCTATTGGATTATACTGCTTATGTTTTGTCCATGTAGCCCCTAATAAATAATCATAGGAAATGTCAGGAAAACATTCTTTGTATTTTTTTATGATGGATATTCTCGCATCATAATTTTCCTCACGTTCAAGTTTTGAAATAGTTGCCTTGCTTACATCCATTTTCTTGGCTAGTTGGGATAAGCTGATTTCTTCATGAAGTAAAAATCGGTCTTTGAATCTTAATTGCTTGAATCTGTTTTCCATATATTATCCTCCTTGTGTTTATCAAACTGAACAAAATGCATAAAATACGAATTTGTTTATTCAATGTTTATTTTGCTGACGTGTCGATTATAACATGATATAGTGGGAAATGTAAAGAAGATTTCTTCTTAGAACAGATTAAGAAATGAAAGGAGAAAGCTATTATGGCAAACGAAGAAATTAAAAACTTAATAAAGCGTTACCGTTTATTTCGTTATGAAGTAGCGGAGGAGATGGGAATATCAGAAGGGTATCTGTCCACCTTGCTAAGAAAACCTTTAACAAAAGAGATGGAAGAGAAAGTAAAAGATGCAATCAATAAAATCATTAATCAATAGGAGGATAAGATAATGAAAAAAAGTGATATGAAAAGATTTTTTGATGAAGTTAGTTTGTATTTAAGTTGGGAGAAGTTTCAGGAATGTATGATTAACCATACGGATAGCTATGAGGTATGCGAGGATAAATTAAGAACAGTGCTTTGTTGCTTTTCACAGCAGGAATATAAAGCATGGGAGTATTTCAAAGCCGTTTATAGTGATATCCTTGTCCAGTTCAGAATGCAGATGATGCTGGAAGTAGTTTACCAGTGTTATAGGGTGGATTATCCAGAAATGCTTGATTACATATCTGATTATATTTGGAATGAAGAAACACCAGAAATGAAAGAGCAGAGGATAGCCAGAAACAGAGCTGCTTTAGGGCGCAGGGTACGCAAAGATGGCACAGTGAAATTGTACCGTGGCATAGCAGAAAACTTTTTATTAGAAGAATATGCAATCAGTTACACACTGGATAAGAAGATTGCCGATTTCTTTGTTGAGCACCATAAGATAAAGCATGGGAGCAGATTCGGGACAGTAATATGCAGGGAGGTTCATATTGAGGATATTCTGTGCTACTCCAATGAACGGAAAGAGAGGGAGGTTTGCATAATCCCCTATGTTGTGTATGACCGAGAAAATTATTATCCAATAAAATCATGGGACGCTATGCTATATGTGGATGAGGAAACTATAAGTGCATTTGTCAGTGATGAAGAATATGTTGCAATCATGGAAGAAATAGAGTCAAAGGAAGCATAGGGAGTTGGGAAGTATGCTGCTGCATTTAGTAAACAATCAGAACGGTACAGTTTGACATGGGTGCGGCTGTGCTTCCCCTAGATTTTAGTGTGGAATTGCAGTATAGACAAAAGGCAGGAAAGTAAGAAAGTGATTATGGCAATTTTGATTTCCAGTAACTTTCCTGCCAAGTATTTTTTAATGTAGTGGCAGGGTTGTCTGTATAGTTAAGGATATGGTTGGTGGAGGGGTTCGTATTTAATAAAGGAAATATATTTCAATATCTGGTAATACCAGTATTCATAAGGCTTTCAGGCTATGGTGGACATCCATGTTTTATAGAATAGTGGACATTTTAATTTCCAGTGCAGGAGAAGGAGGATTATCTGATAGTGGACAAATTGCATAGCTGTATCAGGCGGTCGAAAATGAGAGATAGTGGACAAAATAGAAAGGGGGCGATAAGGTGTGTCATTATGTTTACAGTGCCATACGCTGGAGCTTACTCATACGGTTAAACAAGATGAAGTATACGAACTTTGCAGGATTTATAACGTGCCATATTCCAGTGACATTCATATCCTGTCACCGAACATAGCTGGTATTAACGCAATAGAAATAAAAAGGAAACCAGTTATGAAAGCTGGCGTTCGGGTTCGCTTTACTCATGATATGACAATACGGGTTAATGTAAGCAGGCTGCTCAACAGGAGCAATGTTTCAATGGCAACTCTTAAAAAGGCAGATGCAAAAGCCATGATTGACAGGCTTGACAGTATACTAAGCAAAAAGTTTCATCTCTCCGTGCAGAACAGTAATTCCGCAGATTGGATGTTGGGTAGGCTGGATTGCGGGATTGACCTGCACATTGGGATAGACGAGCCAGAGGTCTTGAGGACATATATGAGGCTGTTACATAAGGGATTCTCAAAGAGTTGCAAATTCGAATATACGCCGTATAAAGGTTATGACAAACCAGAGGTAAAGTCAGAATCCATCACCCTTAATAATACGTCTGCAACTTACAATATCTACTACAAAGTTGGGGAGTGGTTGAAAAAGCATCCAGCCGCACTTCAAACGGAGATAGACGAGATAAGGGATGTCATAAGGATTGAGAAGCAACTGAAAGGAAGCAGAGCATTAAAGCAGCTTACGACAGATAAGAAGAGGCTGTCTATTCTTTTGAATGAAGATAGTACGTTTGCGCTTATGGGTAAGATTGTTGCGGAGGTAAAGGAGCTTTTCGGTTCAGGAGACCATGTTACCTATGATGAAGCCATGCGTATTTTAGAGGAAAGTTCATATAAGGAGGACGAGAAGCGGAGACTGGAATCATTGTATGCCAGTATAGATACTTTTGGTTATTCTGGAACAATGGAAATATTAATAAACCAATATAGATGGAATGAAGCTGACTGTAAAAAGATGATGAAACAGTGCAGAAAGCAAGTAGAAGCCCTGGGGATATCCATAGTGGGATTGTCTTTGGAGGATGCAGAAATGATAGGACAGGAAAAGCTGGAAAGTATTGCTGATATCCTACAGAAAAAATGGGATGCGGGTAATGTCAGGAAGTCTAAAGGGGCGTTCGGAGGCATGAAATATGATGCGGCGCATGGGCGGTGGAAAATTAATTTTACATACCATGACGCAACAGGGGAATCACATAGGACAACGGTTGCGGGCAGAAAAGGAGAACCGAGGGAAACCGTAGAAATGAAAGTGTTGGGATTTATACGGGATAATCTGAATAAGAATCTTAAAGCTACCACAGGGAGGCAACAGGAACAGATACATTGTCTGGAACTTGCCGAGGATGAAATAAAGAAATTTAGGACTACAGTAGTAAGAAAAGAAATGTTATCGACTTTAGATGATTGTCTCTGGCAGATTGAGAACCGTATAAAAAAGATTGCTACTAAAAAATAGGAACAGGAGGAACAGATTATGAATTATGATTTTTTGTTTATAGATGCAGTGCTTTATGATGGAGGTGTTTTCGCTAAAATAACACCAAAGATACTACCAGAAATAATACATTTAGGAAAGGGGGTTGATACCGAAATATGTAGGCGAATAGCTTTCATGGATGGCTATTATACATCTTTAAAATTTCCACAAGAGGCTGTAAATAGTACGGAAAGACAGGCACAGAGAATGAATTATGAGTATTGTGTACAGACAATGGCAGGATTGATGAAAAAATATGCATCAGAGATTTTAAATTGACGGGAGGATGATTTTACAACTATGGATGATGTGTACAGTGGAAGAAAAGGAAAGAAATGTGTAATTTACATCAGGGTGAGTTCAGAAAGACAGGTGCAGGGTTATAGCCTTGAGGGGCAAAAACGTTATCTAAAGGAGTGGGCTGAATTTGAGGGAATGACAGTATCGGGAATTTATGTGGAGCCAGGGAAAAGCGGGAAATCTATATCAGGCAGAGAAGTATTTCAGCAGATGCTTGAAGATATCTCAACAGGCAGGGTTGATATAGATTATGTTGTGGTATTCAAGCTGTCAAGATTTGGGCGAAATGCAAAGGATATCTTAAATTCACTTACTTACATAAAGAGATATGGTGTCAATCTTATCTGTAAGGAAGATGGTTTAGATTCCAGTACTGCAATGGGCAGGATGATGATAACCATATTAGGTGCGGTCGCAGAAATGGAACGTGAAAACATCCTTGTACAGACCATGCTCGGCAGAGAGGAAAAGGCAAAGCAGGGAGGGTGGAATGGAGGTTTTGCACCATATGGATATGAGTTGGTAGATGGAAAGTTGGAAATCAAGGAAGATGAAGCTGTGATTGTAAAGCTCATATTTGATAAATTTGTAAATGGTGGTATCGGGTATTCTACGATTGCAGGCTATCTGAATCGACAGGGAGTGCCGAAGCTGCCATCTAAGAATTCTCATGGCAGGTCTTTCACAGATTGGAGCGTGCATCATATTAAACGGATGCTTGATAATCCAGTCTATACAGGCAGGGTTGCTTTCGGGAGGACACGATTAGAGAGAGTAGCGGGTACAGAAAACGAGTATAGGAGGGTAAAAACAGATGAATATATCATGAGTGAGAATGTTGTGCATGAACCTATAATCAGCGATGAACTGTTTGAAAAGGCACAGGTAAAGAGAAAGGAAACAACGACCACGGGGAATCCATCTGTCGGCAGGGGATGTAAGCATTTACTGTCTGGAATTTTAAGGTGTCCTATGTGTGGTTCTGCAATGTATGCGGATATATGCCAGTGGAAGAATAAGGATGGTATTAAACATCAGAAATTAAATTATCAGTGCGGTCATTATGCAAAATCGAAATTCGGTCAGTGCAAGAAGAACTCTATCCGTGCAGAATGGATAGAAACAGAAGTGATTGAATATACAAAGCTGTTGGTCAGGAACACACAATTTGCCGAGGATATCCAAAGGCAGATAGGACAGAAAGTGGATGTATCGGAGCTGGATGCGGAGATAGCAAATTATCGCAAAAGATTCAAAAAGCTGGAAAAAAGCAAAAGTAATCTGGAAAGGGATATTGATGATATAGCGGACGAGGACAGGAACGCAGAACGTAAGCGGCAGGATATGAACAGGCGGCTGAATAAGCTCTATGAGGAAATATATGATGTTGAAGACCAGATAACAGACTGTGAACGAAAGAAAGCGGCGGTAGAGCAGGATGCATTGACACGGGATGGAGTCTACAAAATGCTGTTGGCTTTTGATAAATTCTTTGATAAAATGAGTAATGAAGACCAGCGAAAGATGATGGAGTGTCTTGTGTCGGAGGTACACCTTTATCCAAAAGAAACGTGGGAAGAAAGTAAAAACCCAATAAAAGATATAAAATACACATTTCCAGTGAGTAAGGAGGTCATGGAATCTTTGGGGGAAAATGTGGCGTCCGTTGAGACGGTATGTTTATTGTCCAAACTTCATGCAGACCAACATATCGAGGTGGAGCTTCAGATGGACGAGCTTGATTTGACGGCTGCGGAGAGCAAAGCCACCTATGAGGAAATCAAGGATTATGTATTGGAGCATACGGGATTGAAAGTCAGCAGTTTATATATCGCACAGATAAAGGAGAAATGTGGGATTATTGAAAGGGTAAACTATAATCAGCCAAAATCGGAAAATTCCAGACAGCCGAAATGCCCACCAGAGAAAGAAAAGGCTATAAGGGAAGCATTGGGATATTTTCGTATGATTTGATGGTAGCTTAGAGATGGTGGGATACCTTTTCCTTGATTTTTCGTATTTAAGTTGCTTGCTATTTCCTTATAAATGAAAGAAAATAGGGTTGTGGAAATTATGAGAGAAGGGAAGGTTAATTTATTGTGTTAGTCAAAAAAGAACATTACTTTTATATTTAGCTTTGTAGAGCCGAAAAATTAGTTCATACAACAGGCAAATATACAGAGTGCGTTGACGAATTTATTTTAAAGTTATGAATGCTGAATGAAGAACTTGAAATTTATTTGAAAACAGTTATGGATTATCTGTAATGGAAGGAGAAAATATATGGGGACTTTATACATAGTTGGTAATGGTTTTGATTTGCACTTCAAATTGAAAACCAAGACAGAGCATTTTATTGAATATCTCCTGAATCCGTGAACCATTTGGGTGAAATTTTTTCGGAGAATTTGAAAATATTATGCCTTTGGCGATATGTTTTCCTACAATGCTTTCACCCAATAGTGAAAAAATATTTGGAATCATATAATCCTAAAACCCTTGCAGTTATTCGATTTTTAGCACATTTTCACCTTTTGGGTTCACGGATTCAGGTATCTTAAAATGCAATCTATTTACAACGAAATTGGTAATGCATTTGATATATTAACGGATTGTTACGGAATTGATTGGTGTGATTATGAACAATCCTTAAACGATATAGATTTAGATGAAATTGAATTTCAAAATGAAATACAACCAGACTATTTGTCGGACCATGAGTCGGATAGAGATGGCGGAATCTTAAATATGCAAATGTATGTGGACAGCATTAGTGATGCTATCAATTCAGCTTTAGAGCAGATGGTGATTGTTGCTAATGATGAATTAAGAGAATTGAGTTTATATTATGCCCCAAAGGAGCTATTCAAAAAGGGAGATGCGATATTGACTTTTAATTATACATCTACGATAGAATATCTTTTTTCTATACCAGATAATGTGCCTATATTTCATATTCATGGATGTTACGAACAAGGTAACCCGTTGATTTTTGGATACAGAAGTAACGAGAATAGCTATACTGATGCTTGGGCTTCTATTGATGAAGAAAATTGGGATTACTATATTGCACAGCAACGAGAAGCGGTATATACGTTTTATGAAAATTGGAGGAAGAAACTTCAAACTGACAATCTAAAAGATTTTTTGAGTAGATGTTATGGTATAGATAGGATTGTTGTATTAGGACATTCTATGAGTGCCGTAGATTCTGAGTATATGGAGTTGGTAGAGAAATGCTTTAGCCCTATTATATGGGAAATTTCGTACTATGACAAGGGAGATATTGAAAGGATACAGTTACAAGGTTACTCTTTTCAGAACAAAATTAGATTTAGGAAGATGGAAGAATTACTAGAAAGGTGACTTTTGAAACTATTATGTTAATATAAAATTAGAACCCATAGAAGACCTTGGTTTTAAGCACTTTACGACGCATTTTATGTTTAATCTGGAGTGTGAAAAAATCCAAAATAAACACCTCAAAAACTTTTTTGATGTTTCGGTAGTAGTTGATATTGGGTGTGGGAACATAAACGGAAAATAATGTTTTTTTTACAATCAATGTATCTATGTAGTATATATCTTGCTGAGAAAATATGGGTAACAGGCTCTTAAAAATTGAATGGGATGGGCGTATCATTAGAAGTAGTGGTACGCTTTTTTTGAAGGAATCTGTTTGAAGTAGTAATATTAAAATATTCAGAGA
The DNA here is from genome assembly GCA_910573785.1 of Lachnospiraceae bacterium. Lineage (GTDB taxonomy): Bacteria > Bacillota > Clostridia > Lachnospirales > Lachnospiraceae > Schaedlerella. The sequence continues at coordinate 15,721 of CAJSZT010000062.1, read as the reverse complement.
TATTTGAGAGGAGGAAAATACAATGAATCGTATTACAGAAATAACAAAACGTGACATTTTGGATTTGTTCCGAAATGGATTAGAAATAGATGATTTTTTTGAAACTAAAACAGTTCCATATCCTTATTTTGGTCGACTTGAAGAATTGAATTTTCTTAAAAGGCTATATAATTTGAAAGATATGCCAAGCAATGATTCAAGATATGAAAATGCAGAACAAGATATTTGGCAGCATACAGTGAATAACGATGATTATCCTGAAGGTTGGGTTTTGGAAGATGAGCGGTTTCATTTGCAAAATGGCGATGATGAAACATATTTGAAATTTCTATGTGAAGTGTTCCATCCTGCTGTTAGATATGAAAAAGGTTACTGGAAAGAGTTTTTAACAGAAATCAATAAATTACTGCAAAATGACGGATATGAGCTTTATCCTGCGGAAAAGGTATCTAATCGTGATGTTTATAAGTGGAGAATATATCAGCGAGAGGAAAGTGCATTGTTCGTTCCGTATTCTCAAAGAAATGCTAAAGATATAAAAGAAAAAAGGATAACTTTGTCTATAAACCGAAAAGCTAGAAATCAAATTTATCAATTTTTGGAGCGATGTAATGTTGAATATCAAGCAACCGATGATACAGGATGGAATTATAGTACAAATGTAGCGGCAGATGTTTTTTATGATATACAGCAGTTTTATGTACCAAAGTGCTTTAATAGTCAAAAGGAATATGTTGAAACTGATAATTTGCAAGATTTTATAATCTCTAATTCACCATTTTATGTATTGGATGCAATAGAGCTTTTTGCCAGACATAGTATGTTGGATGACTTTGAAGCCCAAATTAATACAATACTAAAATTGAATGATATTACGTTTCAGCTTAACAATGGGAAAATAGTAAATTCATTTGATGTTCAAATAACTCAAAGCTCATTGGGAATAGTGGAAGAAGCAGGCTTAAAAGAATTGTTGCAAGAGGCATCTAAATATTATGATGCAAACAATATGCAAATTGCAGTAGAAAAACTTTGGGATGCATTTGAAAGATTAAAAACGTATTACTGTTCCCCAACCATAGACAAGAAGAAATCTGTAAACAGGATTGTAAAGGATATGGGAAATAACCAACAGGCGTTTATGGAATTATTTGATAGAGAATTTCATGAGCTTACATCTCTTGGAAATAATTTTAGGATTAGACACCATGAAACAACAAAGGTTGATATTCAAGATAAAAGGCACTTTGAATATTTTTATAAAAGATGTCTGACGTTAATTTCAACAGCGATTGAGTATTTAGATGGAAGATGTTTATAAAACTAAGAAATCAAGTTCCATTTATAGTTTTGTATAAGAGTGGATTTGAGCTTATAGTGAAGCTGTAAGGAGGTTGATGTCCTATGAGAGAAAAGAAAAATCATTTGTATGTGGATAGCCAAGAAAGAACATTGCTTTTACATAGTCTTGTTGAGCTGAAAAATCAGCTCATTCAGCAGGGCAGATATACGGACTGCGTTGACGAGTTGATATTCAAGGTTATAAATGCACCGATTAAGAGAATGAAAATTGAATATGTCTAAGGCACATCATTATGAAGCCGCTTATTCTTATTGTTTTTTAAGAGTAAGCGGCTTTTTTGCGTTCTGTCGTTCTCTGATATTGTTACATAGCCACCTTGACAAAGTGGCTATGGAAAGAAAAGAATTATAAGGCGATAGTAGACATGGCACAACGTCTTCCGGATCAGACTGTCCAGGAAGATCCGAATATCCTCATGTACTACGATATCAGTCTTAGCCGTGTGTAATTATTGAAGGAGTGATACGGTGCTGGAAACAGGGAAATTTGCGTTTGATACAGTAAACAGCGCAAGTGTACAGATATTAGAGAGAATAGAAGCCTGGGGATATACATCCTACCGGGTATTTAATCCTGCCACTGGCACCGTGTACAAGGTTACTGCGGATCAGCTGAAAGAAGACAGTGGTACGAATACCTATGATGAGAATTATTTGCGGTATGTGACGCTGCTTTCCAAGATCAAGAATGAGACTGCCGGAGGATTGCTTTCATCATTGGCCAGCGGCGTAATTCCGCTGCCGCATCAGCTCCATGTTCTGAACAGGGCGATGGAGAGCAATACAATTCGGTACATACTGGCTGATGAGGTTGGTCTTGGTAAGACAATCGAAGCTGGCATGGTCATCAAAGAGCTTAAAACAAGGGGGCTGGTAAAGCGTGTACTTGTCGTATGCCCGACAGGCCTTGTGACTCAGTGGGCAGCAGAAATGCAGGAGAAATTCCATGAGAAGTTCAATGTGATCCTTCCGTCTGACTATGATACGATCCGCAGACTGACGGATAATGACGATGTTTACGGTCAGTATGATCAAGTGATCTCACCGATGGACTCCATCAAGCCGATTGAGAAGCATGCCGGATGGACCGATGAGAAGGTTGAAAAGTATAACGAAGAACGTATTTATTCCATCATTAACAGTGGCTGGGATATTGTAATCATTGACGAGGCACACAGGGTAGCTGGATCCACTGGTGAGGTTGCCCGTTATAAGCTGGGACGGCTTCTTTCACAGGCAAGTCCGTATCTGCTGCTTTTGTCCGCTACGCCGCATAACGGCAAAACAGAGCCATTCTTGCGGCTGGTACGGTTACTGGATGCGGAAGCATTCCCGAATGCAAAATCGATTGTAAAGGAGCAGGTGGCTCCATATCTTATCCGGACAGAGAAGAGAGAGGCAATCGATAACAGTGGAAATCTGCTATTCAAGAACCGGATCACTCATCTGGTGACGCTTAACTGGGATGAGCGGCATTCGATGCAGCGAGAGCTGTATGAGCTGGTCACGGACTATGTTTCAAAGACATATAACAAGGCGCTGCGAAACCGGAAAAAGAACATGTGCCTGATCTTCTTGTTGATCATTATGCAGCGCATGGTGACGAGCAGTACGGCAGCGATCCGGCAGAGCCTGGAGCGTCGTCTGCAGGTGCTTAAGACACAGAGTACACATCTGGGTAATCTTACAGAACAGGATCTGGATGAGCTTGATATTGAAGATGGCGTTGAGGATGCGCTGGAAGCCATTTCTCTTGACATGGAAGAAGAAATCCAGGAACTGGAGCTTATCATTTCTGTGGCAAAGCAGGCAGAGTTCCAGCATCCTGATGTGAAGGTGGAGACACTGACAGATACGATCGATTCCATATTAAACGCGGAACCGGATCAGAAGATCATCGTGTTTACTGAGTTTGTTGCAACACAGGCTTATCTGCAGCAACTGCTTGAAAACAAAGGTTATACTGTATCGATTCTGAATGGCGGTATGAGCATTGAAGAGCGAAATGAAGCGCTTCGGGAATTCCGGGAGAAGACAAGCATCTTCATTTCGACGGATGCCGGCGGAGAAGGTCTGAACCTGCAGTTCTCCAATATCATCATCAATTATGATCTGCCGTGGAATCCGATGAAGATCGAGCAGAGATGCGGTCGTGCAGATCGTATCGGGCAGAAGAGGGATGTGCATATCTATAATTTCATCATCACCGATACAGTAGAGAACCGAGTCAGGGAAGTGCTGGAAGAGAAGCTGTCTGTAATCCTGGCAGAGATGGGCGTAGATAAGTATTCGGATGTTCTGGATAGTGAAGTCGCAGAATGTGATTTCACGGATGCCTATATGAATACGATCGCAAAGCCATATAAGTTGGAAGAGAGTTTGAAGCCTATCGAGTCTGAGATGAGGCAGCAGCTGAAGAATTCCAATCAGTATAAAGAGATCATACGGGAAGAGAAGGATCTGCAGGAACTGGTAGGGCAGGAATCCGATTTCGATGTAGATGCTGCACTAAGACTGATGCTTGCTTATTACAACGGCTGGCAGGGACAGGAATCTACGCTGATTGACCGGATCGGCATGACAGATTCCGAGATCACTAGACATTTGAAGACCGATATTATCCAAGACCGCATGTCTCCGATACTTTCTGTGGGCATAAAGAATTTCCCGAATGAAGAAGGATTCTTTATGCTATGGGAGCTCTCCATTTCCGATGAAGAGAACAGCAAACGGTTTGTGCCGATCTTTGTGAATAAGGATTTCGTGCTGCGACCGATGGCCGGCAAGCGGATCATGGAACAGTTCCTGGATGCTAATTCGAGGCTGACCGTTAAGGAAGTACAGAATCTGACTTCGGACGATTACGCAACCTTGGAAAAGATGAGCATGGATTTTGCCTATGATACTTTTGTGGATCTGCGGGAGAAGCAACTACAGAAGAATCAGGAATCCTATAACAAATATATGTATGCATTGCAGCTAAGGATGGAAGCCGCAGATCATATCGGAATCGAAAATATCCGAAAGTCCCGTCTACTGAGACTGGAACGGGAAAAGGAAGAAATCGAAAGAAGCTTTGCAAAGGGAAAGCAGGTATATCCTGATTTCCGCTTATCATTACTTGTCAGATTGGAGGCGTAGGGAGATGTTTGGAGCCTACGTTTATGAGATATCGTCAGCGGAGTATGAGAACAATGTGCTGGTGATTGATGAGGACGGGCTGGAAGAGAAAACTGAATATAGCCGGTACTTTGCCGATCACGGATTTTCTGTCATCCGTTATGAGAACGATCTTCTCTACCGATCTAAAATCGAGGGACAGGTAAAGGATGGTGCCGGGAAGTTTCTGATGATTGCAAGGCAGAGTATCCGGGCGAGATCACCCCGAAGGAGGCGAACCGTATCGGCTATGAGCTGGCTATGCGCTGGACAAAGGGGCGGCATGCGTTTATCGTTACCACACATACCGACAAGCAGCACATCCATTGTCACATTTATTACAACTCCACCACCCTTGACTGCACCCGGAAATTCCGAAACTTTTGGGGCTCCAGCTTCGCCCTCCGGCGGCTCTCCGACCGGCTGTGTCTTGAAAACGGGCTGTCCATCGTGGAGAACCCGAAGCCCCGGAGCAAGGGCAAGTATCGGAACTATGGGGAGTGGCAGAAAGACCGGAAAGGGTCGCTTTCCTATCAGGACCGACTGCGCCTTGCTATTGATACCGCACTGGCCGAGCGCCCCGCCGATCTGGATGAATTTCTTGCCCTGATGAAGCGGGCCGGATATGAGGTCAAGACGGTTCGGGGCGGCGGTATCAGTTTCCGGCTGACCGGGCAGGGACAAGAACGCTTCACCCGTCTGCGCGCCTCCACGCTGGGGGACGGCTACGACTTGCAAGAAGTTCTGGCCGCCATTGAGGGCAAAGAAAAACGCCCCGGGCGCTCGGAGCGGAAAATCAGTCTGGCGGTGGATATTCAAGCAAAGCTGGCTGCCGGTAAGGGGCCGGGATATGAACGCTGGGCGAAGGTATTTAACATTAAGCAGATGGCCGCCGCTCTTGCCTATATACAGGACAATGGCCTGACCGATTATGAGCAGTTGGCGCAGAAAGCCACCGAGGCGGCAGACCGTTTCCATGCCATTTCCGAGCAGATCAAGCAGACGGAACAGGCCATGAAAACCAATGCCGGGCTAAAGGCCGCAACGGTTCAGTATGCCAAAACCCGTCCGGTCTTTGAGCAGTATAAGGCGACGAAGTACAGCCGGAAATTCCTTGCGGAGCATGAGGCCGACCTTGAACTGTACCGGGCTGCACAAGCGGAAATGCGCTCTCTGCTGGGCGGGGCAAAGCTCCCCAAAATGGATGTGCTGAAGGAAGAAGGCCGTAAGCTCACAGCAAAGAAAAAACAGCTCTATGGAGAATATCAAAAGGCACGACGGGATATGCAGGAGATCGTCACAATCAAGGCGAACATTGACACTTTGATGGGCTACACTGAACCGGGAAGAAAGCAGGAAAAGGAGCGTTGAGATTATGAAAACAAGGAGCAAAGCGACGCTGACACTTCGGGCCATGTTGGCCCGAAGATACGGGTTTGGGGCGAGCCCCAACAAGCCGCCTTTGTGCCACTTGTGGCCACAGAGGCATTGCTTGCCACTTAGCGGCAGCCCCTAAAATGGCGCAAAAAACAGAGGCCCTTATTCTGGAACCTCCGTTTCTCTGGCTTTCTTAATGCCTTCGGCTGTGGCTTCTATCACGACAAGCTCTTTTTCATTCATGGAGTTTAGAAGTACATCAATGTGCTTTCTGCAAGAGCTTGACCTTGCCCCTCCGTCCGCATGAATAAACTGGTCAACTGAAACGTCAAACATGGTAATGAGTTTAACAAAAAGGTCGAAGTTGGGATACTGACCTTTGTTCTCAATATTCATAATGGTACGGGAGTCACGGTCTACTAATTCCGCAACATAGGCTTGCGTCCAGCCCTTTTCTTCTCTGGCTCTTTTGAGAGCCGCCCCGAGGCCGTGAAAGTCAAACCTTCTTTCATCTTGGTTCATTCTCATATCACCCTATATCATTGTACATTTCGGGTTGGATTATGAGAATGTAATGGAATTTTACATAAAGTAGTATTTCATTTCATCAATGTGCAGCCTCCAACTTGTACTATTCGAGATAAAGAACTATAATGTATTCTGTGGAGGTGCGAAATGGACTATATGACATTGAAAGAGGCCGCCGAAAAGTGGGGCGTGACACCTCGTAGGGTAAATTATTATTGTGCCGGTGGGCGTATCCACGGCGCCGTGAAAATGGCTGGTGTTTGGCTGATCCCTAACAATGATCTTATCGGACATATTTGCATTATAAAAAGGGAACCACAGGAATGTGCGGGAAAATACAGCATATTTCTGTGGTTACTTTTTTATGTTTAAGAAATTAATTTGCGGTATATTTGCAGTAGCTGGGGATTTTAAAACGCCGTTTTACACATTGTCATTCTGCGAGCGGGTGTAAGAGCATAGGGGGAATATGGGGCGGCATGGCGCATCTGGTTTGGGCGTGCTGTGCCGTCATTTTTACTGTAAAATCTAAAAAAATGGACACCATAATAGGTGCCCGTGCCCTTCGGCGTACAATCTATATTATGTCCTCAGACGTAATATTTTAATCATTTTCTGTTAAATAAATTCTACAATTATTTCGATTGATTGTCAATGGATTTTGGCTGTAAATTTTTTATCTGCTGTTCTAACTCATGAATTTTAGCTTCCGCCGCGTCTTTGGCATTTTTCAAGGTATTAAAATCGGTTTGTAATTTATCATATGCATGAATAAGATTTTGGTTTGCTGCCCATTCTCTATGAAACAGATGTTCCAAAAGGGTGTATTTTACTTCACGGAACAGTTGTGTTTCGTCCTGCAGGTTGCAGGTCAGTTTTCCCATAGGTGAGAGGATGGAAGTTTTGGATATGGTTTTTGCGTTATTGATTATGAGCACACAGTCATGGGCAAAACCGTCTGAAGCGCCAACTTTCCGGTAATACCATTTTCCACTCGGATTATCTGTTGGGTGATATGCTTGCGCCAGTTTGGAGGATGAACTTGTAGCAGGGATGACAAACATGAGATTATTCCAGGTTTCCAAGACAAGAGCCGGATGGCCGTATGACAGTTCCGGAGCATAGCGTAATCCGAAATCGACCATCAGGATATCTCCGACAGAAACATTCTGGCTGTACACATGTGTCTTTTTGTCCTGCCATCTGTTTAAGCTGTTTGTGATCATTGCCATTTCAGAGGCAGACCAGGCATCCACATCTGCATTAAGGTTTGACATCAGATACAGATAATTGGCGAGAACATCACTTGTGTCCTTTGCCGGCTGGTTTCGATAGGCTGGATTTAAAGCAATCTGCCCAAGTTTTCTATAATCAACTCTCATGCAATTCCCCCTTTGTTTCATGGTATCTTTTTTCATTATAAAAAGCGGATGCGAAAATAGCAAGTGTTTCTGTCGAGATATGTCAGAAGAATTAGAAAGAATTAAGTTTTTGAAAAAGCTATATAAGAAATCGGAAAAACCAGCTCCAAGGTACATAGACCTCCAGAAAGAAAACTGGGGGATATTTGGATGAATGAACAGAAGTGTATAAAACCGAATGCTGAATCACCCGATCGAAGTGTGATGTTGAAGATGGAGCGTTGTGCGGAATTTTTAGCCCGCATGATAGAAAAATATGGGCGGGAGGTGTTGGCGGAAATGGAAGCCGGGGAGTCAGAGGAAAAAGAGAATAGGGAACAGTGATGAAAGCTGCCGGTTATATTTGAGATAATCGGCATATTTTCTATGTCACAGCATGCAAAAAAGGGATGTGTTTCTGTCTCTGCCGGAGTTTTCAGGCAGTTGCTGAAAAAAGTTATTTTGGGGCGCTGACAAAAGAAAAGTTTTCCGATATAGTAGTTCTTGTAACAGATAGACGAACAGAAAGTGAGCAACCGAAAATGAAGAAGAAATGTTATCTTTACACAAGGGTTTCCACGGCTGCTCAGATTGAGGGGTACAGCCTGGAGGCACAGACGGAAAAACTGAGGGGGTATGCGGCCTACAGGGAACTGGAAATAGCCGGGGAATACTGTGACGCAGGGAAATCCGGCAGGAGCATCAAGGGCAGACCAGTGTTCCAGCAGATGCTGGATGACATCGTATGCGAAAAGGATGGGGGTTCTTTTGTTCTGGTGTTCAAGCTGTCAAGGTTTGGAAGGAATGCGGCAGATGTGCTGAAATCCATGCAGCTGCTTACAGATTGCGAGGTTGACCTGGTATGCGTGGAGGATGTCATTGTAGTGGACGGGAGCCATGAGCCGCTTGTCACGCCGGAGCAGTGGCACTTCGTAAGGATGAAGAGGGAGAGGCATAAGGGACGTAGCAAAAAGACAGAAGAACCGGAGCGGATTAGTCTTTTGTCAGGGCTGGTCAAATGTCCGAAGTGTGGAAGTGGGATGATTGCAAAAAAGAATAAGAGCATCAACCACAATCATGGCGGATATTACAAAACTCTTTACTATTATGGCTGTAATAATAATAGGAAATGCAATGGCCGGGTATGTGATTTCAGCCATACCTATAATCAGGAGAAAGTGGACGGCGCGGTTTTTGAGATAGTGAGCGGCCTGACAATGCTTTCTGTATTCCGGGAGAGGGTGCTGCATCATCTGGAAAATACGGATGTTATGGACAGGCTGGAGACAGAACTGAAAAAGCTGAGGAAAACGATACGGTCAGAGGAGATGAAAAAGAGAAAACTGGGGGAAGACTTGGATAACCTGGATTTTCTGGATGATGATTATGATAAAGATTATGAAAAACTCCAGGGAGAGATTGACCGGGTGTATGACCGTATTGAGAAGGCAGAGGCCGAAATGGAAAGGAAGATGAAAAAACTTTCTGCAGCAAAGCAGGGCACCCAGGCGGCGGACAGGATTAAGAGGCTTCTGGAACACATGGGGAAGCTGTATGGGCATATGTCCTGTGAGGAGCGGCGGAAAATGTATAGGTTTTTTATTGAGAGAATAGAAGTTTATCCGGAGCATCCGGATGGGAAGATTATAAAAAGCATTGCTTTCCGGTTCCCGGTGTTTTATGGGGAAGAAGATTTGAAAGAGGATAAAGCGCCGGATGAGCAGGTAGTGTTCACTTTGGATTGTGGAGAATTGGGACTGACGGCATCTGAGGCAAAAGCGACATATGCACAGATCCGCAAATATGTTTCGGAGAAGTTCGGTGCAAAAGTTTCCTCTTTATATATTGCCCAGGTGAAGAGAAAATATGGGTTGGATTTGGGGAAGAACTACAATGTGTCAAAGAAAACGAATGCAAGGGTTCCGGTCTGCCCGAAAGATAAGGAAGGATTCATCGTAGATGCGCTGAAGCATTATAAGATGCTGGACACGGATGTGGAGATGAAAGAGCAGGGGGATTTGTGATGAAGAGGAAGAAATGTTATATCTATATGAGGGTTTCTACGGCGATGCAGGTGGATGGGTACAGCCTGGAAGCCCAGAAGGACCGGCTGACAAAGTTTGCGGAATTTCAGAAGATGGATATTGTACGGGAATATTGTGATGCGGGGAAATCGGGGAAGAATATCACCGGACGCCCGGAATTTTCCCAGATGCTCCGGGATGTTGCGGATGACAGAGACGGGGTGGATTATATACTGGTGTTCAAGTTGTCAAGATTTGGGAGGAATGCGGCGGATGTGCTGAATTCCCTGCAGTATATACAGGACTTTGGCGTGAACCTGATTTGCGTGGAGGACGGCATTGATTCATCAAAGGATTCCGGTAAGCTGACCATCACTGTCCTGTCCGCGGTGGCGGAGATTGAGCGGGAGAATATCCTGGTGCAGACGATGGAAGGCAGGAAGCAGAAAGCGAGGGAAGGGAAATGGAACGGCGGGCTGGCGCCTTTCGGGTATAGGCTGGATTCTAAGACAAGTACCCTGATGGTGGAGCCGGAAGAAGCGGCGGTTGTAAAAATCATTTATGAGAAATTTGTCCACGAAGGCATGGGAGCGGATTCTATCTGCAATTACCTGAACCAGAGGGGATATGCAAAGCAGAAGAATAGGGAGTTTGAACTGAATTATTTTTCTCGGGGGCTCATCATGCGGGTGCTGGACAATCCGGTGTATATCGGGAAAATCACTTATGGAAAGAGTACCACGGAACGGGTGAAAGGAACCAGGGATGAATACCACCGGGTTCAGGTGGAGGATTACATGGTCACGGACGGAAGGCATGAGGCGATCATTGATGGAGAATTGTGGACGGCGGCGCAGGAGAGACGGAAGGAAACGGGTGTCAAGTGGAATAAGACACACAGCCTGGATCATGAGCACCTGTTGTCGGGGTTGGTTATCTGTCCGGTCTGCGGCAAGGGGTTTGCCGGGACTGTCCGGCGGCGGAAGAATAAGAAGACCGGCGAATACAAGGATGATTTTTATTACAGGTGCCAGCACAGGAAGAAAATTGATGAGGAACATTTCTGTGATTTCAAGCCGTCGATCAACCAGAGTGAGTTTAACCGGGAAGTGGAGAATGTGATTCTGGATATGGCGGCGAATGAACAGTGGAAAGAATTTGTCCTGCGGAAGATGTCGGAGAGGGTGGATGTGAGCACACTGGAGACGGAGCGGGAACAGCTTAAGAAACATTTGCGGCAGGTGATTGGGGCGAAGACGAAGCTGACGGATAAGCTGGATAAGCTGGATGTGTCCGATAAACATTATGACCGCAAGTATCAAGACATGCAGGACAGGCTGGATAATCTGTATGATAAGGCATCTGAACTGGAGGATACGATCGCAGATATTGATAGCCAGATAAACGGAGCCTATGAGAAGCAGATTACGGCAAAGCAGCTTTACAAAATCCTGGCGAATTTTGACAGGCTGTATTACCGGCTGACGGACCTTGAAAAGAAGGAATTTTTGAGAGACTTTATAGAAAGCGTTGAAATTTATCCGGAAAAGTTGGATAATGGACGCATGCTGAAGCAGATAAACTTTAACTTTCCAGTGTATTATGATGGTGAGGTTGGTAAGGAAATTCGGTTGCTCAATGAAAATACAGTCGAAAGTATCGTGTTGCTTTCAAAACTTCATACAAAACAGAATATAGAAGTGGAATTGGAAATGAGCGAGCTTGATTTGACGGCTGCGGAGAGCAAAGCCACTTATGCGGAAATTAAACAGTATGTGCTTGATAAATACGGATTGAAAGTATCCAGTTTGAATATTGCTCAGATTAAAGCAAAGTGTGGTATTATCGAGCGTGAGAATTATAATACGGCAAAGAACGAAAATGTTAAGCGGCCAAACTGCACAGAAGAAAAAGAAAATGCAATAAAAAATGCGTTCAAATATTTTCAAATGATTTAAATGGGAGGATAAAATGCTAAAAAAGATAAAGTTTAAAGGGGGCTTTTTTAATGAAGAAAAAGAGCTGAAATTATTTATGAATGAAGATAGAATATCAGTTCTTTACGGGAAAAATGGCTCTGGAAAAAGTACTATTTCTAATGCTGTGCGTAAGGCAAAAGGGGATGTAGTTGATGATATAATCCAAGCCACATTACTTGATGAAAAAGATATGGCTTTTGTGGATACGCAGTGTATTCATGTGTTTAATGAAGATTATGTGAGTTCACGTGTTAAAATACGAGACGATGGGTTGAATGCAATTATTCTTTTGGGTGAATTAGGTAATCTTGAAGATAAAATATTGGATTTGGAACTTAGAATTGAAGCTGAATCTAAAAGAAATGCAGAACTAAAAACAGTTGCTGGCCTTAAAAGGAATCTCACAAATGATAATGCGGCCATTGCACATTATGAGGTTTCTAGCGATATTAAGTTATGGAAGCAAGCCTTGGGGGAACAGAAGAAAGCTGATGAAGCATTAAAGGAATCTGACGAGAAAATCAAAAATCTCAATGATGAACTGAATATCTTAAAATCTCGAAAGAAAAACATAAAAATAGCAGTCAGTTTGATTAATAAGAGCCTTAGATTTGTGTTCTTTTCAAAGGATAGATTAGAAATCAAAGTTGAAGGTGATAAATATGTATTGTATGCCCACGGAAAAGTAGTAAAGCCTAACAATGTGCCTGTTGGTGAAAGAAATATTATTGCTTTATGCTATTTTTTTACAGAACTGATTATGAATCAGGAGGCGAAAGACGGGTATTCAAAAAAACTAATCCTTGTTATTGATGATCCTGATTTTGAAAACAAAGTGGGAATTATGTCACTGCTGAAAGCAAAGGTAGCCGATATTATTAAAACCAATCCAGAAAGCCAAATTCTAGTGATGACACATGATATTCAGTGTTTATATGATCTTCAAAAAATTGGAGAAGAGGTTTGCATCGAATATAAGCGAGAAAGCAACGGGCAAAAGAAAGTTACATATGCTTGTTGTGAATTAAAAAACAAAGAGATTATTCCATTCAGTTACACAAAACGAAACGAATATTCTGAGATTTTGAAAGCTGTATATGATTATGCTTGTGGCAAGAATGTGAATGACACTCTGACTGTTGGGAATTTAATGCGACGAGTGATGGAGGCGTTCTCAACATTTGTGTATAAAAAGGGAATAGTAGAGATTTCCTGTGATGATACGATTTTGCAACAGATTGGAGACAAAGATTACATTGATTATTTCAAGAATCTAATGTATAGGCTTGTGCTTAATGGCGATAGTCATATGCTAGAGAGAACAAATAGTCTGGATGACATGGATTATTTGAATTTTTTAAGTGATGAAGAGCGACGAAGAACGGCACAGGAAGTTATTTGTTTCGTTTATTTATTAAATAAAAGGCATGTTTTGGCACACTTGGAAGGAAAGCAAAACATTGAAACCAACATTCAAAAGTGGTGTGCAGATATAAAAAGTTTTTGTGCAGGTGATGAAGTGACGGTGTGATTATGATTGCATTATATTCCATGGGAATTAAGGACGTGGTCTATATTTAACCAAAGACAGGTGATAAAATGATTTCTATATTAAGGTATTTTTAAGATTATCGGGGAAATACAATTTGAATGTAAGGAGAAATCGTAATGTATCGAAGTAGTCGATACTGACTTTGCCTAAAAATGCACCTAAAACAATTTATGCTTTGCCAAATGTGGATGTAAGAATAGGATAAATATGGTAATTGGCAAATAGGAATATAGGAGGTGTTTTATGGATAAGCGCAAGCGGATGGGAAAGGATAAAGAGGGAGTGATATTTCCGGTTGCTCCGAATCTTTCTGAAATGGGTGATAGCTATTTGCAATTTATAGAAGAAATTAAGAAAGAAATTCAGAAGCAGAGAGTTTCAGTTGTAATGAACGCCAATACAAGCATGATTTGCCTTTACTGGAATATTGGCAGGGCTATTTTGAAAAAACAAGAGGAAGAGGGATGGGGTGCAAAGGTTATTGACCGTATGTCAAAGGATCTGAAAATTGCTTTTCCAGAAATGTCCGGCTTTTCTCCACGTAATATTAAGTATATGCGAAAATTTGCCCAGTGTTGGGTGGATTATGAAATTGTGCAACGGGTCGTTGCACAAATACCATGGCGGACAAATATTACTTTGATGGATAAATTAAAAACACAGGAAGAACGCATATGGTATGCTGGTAAAACGATAGAAAATGGTTGGAGTAAAACGATACTTGAGTTACAGATACAAAGTAAATTAATGGAACGTACTGGAAAAACAGTCAACAATTTCCCTGTGGCACTGCCATCGCTTGATTCTGATATGGCGAATCAAATATTTAAAGATCCTTATTTGTTTGACTTTTTGGGAACCGATATGCCAAGACGTGAGGTGGAAATAGAACAGAAACTAACAGAACATATTCAAAGTTTTCTATTAGAATTAGGACAGGGATTTGCATTTGTTGGGCGGCAGGTTCATTTAGAGGTTGGAGGACAGGATTTTTATTTAGATCTTTTGTTTTATCACTTGAAATTACGTTGCTATGTTGTGATAGAATTAAAAGCCTGTGATTTTGAGCCGGGATTTATCAGTCAGTTAAATATGTATCAGAATATAGTAAATGATATTTTGTGCCATCCTGATGACAAACCGACAATCGGGCTTTTGTTGGTTAAGGGTAAGAATAAAACTGTAGTGGAATATTCTTTATCTGGTTATCAGAACCCGATTGGTGTTGCAGATTGGCAGAATCAGCTCACACAGTCTTTGCCAGAGGAGTTCCAGAGCAGTTTGCCTTCTATTGAAGAAATAGAAAAAGAATTAGAATAATAACAAAATTAACAGCAAGAGTGCAACGACCGTTGCACAAATAGGATAACAGACATGAGGGGGGCAGTGGCTTAAATCAATTCGGTTTAAGCTGCCGATTATTGAAAATGATTTAAGTATAGGTTTGGACAACGGTGAACATGTTGAATGTGTGGTGTTGATACAAAGGAAACATATCTAGAAATCCTTTATTTTAAGCAGTTTTATAAGCATTTTGTGTTTACGGAAGATGAGGAAGGGAATCGAAATAAGAGGATGGAGAAGTATTTTGAAGTTTCGGCGGTGGTTGATGTGGGGTGTGGGGATACAAAAAATAGTTATTTTTGAAAGTAGTTATATATTTTAAGATTTGATATTTTGCTAATCTGAGATTACAATGTGTTGTTTTTGCATGAGGCAGTTTTCATATCTACATCCTAAGAGAAAAACTGCCATATGCAAAGACTTCTTTTTGCTCAGGTGAATATTTATAACAGAGCATTGCTGTTTGAATATCAAAAATTATTGTTATTTGGGAGGATAATATGCCATTAGAAAAAGGTGGTAGAGCGGACAAAAAAGGTAACCAATATGGGATATTATGTTTGAAAAACAATTGGGTTCCGTAAGAGAGATTAGCAGAAAATTAATGGAAAGATAATAGCTTGAGATTAGTAGCTGCTACATAAATATAAGAAATTAAAATTTTGAAGGAGTAGTAGATGGAGGATAACAAAAAAGAAGCCCGGAGTGAAATTATCATATACCAGACAGAAGATGGAAGTACAAAAATAGATGTTAAATTTCAAGATGAAACTGTTTGGCTTACTCAGGCGCAATTATGCGAGCTATATCAGACTAGTACATCATAAATTAAATAACTAGCCAAATGTATATATGAGTGTTATAATCAAATTATCAAATAATAGGAAGGAATGTTGATTATGGCACACGCAAATATATTAGATATTGAACAGGAAGATTATGAATATCTCCAATCTCTGTGTAGATGCAGAACAATACAGGCTCAGATTGTTGACC
>CAJSZT010000061.1:0-28687 GCA_910573785.1 Lachnospiraceae bacterium | reverse complement strand
ATCTCTGCTGTCTACCCAAGACTCGCTTGGTGCGGTATAGCTTGTACCTTACACCGTAGGACTTTCACCCACCGAATTCCAAGCCCTTAGCTGGGCGCACCCTATTAAGAATAAAAAAGACCTTCCAAACCTGGAAAGTCTCTCTCCTCCGTCATTAATCAACGGAAATGATCTCTTTTTTGTTGTATGAGCCGCATGCCTTACATACTCTGTGAGGCATCATAAGTTCTCCGCACTTGCTGCACTTTACCAGGTTCGGAGCGCTCATCTTCCAATTAGCTCTTCTCTTGTCTCTTCTGGCTTTTGAAGATTTATTTTTTGGACAGATCGACATCGGTTACACCTCCTTAAAATTCTTAAACAATTCACGGACAACGGACATCCTTGGGTCAAGCCCTGTATCCTCGCAGTCACAGCTCCCTTTATTCAGGTTCTGGCCGCATACATTGCAGATTCCTCTGCAGTCTTCCATGCAGAGCACCTTCTCCGGCCAGCACATCAAAATCTCCTGAAAGAGCATCTTGTCCACGTCAAGATGATATCCGTTGATAAAGTCAGATTCGTCGAATCCTTCTCTCAGTTCAGCATCCGAACACCCCAAATCCACATATCTGGTAAAATGAAGCGGAAACTCATACTCCACTTCTTCCAGACAGCGGTCACATGGAATCCGAAGCATAACCTTCCCATCCGCCTGAATCTGCAGCTCCCTGTCCTTCCTGTGCATAACAGTCACATGTACCGGATCCCTGCGGATCACTGGATACGCCCCGGACTTTAGCTGAACAGAATCCAACTCTGGCAAAACCATCTCGTCTATGGGCCTATGCTGTTCTGATAATACGCCTGACAGGTTCATCAACATTGCTGTTTACTCCTATTCATACCTAAACTATTATATCATGAGAAATCGGTTTGTCAACCAAAAAATCAGGTTTTCGGAAAAAATCTTAACGATTTGCCGCAGTTCATAGCCTATTATCTAATCGGCTGCGAGCTGTAACGCATCCAGCCCATTGAAAAGTCGCCTGTCGGCGAGAGGCTGGATGCCAAAAAACCGCTATTTTGCTGGCCGGATGCCTTGCAGAAAGGTGCAAGGCACCGTGAATAGTAACACAAATCGTCATATTATTGTACAAGCGCTACCGTCTCTCTTGCAATGGCCAGTTCTTCGTTGGTCGGAACCACCAGAACCTTTACCCTGGAATCCGGAGTGGAAATGATCACTTCCTCGCCCCGCTTTGCATTCGCCTCTTTATCGATCTCGATGCCCAGATATCCCAGATATCCGCAGATCCTCTCGCGCATATCCCCGTCGTTTTCGCCGATGCCTGCGGTAAATACGATGTTGTCCACGCCGTTCATGGCCGCCGCATAGGAGCCGACGTATTTTGCCACTCTGTAGCCGAAGACCTCCAGGGCGATCTGGGCCGGCTTTTTGCCTTCATCCGCCGCCGCGCACAGATCACGGAAATCGCTGGACACGCCGTCGGAAAGTCCGTATACACCGGATTCCTTGTTCAGCATCTTCATCAGTCCCGCAACGTCTAAGTTCTCCTTCTTTGCAATAAACTCCAGGATCGCCGGGTCAATGTCCCCGGAACGGGTTCCCATCACCAAACCTTCCAGCGGGGTCAGTCCCATGGAGGTGTCTACGGATTTTCCGTTCAGCACCGCACAGATGCTGGCGCCGTTTCCAAGGTGGCATACGATGGTCTTGGTCGCCTCATAGGGAACCCCAACGATCTCCGCAACCCTCTTGGATACGAAGCTGTGGCTTGTCCCGTGGAAGCCGTAACGTCTTACTTTATACTTATCATAGTATGCATAGGGCAGGCCGTACATATACGCCTTTTCCGGCATGGTCTGGTGGAACGCTGTATCGAATACACCTACCATGGGGGTGCCCGGCATCAGCTTCTCACACGCGTTGATTCCGATCAGGTTCGCCGGGTTGTGCAGCGGCGCAAGGTCGTTGCATTCTTCCACTGCTTTTTTCATTTCCTCTGTAATGACTGCGGAGGATGCAAATTTTTCTCCCCCGTGTACCACACGGTGTCCAACCGCTCCGATCTCGTCCAGGCTCTTAACAACGCCGGTGTCGGGATCTGTCAGGGCGTCGATCACAAACTGGATGGCCTCGGTATGGGTCGGCATTGCCTTGTCGGACTTTACCTTTTCGCCGCCTGCCGGCTGATAGGTCAGGCTTCCGTCAATCCCGATCCGCTCGCAGAGTCCCTTTGCCAGGACTTCCTCGGAATCGGAATTGATCAACTGGAATTTTAAAGAAGAGCTTCCGCAATTTATCACTAAAACATTCATTTCCTTATGTTCCTCCTGATATTATGATATCCTTTTCATACTTTATCGGACGAAATACGCCCGCCCTGCAAGGGCATACACGATAGGATGCCCCTGGATATACTTTTTTCGTTACAATGTACTCCCGGTCATCTCAGCCCTGTGCCTGTACTGCTGTGATTGCAACCACACCTTCAATGTCTTCCGCGCTGCAGCCCCGGGACAGATCGTTGACCGGAGCGGCGATTCCCTGGGTAAGCGGTCCGTAAGCCTCTGCCTTTGCCAGTCTCTGCGCCAGCTTGTATCCGATATTACCTGCATCCAGATCCGGGAAGATCAGTACATTGGCATGTCCTGCTACCGGGCTGCCCGGAGCCTTGGATTCTCCTACGGAAGGAACGATCGCCGCGTCAAGCTGCAGTTCGCCGTCCAGCTTCAATTCCGGCGCCAGCTCCTTTGCGATCCGGGTCGCTTCCACAACCTTGTCCACGTCCGCATGCTTTGCGCTTCCCTTTGTAGAGTGGGAAAGCATTGCCACAACCGGCTCCTTGCCAGTCAGAATACGGAAGGACTCTGCGGAAGATACCGCGATGTTCGCCAGCTTCTCCGGATCCGGATTCTGCTCCAGACCGGAATCTCCGAAGATAAAGGTTCCGTCCGCACCCATATCGCAATTTGGAACTACGATCACGAAAAATGCGGAAACCAGCTTTGTACCCGGTTTTGTCTTTAAGATCTGCAGGCAGGGACGAAGGGTATCAGCCGTAGAATGGCATGCGCCGGATACCATACCGTCCGCATCGCCCATCTTTACCATCATGACGCCGTAATACAGATAATTGTTCAGCAGAAGTTCCTTTGCCTGCTCCTCGGTCATGCCCTTTTTCTGGCGTAATTCCACCAGCTTTGCAATGTAGCTCTCTGTCTTTTCGCTGGTCGCGGGATCCACGATGGTTGCCCCGGAAATGTCATATCCTGCTCCCATCTTCTCAATCTCTTCCTTGCTTCCCACCAGGATCAGCTTCGCTGTCCCTTCCTTCAAAACCGCCTCAGCAGCCTTGTAGGTTCTCTCGTCTTCCGTCTCCGGAAGCACGATCGTCTTAATGTCTGTCTTTGCTCTTGCTTTGATTTCATCAATAAATCCCATAATTAAAAGCCACCTTTCCTTTTTCTGCCTATTATTATAACGCAATCGTTTTTTGTATACAAGATATTTCCATGTCTATTTTTAAGAACAATCTCCACGTTGGCAATGAGCAGTGCGAAAAAGAACAGGAAAGAGGCTGCGTCGTGCTCGCACGTAAGCAGAATCTTTCCTGTTCTTTTTCATAGGGCGCATGCCCGTGAGCGAGATGAAGCGCAGCGTAATCGAGCTGCACTGCGGACGGAATCCGTATACATCTACTTCCCGCCTCATAAAACACATCCCCCAAAGTGAGATACACCGATACACCGCACCGTTTATAATTATGGAACATATTTTTCCATAAAATCTGCCGGAGTCATAATCTCCGGTATTTCAACGCCAATCCCCAGAAAATCTTTATCACCGGTAATGAAAATATCCACATTTTCAATGATTGCCGTATAAAGTACAGGGTAGTCATTTACATCCCTGATTTCGAACAGCCCGCCTGGCATGTGACGCGGGGTATAAACCAGTTCATACGCCAAATTTAAAAGATATTCATCAATTGCTTTCCTCTTACCTGGGAATTTGCGTTCGACTACTGCAAATAATTCATCGACTACAAACGATGAAAGAACGAGATGATGACTCCGGGTAATAAAATCCAGCATCTTTTGAAATGCTTTGCCTGGAAACAATATCATGGAGATCAATACATTCGTATCAAGCATTATTCGCATATATATACATCACCTCTCTCCGCACGGACTTCTTTTACCAAATCTATCACATCCTGTTCATTACGAATGCCGCTCTCCTCCGCAACCCCTTCAAAAGCTTTCTGTGCTTTTAACAGTGCGTTTGTGGAAGCATTCACCATAACGACCTTCTCCCCTTCCTCAACAAACAGAATTTTATCTCCTTCCTGAATGCCAAGCAGTTTACGGATTGCCGCAGGGATTGTAACCTGACCCTTTGACGTTACTTTTGCTAATTCCATATCCAATACCTCCTGCAAATAAATTTCTTACAAATTTTTTTATAAAACCAACCGACGGCTATTCATTCCCTGGGTCAGGTAAAACCATCTCCCCCATTCACCCTCCCAACCGGAAAAACGCCGTTATAATCGTAAAGTACATCAATATCGTACACGTATCCATAATCGTGGAAATCAGCGGAGCTGCCATGATCGCCGGATCCACCCCGATCTTCTTCGCCAGAAGCGGCAGCGTGCACCCAATACATTTTGCCATGACGATCACCGCGATCATGGTCACCCCCAGCGCAAAGGCCAGCATGATATCCTGGTTATACATCAGGTAGATCCGAATCCCGTTGACCGCTGCCAGAAGAAGCCCTACCACAAGCGCCACGCGGATTTCCTTAAAGATCACCCGGAGGAAATCCCGGAACTCGATCTCTCCCACCGCCAGTCCGCGGATCACCATGGTGGAGCTCTGGGAGCCGCAGTTTCCGCTGGTTCCCATGAGCATAGGGATAAAGGTGATGAGCACCGGCATCACCGACATAGCCTCCTCATAGTGGCGCAGGATCTCTCCTGTCACGGTGGCCGAGAGCATCAGGAGCATGAGCCACAGGGTACGGTTCCTCGCGTGCCGGAATACGGAGGTTCCGAAATAAGAATCCTCATTGGGGCTGACACCGGCCATGATGCTGATATCTTCCGTTGTCTCGTCCTGCAGGACATACATAGCGTCGTCAACCGTTACAATCCCCACCAGGCAGTTCTCATGGTCGATGATCGGCATCGCCACCAGGCCGTACTTCCGGATGGAAGAAGCCACCTCCTCCTGGTCATCCAGAGTCTTTGCGCAGAGCACATTTTCATCCATGATCTCCTCAATCAGCCTGGCCTCCCCTGCTGTCAGCAAGTCCTTCACATCCACCACGCCGATGAGCCGCTTCTTTTCCGTCACATAACAAGTATAAATCGTCTCCTTGTTGATCCCCACCTGACGGATCTTCAGAATGGCCTCCTCCACCGTCATCTCCCTGCGCAGGCTGACGTAGTCTATATTCATGATACTTCCCGCGCTGTCCTCGGGGTACTGGAGCAGGGCGTTGATCTTTTTTCTCGTATCCTCGTCCGTCACCATCAGCAGACGGTCTACCACATTGGCCGGCATCTCTTCCAGCACGTCTACCGTATCGTCCACGTACATCTCGTCCATGACCTCTTCCAGCTCGGAGTCCGTCAGCGTATTGATCAGGTATTCACGCATATCGCTGTTCATATCCGTAAATACATCCGCCGCCTCTTCCTTTGCCAGAAGCCGGAAGATCAGGATCATCTGCTTCTTGCTGATATCTTCAAGCATTTCCGCAATGTCCACGGGATGCACGGTTTCCAACAGTTCTTTCAGTTCTTTAAATTTTCTTTCCTCAAGCAATGCGAGTATCTGTTCTTTGATCATCCCATGCACCCTCTTTCCTGTAAAATAAATTGCCTCCCTTACAAAAAATCATGAACCAAAGAACCTGATATAGTAAGTAAATTCGAGCAATTTCCGGCTAAAGCAATCTATTTTTTCACAATACAATGTTTTTTTCTACATTTTGTACTTATTGAACTACTAATGTTCAATAAGATATAGTATAATGGTTCTCAAAAGGATATACAAGGAGTTTCTCATGAAAATTGTCGGTTTGATCACAGAATACAATCCATTTCACAATGGGCACCAATACCATATACAGGCTGCAAAGGAGGTCACCGGGGCAGATATTGCGGTGGTCCTCATGAGCGGGGACTACGTACAGCGGGGCACCGCCGCCATCATGCCCAAGCGGCTGCGGGCCGAGATGGCGTTGAAATGCGGCGCCGCAGCCGTGTTTGAGCTGCCCGTCTGCTACGCCACCGGAAGCGCCGAATTATTTGCCTATGGGGCGGTTTCCTTTCTCGACCAGCTTGGGATCGTGGATTCCCTCTGCTTCGGAAGCGAATGCGGCGACCTGGAAGGAATGGAAGCCGCAGCGGACATCCTTCTGGAAGAACCAGAAGCATACCAGACCCGTTTAAAGGACTGCCTAAAGCAGGGCATGTCTTTTCCTTCCGCGCGGGAGGAGGCCCTTACCGCCTGCATGGAAACGGAACAATATTCGATTCTGCTCCGCGACCCCAACAACATCCTGGGCGTCGAATACCTGAAAGCACTGAAAAAGCGCGGCAGCAAAATCCGTCCTTACACCATCCGCCGCAAAGGCTCCCACTACCACGACCAGGATCTCAAATCCCCTTTCGGCTCCGCTTCCGCCATCCGCTCCCTGCTGGCCTATTCCGGTTGTGCGCTGAGCGGGGTATCCTCCGCGCGCACCTTTGAAAACACGCCCTTCGTAAATATTCTGGGCGAGCTGGAGGAGCAGGTTCCCCAAAGCTGCCTGGAACTTTTAAAGGATTACCACAGGGTCAAATATCCGATCTATCAGAATGATTTTTCCCTGATCCTAAAATACAAGCTGCTGAACAAACGGCCCGAGACCCTTCCGCGCTATATGGACGTGTCCAGGGACCTGGCAAACCGAATCTGCGGACAGCTGAATGATTATTTTAATTATAAGCAGTTCTGTGAACTTGTGAAAACAAGGGACGTGACCCAGACCCGGATCAACCGCGCCCTGCTCCATATCATGCTGGGCATCAAGAAAACGGCAGTCAATGAATATCTGGAAAACGGCCCCCACTTTTATGCCCGCCTTCTCGGATTCCGCCGGGACTGCGAAAAGGTCGTCTCGGCCATTGCCAAAAAGAGCCCTCTGCCGCTGCTCACCAGGCCCTACGATGACCAGGGAATCGAGCCTGCGGGCAGAAAAATGCTGACCCATGACATCCTTGCCTCCAACCTTTACACCTCCGTTGTCACAGACAAGTATAAGACGGCATTTGAAAATGAATATAACCAGGGGATTCTAAAAATCTGACGGCATCCAATTTTCTTTTTATCTCAAAATCAAGTTATATACAGTAAAAACCCCGTAAACACTGGGTTTTAGAGGTTTTAAAACAACAAAATCTGACGAATTTACTACCGATTTACAACTTTTGAAAGAGTCTTGATATGACAATCAAAATCGAATGATTTTTAAAATCTAAGAGCAAAAACAGCACCGGATTTTCCAAAGAGATTCTTCGAATGAGTCTCCCGTGTGCTGTTTTTTCGATTTTACCATAGATTCTCATGCGTTCATGTTTCCCAAAAGATAGATATTTATTGTGTAATATGCCGAAAATAAAGGTGAGCTTCGAAAATCACTTTGAAAAAGAGGATAAAATTGTTATGATATATCTATAAAAACTTTTAAAGGGAGGACATAGTATGAATAGTCTTACAGAAGAACAAAAATGTGAGGTAAGAAAAGAAATTGAATCTGTTCTGCGCAAGAAAACGAGAGAGGTTCTTGATGAAGTGGAGAAAAAATGTCCATTTGCTAACAGGCACCAAATAAGTGGTGTTTTGTCAGGAATGAACACAAATAAAATTATAAAATGTGACGAACAGAAATATTCTTATTTTATGGGTGATGAATAATCCTATATTAATAGTTTGCAAATTGGAAAGCCAAGAAATTGCCAGAAAATATATTGTGTAGTCGAAGGCTGTAAAACAGCAGACTATCTCATTTCCTCTTGACCGTCTTATATCCTATATTATGGGATGTGTCAAGGACATGCCGTGATACGGTGCGAAGCATCCTTGATACATATCGTAATATAGGATATACTGCCCGGAGAGGAAATACTTTTACTTTCATTCCACCTATTGATAGATTAAAGCTATGTTATAGAATGTACAGTATGCAACAGGCAAATTCCCCCTATGGGAGAGGGCATAGGGGCAAAAAATTTTGCTCGAGTGCAAATGTGAGTTTTACATTTGCTCTCAAAATTTTTGTTTCAGGGGTGAAGGAATGGTACATAAAGAATGCAAAAATATCTGTCTTCAATACTACGAATATCATACCACTGACGAAGGTAGTCGCAAATAATGTCCATAATGTCTTCGGATGACTTTTCCCAGATGGCTCTGGCATCTGATAAATGTGCTGAAAACTGTTCATCCCAGTTCGTCACATAGAGGACATCCACAACGTTGGTGTCTATATCTGTTAATAAAATATGTTTCTTCTTTTTACCCTCCATTCGTGTTCGCTCCTTTTATCCTCAATAACTTAATCTGTCGAATATTGCTAGTGTGTACCATTGGAAAAATTCTCTCTGATCACTTGGTATAATATGGGCTTTATTTAAACAGTCTTTTATTGTGGTCAATTCTCTATGCATATTATGACTCATAATATCGCTATATACATTCCCAAGAATTTTAATCATATGGTCTACAGACCATTCTGAGAACGGGATCTCAATATATGTGTCGGGTTCTTTAATATGGTCTTCCATAGCGCCACAAAAGATATGCTGTTGATGTGTTTCTTTGTTTTCGACCACATGCCAGTCTTCAAATTTCATGTGTGATGCCTCCTTATATAAAGTTATTAACAGGCTTCCAGATAGTAAATATCTTCTTTGTCGAATGCTTCTAATGTCTGGTAGACATCCGTTTCATCCACACAAATCAGACGGCTTTCATCAATGTCATATGAAATCTGGTTTGTATCTAAAATGGATAATGCCTGTTCAAAGTCTGTAAAATTTTCAATATAGAATTTCGACATATGTTTCATATTCCTTTCTTTGTTTACTCACATCTGTCTTTAATTAAAGCCTTAAAGATATTCGGGTTTAACTTATATTCTTTACATTTATGTTCCGTCTTTTTTACTCGGACTTTGTCGCCGATTGCAAACATATCCGATATGGCCTCGATTTTCTTCCTGTTTGTGCAATATCCATTATCATAAAATGCACAATTTAAACACATGGGTACGATCTCTGCTTTACCCACTAATCGTCCAAGACTGCAGTTGCATCCATCATCGTCTTCATAACGTTCCGAAGCGCCTCTATGATGTCCCAAATAGTCATATCCGTCATCTTCAATGATTGTGATGGTCCGTACCTGCCCACAGAAAATACAGCGTCTTTTTTCGTAATGTTTTCGTTCCATTTCCTTTCCCTCTTTCCTATGTTATTATGATATTCCCGAAAAAAAAGACACCGACATCTTTCGATGTCGGTGTCTATGCTTATGATATGCGTTATTACTGCTTTGCGCCGCAGCCTGTGCAATATCTGTAATCTACAGTGGTCTTGTTCTCATAATGTCCCTGATCCTCCATATGGGATCCAACCTGAACCTGAGTTGTACGGGTTTCGGTGTGATAGTTGTCTGGTTCGCCTGCTTCAATATGAGCAATTGCATGACTCATATGTGCGGCTTCATCCATAACTGCACCACAGTTACATACGCAAACACATGTTGTCTGTGTCTCATAATCCGGAACTTCTACCATGTTGGAAATCCACTCCTGTGTTGTTACTGTATGGTCTGCCCAAGAATGTGTGTGAACTGGTGTTTCTGGTGCAGATACAACAGGTGCGGACGGTTTTTCTACTGGCTTCTCGACTGGTGCCGTAGCTGCTGGTGCCTGTGTGTTGGTATTGTTCTGAACATTGTTGTTTGCCGCATTGTTATTCTGTGCGTTGTTATTGTTCTGAACGTTATTGTTGCCTGCATTGTTGTTATCCTGAACATTGTTGTTCTGGGAATTGTTATTCTGAACGTTATTGTTCTCTGCCGCATTGTTTTCCGTCTTATTTTCTGTCTGATTCTCTGCTTCCGGTGCCTTTACTTCGGTTTCCGTCTTTACAGATTCCGCCATATCCTTTGTTTCCTCAGATGCGTTCGGGCTGTTCTGAACGTTTTCTGCCAGCTTATCCAGTGTGTCTTTTCCAGCGTCGCCTTTCAGAGTGTCGTCACCCTTTGCAATAGCGTCCTGAGTCTTCTTTACGATATCCTGAATCATTTCGTCGGTCACTTTGTCAGCCGGGATCTGTGTCATTTCACAGTCGATCACCATATCCTTGCCATATTCTACAGTGATTTCCTGTGCAGTGCCCATATCGAAAATCTCGTATGCAGAACCATCGTGATTCAGCGGGCTGATAAACTCAACCGTGTAGGTGTCGTTTGCCAGAGATACAGTTGTAGAACCCTTGCCGCCCTCTGCGTCCGGTGTAATTGCGTGACAGAAGTCTACCTTGTCAGATGTTACGTGCAGGATTGCCGGTGTGGAATCGCTGTCCCAGCCGTTGTCTACTGTTACGTTAATCTCGAAGCCATTTATTTTCTTTTCCTCTGTCTGTGCCTTATCTGTGTCGGAACTTTTCTCTGTCTTTGTGGTTGATGCGGCTTTAGCTGTTGTATCTTTTGATGAACCGCATCCTGTAATAACTCCGCTTATAATAGTTGCCGCCAAAATCGTTATTAAAATCACTTTATTTTTCATATGTAGAATCTCCCTCTCTCAAAATTCTATAATACTATACTCTAAGTTATTATATCGAAACTATACGATAATTTCAACAAATACCTATCACCGCCCTTTCATTCTCCATTATAACATTTGGTATGAGGATTATTCCTCATATTATGCAGTTTTATTATATGCGATAATGGTTCAAAAGTAAAGGATGTAATTTATGATTTCTTTCGAACCATTACGAAAATTATTACGACAAAAAGGAATTACCACATACTATCTCAGAAACAAATGTGGTATATACAACTTAGATAGTAAAACTATAAAAAGACTAATGTCGGATGAATCGGTATCTACTAATACGATAAATTCCTTATGTAATATTTTAGAATGTGATATATTTGAGATTATGAAATTTGAATCTGATAGTGAAAAAGATAACGACATTGAAAAAGGTCAATAAACTATTTTCACATCGTCTCCGCTTCTTTTTTAGAATTAGAAAGAATAAGCAAGAGCACAAAACCAGTTTATCGGAATTGTACTCTTGCTCCTTTTTATCATTATCACAGTATTATTTTCCTATCAATTACGCTTACTAAACCTACTCTAATTCTCTCTTTCATGTACAGCAGTATCAATTTTTTGTTTTTTTCTCCCCCCCTGTTTTGCATACGCAAAACAGGTTTTCTTGGGGCTACGCCCCAGCCCCATCCTATTCTTGAAAAAATAAACTCGACAACTGACCTGACTGTTATCATTTATCCTTACAGGTTAAATATAGCAATTTTTGAAAAAGTTTGTCAAGTGCTATTTTCCAAATTTAATAAAAATTTAATAAACACCATCATTATACACTTATAGCAATTCCGGAAACGCTCACAAAGTCGAATGATGGAGAAAGGAGTGATATTTATGGCTTAAAGACAATAACAGTAATAAATTCCGAAAAAACTCGCAGTTGCAAATACGGGTTTTTTTTGTTGACCTAAAAATACGTTGCAACTAACAAAATATCGCAGGCCTGCACTAATCTAAAGAAAGGATTAAAGTGCGCACTTTACAATTTTGTAAAGACATGAACAAAAAAGCATGGATAACGAAAAAGTTAAACGAAGAATTAAAACATGACTATATCACAGATAAAGAACTCAACCAAGTAGATTACTACAAGTACATAGAAAATGTCCTAAAAAATATTGAAAATATACGAAAAAGACGATTAAAAGAGTTAAAAAGCTCAAACGGTATAAACGAGCATTACACACAAAAAGACGTGGCTAAAAGAGCAGGTGTCAGTATAGCTACCTATAAAAATTATATGAGTCGTAAAAGCTATAATATTAGTCTGATGACAGTGCTCAAAATAGCACATGTTTTGCGCTGTGACTTAAATGATATACTTCCCGTTGACCAATATAAGAAATAAAAAATATAAAAAAAATATAAAAAGTATAAAAAAATAAATATGGCTATTTAATTGGCCATTGTATGGCTTATCTTCGTTTTAGAAAGGAGGTGAAGCTATGAAAGAAATAGTAAATGATTCAGCAATTGCAAATAGTGTAACTGCTGCAGAAACAGCTAAGGATGAAAGCACCGTGAATGCTGTAGAAAAAATCGATTACATGAATGTTAGGATAAAAGATTTATTATCCCAGCCTGAATTACAGTCTGCAATACTTAGATACGCTCGTGTGCCCGACGAACCGATTATTAAAAAGGTAAGTAAACCTTCAAAAGATCACCACACACAAAAAATCGAATTTATATACGGTAAAAGTATCATGGATGCAATGCATGGACAAGGTACTATATATGATGAAACGGATAAACAATTTTTAGATCCGGTTCATGCAATCAACAAAAAATATCGAATTGTTGACTATGAACTCGCAATGAACTCAAATATGGAAGGTAAAAAATTTCAGGGCTACAGTCCTACAGGTCTAAGGCTACTTATCAAAAAATTAGAGGAGGTCAAATAGGATGCATAAATTAAAACTAAAGACAGATGGCAGTGTAATAGCTGCCATCAAACAAAGTATATTAGTTATAGCATTATTATTTATAATTTTACCAATTTTTATTTTCTGGGACGGCGTAACAGCTATCCCAGAATTAAATGAGATACTATACGATATGTTTATTGTAGGTATCTTTTTACTGTTGAATTACAGTATATTAATTTTTTTGTTATCAAGATATTCACCTGTTAAGATTTTAAAAATAAGAAAGCAAATCATTAATTTTACTAGATTATTTTTAAAATCAGAAACAGATGGCCTATTGATTCATTCCGTCAAATGGATGTACGGGATAAAAGGCAGAAAAACTATAATTGACTTATATTTCAATGGGTTAGTTAAAGATTCTGCCGAGATAGGCCAAAAACTATCCGAGTATTTAGGCTTACCAATGCTTAAATATGAAGAGTCCGATGGTAAAGCCCGGTATATATTTGCTAATCCGCCAAAACGCTATGACGGAATTATGCTAATAGGAAAAGGTATACCGAATGAATATAAAGGCGATTATAAGCCGGATGTGAGTTATGAACCAATACCGATCTATGACAATATAATTTGGAATTATAACAGCGAAGCATTACACATTTTATTAATCGCCCCGTCCGGCGCAGGAAAAAGCCAGTTTTTACGCTATCTGGGCGGGATGGTACTTAGGCGTCAGCACATGTTACATGTAATAGATGCCAAAAATTCCGATCTTGGCAGATTATTCCGCCATATTGGTGTGGGAGTAGCCGTAGAAACGGATGAGATTATCAAAATGCTCACAAAAATTGTGGATGAAATGAATGAAAGATACTCAAAATATTTTGCGGCTGATAATGCGGATATAGACGCAAATTTCACTTCGCTTGGATTAAAAGGACAAATACTTATTTTTGACGAGGTTCTGGCGGCTCTGGGAGAGGCTGACAAAAAACAGAAAGCGGAAATTGAGCGGTTACTGGGACAATTAGCCCTGAAAGGCAGAGCCGTAGGTATTTCTCTCGTGATTACGGCGCAAAAATTAAATGCAACGGATTTACCGAAGTCTATAACAGAGCAATGCCAGACCCGTATTATTTTGGGGGCTGTGGTGTCAGACGAAACATTTCACCAGGCAACAGGATATTATAAAAAAGACATTGCAGGCGCTTATAAAGGCGGAGTCGGTAAAGGTTACGCAATTACGCCTAAATCAGACGGATTGGCGTATATCGAGACGCCGCAGATGCCGGAGAAAACAAGCGACTACATAATGTTATTTAAAGAATTAAGGGATAGGGGGACTCCATATGGGGAAGGTCGCTAAGATGTTATATATAGTTGTGCAGGATAACGGAGAGACTTATGTTATCAGTACGGATAAAAGGCAGATGGCCCGATGGTATGCATTGGACTATCTGCGTGATAAGCCTAAACCGACAGAAAAAGGCTACAAGGCAGTTGTATCTGACGGCTTTTATTTCTCTCCTGCCTTTCGAAAAAAGAAATAATACTGATCCGCCTGTTATGCGCAGTATTGCGGCGTTTTCCACAATCGCATATTGCAATGTCGATCATTGCGTATGGTGGGGCATGGCGCATGGGGTGGCTTGCCGCCACATGCGCTGTGCCACTGCAGATACGCAATAATTGGGATTGCGAATATGCGATAAATAATAACAACCGCACTACTGCGCATAATAGGCAGGACAGGCAACATTGCCTTACTTGACATTAGGCAATGTTGCGACGTAAAGCATCAAATTACAAAATATATTGGAGTCATAAATATGAAAATTACGCTTCCTCCACTAAATGATACCAGAGAATACAACCGGAAAACAACTGACTATGGCAACGGGATGATAGAAATAGTTGCTTACCATCAACCAAAGGAAACATATATAGGAGCAAGGCCACCATCATCTAAAAATAAGCCTAAATTATCCGATGAAGAACAGGAAAAACGAACCCGTAGTCAAATTCATGCCATCAGGAGACGGATAAAAGGCTATGCTTTAACTAATGATTTTGAATGGTTTGTTACGCTGACTCTCGATCCCCAAAAAGTAAACAGTTTTAATTATGACGTTTCAAAAACAGTTCTGCTAAAATGGTGTCGGTCAATACGTGATAAATATGGGAAATTTAACTATCTGCTTATTCCGGAATTACATAAATCAGGTGCAATTCATTTTCACGGC
Organism: Lachnospiraceae bacterium; assembly: GCA_910573785.1. GTDB lineage: Bacteria > Bacillota > Clostridia > Lachnospirales > Lachnospiraceae > Schaedlerella. The sequence continues at coordinate 13,658 of CAJSZT010000061.1, read as the reverse complement.
TTACTCGGAAAAATTCCAAATGAAAACTTTGTACAGGCAGTTAACCCTAAGACAAATATATCCGTAGTAAGAAACGGCCGACAAGTATATAATCTGACAGACTGGAAACATGGATTCAGCGATTGTGAAAAATTAGAAAACTCAGAAAAGGCATCATCATATATAACCAAATATATAACTTCCGCTTTGTTGACTGATAAAGATATGTATGGGAAAAAAAGATACTTTAACTCACAAGGTTTAAAAAAGCCAAAAGTATCTTTTAGCATGGAAGATAATACTAAATTAAATGATTTTATTCCTAATTTTGGTATTGTTGGAACGGATAGTGATGGTAAAAATTATGTAGATGTCGGTTTATACAAACTTACAACAGACAGTGAAACAGGTGCACTAATCCAAAAAGATACGAATTATATAATTAGAGCAAAGAATGAATATAAGTAGAAAGAAGGTGTTTTCATGATCGATATAAACGTACCTATCAGCGAAAAATACATGCTGACAATGAAAGAAGCCTCCGAATATTTTGGTATCGGTGAAAACAAATTGCGTCGTTTTGCGGAAGAAAGCAAAAATGCGAAATGGCTATTTATGAATGGAAACCGTATACAAATAAAGCGGAAACAATTCGAAAAAATATTGGATGAAGTTGATACTATTTAATGCAAAAAGAGCCAAGATGTGCTATAATATAAGTAAGTCATATCAAGGCTCTTTCCAATTATGGAAGGAGAAAAAAATGGAAAAAAGAAGAGATTTAAAAGGAAGGATATTAAACAACGGAGAGAGCCAGAGAAAAGATGGAAGATACGCATATAAATACACGGATATATTTGGGAAAGTACAGTTTGCTTATTCCTGGAAACTGACCGCTACAGACAGAGTACCTAAAGGAAAGAGGGATTGTATATCACTCCGTGAGAAAGAAAACGAAATACAAAAAGACCTTTCAGACGGAATTGATACTAACGGCAAAAAAATGACTCTTTGCGAACTCTACAAAAAGCAGAACGCAAGCCGGGCAAATGTTAAAAAGAGTACCCTTCTAGGCCGCCAGAGGCTTATGAGAGCCTTAGAAGAGGATATACTGGGATTACGTAGTATAGACAGTATAAAACCCTCTGACGCTAAAGAATGGGCTGTCCGCATGAAAGCAAAAGGATATGCTTATAAAACTATCAATAATTACAAACGTTCTTTAAAAGCGGCTTTTTATATCGCTATTCAAGATGATTATGTACGTAAAAATCCTTTTGACTACAAAATGAGTGATGTTATTGCAGATGACAGCAAGCCACGAGAAGCATTGACAGAGGATGAAGAAAAGAAACTTCTTGCATTTGCTAAAACGGATATGATTTATAAAAAGTATTATGATGTGATTGTGATATTGCTAAATACAGGGCTTAGAATTTCCGAACTGTGCGGATTGACTGTAAATGATTTAGACTTTGAGAAAAGGTTAATCCATGTAAACCATCAACTATTGAAAGACAGTGAACACGGTTATTACATAGATACCCCAAAGACTAAAAGCGGTGTCCGCCAAGTCCCCATGAATCAAACAGCTTATGAAGCATTTAAACACGTATTAAAGCAATGTGAAGGTATACAATCGGATATCATAGACGGCTACAGCGATTTTTTATTTCTCACGCAAGAAGGACATCCAGTAATAGGTCAATACTATTCAGCAACTTTTCGGAATCTTGTAACAAAGTATAATAAAACACATGAGGACGAACTGCCGTATTTTTCACCGCATGTATTAAGACACACCTTTTGCACAAGATTAGCCGGAAAGAACATGAATCCGAAAAGCCTGCAATACATCATGGGACATAGCAGTATAGAAATCACGCTTAATCTGTACGCACATGTTACCATAGACGGAATACAGGCTGAAATGGAACGGTTAGCGGAATAAGAATTTACTACTTTTTTACTACGTTTGAAGTGTACTTTATAAAGAGATATAAGAAGATACGTGAAGTATCTACCAATAGAGAAATGCTCACGAATCCCTGATTTACAGGGATCCGTGAAGATATAAGAAGTTATAAGAAGTTACAAAAAAATCTGTATTAAGTTTGAGATAAAAAATATAATATGAGGATACTATTTTGGAATACACATTTGTGCGGTTTGCCAGACCTGCACCTATTATACAACGGGGGTTTTCCTTCTAGTACTCCGTTTATCGCCACTTGCGTTTGCTAGTCTCCCCAGCTTTGCTTGGGGATTTATGTCTGTTTCATTAAAAAAGAATAATACGTTTGGCTGTGAAAGGCATTTATCCCTTTAATCCCCTTGCCTGCCTGTCCATATCCTCCACAACAATATCATAAATTTCCCCGATGGATGCACAATACTCCAATACTTTCCACGGCTCATTCGTATGGAAATGGATTTTTATTAACTCCTCGTCGCCAACCGCTAACAGACAGTCTCCGTTAAAATGCGCAATAAAGTATTCACTGATTGCATCTTCATCCAGATTTTCTCCTTCTATCAGTAGCTGCGTATCATATCGAAATTCCAGCATAGTGTCTCACTCCCCTTTCCATAATTCGAATCAAAATAAAGTCCCAACGATTCACCTCACTCAACTTCTCCCTCATATATTTCATGATTCCCATGACTATCACTCTTTGAAAATATGATTTCATACGGATCATTACCTAAACGGAAGCCTCCTGCGGCCTCATATCCAAGCCTGAAATAAAAATGCTGCGCATACTCGTCTGCCTGGGTTGAAGTCATAAATGTATGATACCCCTGTTGCCTCATTTCATTCTCCCAAAATTCAACGACCTGCCTTCCAAAACCTTTTCCTCTGTATTCTTCCAAAATGTACAGCATATTGATGAAAGGTGTATGATCCCAAAACAGATTGTATCTCAGCCATCCGACAAACTGATTGTGATCTTCAACAAGAATAATGCGGCTCTGCTGTATAATATTTCGCATTTCTTCTTTAGAGATATGCTTATCATATGAAATAAGAAGCTCCCTATCTTTGATTTCTGCAAATCGGATATTCATATCTTTACGTCACTCCTTAACAGTATAAAACTATTCAGCAAACCGGAAGTTGTCTATCTTGTTAAAATCAGCATTTATATAGCAATGTTCCATTATCTGCTCCTTCATTTCTGAATAATAGATGATGCGTTGAATAGTTTCCTCCACCTGTTCTATTCCAATTTCTTTTTCATCATCTCCGCAATCTATACCTAACACACGCTTAATATTATATTCCAACCATTCCAGTCTGCCGTTATTACAATCATATAGTGTTTCCCAATCTATGGGCAAATCTCCGCCTGCATTTTTATATCCCTGCAAAAATGCCTGAAACAGACTAAAATCAATTTGGCAATCCTCATATCCAGACCAACATAATGCCAGTTCTAACAATTCCATAAACGGATTGTTGTAAGATAAGCATTCCAAATCAATAATACGATAATCATTCCCATTCCAGAGAACATTTTTGCAATCCATATCATTATGGCAGACAGATACAATTTGAGGCAGTTTCTTTCTTGCCAGATTGCCTTTATTTTGGCTATCTTTGATTACCGGCAGACTATCTTTCAGCATTGCAAACAACCTCGCATTGACTTTTTCTATTTTGGCAAGATAGAATTCCCAATCAATGGACATTTCAGGAAAGTTTTTGCACTCAAATTTCTTGTATATACTATGAATTTTAGCAAGTACCTTTCCTATTTCCCCGCAATGATATTCTGTTATCTCATTGCTTCTCAAAGATTTTCCTGGAAAATAATCAAAGAGGTAGAAATATTCGCCATCTATTTCCTGCATTTTTCTTCCGTCAAAAGATAATGCAGGAAGAATAGGAATATCCTGTTGCTCCAATAAAAGTTCTATCTGCTCAGCTTTAGCATAATTTTCCATAGCCGTTTCTCTTTGCATAACAAATGGATTCAGCAGTTTAAGTGCATAAACGCCTTGCTCTGTGTCAACCTTATACATCTTATGTATAAAACCGCCATTCAGACGGGTTGGTTCGCCTTTCAATTTCCAATTAAACTTTTTTGCTATCTTGATAAACATGGCAATTTCTCCAAATTTCGATTATCACACAAACTCCTTCGTTTTTACGTAGATAGTTCTTAATTATTAAAGCCTAACCCGGATAAACCGGAAAAGCGCAATACAAAAATTTTGCCATTTTGCGCAAGAAATTGTTGTTAAGTGCCTAAATTACTAAACCAATTTAACGCCGAGGGTTTCCAGTAGTTCCTGATCTTTTGCCTCCTCCATGATCTGCCAGAAAATATCCTTGTTCATATTCATCCTCTCTCTTTCCGTATCGAACCACCTCGCCTTTCTGTCATTTTGATACGACCATCCCCTCCTTCCGTCAATGCTTTCTATCCAACAAAAAACCAGCATCCGGAGAGCACATTCCTCCTGCCAGTCATTCCATTTCTTCCCTCTAATCCATATACATTTTTCCCTATGCCTTGTGTATCAAGTAGCTATATTCCATCATTTTAAACACAATATACGCTATATACAGTCAAAAACCCTAGTCCAGTTTGCGTCCAGCACCAGCAGCTCAGGCTTCCCTAAGAGGGCAAGGACGAGGCCGAAGCGCTGCTTCATCCCCATGGACAGTTTCTCGCTTTTGACTTTTCTTTTTTCGAAAAGGTTTACGTGTGCAGCACCGCTTCCACCGGATCCTTCCCGGGGATCCCGCGCTGGATCCGGTAGTATTCCAGATTCTTTTCCACGCTCATTTTCGGAAAAAATCCGGCGTTTTCCACAAGGGCACCCATGCGTGAACGGCTCTTCCGCACTTCTTTTTCCTCCTCATTTCCAAAGAGGCGGATGTATCCTCCTGTAGGAAAGATCTGTCCGGTGACTATTTTGAGAAATGTGGATTTCCCGGCGCCGTTGTCCCCGATCAATCCGTAGATGTCGCCCCGCCGAACCGTGAGGTTCACATGGTCCAGAGCTGTCAGGTCTTTGTATTGTTTGGTAATGTCTCTGGCTTCAATGACTGCTTCGTTCATAACTGTTGATTCCTTTCTGAAATTGAGGAACCGTTAAGTATAAAAGTAAACTTTCAGGGTCGTTTGTGCCGATAGGCGGCATGGCCCCAAATATACTTGTCCTCAAGAAAGTTTAAAGAAATCGTAAAGAAGCTCCTGTACAATCATACTACACAATCACTTCCAAAATCTGTTTTCCGTCACATACGCTCTCCGTCACTCCAATCTGCTTATGCTTATTGAAATTGAATGTCAGCAGGTATCCTCTGTCCTGGTGATATTGTTCCAGATATTCCGCCAGTTGAACCTGTCCGTCATGGTGATATTTTTTTCCCCGCCACAGCTTTAATTCTATAACTCAAACTTCGCACATAGATTTTAGCTATGCACCTTGAAAATTCAATATCTGGCAATGATTCAATTATCAAAGAACAGCCTTTTGGAACACTATGCTGCTACTAATTGGGATTGTAGCAGGGATGGTAAGGTGCTGATGAAAGTGTCTGCCAGTTCATCTATCTTTTCATCAACAAGATCACAGTGTTCCTCTAAAAGTTTTCGGAACATTTGAAGCAACATTTGAAATGCCTGCATCCATGTGATGTCAGACATTTCATCAGAAAAGTACAGAAACAGTTCTCCAAGTGAGCGGCTGTCGTTTGATTCCCTGTTTTCGATGGACAGCATCATATACCTGGTAAAAACAACTGCCGTATGGGCGGTCATTGCATCAAAAGAAAGGCAATGGCATTCTTTGCTGAGCCTGAGATAACTCTTGCAGACTTTGAAGAATACTTCGATATCCCAGCGTTTTCCATAAAGGCGGATGATTTCATCTTCACATAAGGATGTATCTGTTGTGATAAGGCAGATGTATTCCTTGCGCTTATTCCGATTGCGGACATATACAACCCTAGCCGGAATCGCTTCCCCGTCTTTGATGACTTCCACATCCACCGATAAGAGGTATCTGGAACGTCCCCTGCGTTTTGTGTTCCTCTTGTAGATATCGATAAGGGAGAGTTCTTCTCCATTGTATCGGAAGAACATTTTTGGGGTTTTCTTAATCATTCCAATCACTTCATAGCCAAGATTTTTTACAGCATGAAGCGTTTTGGGAGAAGAAAACCAGCTGTCAAAGAGGACATATTTTGCAGGAATCCCCAGTGTTTTAGCGGCTTTCAGAAGTTCCAACATAGCTTCCGTCCCTTTGGTCATAGAAAGCTTGCGGCGCTTATAACCGACGGTTCTTTTATCGAGACTGACGGCTTCATTCACACGGTTTTTCTTATTATCCGTGGATAAAAGGATACTGTTGACCGGAAGAAACGTACTTCCGTCAGTCCATCCCAGGGTTAGCATACGGAACCCAAACTTATAGGCATGTTTTGCATGGTCGTAAGTTTTTGCAAGGAGTTCCACCTTCTTGGAGCGGTTTCTTTCAAACATAGAATCATCAATGCAGAGAACATTTTCCCTGTCTGCATGATTCAATGGGACAACAGCATCCTTGATAATTCTTGATGCAAGAATCGTTGTGAACCTGATCCAGTTGATCTGTGTTGATTTCATAAAGCGGTATACCGTATCTTTAGCAAAAGCCGGCGTATTTCTTCCCGACAGCAGATTCATGTACATGCTTCTGTTTGAAAAGATCAGGAGAAACAGATACTGAAAAATCTGTGTTACAGGTGTACCTTTCTTATGATAAGCGCCCGCCGTTTTCAGGGCAGACGTCACATGGAATCTGGCGAAAAATCTTTTGATAGTTTTAGAAATCTGGTTATCATTCTGGTTGTCTTGTGTTATACTGTTATTCATAGCATGAGCCTCCGTTGGTATGTTGTTTTCTGGACAATTCAATTATACCAAAAACAGAGTGTTTCATGCTATTTTATTGCCAGTTTTTATTGGATTTTCAAGGTGCATAGGCGCTTATTCAAGTGCGAAGTTTGAGTCTATAATAAATTGCCGACCTCTATAATCTACAATCACATCGGTCCTTGATTTATCCCGCGTCTGCGCTTCTATATAATAGTTTCCAGCCCCATTGATGATCGGGCGGAGAAACATCAGAAAAATCCTTCTCCCTTCCTCTTCTATAAACTTCTCATCGGCATCAAAAAATACACTTTCAAAGTATTCATATAATTTTTTCATGACCAGCTCCATCCGCAGCATTCCGCAAACAATAAACTGATTTTTCACAATATCCGGTTGATCACCGCAATCCGCCTCTTCTTCCGACAAGAAAAAATTATACAGCTTTGTCTCAAAAATCCGGTTCGACACACAAACAGCCTGATTCCGCTCTTTCAAAAATCCAAACATCATTCCTAATTGCGTCACCTGGGCATTTGCTTCATAGGTATACCGCCTTCCCTGAAAGAGAATATTTTTCAGCATTTCACTCAGCTTCGGATATTCCTGCAGATGCTTGATCATATCATCGAATAATGTATTTGGTTCTTTCAGGAGAATACGGACAGCCTCAAGTATGCCTTCTTTTGTCCATGCAGCTTTTTTGTCTGGGAAAGTACAACTTCCAGCGATTCTTTCGTCCAACAGCTGACATATCCTGGATACCAGATAGGGATAGCCAGATGTATACTCGTAAAGCAGTTGGCTGATCATTGTAATATCCATCCCCGTATGATAATCGTCTTCATACTTTAACAGCATCGACTCAATCTCTTTTGAAGAAAAACTCATATCTACCAAAAAATCTGCCGCAATGTTCCACGGACTGTTATTTTTTATTTCCTCTCCAGGATGCAGTTTTAATTTCAGGTTTTTGATATCATAAACTCCCGCCAAAATTACTGATTTAAATGTACGATCTATCCCCGCAAGCTGTTTCTGATATTTTTCCCGCAGCATACCCAGGAATGATAAAAAAATCTGGTTATAAGAGCTTTTATCTACTTCATCAATCATCAAAATGATTTCTTTGGGACATTCACTGCATAAACGGCTGATTTTATTTCCCAGAGTCCTCATAGGAAATCTTTCTGAAACCGGGCTGTTCCATTCCTCTAATATCTTCGGTGAAATGTCCTGCCGCATCAGAGAATCTCCGATATCCATCATCAAGCCTTCCGCAAGATTCAAGGCAGACTTGAAATATTCATCGGCAGATTCAAAACTCAGATTCAGGACAATGTATGTTTCTTTCAATTTTTCCTCGAGAAGATAAAGTGTTGTCGTCTTTCCATACTGCCTTGCCTGATTGATCGTAAAATAGCTTCCCTGCTGAATATAATCTTCAATGATCGTATTGATTTTCTCTGTAGTGTCAACCATATAGTGCTTGTCTCTGACACAATTTCCTGTCACGTGAAATCTTTTCATATCACACTGCCTCCCTGCACACTTATCTTCCATCTGTTTTAGCATGCTATTCCTTATACACCGTGCTTCATTTTAAACCCAATCCCCCAAACCGTCTGGATATATTCCTCATCCGGATCCACCTTGGCCAGCTTTTGCGGATGTTGCTAACGTGGAACATTGACCGTATTGTCTTCCCCGGTCATTCCCGGAAGCATTAAGTCCAAAAGAAGAAGGTCGTAGGCTCCGGCCTGGAGCATCAGCCTGGCCTCCGTCCCGGAAAATGCCTGCTCCGGAGAATATCCGTTTTTCTTTAAGATTTTATAGAGCAGACGATTGATGTCCGCATCGTCTTCCACAATCAAAACACGTGGGCTTTTTCCGATATCCTGCATTGTAATCGCCTCCTGAATCCGCTTCGATTTCCGCAACTCTTGAATATATTATAAATGACTTTAGAAAAAAGTACAATTCTGATTTAAAGTGCAGGTTATTTCAGCTCTATGATCTCTGCTCGCTCTCTGGAACATGGCTGCCAGACCTCCAATCCGATTCCATTCGGATCTCCGGTTTTCATAAAGTTTACCCAGTAATCCAGCATTCGGCGGCTTAGCACATAGTCTGTTTCTTCCCACGGCCTCCAGCAGCGCTCCATGGTTCCGAACATGTACCACAATTCGCAGGAATGCCATGCGCCAAAATCATCGCCCGGCAGATCTCTTGTAAAATAATACACATAAGCCGGCTTTCTCCCCAGCTCTTCCAGCTTTAGGCTAAACGCAATGCAGCCCTGATACAGTTCAGAATATGTGCCTTCTTTCACCATTTCCGGCGTGACCATACTGCGTCACGCACGGCCTTGGATGCCGTCCCTGTCCTTCAAATGCAATACTCCGTTTCTCCTGCGCCGACTGGCGTATGGTTTCCATAAGCGCCAGTACGCGTCTCACCTCTTCCGCTCTTACCAAGAACGGATATCCCTGCTGATATGCCTTGATAAGGTTCCGTGTCGTTCAGGATCGCGTCCAGCCACTGTAGCGCTTCTTCGTATCCGGGCTCCCCTCGATTGCCACCATCAAAATATGCAACCCGTCCGGTTTTGGACAGCCACTCCTCTGTCAGACGTCCGTTGTGTCCCCGGTTGATGATCAGTTCATCGTTATCATAGTACATACCGGAACGAATCTCCGCTCCTGCCTTCGTACCGCACAGGGTTGTGGAGGCTTCCCTCGCATCCAGCACATTCAGCGCACAATTCCAGATCCTCTGCCTCTTCCTCTTCCATGATCTCTCTTGCGATCCGGATCTGATTGTACAAATATTTACTGTCTACAGATCTCCTCCACTTCTTATCCATCGTTCCTTCTTTTCCATGCTGCGCATAGGGAATATAATGGTAGCTGTTGAGGGAGACAAAATCCATTCCCGTATTTTCAGTCTTTCCCTTTCTTAAAAAACGGCGGAGTTTCTCCTGATCCCGGCTCATATTGAACCCGCCTCCCCCGATTCTCGCCTTCGGCAGACACGCCTTTACAGCCCGGTATGCTGATTCAAAGTAATCCCAGTATTTTAAAATATTGGCAGCCTTCAGCTCGCACCATACTTCAAAATACCAGACCGCAACCTCGCTCTCCCCATATCGGTTCACGCAGTGGGTCACAAATGCTTTTACAAAAATCCCGTATTCTTCCGGCGTCTTGAACGTAATCTCAGGTTCTTTATACAGGACATAGTCATCCAGTGTCCGGATAATTTGCAGCGGTTTCATCCCGATCTCGATAAATGGATGAATCTTGTTCTCGATCAGAAAATCAAGCCCTCTGTCGATCCTGTTGAAATTAAACTTCTGTTTTTCCATATCCACAATCAGATACAGTTCCCTTGAATACAGTCCCCAGAACCTGATATACTCAAAATTCAGGCGGGCTTTCAAAGCCAGGATCTGCTGCTGTACCATGGAATTCAGCAGGCTTTCCACCGTACCGATGTTTACGATCAGCCCGCAGAGGGAAAAGCCGGCCTGTTCTTCGGTATTGGCATAAATCCGTGCCGCATTTTCTCCTGTCTCCTCCGGGTCGGTATTCTCCCGTTGGATATACTCCCTGACCCTTTCCATCAGCCGTTTATCCGCCTCCTGTCCGGGATGCGGGGTTTCCATGCTTTGCCTCGCCTGTTTTTTCCGCTTTTTAAATTCAGATGGCAGCGTCCCATATTTATTTTTAAATACACGGTTCAATACCGCCGCATTGGAAAATCCGTTGTCCATAGCAATACGCATCAGCGAATGCTCCGTATAAAGCAGGTCCTCCACCGCATGGCGGATGCGGATCTCATTGAGATACTCCACAAATGTCATTCCAAACTTTTGCTTAATATATTTGGAAAAATAGGTTTCTGAAAGATACAGCGCCCCTGCGATATCCGCCAATGAGACCTTCTCCATATATCTGTTTTCCATGTACTCTGCGACATAATTTTTTCTCCTCTCATCCTCACTGCCATAGAGGCTCTTATATTTCGGATGCTCTTGAAAAATCTGGAAATTACCAATCAGCTCCGCAAGAAGCTGGTGAAAAAAGATATCCAGACGGATAAGAGCGAGTCCATCCCGCTCAAAATACTTTCCAAAAATCCTTCTGACAATTTTTCGGATCTCTTCATAAGATTCCTGATTTTCCTTCGTGCTGTCGCAAATAAAAAACACCTGCCCGTTCCCCATATATTCGCAGATTTTTTTGTAATCCATATGAATGAACCCAGATAAAAAATCATTTTTTCCTTTCACACTGTGAGGACGGTTTGCATTGCTCACTATAAAATCGTCCTTTTCCAAGTGTATCTTATCCTCGTCTGCCGTTACATCTGCTTCTCCCTCCAAAACATAGAACAGCTCTGGTTCTGCATGTGAATGTATCAATATATTTTCCGAATCCGAAAAATCAAACCACATCAGCCTGCCCGTATTTTCTTTATTTTTCATCTGATAATCCGCCTCCTGCGCCGCTGTTATCTTGCCTGGTGCCTTTCCCGTTGCCGTGCGGCTCCATAAAAAGCACTCTTTATTTTCACCGTAGCATAATTATATTTCTTTTTCAAGCTATTATTCCAGATAAAGCTTTTGATAATTGGTCGAGTAGAGGGGCTGTTGCACCAGAGTTCAAAAAATCTCGGATGTAACAGCCCCTTCTTCTAAAAAGAGTAGTTTTTTTATTGAAATTAGAGATGTACTCCCCGTTGTTTTTTTAGATAGACGCACTTTCCCAGGCCCTGTCACCAGACAGGGCCTGAGTCTTTTGACTGGTCTATTTTTATGCGCTTTTCTTTAAAGGAAACAGGTGATTCCCGGTTCTGTCTCCCTGAATCTTATGGCGCTGCTTATTGATGTTATGTGCAAATGCCAAAAGTATCGCTTCTGCTTTCACATTCTGGCTCCCACGGCACAAAAATCTACGGAATCCACTGTTCTGTTTTAGTTCCCCGAAGGATCCTTCCACCTGGATACTTCGATTCATCCGGAGTTTTATCCCTTCTTCGCTTTCGATCCGCTCCAGGTCTGCTTCCCGGTATTCGAGCAACTTTTTTGATACATACAGGTTCTTGTTCCGATCCTCCAAGGGGGTCTTACAGTGGTTCCCCTTGATGCATTCCTTCTTATATGGACATCCACCGCATTCTTGGCAGGTATAAACTGTTGTCTCCCGTTCATATCCAGTCCGGGTTTTCTCTTTTTTGATGCTTTCCTTATGTAATTTTTTCCCATTATGGCACGTGTAGGTATCCGTTGCTTCGTCATACTCCATGTTTTCTACCCGGCCGATGTCTTTTTTATATTTGTTTTTGAAATCTCATAATTTGCTGGTTTGATGTATGGCAATATCCCACTGCCGTCCAGATACCCATAATTTTCTTCGCTTTCATATCCGGAATCCGTCACTACTTTTGAATAAGAAAAGCCACGATTCCTTTCCATAGATTTCAAAAATGGAATCAATGTTGTGGTATCCGCCGGCTGTGGTCCCAGGGTCAGCCATGAAATATATTCACTGTCTACGCCATGCTGGAGATTATATCCGGCCTTGAGCTGTCCGTTCCCCATAGCGTCTTCTTTCATCCTCATAAAAGTCGCGTCATGGTCGGTTTTGGAATAACTGTTGCGTGTTCCGCAAATATGCAGCTTTTTCGTATATTCTTTCAGTTTTTTCAGATGTCCTTCCAAAGTCTCAATGCTTTTTTTGCAGGATATGTTTTCGTTTCCCAGTGCCATGGACGAATTCAATTCCTTCCACTGCTTTCAATGCATATAATTTTTTCCGTAGCTTTTTTATATGCTTCATTTTCACCTGATTCTGATACACCACCTTGATCCCGTAAGTCTCCTCGCAGAGTTCTACAAAAACAGCCAGTTTCTCCAATAATTTTCCCAGGTTCTTACTGACCGCTTTCTTCCATACAAAGGTATACTTGTTGGCGCATGCTTCGATCTTTGTACCGTCTATGAAAATGGTTTCTCCGGACAATTCTCCCAGTTGATACAGGAACTGGGACACTTCTGCCATGATCGGCTCTGCGCAGGAACCGAAATGCAGGGTACGAAACCTGGCAATGGTGGAATAATGGGGCGCTTTTGCCCCTTCCAGAAGCCACATGAAATTAATATCCCGGAGACAGGCCGCGGCAATCTCCCGACTGGAATAGAGATGATTCATGTAACCATAAACCAAGATCTTGAGCAGTTGACGCGGTGTCGGTTCGTTTGTGTGCCCCTCCCGGCAGTAAGTCCGAATTAATCTCCTAAAAACATCCTTTCTATAAATTGACTTAACAAACGAACCGAATCATCATCTGGAATCAAATGTTCAATATCCAGTGAAGGGTGTAGATAAAATTTCTGAGTAATTATCTGACAATTTAAGCACCTGCATACACAGGTGCTTAAATTAGTTCAATATTTTATAGGTTCTATTTACAACATCCGACTCCCAAAGTTCGCTTTCCCATTTGGAAACAAGGGTCATTAAATATTGTGCAGTTGATACCCCCCATCTCATTCCAGCTTGTTTGAATCGCCTCTGTACGATTATCTTGTTGCTGCTTTCGATAGCTCCACTGCCAATAAACAATCCCATCGCTGAATACTGTGGGTAATCAATATGCTCCTTGTTCGAGTTTATATAATGATATAGATTAACAGTATTGAACAAAATCGCTGCGCGATGGCTGTTGTACTGTTATAGCTTCATGTCGCAGCGATTTATTTTTTGCAAGTAAGAGCGCCTTAAAACAAATGCTCCTACCCCT
>CAJSZT010000060.1:0-28919 GCA_910573785.1 Lachnospiraceae bacterium | reverse complement strand
CAGGCCGTATCCATTTCACATCGTACTGTGCACGAGTGATAAAATCAAAGGATGATTGTAACAATAGTGACAGGTTATCTTCGGAATAAAACCCACAATCGGAAATTACCTCGGATTGTTCAAGCCCCAATGCTTTTAACTGCTTTGTGGCATTCTCCACTGCAATCACATCCGGTATATTTCCCGGGACTGGCTTGTAAAGGAATTTACCGACTGGGCGTTTACTTTTATGACAAGTTTCCTTTATTACATGGATTATGATACGATTGACGAACAAACACGCAGCCTGTACCGTCAGGGCATTTCCGCTTTCGGCGGCATATCCCCGACTTACCGGATCGCACTTGAAAAGGATTCGCCCGTTATCGTATGGGATTTCCATTCCCTGCTCGTCATGGTGCAGATGTGTTTTTCTTTCATGCTCACGGATAAGGACAGTGATATGCGTATGTGCAAACACTGTAAAAAAGCCTTTGTCGCAAGCAGGAAGGGAAATGAGTTTTGCAGCCAGAAGTGCAAGAACCAGTTTAATGTCTACAAATCAAGGGAAAAGAAGAAAGGAAACAAAAGAGATGATTGAAAACAGGAATGTAAATATCATAATCGATGCGGACGGTAAAAAGCTGGCCTTGATTAATGATATCCGTTTCAAGGGCAAACGTCAGATTGACTGGGATGATGTAAAGCAGTATCTCGAAGGATATGTCGGGGACTATTACGAGATTGAGGAAAATGCGGAACGCATTTATATCGGAAATGAACTTCCCGAAGAATATACGGAATCAGAAAGCCGAAAAAGCCTTATGGGTGCAAATGCAAAAGCGAAGGCAAATGCCGCTACTGCGATACCGGAGCTGATCCAGATATCATCTAACCCGGCTTTTGAAGAAAACCGCAAGGAAAAACACAATAAAAACGCAAAATACGGCTGGTACAGGTATGATGTCCGTTTTGCCCTCCCGGTCTATGAAGAAAATACGCTTGTAAGATACAATATCTTCCATGCCCGGCTTTTGATTAACCATGCTGAAAATGGCAGGAAATATCTGTATGATATTTTGGCAGTAAAAAAAGAAACGAGCAAGCCGTAACAAGATGTACGGTGAAAACCCATTTCTTATTGTCAATAATAAGCCATTTTTCAATTCCTGTCAATCCCCAATTTTGATTTTTTCAGAATACCACCATTGGCATTTTAAATGCAATGGGGGAACTTTGTTCCCCCTTAACCACTCCATAGCATGAGGCGCAGGTGATTCAAGACCGCCGCAGGCGAGGCGGAGCCGGTGTCTTGACATCATCTGCGCCTCATGCTACAAAACTTAAAGCAAGGCAACACTAAAGGGAATATATCAGATCGTGCAGCACTACTTCCTCCGCCCTGCTCTGGATGCTGTTCATCTTTTGCAGCCAGCAGAGCCAGTCATCGGATTTTAGCCGCTCCGTTACTCCCTCTTTTTTAGCCATCTGCCTTACAAGCCTGTCCATCATCTCATTGGATTCTTCATCAATCTCCGCAAGGTGCTTCCATAATGTTTCTGATAGAATCATATATGAATAAATGCCTCCATGATTTTCCTTCAAAAACCGCTGCCTCATTCTTCCATACTTTCCGATATGATATTCTGTTGTATCCGAAAGTTTGAGGTCAGGAATCAAATAGTCGCCTTCCCAATGATAAGTAATTTCCATATACAATCGCCTTTCTTTGTGCTAAACTGTTTACAGATACGAATAAAATATCACTTTCTTCCTTTACCACAACATCTGCAAGTTTCCATTCACCACAAATGAGCCAGCCGCATATGTTGTATTTTAGCAGATGCGCATTTCCGCTAAAATACAGCATTTTACGGAAAAGTTTACATCTACAGTTCACAACATATCACATCGTTGACATATACATTGGCGGTGTCGATTAGGCGGTAGCTCCCCGTCAGCGCGCTGAGCACGGCGGATTCCGCTTCATCCGGCTCTAACCCCTGGATGGTCTCTATCGTACCGGAAAAACGGCTTCCATTATGGGTACAGAAAGGAATAATGGTTTTTCCCGAAAAATCGTATTCATCAAAAAAGCTGTACCTCACCTGTGGAATATCATACCACCAGTTTAGGATACTAAACTGTAGCCCTCTCCCTCTATCCCTTGATTTTACTGAGATTGACGGGATACAAAAGTGTGTTTTGTGTACTACTTTCCCGAAAACTTATTCCTCTATTTTTCTATCTAAATCTCCATGTCATATTGTGACACCACCATAAATAAAATATAAGCAACAAATCACATCAACATCTTTGATATATTTCCAGAACTTTTACAGTAAATATTTTATTGTAGCTAAATTTCATCTCTTCTTTGAAAAAGTCCAACCAAGTTCAAAGACTCTACTACGTCTTTCGGAAATGCATATTTTGCAGGCATATTACTGTACCTGAAAATAAAACTTCCAGTTATTTTATTATCTATATTATATAGTTTTTTAATTGGATGTACTCCATTAATATGGAAATCCAGCATTTTCTTCAAACTTGATCCACTAAGAGTATTATCTACCATAAAAATAATTTTCTTAAGAGAATGTGTTCTCCAACAATAACCGCTTATTCCATTTTCTTTTAAATCTCCATTTATACTATCGCTCGAAAATGCTTTCACCAAAAGATCCTTCGCTCCATCTTTTTTCCCAAAAGAATTATACAAATTCCAAAGCGTTGTATCATCTCCTGATGTTTCTTTGGCTACAACAAGTATACCATCCTCATTTGCTTTATTTCTTAATTCCTCGAAATACGCTTCTATTTTCTCATCCTGTTCGACACATCCCAAATAATGTTTTTCAAAAACTAATGACCAGAATCCTCTAAGTCTCTCGTTACATATATTATATATTTGAAAATGCCATAGTATTTTAAACAAACGAACACATTTTTCCTTCTCTTTCTCTCCTTTCTCACATCCAAACATATCATACATTTCCTGTTTAAGCACATTTTTCTCCATTATCGCTTGAAGACGATTAATATTTTCTATCGCATAATCATATTTTTGTTTAAAGGTAATAATCTCATTCCCTGCAAGTTCCTGAATTCCACGGATTCTTTTCATTACGTCAGATGTAATACCGTCTTGAATAATTTTCTGTTTTTTATGATTTACAAAATAATACTTCTGATGTCTTAATTTTGTAGCAACAGGATATATTTTCTTATCAAAATCATCCTCGGAATAAAATCATAATCTTCAAGTGGCTTCCCTGTGTTTGTCATCATACCCTGTGTCTGTTTGTTATAGTCTAATTCTTCACAGCACCAATCATCCACCTCATCTGAAAACCATTGTCGTAATATTTTCTGTTTCCATTCCTCTTCATTAATATCTTCTGGCAAACAGCAGCCATATGGCATCATTAGACACATATGAGAATCCATCTTTGTCACAGCATTTCGTTCATTATACGGAACATAATTTTTCAAAAATATGTAATAATCCGATAAGGTTTTTGCAAAATCTCCTATATCCTGTTTTTTAAACATTTCTAAAAGAAAAGATGAACTCAATTGTCTCTGGTAAAAGTCATCATCATTTGCAAAATCTGTCCAAAGATTCCAACGTCCTTTTACTACTTCCAAGTAAAAGGAACAATAGTAATCCACAGTAAGAACATCTATTCCATCCTCACATAGAAATAATGCTCTATTGTTATTTTTACCCGTTTTTAAGATTTTAAGAAATCCTTGTATATTTGCTGATTCTACATTCTTACCTAAAATAATATATTAATCAGCACTAGAACATGGATTCAATACCCTGATAAATTTTTCACTCAATCTATTCCTGACTAACATATCCGGAAGAAAAATATTATATATTTGCTGTTCAGTAATATACTTAAGTAATTTTAATCTATTTTCCTTACTCCCATTCCCAAATACTTCATGAAAGCTGCTTAGTTCTTCCTCTCCTGAGAGCTCACATTCTATATACCAAGCCACATAATCTGCTTCAAATTTCACTTGTTCTGGCTCGAACATTGAGAAGTATTCTTTTCTAGTATTTCTAATGATGACTCGTTTCCTATCTCGACTTACAGCTCG
The DNA here is from genome assembly GCA_910573785.1 of Lachnospiraceae bacterium. GTDB lineage: Bacteria > Bacillota > Clostridia > Lachnospirales > Lachnospiraceae > Schaedlerella. The sequence continues at coordinate 24,824 of CAJSZT010000060.1, read as the reverse complement.
AATCGTACCATTATATTGATAATCAAGTGAATCAAGCAAAAGACGTCCGCCTTCTGATACGATTTCCAAAAATCTGATTTGAAAGCTCTTTGCTATAGCACTAACTTTCTTCTGAATTGATTCTTTCTCTTGAATTTCCTCTAAATTCTTTACACTTTCAAATAATTGAAGCGCTAATGCTAACGTAATAAGATGTTCATTGTCATGCTTAAAACTATTGGCGGCATCAAGGACAAGTTCATGAATTGGATAAGCCCTATCCCCAGCACTTGTTTTCAATGAAAAAATATCTTTAATATCCGGTAAAATATCCCAAAACATTCTAGACTGCTCTACAACTTTATCTGCTGAATTTCCTGAGATCTTCCTTAAATCTCGAAGATCATTAATAAAGCGTAAACATTCTTGGTAAGTATCTCTTTGAGTATTCTCCATTTGTGCTACAGAAAGAATCTCTATTGTATCTACCAACAATTTTCCTTCTGGTGTATTAGACGTTTCCGGCCACTGATTCAGTTTTTTCAGTTGTTCTACCATAATACGTGATAATTTGAATGCACACTTTTGACGTAATTCGGCAGATATATTTTGAATGAAATTCATAAATTCTATAAAACTCTCTAATGAGACTTGTTCCTTCAATCCACAGTAATATTTATATAATGTCTCAATTTTTATTTCATCGTTTTTCATTACATTTTCCTCTTATTGTAATAACTGGCAGATTGCATTTACTGTTCCTTGTTCTTCCATAGTCAGATCTGTTAATTTGTCTAACCAGGCTATAAACCTTTCCATATCTTCGAAATCTAATACTGATAATTGACTCTGATTTAAATAACACTCACTAATAAAATTTTTAAAATTCACTGTATTAAAAGGAATCAATGTATATAAATTTTTTCTAAAAAATCGTTGTTTCCACTCTTCCCTTTTGAATATTTCGGTATAAAGCCTCTTGAAAACACTTCCTCTTCCCTTATATTCTTTTATTAGTAACAATCCATATTCATCAAGATACTTATCTACATATTTTTTGTCAATGTACCCATTTAATACAAAATTAGCATCTTTGATGCTCCAATCACCCTTTCTTCGAAGATACTTTTCGAATTCTAAAATATGTTCCTCATATGCATCTTCGTCATCAAGTTCCATTTCTTGAACACTTCGAATCACATAATTCCAATTACCATCACCAAAAATCTCTGCCTTTTCTTCATATGTCATTTTTCCTATTGATGGATAACATATACTTTTCTCTGGGTTTATAGCCAAGCCATGCAACGATAAAAAGTCATCAAGTTGCTGCATCATCAATTCCCCATCTATTGATTGATACAAAATATAAATATCATCCACATAACGAATAAATCGACAAATATCCTCTGTGTAATGAAATTTTTCCCTAAACTCTGCTAAAATAGTTGATAAAAACAATTCTGCCAGTACTCTTGCATAAGCTGGTCCCTGTGGTACACCTCGAATATTTCCTGTAATTTTTTTCATAAGTACTTCTGTATATTGCCCCAAATAAGTCAGAATATTTTTAACTTTTTTTATCTGTTTGCTATACTTTTCCAATATTTTTTCCATTTGAGCATAAATAGAATGAATATATATGGAATCATAAAAATGTCTTAAATCCAGCTTCAGTAAACCATAATTTTCAAAAAAACTAATGGATAAATATGTTTCTACTTCTTTGCGAAACCTCTGCCAGGAACTATACCATGGGAAAAAAATAGAACCGTCTGCCCATGGGTTCATATTATAACTGAATGAGTCAAATTGCCAACAAAGCTCCCCTACAAATTCAAAAATCAATGCAGTTGTTAAAAGGCGATCAAACACATTCAGTGACACTAGATATCGTGGTTCATCTTTACCTTCCTCATATCGCTTATATACAGAACACTGCCGTGGAACAATATTCGTTTCTTCACCCTCTATGATTCTTTGTACTTCTAAATAGATTTCATAGAAATCATAGTGGCACATTCCCACCAAATAGAGATAATCCGAAATTGATACAACCTCATCATCATACATCATATAACACAATTCTTTATCACGGATATTTTTTATTTTTGCACAGTCATCTTCTGTATCCCGCAAAATAGGCAACTCATATTCTTTTAACTGTAACTCTAATTTTTTCCCTAGATATTCTAATATTGTCATGTTTCCATCTAACTCTGGTTCTAATTCTTGCCTATATAAATCATACAAGAAAAACAAAGTTATTGAATAATATCGATCTTTAAACCGTTCAATTTGCTGTCTGGTTATATCTTCCTTATAATTTTTCTGCAAACGAAAAAATTCTAACAACATATTACCACCATTTATGTGATAAAATGTTCCAACTAAAACCTATCGATCCTGATATGACAATGTACCTTCAGCAGTACGAATAAATAATTGACGCAAAACCTTACAGTCATCAGTAATATGAATCAATTGACTGATTGAAAACTTACCGGTGCCCAATGCATACTCTCGACGATATAGCAGATATTTCTTTCTCTCATCCGTTTCTATTTCGATTTCCAATTGTTCCAAGAGTTCTACTGGGGAATTCAATGTATATTTTTCTAAAATCTGATTTTGAATTTCCCAGAAATCATTTTTATCTGGGTAGTTAAGCCAGTCATCTATAGATTCACTACAAATATCTCGAATAAAAAATGACTGTCCACCTTTACGATGAACCGATAATGGAATTTTTACCAGTTTTCCATATTTATTATTTCCCTTGTTAGTTGCGGGAAATAAATCCAATCCAAAACATTCATTTTCTATAATCTGAGCGTATACTTGCTTTGCTAACTTATCAATTAAAATAAATGCTGTACTTTTTGAGACAATCCCTTCTATAAGAATCCAAACATGAATTCCTCTACGTCCCGAAAACTCTGTTAAACATGTAATATGCTTTTCTCGAAGATACAAAATAAATGGGCATATAATTTCTTCAATCATCACGTGAAATGTCTTGTCTTCCCTTATTTTTTTAGAATCAGAAGAATTCATCTTTTTCAAATCAAAATCAAGGCAAATCCATTTTACAACATTCCGATAATACTGTTGCTGATATGTTCCCAGGCTTCCCTCTTTCTGTAGCATATTATAGATTAGCCCTGCCCCAAAGGGGATTTTCTTTGGAATGTAGTTTCCATCCGGCATTTGAACGCCAACAACATGTGGATTAATAACAAAAAAATCAAATAGCTTTTCGGCAATACACTTTTTAACATCGTTTTCCATTTCTCTCTTACCTTTTACGGCATATAACCAACCGCACTTTCTTAGTATTCTCTAGAATATTACCATAAATGCTATCTCTCATTCTGTCTCGATCTCTGGCATATTTACCAATTGCTGTAATTTTTCTCTTAATACTTTCTTATCCGGCAACTGCAATTTATATTCAGACACAAGCATTGGAGACATACTCCTGCTCATTGCATATTCGACAACCTCATCATTCTTCATTGCACACAAGATTAACCCTACACTCGGATTCTCATGTCCCTTTTTTACCTGTCTGTCCAGTGCCTCCAGATAAAAGTCCATTTTTGAAACATATTCCGGCTTAAATTTTCCAATCTTTAACTCAAATGCCACCAAACATTGTAGCCCACGATGAAAAAACAACAAATCGATTGCATAATCTTCTCCACCAACCTGCACTTTATATTCTTCATCAATAAACGTAAAATCTCTTCCTAATTCCAATATAAAATCTCGCATTTTTAAAATCAGTGCCTTTCTGAAATCATTTTCTTTATATGGGCTAGGTAAATCCAGAAACTCAATGACATAAGCGTCAAAAAAAGGATTGCTACTTACTTTCTTCATTCCTTCAGGCAATGCTTTCCCTTGAGATAGCATATAACGCTCGTAATAACCACTATCCAATTGTCTCTCCAACTCACGTTTACTGTAATTCTCCTGTATACATAATTTCAAATAAAACTCTTTTTCTTCAATACTTTTTGTTCCTGATAAAATAAGCAAATTGTTTGTCCAATTGATTTGTGTCACCAGTGGTGACACTTTTTCATAATTCGCATAAGTCTCATAAAATTGTTTCATTCGATACAAACCACGACGATTAAATCCTTTAATCCCCGGAAATGTATCCTGAATATATTTAGAAAGTTCATCAATAAATGAATCGCCATAGGATGCCGCTTTTGCCTCTTCACTGATAAATTGCCCAACGCACCAATACATATTAATCAGTTCTTCATTTACTTTCCGATATGCATTCTTTTTTGCGTTCTCTATAATAGCAACCACTTTCGAAAAGGTTTTCTTTATTTCTTCCATGTTATATCCTCTCAAATCGCTTCTATAATTTAACACATGACCGCATTCATATTATAACAAAATTTACCTTTCTCTACAATCACATTTCACAGAGCCACACGGAATGCTGACTTTTAGAATTCTACACCTTACAAACCTGCTATTACAACGTTATACATTTTTCCATTTGTACGTAACGCCCCTATGATTCCTGTTAGTTCCGTAGCAGCTCTCTAATCTTCTATTCCAGACAATACGCATGTACAGAAAGAAAGTGCTACTTTCCTCTAAAATCATTTACTGTGATAAATCCCTCTATTCACCAGTCATGGCATAAAGCTACACTACGGCTATCTCGACACGATTTTATCCTGTTATCTCAACAACCAACAGACATGCCCCTCGCATGTCTGTCCAGTCCCATTATTTTCTTCCCCACTCACAAATTCTTCAAAATATTCAGATTCTTTTTCCCCAGTGCTTTCTGCAGCTTCTCATTCTCTTTTTTCAATTCCATATTTTCCCGCTTCAGCTGCTCCATCTCCTTCTGCATCAATTCCATCCGTTTATCCATCGCCGCGTCTATAACTCCCCGGCGGGGATCTATAACTCCTGCCTGCTGTTCCAGCGCATGGTCCATCTCTTTTCTGACGATTGGATTCTTATAAAAGAACCCTCTGGACAACCCCGTTTTTTTCATCAGAACCGGAACACTAATCCGTTCCTGGTCCGCCAGCATCTCCATGATCGCAGCCCTTGCCCTGCTGACCTTCTCTTCGCTGGCCTTCCTATTTACCTCGATCATTTTGTCGTATTTGCTCATATTCCGCACCCCATCCATCTAAATTCGCATAGATGATCTCTGTCATCATTTCCCGTACCTTCCGTGTCTCATCCGCCATGAGCTGGTTGCTCATTTTCCGGTAATGCTTGACACTGTTCAGCCCTTTATGCCCCAAAAGCCTCGCAATCGTCCAGTCATCCAAATGTAACTCTGTCAGTTTCACCCCATAATAATGCCGGAACATATGCGTACTAAACTTAAAATAATGATCTTTGTCATCTCTCAGATTTTCTTCCTGTATCATCCGCAGGACTTTATACTTCACTGTCGTGTATCTTAAAGGGGCATTGGTGTTACGTTCATCTACAAAAATATATTCCGTTTTTCCATATTTCCCTGCGCTATACTCTATCGCCCGTTCAATCAAAGCAGCTGCTTCTCTGCTGATCGGCTTTTCATATACCCTGGTCTTCACCTGTTCAATCCGAATCATGTCATGCCCATTCGCTTTTGACAAGCAGTCCGTCCTTAATGTAAGCGTATCGGAAATCCTAGTGCCAAGCATCTGGTGAATAACCATGCATCTTGCAATCTGTTCGTCCAGTTTGGTGATACAGGCCATCAGCCGCTTCATCTCTCCATCAGAATAGACCTTGAATTCAGAATCCAACTCCGGCGGTATATCCGTATTGATAAACAGGCTTTCCAGATGCGGCGCATTGTATATCTTCCCGATGCTTTCGAGAACTGCCCGGAGTTTCCTCACTTGGTCGCTTCCGCTGCGGCAGGATCCATCTTCTGTCATCCGAAAGATCAGGTATTCTTCCATGACAGCCCTGTCAATCTCAAGGCAGGACTGGATTTCCGGCCGCTTTTTCTTTAAATAATCTGAAAAATTACGCATGGATGTCATCTCACGTTGTACAGTCCCCAGGCTTTCATAGTCCAGATGCCTGTAGATTGCCTTTTTGACCTCTTCCCGGATATTTTGCTGGCTGATTGCTTTGAAGTTTATGGTCTGCATATTGTAGATAGGATTCTTCCTGATCTTCAAGCCCAGCTTATCAAGCTCCCAGATATCCTTTTCCTTTTCATCCCGTCCGTCTTCCTTTTCCAGAAATTTTAGCAGGCTGTTAAAATATTGGATCAGCCGTGAGTTTTTTACAGAAGTCCTCTCATATACGTTCTTATATTCTATCGTAATAGGCATCCCGTTTTCCAGCATCCATGCCTTGATCTGTCGCAGCCATTTTTCTGCTTCCCTGTCCTTCAGACTCCTGCTGTTCCCAGCCTTTTTCTGTAAAAAAGCAGCTAAATATTTGAAATTGGATTTATCATGCAAGAGGGTCGCAAAGCTTACCTCTTCGCCCCGTTTCCTGATAACAAGGTGGTTCTTATAGTCAATAACAATTATAATCTATACCAAGGATTTCCCCAATCCTGAAACCCGTTTCTGCCATCAGCAGGATCAATGCCTGATCCCGGCAGTTCGTACATGCTTCTAAAAGCGTCTTAATCTCATCTTTTCCGGCAGCCCGGACATTTCGTTCCTCCGCTTTTAAATACCCTCTGAATGCCTGGGAACGCAGTACCTTTTTCACACCTACCGAATCCGCAGTGACGATCTGGTTGTAAGAAAGCACCAGAAGGTCTTTCCCACGCCATTCGTCCTGCTCCATAAAAAGATAGAACCTGAACACATCCTGTAGGTATGCATTGCAGGTTCCATTGTTTGGAATCTTTTCACGATGTTCTTTATGCCGTCCTTGCTTCAGCCAGTCAAGGAAGTCAGTAAAGTGCTTATACTGCTGTTCAAATCTTAATTGATAAACGTCTGCCAGTTCCATCTGTTGTTCATCTATATACTGTAGATAATATGCAAGGGCCAGTGCTGCCCGCCGGATCGTATTCGGTGACTGCTTTGCCCTGACCTTATGCGTCAGATATTTACTTGGATACAATTCAATATCCATAGAATCCATATCGCAGATATAATAATATCTTTTAGAACCATCCTGCTGCATTTTCACCTGATATCTGCTCATTTTCTTCACTTCCTCTCTTTCCTCTGACGCTATGTACAGTATACCCACTCCATGCCCAGAAAACCATCTGCCAATACCACCAAATCGCTGTAAAATGCCCCTGAAATTCCAACAAACTTTCCGTCCCAAACCGCTCTGTTTTTTAAGCAGAACCAACAATGCCCAAAAACTTACCATCCGCACTCTGACCTGCACATACTGTAACGGTATCCAGCCTATTGGTGATCGCTTTCCACACAAAGCTGAACACCCGCTTTTACCGGTTTGTTGATTCAGACATTTTGCGGCGAATAGTACGGCGATATGAACAGCAAGCCTGAAATCACTGGTTTACATATAATAATCCACGTTCTTTCTCCTGCGGATAAATCTTTCCACATCCTCAATTGATTCCGCCATCTGGCAGGACGGCAATGCGCACAGCACATCTTTATAATATCTTCCATCCCTGGCCGCCCGGCTGTCCAGAATGGTTACCACACAGGTATCCGTTTCCGTCCGGATGGCCCTGCCGAACCCTTGCCGGAGCTTCTTCTGCATGTCCGGAACTGCAACCGCCTTGATATATTCCCGCAGGTTTCCATACTGCTCTTTCTCCGCTTCCCTCACCGGGTCAGGCACAGCAAACGGCAGCCTTACGATAATCAGCGAAGATACCATGTCTCCCGGAAAATCCACGCCCTCCCAGCAGGAACCGGCTGCAAACAAAATCGCATTTTCCAATTTTTTAAACCGCATGATCTCTTCCTGCGTGTGCCTCCACACCTCCACCATCGTATAGGGCAGGCTTCCACGCAGAAGCTGGTAGACGCTCCCCATCAGAGCATACGACGTGAACAGTACCAGCGTATGCCCATGGGTAGAACAGGAAAGCTGTTTGATCCGCTTTGCGATCCAGATGGCTTCCTCCCGGCTCCCATGCCGGATCTGTCTCCCATCCTGTGGCAGATAAAGCAGGCAGTTCCTCTTATACTCAAATGGGGATTCTGCCACATATTCCTGTACCCCAATCTTCCTTTTCCGATCCGTTTCATCCAGTCCCAGCATCTGCCGGGTACGGTAGAATCCATTCCCGGCTTTTAAAGTTCCGCTGGTAAGAATTGCGGGAACTCCATGCCCCCATAACATTTTCTGAAGGTATGCCGGAACCTCCCGGCTGGTTGCGCAGAATACCGGAAAGTGTTCCGCATCCTGCTCCAGATATAAAATGTATTTCCTGCTGGGAACCAAAAAATAGCAGAGAATCTTCCCTGCTTCTTCCAGCCGGTTACGCACCCATTTGGAAACACTCCCCCTGCACCGCCTGACCATTTCAAACATCAAGGCGGCACTTTCTTTTATTATAGAGATACATTCTTCCGTCTGCTGGAATGCGATCCTCTGTCCCTGCTCAAAGGTATGGTTTTCCGCAATAATCTGGAATAGTTTTTTCATCTTTGCCTTTAAACGCCCGGCTCGGATGCCCTGATGCTCCTTTTCCAGCATGTAGCAGATTTCCTGGATATCATCACAGCATAGGGACTTTCCGCACATCTGCCCCGCCGCTTCCGGAAGCTTGTGGGCTTCATCGATCACCAACGCCCGGTAATCTGATAAAAGCGGGCGATATCCTTTTGAACGGTGGGCAGCATCCGCAAGCAGGTAATTATGGTTGCAGATTTGAAAATGAATCCCTGCACTTTTTACCCGTTCCATATATCTCCGGTAACGGCAGGTTTCTTTCTCCAGGCAATTCTTCGGGCAGAATTTCGGAACACATACAAGCCTCCGGTCAAACCCGCTCAGTCCATGCACCTGATCCATGTCAAAACATGTCCGCAGGGAGAGCAGGGCTTGTTTCTGGTTCTCATTTTTCCGCTTGCCCTTGATAGCAGAAAGCCGCTGTTCCAGACGGTTATCGCACACGAAATGCTCTTTCCCTTTCCGGACTACGGCTTTCAATGGTTTTCTGATGAGCTTCTCTTCCAGCAGGAGCCTGGATAAAAACGGAATGTACTCCTTCAGGATTGCCTCCTGCAACGCAATACTGGAGGTGGAAATGACCGCCGGATGGCAGTCTGATTTTGACGCATTTCCGCCTCTTTCCCCATACTTGTCCAGCATGATACATGCGATCAAATACGCATACGTTTTTCCGATCCCTACGCCCGCATCGCAAAGCGCAATCTGTTTCCCCCACAAGGAATTCAGCATTTGTAGGCTTAGCCGAAGCTGCTCTTCCCGGACATTTAACCCATGCTTTGGCATGAGTTCCTGAAAAATGTATTCAATCTCCTCATGTGCTTTTTTCTGGCACCATCCTATGTATCCGATATTTTCAACGTCCTTCATCTGCCCTGCTTCTCTTTCCGGATTTTTTCTCCTGATTTTTCCCGCTTTTAGATTCCTTGGCAATCGGAACCGATCCCCTTTTCCATGATTCCGGTACCGGAAGCATCCCTAACTGTCCATTGATACAGGCCATTATTTCGGGAACCTTATATTTCTCCATGTATTTCGCCGCCATTTCTTCACTCAGGGAACAAAAACTTTCCTCCGCTAATCCTACGATCAGGAATGTTCCTGCTATGATGTCATACAGGTTTCCTTCATTGTTATAGAGCCCACGGTTCGGCATAAGCCCATTCAGTTTTCCCTCATCATTCAACACAACCGCTACCCTGTCTTCAAAAGGATATGTGGCATCAATCAGTCCCCCAACTTCTTTCTGCAGCGATCTTAAATCTCCGGAAATGGTTTTGAGATAGGGTGGTTTTAACGGTTCCACTACCAGGACTGTCATGCCGTCTTTTCTCTTTTTATCTGCAGCCTGTTTTTCTTCCCGGGCAGTATTCTGCTCTTCGTAATCGTAACTCATTTCTTTTATTACCTTTCTTTGCGTATGACGTTGGTACCACATGCATGTGGCCGTGGAGTACCACAGCCGCATGGTATCTGATATCAACGGCACACTTCGATTGATTTCATTTTGTATCTGTTCAGTACCTTCACAGATACGATAGCAAGTCCATAAAAATTGCCTGCGGCAATGGGACTTGCTATCGCAATCTATATACCTTCATACGGACAGCGCAGTATATGCGCAGCCTGTACTGAACAGTTATCATATGTTTTCTTTTTTGGCATTCGTATTTGACCCCGCATCCCCGAAAGCCAGCCATCTTGAGATGGCAAGGGAACATTACAGGCAGGCATCTGGCTGGTACAGTGTTGATGGATTCTCCGGTAGCCGAGTTGATTTATTTTTCTATTAGACTTGTAAAAAATCTCTGGTGCATACAACTATGCCAGTTTCCATATAAAGGCATTCGATAATGCCTTTTGTCTAATAATCTGAAATTTCATCTATTCGTACCGATGCCGTTCACGGATGTCCGAAAGGTCTTGCTGATTACAACCTAAATTTCATCTTCTGTTTTTTTGACAGATATGTGTATCATTATCCCCCGCTTGTGATCATGGCGGAAAGCCAGCCACGGCTTATTTCAGGTATAAGAGATCGCTCGAAGCGAAAACGGGCGTTGTATGGGTAAAAGACATATTCCCCTCCGTCGGTTCTCGGCATTGGGAAGTACCATCCTTGTCCATACACCAGCCGTTTTCGCTTGTCCTGGCGCTTATCTTGTCACGCTTCTACTTACGGGAACGTACCTGTAATGCTGGTATAAAATTTTCAATGTGCAGACGAAAGGATTTTCCCTTCTACTATATAGCCGTTGAGAACCCCTCTTTTTAGTCGCACTTCATAAATTTTTTTATTTTTTTCTTCAATCTTTTTATCCTGTTATAAACTGCATACTCGCTTATCTTTAATTTATCTGCAATTTCTGGTACAGAAAATCCCATCATCTTCATTAAAAAACTGATGTTTACTTCAACGGCAAAGAAAAACCAACAGAAAGAAGTTCAGAGCCACTATGACATTGGGAACGATTTTTATAAGCTCTGGCTGGACGAAACCATGAGCTATTCCTGTGGTTATTTTCTACATGAGGACGATTCTCTTTATCAGGCACAGTTAAACAAAGTTGATTATATTTTGAAAAAGCTGTACCTGAAGGAAGGAATGTCACTGTTGGATATTGGCTGCGGGTGGGGATTCCTGCTGATAGAGGCAGCAAAGAAATATGGCGTACACGGCATGGGAATAACGTTGAGCCAGGAACAGTACAAAGAATTCCAGCGGCGGATTGCCGAAGAACATTTAGAGCAGCTTCTTACGGTTAAACTGATGGATTACAGGGATATTCCAAAGCGCGGGCAGACCTTTGACCGGATTGTGAGCGTCGGCATGGTGGAACACGTTGGGCGTGACAATTACCAGCTTTTCATGGATTGAGCGAAAGCCGCATTAAAACCGGGCAGCCTGTTCCTGCTCCATTTTATCAGTGCATTAAAGGAGCATCCCGGCGATCCATGGATTAAGAAATATATCTTTCCCGGCGGTGTTGTTCCGAGCCTGCGGGAAATGCTCTCCTGTGCGGCAGAGGATGGATTTCACACAATAGATATAGAGGATCTTCGTTTGCATTATAACCGGACACTGTTGTGTTGGGAAAAGAATTACAGGGAGCATATAGACGAAGTGTGGGAATTGTTTGATGAAAGGTTTGTGAGGATGTGGGATTTATATTTATCGTCCTGTGCCGCTACTTTCCATAACAGGATCATTGACCTGCACCAGATTTTATTAACAAAGGGAATCAATAACAATCTCCCACAAGTCAGATGGTACTAAAAAATAAACCGGCAGGAACAATTTTGCTTTCCTGCCGGTTTATTTAAACTCTTATGGAGCAAAATATTTATAAATTGATATGAAACAGTGAGTGGTTATTTTTACAAAGACTGATATATAGGCTGCATCTTATCATAAGTGTTTCAAACACCATACTTACAGTCCCGTCAAAGGGTGCATAAAGTTTCCCTTCATCCTGAATGATTGCGGCACCCTGCCCCATCCCACCGGATGAAAATACCGGATCTTCTACATCTTCCAATACTTTCACGGTTCCGTTCATCGGAGCATAGATCGTCACTTCCTCTGCTTTAGCCGGAACGGAAGCTGATACAGATGCGTTTCCAGACGCTGCCGCAGCCGCACAGCCGATCATTATTCCCGGGAAAGACATCGGGTTCTCACTGCTGATGGCATTTACGGTGGTCAGGATGCCGGGAAGGCCTGCATACACATAATTTCTCGCGTCAAAGAATGCCACGGATCAATGCGCCGACAGCGCCGGAAATACATCCTGCGATAAACGGCTTTTTCATATCTCTCGTTTCATTTACACTTTCCAGATATTCAATGGAATCTTCCAGAATCGACTCCTCTTTTACTTTCAGCAGGCCGACCGTATAATAATACGCATAAAAAGTAATGATGCCCACTACCGCCACCGCAAATAAAATATATAGAAATGTAATTCTGGATTTTAATGATCTGTTCATAAAGAACCGTTCAAACATCGCTTTATCCCCGCAGCTATATTTCTATTATGATTTTATCATTATATTAGGAGATAATGTAGAAAAACTTATCAGAAATGTTGAAACTTTTATTATCTTTTGTGAATTTGTTTTCGCCGTTTGTTATCATATCCCAAAACCCGGGAAAAGGAGACTCGAAACGTTTGATTTCGGTTAGAGTCGGGTCATAAAGACACCACAAATACTGTTATTATAAGGCTTTTTGGACATAAGATGTTGATTTTTATAACGAGTACGCATATAATAAAAGGAGACTCGAAACGAAAGGGGACATCTTATGCCGCGAAAAGCTTCAGGTGCCATAAATGTCGGAATTATAAGGGAACGGCAAAAAAATGGTGATATCTATATATATGAACGTAAAACGAAATATGATCCAAATAAGAAGTATAGCGACACCATTTCGAAGGTTTTAATCGGAAAAATAGTTAATGGTACTGATGAGATTGTAGATACAAGGCCGAAAAGACGTATGGCCGATCATACATCAGGCTCCGGGGTGACGCCCACTGAGATAACCAGAAGACATGTCGGAATGCTTGACATCGTTTCCCATGTTGCAGATAAGTCCGGCATTACCGCAGAAATCAACAAAGCTGTAGGAAGAGATCGTGGCATAGCGCAAAAGCTCCAGACATTGGCGTGGTATGCCTTTGCAACTGATGGGGAGACATGGCCGGGAATCAGGGCATGGACTACGAAATATGCCGGACTGCTTCCGTACCGTGATTCGTCCATATCGCAGGATATGTATCATGACCTTTTTGTTTACCTTGGTTACAATGAAAGCATCAAACAGTCCGTTTTCAAACACAGGGCAGAAACGATGGGGGACGGGGAGTTGCTGGCTTTGGATTCGACGACCATATACACGGAGTCTGAAAACCTGAATGTAGGAAGGAGTGCTCCCCATAAGGATAAGTTGATAAAAAATGTCTATAAGATTGTTGAGATATATTCCATAACATCAAGGCAGCCAATTGCCTATGCGAGGATACCGGGAAATATTTCTGACGGAACCACTGTGGAGAATGCACTCAAACAGCTAGACATCCTCGGGTGTCCCAAGGTAGAGATCGTGGCAGACAGCGGGTATTCCGCCGAGAGCAACATGATTATGATGATAAAGAATAGCTACCCGTTTATTATGCATATCCCGACAGACACAAAATGGACCCAGCCCCTGATAAATGAATACAGAGACAAACTCATGAACGGTGGAGAGATCATACATTGTGACCCGAAGTTCTCGGGAGTCACCGTCATGCAGATTCATGATTTTGCGTATGAGAGACAAAGGGCCAGTAAGAAAAGCGGTCTTGAAAAGGGGGATACAGAAATCCTTTCCAGATGCGTATATGTTCACATCTACTTCAGCTCGCTAAAAAAAGCGGAGGAAGATATTAAGTTCAGAATGCAGTTCGATGCTGTAAAATCAGATCTTCTGTCAGGAGCATATCTTACTCCAGAAGACCAGAAATTCGCTGACCAGTACATGGAAATCAGTTATTGGGGTGAACGGATAACTAGGGTCGAAGTCAAGAAAAAAGCATATGAGAAAAGATGTAGATATCATGGTTTCATAATACTCGTGGCATCGAAGGAAAAGGATACAAACAGGGCACTGGAGAAATACCGATCACGAGAGTATGTTGAGGAGGATTTCAAGAATAGTAAAAGTCATACCGGAGGAAATCATCCCAGGATATGGGACGATGATACACTCGACGGTCAGATCCTGGCGCGGTTTCTTGCCCAAAGTATGCATGAGAGTTTTGCGTCAATGCTCAGGAACTTACGTGATACGTTGGCGATACCAAATGGTGATGTAAAGCATGATACCGGAGAAAAACTGAAGGAAGAAAAGCAACTGAAAAATTGGATTCGAAAAACTTCCATGCATAATATACTATCGTGGTTTGATGCAATAGAAGAAACAAAAGTGTCCGGCAAGAAAAAGAGTGGATGGCGGACAGAAGAAACGAAAAGAGATATGTTGTTTGTGGAAAAGCTTGGTATAAAACTTCGAGGATAGTCGGATTTTAGTAACGATTGATTCGAGTCTTTATTATCCGGGTTTTAGGATCATATTTGCAATCGCATTTCATGGGGAAACTTTTGCGCAAGGTCTTTTTTGATTTTTGCATATTCGCCTCGCTCTTTTTCATAGGTACGCATATAGTCCCGGAATGCAAGATGCCGCCTGCTATTATTCCAATCATCTGCTTGGAAAATATAAATTTGATGAGTTCGTTCATCACCGCCTTTGCGAAGATAGCGTCTACCCGCTATTCCAAATTCGCCGAGATATTCATAGCCTATGTCTGGAAACTTTTCTGCAACGGTATCTACCTTCTCAAGGCTTCTAACGACCACCGTAATATCAATAATTGGTTTAGCAGCCAATCCCGGAACCGATGTACTCCCAATATGATAAACAGAAATGCAGTTATCTTTCAGTATTTCAATAATATAGCCCCGTTCTCTTGCATATTTTAACGGCCACTCTGAGTCATAATTCACAACGGTTATATGCTGTGGCAACTCCTTATCCAATCCTCGTAAATTGTTTACTTGCTCAATCAGTTGGTTGCGTGCCATGATACCCTTTGCCGCCGCGTCTTGAAAGTAAATCCATATCAGACACTGATTAGGCGGGACGGTTTGTGGATACACTGATTACCGCCAGCCCGGATTTTTTCAAGAAGACAGCTCTTTCCCACAAAATCCTCTTACTTTCTATATTCATTTGTTTTGATAAAAATCTCTACAGACTTGCTTTTAGAATCTCAAGCACCTCATCACGGTTCAGCACTTTATAACCGCCATCCCTAATAACAGTTCCGTCTGCGATACCCTCAAGTATCTCCTCTGTCGCTCCCAGTTCCCGCAGGTTTATCACAAGCCCAAACTCCCTCATCCAGCTTTCCATGCTGGAAAGTCTCTCTGCCGCAATCTGTTCTTCCGATTTTCCATTGGCATCTACCCCCGGCATTTCGGAGTGGAATCTGATTGAATTTTCATGTTTCTTTTCAGGTAACGTACACATACCGGCATGCTTAAGAGAATCAGCAGCTGTAAGACTGCCGATATCATAAGCATGTCTGCCCTGAACATTGCGGCAAAATACCATGTCAGCAAGGTCAGGGCCGCAAACCATATTTTTTTCATCCTCTTGTCCGATAATTCAAATACAATCCCCCTGCTCCCAATGGTTCAATAATCCCTGCCTGCAGAAATAGCCCGTTCACCATTCCTCCCCCGCAGACCAATACCTTTTCAATCCCAAAATGCTGAGCCAGCTTTTCCGCCGCAGCCCCGCAGTCCAGATTCTCTTTTCCACAGATCATATAGGAGACACCTACCCTGCGCAGATACGCTTTATATGCCGGCAAAGTAGATTCTGTCAGCACTTCGATCACATGGGCATCGGGCCTTCCTGACGCTTTCCATGTACCGGATTCCCATCCGATCTCTCCTTTTGTATCCACAGACACATAGTATAAACCTGCCGGTTATATGTTTTGATTCAGGACATTCCGCCCTCCGCAATCGCTTTTTCGGCAGCGGATAACAGCTTCTTTACTTTTTCGGAGGGTTCCATGGAGTACAGCAGGCCGTATGGGATACTGTAGTTCCATTCCACCGGTATGATCTTCATAAGCGGATGCACACTTTCCCAGTTTTTAATTGCCAGCAGAACATCATTGCTGTTCTCACAGCGGTTAAATACCTCCAGATTATAGAACTCAAAATCTATCACTTGGATCTGCGGATGACGTTCCCTTAGATCATCCCGGAGAATATCCACATATTTACTCCACCCACGCTGTATCAACAGCATATTCTCCCCATACAGATCTTCCATCGTCAGCGTTTCTTTCCCGGCCAGTCTGTGATGCAGCGCTACGGCGCAGCAGAACGGCTCTTTACTGATCTGCATGCCGCTGCATTTTCTAAGACTCAGCATGGTATCGTCAAAAATACCTGCGATCACATCGATATTCTGCTCCAGATTTCCCAGGATCTCCCGCGCGTTTTCCGGCGTATTTTCAAAAGGAACCAGTTTAAACTTCAGATCCGGGCAATACTTCTGGATTCTCGGCCATAAAGTCATAAACACCTGGGGCGGAGTCATGGGCGACACTCCGATCCGGATCACTCCCTCCTGATTGTTCTGCGCGTTCCGGACCCGTGATACGGAATCCTTACAATACTGGATCAGGTATTTTGCGTCCTGATACAGGGACTTCCCTGCTTCCGTCACGATCAGCCCCCTGTGTGTCCTCTCAAATAAATGCAGATCCAGGCTGCTTTCCAGGGAATTGATCTGTTTGATGACCGCAGGAGCTGTGATATACAGCTTTTCCGCAGCCTTGCTAAAACTCCCGGAATCGACCACACAGATAAATGTTTCAAGCTGGGGATTATACATCATGCAGACATCTCTCCTCTTCTAATTCCTATACCCAAAGGGCATCCCGTTATGGCCATCCGGCCGTTTCATAAGGTAGGATCTGTTATTCAAGGATGCCTTGCGCCTTGCCGCAAGGCATCCTTCCAGTAAAACAGCGGTTTCAGGCATCCATTACCGTCAGGCGGCTTTTCAATGGGCTGGATGCGTTACAAAAATCAGCCGTCAATCCTCTTTAACTGATAAGAACGGCTTCCCAGTCCGATCTCCTCCCCATGCTCAAGAACAAGCTCCGCATTGCGGCTCTCCATGCGGCTGACCAGAGCTTCTCTCCCCTCTGCCTGATAGATCAGATCCACGCAGGCCTGATCCAATGCTACAGGATCAGCGGACGCTTTTCTTTCAGACGGGTTCCGCCCTCTACCGGAATCGTTGCCGAACCGTCCTCATCCATGATCACCACATCCGCAATTTCTGTAAAACCATGATCCTCCGCCACCTGATAATGCATGGCTGTTTCTGACCGTGAGCCGCCATAGGCTGTATTACATTCCACAATAGTGCCGTTTACAGATTGTACCAGTTCTTTGATCAGATTCGGATCCAGATAGTTGCTGGCCGGAGGTTCTCCGGTGGACAGCTTGACCGCGGTCTGATTGCCTTCCAGCCCTGTGCCCAATGCGGTATAGATCTCCATCAGGGCTTCCGGGGTGATCTCTGCAGTCATATACACGATACTGCCCTCATTCTCTTGCTCATGCTGCTCATGAGTATAGCTCAGTTCCACCTCCCCGCCCATCATGCTCTGCATATTTCTAATAAGGAAAAATCCTCCGATCCCTGCAATGACCAACAAGACACCCGCCGCGATCGCAATCCATTTTACAATTCGTTTCATAAATGCATCTCCCTTCTACTTTTATTCAGTATAATAAGAATTTCCCCAAAAGTACAATGCGGATTATGAAATCCAGATTGCATAAAACGAAACCTGGTTACGGAGCATGCCCGGTCAAGATATGACCTGTAACAATATACCTGTAGCAACATCTGTGTATTTACACCTGCCTTCGAGCATGTTAAACTGAAAATGGCAGGAGGAACGACCATGATTGATTTAAAGACATTGGAACAGCTTGTGATATTTTCTCATACAGGAACTCTCTGCGAAACCGCGAAGAAACTCCACATTTCCCAGTCTACTCTGACCCGTGGGATGCAGAAACTGGAATCTGAGTTTGGTGTTTGTTTATTTATCAGGACAAAGAACAGCCTTTCTCTGACAGAAGCGGGAACGCTTGCGGCTGCGGAAGCCGAGGTCTTCCTGCGCCAATACGCAGGCATGCTGCGGCATGTTCAGGATTTTGACCGAAAAAAACGCACTGTTTCGATCGGTTCCTGCGCGCCGGTTCCAATCTCCGTACTTGTTCAGCGTATCACCGTAGCTTGTCCTGATACTTCTATTTCTACTGAATTAAAAAAAATCCCCCAGCTGTTATATGGACTGGAAGACGATACATATCAATTGATCATTTTACCCTTTCCCCCGGAAAATGACCAGTTGTCCTTTCAGAAATTATGTGAAGAACAGCTTTTTTTTCTACTTACACAAGAATCATCGGTTTGCCGGACGGAAATCCCTGCATGTCCGGGAAATGAATGGTGAAAATATGTTATTGCTCCGGGATATCGGGTTCTGGCACGACCTGGTCACCGAAAAAATGCCGGATTCCAGATTTTTCATACAAGCGGAAACTTATCCATTCCAGGAATTGATCGCCAACTCTACGATATCGGTCTTTACCACCGTCGCATATCCTGACACGCCGCCGGACACGGCCAGCCCATCCCTCAATGAGACGAAGCCGGAAGCGCCCTCCGGACATGAAAACTCAGGAATGGAACGAGTTCGTGTACCGATTGCGGATCCGGAATTTCATGTGACTTACTATGTTGTATACAAAAAGGAGAACGGCAAACGTTTTCATGCCTTCTCATCCTGATTCTTTTTCAGACCGCTATATTAGCCGCCAGTCCGGCTGCAATGCCACATATCATGCACGACACCAAATGCATTGCCGCTGTCGTTCCCCCAGCGCCATACTACAAATTAAGAAGCTGCGGATTTAACAGCACGCTGCTCATCATAAAAGACGCAAGCCAGTCATGCCGCATCCCGTGCCGTGAAAAGGACGCCGCTCTTTTATCCTTTATTTTTCAAAGCTCTGATAGATGGCATCCATTACAAAAACTGGCACAAAGGTTCAGCTACTTCTAATTTTCCAGTATATCACCACATTCACTTTGGAATAATAAACACTGAATGACCATATGAAATGAATCACAGGGGCATAATCCATCACTTCCTGGCTCAGCGGCTCCGTACTCTGGTTATTGCCGGACAGGAGGACTCCCCCAATCACACCTGTGACGAGAATCAAAAAAACAGCCAGGCCTCCTCTTATAATTTTCCATTTTTACAAATTCGAATTTTATGACTTTATTTTTTTCTTTTGTAAGAATATAAAAATGGCAATCAAAACCACGTTGACAATTAGAACTATAATGCTTCCTTCGATTTTGCAAAATCCGCCGGATAAAATATCACTCCCAGTAAAAGTCGTAACAAACAGATTGGGGTAGTCATCAGCAAGCGACACACCGCCTAAAACTAATGCACCAATTCCATTCCATAAAAAGTGCATAATAATTGGCGCTATAATAGAGCCGCTATATTCAAGGACTACTGTCATAAGCAAGCTCATAGTAAGTACATTTAAAACAGGAATAACACCCGCTTCAAATGCTCCTCCATGCAATGCTGTGAAAAGTATTGTTGTCACAATCGCAGCAACAATTATATTGTGCTTTTGCTTCAGCATTTGATACAAATAACCACGAACAAGAAGCTCCTGCATAATTGTATTTAGAAATACTGCCAACATCCAGACAGGAAATAAGTTAATGAAATTAGTTCCGTCAAAATGGATAATTTTTGCTGCATACATTACGAAAACAGGAATAGCTAACCATACAATCCCTGTGATTACTCCCAATACCACTCCTTTTGCTGGATTATCGAACAAATGCAATTTTACGTCTTTCTTTTCAGCAAGCCAAAAGCCGAGAGTAAAAGCTACTATTGCCAATAGCGGTGTAATTTCTACCCATAATCTCCATATAGCCGGTTCCTTTGAAGATGATAACGGCAATAAAGAAACCAATATTGCCCATCCCAGAAAAAAGCCTAGGGACTTTATGACTGTAATTCCGATTTTTTTCAAAATAAATACCTCCCAAGCTTCGATTTGTCGGTTTCATTGTACCAAATCGCTGGCGCGATGGCCAGAGTAGGTACATATTTCCTAAAAATTAGTAGTTTTTCCTTCTATCTTTCAAAAAAAGTAGAAGTTTTTGTAGTTATGCTGTATTGTTAAATCACCAAAAAAAACAATCACATAACACAAGAACTGCTATGCTTAGTTTATCATACATTTGGACAATCAACAACTACATATTTTATTTCTCTCCAAGACCACCGCCTTGAAAAATGCTCTTACTCTGATCTACACCATCATTCATTCCATTTTTCAAGGAGGACTATCATGGACTATTTATCTATGTTTATTGAAATGCTTCAGGCAAGAAACCTGGCTTCTAACACAATCCGCAGTTATACAACCTATATCAAACCCTATCTACTGTTCCTTTCTTCCATGAATATCCGGCCTGAGGATGCTTCCTGGCAGGTTGTCAGGAATTTCCTGCGCTGGATACAGAAAGAACGCTTTTTATCTGACCGCACAGTAAATCTGGGCATTTCTAACCTCCAGTTCTTTTGGACCTATGTCCTGCACCAGGCCTGGGATAAGACACAAGTACCTTTCCGTAGATTTGATGTATATCTTCCGTTTGTACCAGACCGGAATCTGGTACGGCGTTTCCTGGAGTCTCTTGATCACCCAAAAGCCAATCTTGCCGTCTCGATTCTTTATTCCACCGGCATGCGGCTGGATGAACTCTGCCATCTGAGATGCTCCGATATCTACCTTGATGCCGGAAAGATCTATATCCAGCGCTCGAAGAACCATTCCGACCGTTATGTTCCACTCACCCCTTCCATCAGGGACCGGATCGTGAATTACTGGCTTTCCCTGCCAGTTGGGCAGAGGCCGCGGCAATGGCTTTTCACACAGCAGCGTTCCCTGGATGCACCAATGGATAAACAGTGGCTGCAGCGTGTCATTCTGCAGAAGAAAAAGGAACTCGGTATCGATGGCAGGCTTTGCGCCCATTCTTTCAGGCACGCATACGCAACCCACAGTTATGAAAACGGCATGGACCTGGTCACCCTGCAGTCCCTGCTTGGACACCGCTCGCTGAATTCCACTACCATCTATCTCCATCTCGCGCAGCCTTCGCGTAACGCGACCATAAATCCCTTTGACCAGTTGGGAGGTGGAATCCGTGGCTAACCGAAAACTCCAGGGAATATTTGGGCTCTCCGCATGCCCCCAGGACAGCACAGCCTCCCGTTTTCCCATCCAGAAAATCTTTCAGTCTTCTTACGGGGCTTTCTGCGAAAACGGCACAAACCAGTCGGAGGTTCAGAAAAAAGCCGCCCATGCCCTCATTCGGTGCAAGTCTGGAAGCCTGGGCTGTAATGTCAGTGTCTGTGAGGACTGTGGGCATACGGAGGTCCATAATAATTCCTGCCGCAACCGGCACTGTCCCAACTGTCAGGCAGTGTTAAAAGAAGTCTGGGTGGATAAACGCCGTTCCGAAGTGATCGACTCCCCTTATTTCCATGTAGTCTTTACGCTTCCCCATGAACTCAACCCACTCCTTTACTGTAACCAGAAGCTGCTCTACTCCCTTTTCCACAAATGCTGCTCACAGACACTTCTGGAACTTTGCAAAGACAAAAAATATCTCGGCGCGACCCCAGGGATCATACAGGTCCTCCACACCTGGAACCAGGAGCTTTCCTATCATGTCCATATGCACTGTATCCTTTCTGGCGGCGGATTGACACCAGACCATAAGATACGGCATTCTAAAGAAACGTTCTTCCTTCCGGTCCATGTCCTGCGGGATCTGTTCAAAGGAAAATATCTTGCGGGCCTGGACCAGCTTTACCAGCACAAGGAGCTCCTGTTTTCCGCTTCCTGTGAAAAGCCGCGCAATTCCTATGAGTGGAAAGAACTCCGGGACAGCCTTTACAAAAAAGACTGGTGCCCTTACATAAAAGAAACTTTTAACGGCTTCGGCAATGCCATTGAATATCTCGGCCGTTATACACATAAGATCGCAATCTCTAACAGCAGGATCCTCTCCGTAACAGACGCACAGGTCATTTTTTCTGCAAGGGGGCGCAGGCCTGGTGATCCGAAGCGCAGAATCACGCTGGGGCATATGGAATTCATCCGCCGTTTCCTGATGCATGTACTCCCGGCAGGATTTCAGAAAATCCGCTATTACGGATTCCTGAATAACCGCTATAAGGGCAAGAACCTGAAGCTGATCTTTTCACTCCAGGGCGGCCAGAGGTTTCGGTCTCGCTATACTGGTATGAGTATGGCCGAACTTCTCCAGGCGGTCTGGAATATAAATATCCGTATCTGCCCTGTATGCGGCGGGCATAATATGAAGCCGGTAGGAAGGACGTATGCCGGTACTTCCTGAAAATAAAAATTCTCATTCCATAACCTTTTTAAAGGCCTCCCAGCGGAAGGTCTGCGAAGCATGCCTAAATTTATCCGGCGGATAACATCCTGCACAAAAAAGCATTGGTTCCAAGCGCATTCACATGGCTTCCCACAGACATTTTCCCAAGATGCGAGGGATACATTTCCCATACTGGCTACCCGGACGCGATCCGGTACAATTGGAAATCATCAGATTCAAAGCAGGTTTTTTCCTGCTTTTTTGTTGTGATGAATCAGATGCTTTCCTTAGTAATTATACATCATCATATGGATGAAAATCAAAGGAGATTTTACACAAAAAATGCATCCTTTATATTTGTATAATATGCACAACCCACTGCTGTCTGTTCGCCTGAACGCAGCACAATCTCCACCCGGAACGGCTTTACTGCTGCCTTTTCCAGCCGGACTGTCCCTGCCCATCCTTTAACAGCACCTTTCGGTTATCGATCTCCACACAGGGCAGCTTATACCATCCGCCGTATGCCGCCCGGTTTCAGGACGCGGAAAACCTCACCGTATGCCGCCTCTTTATCCGGAAAAGCATGGAAGCCGTATCTTCGCGGCAAGCTCCAGACCATTCATCTCCGGCATTTCAATATCCATCATGTCTTTTGACAAGGTATTTTCACACAGCTCGGATAATCCTTTCCGGTCAGGATCGTCTGATGGGCAATGACATTTTCCTTTGCCTCTGCCCAATCTCCCGGCTGGTTGCTGTGGGCATGGTACTGCGGAAAATCTGAGGAGGTCACATCAATGCGGATGCGGGAGCCTGCGGGAAGGGCATAACAGATATCGCTCATATCCAACGTCACCTTCACTGGAGTTCCCGGTACATACCGCTCTCCCCGTGGCAATTCATGACGGATGGTCGTACCGGATGTACGGATATGATAAGAGTTTCCTTCCGGGGTCATTTCATCAATGCTGGCGAAAAAGGCCGTATTTTCCCGATCCGTCCTGACCCACAGCTCCACCTCGATCTGTCCGTTGATGATCCGTTCTTTTTCCAGAGGCTCCGACAGGAAAGAAACTACATCTTCCCTCCATCCTGGCTTTTCCTGCAGAAGACTTCCGGTCTTCAGCCAGCTTGCCAGCGTGCAGTCACCGCCATTTGTGGGAACGGGATCATCCGGATCATATGTATAGCCGCATGTACTTGTCGGCAGACCGGACACGTCCTGACAAAGCGACTGATGATCGGCGTCCAGATAAAGGGTCTGGTTCTGACGCAGGATTTTCTCCCAGGAATCCGCCTCCATCCAGCAGTCATTTCCCGGAACATAATACCGGATTTTCTGTTCGGGCACCTGCTTCTTTTTCAATGTCAGTTCAAACCAGGTAAGCGCCTTGACGGCTTCCACATTCTCTATATTCTCTACCTTTTTATCCTGGAGCACCGGCTGCAGGCCGTGATTCCATCCGCCGATTTCCAGCCAGCTCATTTTCCGGGTTTCACGTCTCAGGCGGCTCCAGGTCTTCATAGCGCTCTCATGATGGTGGTCATACCACCCGCTTAAAATGTACAGAGGAATCTCCACTTTCGAAGGGATCTCCCGGAGCTGTTTCCACCATCCCTGCTGCCAGTACGCGTCTTCCGGATATTCGTTGGAAATATAATCCCGGTACCAGGAAAGCTTCCCTCCCCAGAGCGCTTCATCTACCTCAATATGCGGCAGGTACCGGCAGGAGGAAATATAATCCGCGTCGACCGGGCGTCCGGCATTCTGCATCGACCAGGAGGTCAATATGTCATGATGGAACAGGCCTTTATGATAAGCGGAAGCAAAGCGATCCGTACCATAATGCACTAAAAACATTGAGCTTACTTTTCCCTTTGCCGCATCAGCAAAAGCCCATCCCGTCAGGGCGGTGTAAGAAGCTCCCCAGTAGCCGACTGCTTCACACCATGGCTGTTCACAGATCCAGTTGACCGTATCGATCCCATCGTCCCGCTCATGTCAAGACGACACGTTTGATACAAAGAATATACTAGGAAACCCCTGTTTTTACAGGGGTTTCCTGATGGAATACTGCTACGAAGACAGGAATGTATGGATAAA
>CAJSZT010000059.1:0-28962 GCA_910573785.1 Lachnospiraceae bacterium | reverse complement strand
ATGCTGTATGCTATATACATGATATGTTCCTTTCTGTAGAGGGAAATAAAAAATATTCTATCTACATAGTATCACATCATAGATAAATTGCAAGATAAAAATGGAAGAAAATCCCATAAATAAAGGGCTTTATGCTGTTATCAGATTGTCTTGAGGGCGTGTAGAGGGAATTATGTAGCGGGAACTACGGATAAATAAGCGCGCACCCGTCACGATACCGAAGGGGAAGAACCCTGATCCCCCTTTTCACAAGGGCCACGTTCAGCCTGCGGACGCTGTCCCTCATTTCTTTTTCATCTTCAAAGCGGCATGAAAATAAATTTGCCGTTTTTATTCCTGCCAGTGTCGGTGAACAGTAGTGGACAAATATTTCCTCAGACATACATACTCTCCCCACTTTCCGCTATATGGCCTTCCAGGATTCCCCGGAGCGCATTTATGGAGCTTGTATGGGAACGGACCGTCCTTACCGGCTTTCCTTTCGTCTGCTCCAATGCATTGCGTACCATTTTATGGGAAACTGTACTTGTAAACAGCACAAGCAGATCCGGCTGCCCAATATTTTTCAGGTTCCCTGCCATTTTGGGATATATTTTCGCCTTACATTTGTATTCTCCGCACAGCTCTTTATATTGACGGACCATACATTCATTTCCTCCGACAATCACCACGCTCATCCGCTTCATCTCCTTTCAGTTAGTATAGACTAACCTATTATCAAAAATAAGATCCTCTTACAAGGCACAGTAAAATGATAGCATCCTTTTTCCTTCCTTTCCGCTCCGTCAAAACAGAAAAATGCTCCAAAACAACACTCTGCGGAAAGGCATTTGGGTAGCGCCGTTTTGGAGCAGCTGTCACTGCCATTCCATACTGCCGTGCATTTTCCGGTATTCGCCCGGAGTCTCCCCCATGATCTTCTGAAATGCAGAAGCAAATTTCCCCGCATTGCTGTACCCAAATTCGGAGGCTATCTCCAATATGGCAGCGTCCGTATGGATCAGCCGAAGGGCGGCAGACTGCATTTTCAAAATCCGGATATAAGAGCTCACGGGAACGCCATACACGCCTTTGAATGCGTTCTGGAGATGGGTCTGCGATACATGGAACCTTCCGGAAAGCTCAGAAACGGATACCTGCCTGTCTAAATTCTCCGCGAGCCATGCGGCGGCTTCCTTGGCAAGGTCCGCCTGCATTTTTGACAGCGAAAGGGCGGGCGCGCTGTTCTTTTCCTGGCTGACGCTCCCAAGCACAAAAAGCAGTTCCAGAACCTTTATTTTGAAATAGCCTTTTTTGCATTCTTCCGGCACCGAATACAGCTCCGAAAAGATATGCTCGATATAAGCCTGAGAACGGATAATAAAGCAGTTTTCTTTCCCGCAAAGCCGCCTGGCCAGTTCCCTAGGACGGACATTTACATCCTCCAGAAAGCAGGAAAGGCACTCCGGCGCGGCATCGGTATCAATGCATATGGAAATGCCGTGGTAATGGCAGAGGGGGAAGCTGTATTCACTGGAACGCTGTCTTTTTACCGTAACGGACAGGTCACCCGGCATAATATAGGCACTCCCATCCTCCCTCCACTGCTCCATCCTCCCTTCACGGCAGTGGTGTATTTCCATAAAATTCCCCTGCCCTTCTGCTCCGAAGAAAAAAATGTCCATATGCACAGAGTAAATATTCAGCTCAATTCCCGGAAATACTTTGTAGGAATCAACCTCTGCATCACCCCTGTCATTTCGGAACCTGTGTATTTCCGGTCCGTATTCCGAGGGCCTGCCTGATTCACTGCACAGGGTGCGGCAGATACTCCTTTCATCCTTTTCTCTGTAATCCATCATAACACCTCTTTTTACAGGAGCCGCCATGCAGCCCCTTATTCTTCCTGTACCCCGCACAGCTTTATCAAAAAATATACCCAAATCCTATGCATTACAGAAAACCTTCCGCTGGCAGCTTTTCTGCATACTATAGCATCAGTTTCCAGCCGATAGCCTCTTTCCTTCCAAGCACGAAATCCGCTTCCCCAGCCCCATATGCGGAGCAGCGGATTTTGTTTCTGCATATCAGTTCCTCCTACTACAATATATTTATGGTTAATATCCCTTACAGCCAGTAAGGAATTACCCATCTTGTTGCTTAAGCTGTTAGAATGTAGAGAGCAATCGGTATATCGGATTCCTCCTTGGACTTCGCGTCCGTAAATAAGTCTGATAACCAGCTCCTCATTCGCAGCATTCGTTTTATGCAGGTTGAACCACCTTTAAGGTGCGTCCGCGTCACACCACAGTAGATTGAATAGGCAATGAGTAAAACTGGTGCCTACCATTGCATACCAAAGATAGGAGTGACACAATTATGAATATGAACGCAGTCGGTATTGATGTTTCCAAACGAAAAAGCATGGTGTCCATCCTCCGCCCTGGCGGGGAAGTCGTGGCTAAACCTTTTGAAATCTCTCATCTGTCCGGTGATGTCCAGTCACTGATTGATCGGATTCATTCTCTTGATGGAGAATCCCGTATCGTTATGGAATGTACCGGCCGATACCATGAACCCATTGCTCGTGAGCTTGTGGCAGCCGGGCTCTTTGTAAGCACCATTAATCCCCAGCTGATACACGACTACCAGGATGGAGACAGCTCCCTCCGTAAAGTGAAGTCGGACAAAGCTGATTCCCTCAAAATTGCGCGATACACTCTTGACAGATGGGAAAAACTAAAACAATATGGTCTTATGGATGAAATACGCAATCAATTAAAGACCATGAACCGACAGTTTGATTTCTACATGAAGCATAAGACTGCCATGAAAAATAACCTGATCGCTCTCCTTGACCAGTCATATCCAGGAGCGAACACCTACTTTGACAGCCCCGCCCGTGAAGATGGCAGCCAGAAATGGGTCGACTTCGCTGCTACATACTGGCATGTGGACTGTGTCCGTAAGATGTCCCTGAATGCCTTTGTTGAGCATTATCAGAAATGGTGCCGCCGCAAGAAGTACAACTTCAGCAGGGCAAAAGCTGAAGAAATCCATGGAACAGCCAAGGAACTGGTTCCTGTACTTCCAAAAGATGACTTTACCAAACAAATCCTCAAGCGGGCAACTGAACAATTATATGCTGTTTCCAAGACCGTCGAACAGCTCCGCACCCTCATGAACGAAACAGCCGCCACACTGCCAGAATATTCCGTCGTCATGGCCATGAAAGGCGTTGGACCGTCTCTCGGTCCTCAATTGATGGCTGAAATCGGAGATGTTGCACGTTTTACCCATAGGAATGCGATTACAGCATTTGCCGGTGTCGATCCTGGCGTCAATGAATCAGGCGATTACTCCCAGAAAAGCGTCCATGCATCGAAACATGGTTCTCCCGTGCTTCGCAAGACCTTGTTCCAGATCATGGATGTCCTGATTAAGACAAAGCCTCAGGACGACCCCGTGTACTTATTCATGGATAAGAAACGGGCGCAAGGGAAACCTTACTATGTCTACATGACTGCCGGGGCCAATAAGTTTCTCCGCATTTACTACGGTAGAGTTAAAGAATATTTGGCTTCACTTCCACAATAACAGAGTTACATAATCATACCATCCACAAAACCAGCGTTCTACGGTGGTCTGGTTGTTGTACGCATCTTTCCTACATAAAACTTTTTCAAAAAATATTCAATTTTCTATTGACTTTTTATTTGCAGGCTTATTTGGTTTTTGACAATAGAAAATTTGCACTTTAATTTTCTATTGTATAGTTAGCTTTCACTAACTTATTGGCTTATTTTAAGGCTGCCTGGTCTACGCTCCGCTTCGGTCCGTCCTAATCAAGCGCCACCGGCGCTTAGGACCTGTTGCAAGTTCTGGCAGCCTTAATAACTATTTTCTTTCCGCCGTTTCTTCCCCGACGATTGCCAAAAATCCCCCATGGTGGTATTTCCCCATCATGGCGACATATTTCTTTGCGTCTTCCCTGTCCATCCCATGGCGGACCACTTCGAAGATGCCTTCAAAATAACCAGTGACCATCATATGATAAAATTCCGCAGTCAGCCCGCCCGCAGGTTCCATACGGGAGCCTGTTGCCTCCAGCCACTTCCATGTGTATTCCTCTTCCATGGATACCAGCCCATTCACAAAATTACAGAACTTCGTGCCATGGGAAGCATCCAACAGCAAACGAAATTCGTCAAAGTGGTCGTAGATGTAATCCACCATTCCAAGCATCGCGTCAGAAGAGTACTTCCCAACCTCCCTGCGCTGTACGTCGCTGTCAAAAGAATGGAACGTCTCCTGGACATCCAGACATCGGGACATGAACTCTTCTGAAACCGGCTCCACAATGGCGGCAAACAGCCCTTCCTTATCTTTAAAGCGGACGTAAATGGAATTGGTGCTTGTTTCCGCTTCTGCGGCAATCGTCCGCAGGGAGGCATCTGTGTAGCCTTTTTCGAGGAACTCCTTTTTTGCGCATTCCAGTATCCTCTCATACACGCCCTCAATCTGCTTTGCCAACTGTTCACCTTCTCTCTTTTAGTAACAGCGATTCATAACAATGTTTCAATTATAATTCAGAAAAACACAGTTGTCAAGAGGATATCAGTAGCATATTTAGCAGTCAGGAACCCTTCAAACTGCTTATTTGCCGCTCCCAGAAATATCTCCTGGTTACAGGTCACACCTTGACCAGGCGTGCCCTGTAACTCAGGCCGTCATTTAAAATTGCCTACGGCAATGGACGGCCTGAATCCCAGCTTTTATGTGCATCCTCCTGACCAATCAGCGTAGTGATTGGTCAGTGTGTGACATGTAACATCTCCTGGGCCTCCTAAAAGAAAGGCTCCCGGCTCTGCAGTGCATCAATCACAATACAGGTATCTATCAATGCTCTCATATTTTATTTCGCCTTCCTTACAGTTTTTTCACAAACAGACAGCGGATCGCATTCAGAACCGCAAGAATCATAACACCTACATCCGCAAAAATAGCCAGATACATATTTGCGATTCCCACAGCCCCTAATGCAAGGCAGGCAAATTTCACTACAAGCGCCATCGAAATATTCTGATAAACAATCCGCAGGCATTTCCTTGAAATCTTGATTGCCTTTGCTATCTTGATCGGATCGTCATCCATCAGAACAATGTCAGCCGCTTCGATTGCCGCGTCTGAACCCATTGCGCCCATAGCAATACCTATGTCCGCTCTGGAAAGCACCGGCGCGTCATTGATACCATCACCAACAAATGCCAGCTTTGCTCTGCCTGACTTCCCCCGCAATAGTTCTTCTACCTTTTCTACCTTGTCAGCCGGAAGAAGTTCACTGTAAACCTCATCAATTCCAAGTGATACGGCAACCTGATCCGCCACTTTCTTTGCATCCCCGGTCAGCATGACGGTCTTATCTACCCCGGCTTTCTTTAATTCCGCAATTGCCGCCTTAGAATGAGGTTTTATAATATCGGAGATTACGATATGTCCCGCATATTTCCCACCTACTGCCATGTGAATAATCGTACCTGTCTGATGACAATCCTGATAAGGAATGTTTAAATGCTTCATCAATTTGTCATTACCAGCGGCAACCTTTACGCCGTCTACTTTTGCAGTCACGCCATTTCCGCTGATTTCCTGTATATCCGCCACACGGGTTCTGTCAATCTCTTTTCCATATGCCCGCTGTAAGCTCTTGCTGATCGGGTGGGAAGAAGCGCTCTCTGCAAGAGCCGCATATTCCAACAGTTTCTCATTGTCTATGGTGGAGTGATGAATCCCATTTACTTCAAAGACACCCTTTGTCATCGTTCCGGTTTTGTCAAAAACAACATACCTGGTCTGCGAAAGGATTTCCAGATAGTTGGAACCCTTTACCAGCACGCCCTCTTTGCTTGCGCCTCCTATTCCTGCGAAGAAACTCAAAGGAATACTGATAACAAGCGCACAGGGACAGCTGATAACAAGGAATGTCAATGCCCGGTAAATCCAAACACCGGGGTCCGCAGACAGTCCCATAAAAAGCATTCTGACAACAGGAGGAAGGAATGCCAGCGCCAATGCTGCATAGCAGACGGCCGGAGTATAGATTTTCGCAAACTTCGAGATAAAATCTTCTGATTTTGATTTGCGGGAGCTTGCATTTTCCACCAAATCCAAAATCTTAGAAACCGTAGATTCTCCAAACTCTTTTGTTGTCTGTATCTTTAATACTCCTGTCATACTGATACATCCACTGATTACCTCATCACCGACTTTTGCCTCTCTGGGCAGACTTTCCCCGGTCAATGCGCTGGTATTCAGACTGGAAGCTCCCTCAACAATTATTCCGTCAATCGGCACTTTCTCGCCCGGCTGTACAACGATCACGCTGCCAATCCCTACCTCATCCGGATCAACCTGCTCTAATTTCCCATTTCTCTCAACATTTGCATAATCAGGGCGAATATCCATCAGGTTACTGATATTGCGGCGGCTCTTGCCCACAGCATAGCCCTGAAACCATTCCCCGATCTGGTAAAACAGCATAACGGCAATCGCTTCCAGATAATCACCGTTCTCATAAATAGCAAGCGCCATCGCCCCAATCGTAGCCACTGCCATCAGAAAACTTTCATCAAATACCTGACGGTTTCTGATGCCTTTTGCCGCTTTCCTCAAAATGTCATATCCGATGATAAAATAATTTATCAGATAGCACGCAAAACGAATCCACCTTCCCGCGGACGGAAATAAATAACTATCAGCCTTATCAAACATCTCTGCTGAAACAAACTGGAGTGCCAGTAAGATTCCGGCGCTAATCAAAATACGGATCATCATAACCCTCTGTTTTTTTGTCATACCATCCTTGCGGCTGCCGACAAAAATGAGAAGTACAGCAGCCATTATAATAACAACTGTCAGCAATATGCTGATTACTAATTCCTGCATGGAAAAACTCCTTTCAAAATATGCTTAATTATTTAATCGTTTTTGATAAAAAAGACACCCAAAAACTGCAGCCGGGCATTTTCAGGGTGTCACCTTTTCATGGGCAGCTCTGGCTTACAGGAAAATCTCGCAGTCCGGCTCCACTTTCTTGCAGGCATCCAGCACGTTCTTCATAACATCTTTCGGCTCCTGCCCTTCGTCAAATTCCACGATCATCTTCTGTGTCATGAAATTGACCGTCGCGCTCTGTACTCCTGCTGTTTTACGGGCTGCATCCTCCATCAGATTTGCACAGTTGGCACAGTCCACCTCGATTTTGTAAGTCTTTTTCATTGTAAAGTCCTCCTTATTATTTTTAAATTCAGTGATTAAGCACTTGTTTAATCATCATAGCTGTAGTATAATGCAGAGAAAAGCACACGTCAATATCCCTAAAGCATTCCCTCCCAAACGGGCGAAAAGTATTTCCGTTTGGGCGAAACGCAAACGAGAAGAAAGGAAAAATAATATGGACAATATGAAATTACCACACCGACATGGAGAAGGACCGCAGATTGCGCTAATCCAGAAACAACTAGACCATGTAGACCATTTCCAAACCGTAGCTGAAGTTTTTAAACAGCTTGGCGATACCACCAGAATCCGAATTTTCTGGCTCCTATGCCACCAGGAGGAATGTGTCCTTAATATTTCAGACATGCTCCATATGTCAAGCCCGGCAGTGTCACATCATCTCAGACCATTGAAAAACAGCGGTCTGATTCTTTGTCGGCGTGAAGGAAAAGAGGTATATTATCGAGCCGCGGATACAGAACAAGGTCGTCTGCTGCATCAAATGATTGAGCAGGTTATGGAAATCACCTGCCCTGAATTGTGAGGTCTGTCTTATGAATGGTGAATTGGTAAAAATACAAAAAGAAATGGAAAGATTTTATCAGAAGGCGGCAAATACTGTCATTCCGCTTTATCCCGGTATCGAGTTATGTTATCTTACTTTTTCAACCGATTCTTTTTCTGTGCGGCATAAGGCTCTGTCACACATCATTCAGATTAACTACTGCAAAGCCGGACAGATGATGTGGGAGATGAAAAGCGGAAACCGAATTTATTTGAATCCGGGAGATTTGTCCCTGCATACCATGAAAGCCTGTACGGATTCTGTACTTACCTTTCCAAACGGTACATATCAGGGACTTGGCATCTATATTGATCTGCAGGAAGCCTTTGACACTCCTCCCGAATTGTTAAAAAACCTTGGTATTTTTGAAACCATATTACCCGAAAAATTCTGCAAAGATGACAATCCTGTCTTTCTTGCCGGAAATGAACAGACAGAAAGTATTTTTTCTGCATTTTATAACCAGCCTGAAACGCTTATGCTTCCATTCCAAAAAATCAAGATTTTGGAATTGCTTCTTTACCTTGTCAAAATGGAGTTTACGCCCCAAAACAAATTGACTGAATATCAATCCGAGCTGACTGAAACAATTCGAAAAATTCATGACCAGATTTTGCGGCACATGGAGCAGAGAATTACCATAGAGGAACTTTCAAGACAATATCTCATCAATCCGACAACTTTGAAAAATGCTTTTAAGTCAGTCTATGGAACTTCCATTGCGGCACATATTAAGGAACACCGAATGCGGCAAGCTGCCCGTATGTTAATAGAATCTAATATGAATATAGCAGAGATTGCGCAAGCTGTCGGCTATGACAGCCAGAGTAAGTTTACAGCTGCATTTAAAGCATATTTTAAAGTTCTTCCTAGAGAATATCGAAAAAAATACATGTTATTCAGGTACAAATAAACCGTTTTTGCATAATCGTTATCGGTTCCCATGACTTTATGCTCCCATAGTCATTTTTTCTCCGAAAAATTCTCCATCGTCTCCTTTAGCTGTTTTCTATACTATATATAAATGTCGTTTTAATCACGGAACGCATACGCTTCCATCCGAACAGCAACACATTCAATGGAAAATCGGTAACTAGTACATCGAATAATAAGTATCTGGCTATATCGCGCAGGATGATTTTTCAGATACAAGGCAGATTTTCGACGGCGTAGCGGTGGCTACGGCTAGAAAATCTAACGCAGTAGCTGGAAAATCAGACAAGTGATATGGCTAGTTATTTATTATTCGTTGTACTAGCTACTTATGTTTTCTTTACACTTGCATATACTGCAGTAAATATTCCTCTTGTCACCCTGCTTTCCAATGAAACAGACGTTCCAAAAGATCGGTTGAACCTGAACGTATTTGGAACCATTGGCACAAATGTAGGACAACTGGGTGTCATGATGTTTGCCCTTAGTCTTGTTCAGCTGCTTGGCGGCGCCGATGAAGCCAAAGGTTATTTTCTTCTTGCTATTATTTTCGGTATAATCGGTGCAGCTTTACTGATCATGTGTTCTTTAACAACGAAAGAGCGCCTTGCGCAAACATCGGATACAAAAACAAATTTAAGCCCAAAGCAAATGCTTCAATCCTTTTCCAATGCCCCATGGCTAATTATTGCCATTACCTTCTTTTTACTAATTGCTGCCGTTGTTCTCCGAAATACGCAGACCATTTATTTCTGTCAGTATTATCTGGAAAATCAGGCATATGCCGCCCCTTTAATGTCAATCATGAACGTACTTGGCCTTCCAGTTGCCATAGTATGCCCGTTGCTTGCTGGAAAATTCAGCAAAAAAAATCTGATTGTAGCCAGCTGCTTTATCAGTGCACTAGGTTGTATATGTTCTCTTTTTGCCGGCAAAAATTTTATTCTGCTGATGTTCTTTAATGCAGCCATTTCTTTAGGTTCTGCAATAATCAGTGGTATTATCTACGTAATGGCCGCAGAAGCGGTAGATTATGGCGAGTTTAAACATGGTTTTCGATCCCAAGGAATCCTGATGTCAGTAATCGCTTTTGCAGTAAAGATTGCAAACTCGGTGATCACTATGGTTGCATCCGCTGTTTTAAATTTCAATGGCTATGTGGGCGGGGCAGACGAACAGTTTCCTTCTGCTGTCAACGCCATTCGCGTCAACTATCTGGTAATTCCGTTAATTTTTTTTATCGTAGTAGGAATCATAAATATGTTTTATACACTCGACAAAAAATATCCGGAAGTGCGTGCAGCCTTGGACGCAAAAAGGGAACAAAATATCAATTCTTCAGCTGAATAGATACATATAGTATCGCTGAAACTTCTGGAATGAAATGAGCGGCTGCTATCATATCCTGTAGCCGCTTTTTCCAGAATATTACTCCCTTGGCTCCCCCAGGAGCCACCGTTTTAAATCACGGAGGAAGTGCCTGCCATTGACGGCAGATATAAACGCCTTCTGTTCATAAAGGAAAAATACTTCCTCCTAAATCGCATCAGCCAGAGCCGCTGCCTTTTTGTAGTCATCCGTCTTGTCAATATCACCTGCATTCAGCACGCCGGGAATCAGAACCTCGACCACCATCTTCCATTTGTTCAGGGTACACATACGCTCCATAGGGATACGCGCCCCATCCATAGCTGACATATCTTCCTCCTCACAACAGGTGATCCGTGCGCATTCCTTGCCTGCAATATCTTTTCCGTAAGCGATGAATAACCTATCGTTTTTACAAATCCTGACCCCCGTGTCTTGGCACACGCAAATGTGGCAGGGTATCTAATAGATTGATTTCCAGAAAACCTTCTTGGAAAAGGTAAGAAAGATAATTCCTAAGTTCATAAAGGATTGTTCCGTTATGCTTTAAGGAGTTGTCTTCAAATTGTGCAAAAAAGTCATTCACAGACCCTGCTGAGATCAGATCCGTTGACCCAATCCCGTCATTGGAGAGATATTAATCAGCCGCTCCACAGTTTTTCGGTTTGTACGAAGTGTAGACGGCTTCAGCCCTTTGTTCATCAGGTATTCCAGAAAGCCTTCATAAGATTCCAGGAAGCCATCCGGGCATGCAAAGGGTGGGGATTCCTGGCGGCACGCCGGATTAAAAGAATCTGTTTCAATATAGCTGTTCAACAAAGCCAGCGGCCTGAGGCGCCTGTTGGAACGGTGATCTAATCCCTTGACATAAAAATCAGAAACCTCAATGCCAAACCGAATTTTCAAAAAGTTGAGAATTGTTTCCCCTTTGATTTCAGTGATATTTGCTTCAGAAATATAAGAGAGTAATTCCTGATAATGGAAACGGTAATCCTGAATTGTAGAAGCTGATAACTGCCATTTTCCAAGTTCAGATAAAATCGTTTCTATCGCTTGTTGTATCTTCTCTTGTGAATACATATGCAATGTCCTCCTTTCGTAGAACAGTATACTTTAAGTGGAAATTGTCAGAAATAGTATGAAGAAAAATGGTAAGTGATTTTGGGAGAATATCTGGAAAAGTACGCACTTCCTGGAAGGGTTTTGTGGCCTGCTGGAATGCGATGGCTATACCGGGTACAACCGCGTGGAGAACGTGACCCTGGTGTGCTGTCTTGCCCATTGCCGGAGACATTTCTTCGAAGCAGTTCCGACAGCCCGCCGTAAGAAAGTAAAACTCCTGGATATCAACTCACCGGAAGAGATCCTGAAAGAGGCAGCGGATCCGGAGAAAGCAAAGGTGGGAAGCAGGACACCGGCAGAGGTAGGACTTTGCTATTGTAATCAGCTGTTCCGTATAGAACGGACCTTAAAGACGTTGTCCGCGGAAGAACGGAAGGAAAAACGTCTGGAGCTGGAAGTCCCTGTCTGGGACAGCTTCTGGTCCTGGCTTGCGACCGTAAAGCCGCTGGGCGGTAGCCTGTTGAAGAAAGAATTTCCTTTTCCACGATACGATAAAGGGTGCGAGATCCGCATTCGGATCCCTGAGTTGGTTTTCTAATGCATCTGCCATACCGGAAAGCTTCATCTGACGAAGCCTTGAAGTAACTTGCAGCTCTTCTTTTGTAAACGCATCTTTTGGAGGCATCATTTGTAAAAATCCCTCCCTCTGATGTTTTTCATGTAGAGGCATCTGTCCGGTTTGGCATTTCCCATATCTTTCATTACGTACTGTATTGAGTACTTTCTTGAAATAGGTATATTTGCATGCATTTGCCTTTACACAGCGTTCAGCTGCCTCTTCAACGATCGTATGGGAAATGTTTTTGCAGCTGTGCAGGATCCCATTACAGCTGTTGTAGGCCTGCTCCTCGTGTTTTGCTGAACGCAGGATACGGTCAACCAAAATCTCCATATATTCTCCATATACAGATGCCCAGCGTCTGTAGTAAGCACCATCCTTGGAATTTAGCTCCTTGTAATACTGATGATTCGCCGGCATATGGTTCTCTTCGGTAATATATAGCGGAAAGGTTTTATAAGACCGGGTATGCCTGCAGATCAGTGTATTGTTTTTATCGCATATCCTGACTTCGCTTATGGTGGCTTTGAGAACTGCCGGTTCTTTCAGATATCTGTACGGTACGGAGTAGTAATGCCCATCATACTCAAGATGGTAATTATTTGGTACATGCAGGAAATATTTGTAGTCACATAAAGTATAATTTGCACCGGGCAGGGGCTTCATTTGCGGTTTGTCGTATTTGGTATATGCATCTTTCCGAGTAAACCGAATGTCGGATTTCTTTTTTAAATTTCTCTGATTGATCCCTGAAATAAGCTCCATAATCCGGTCATTGAGCATCGACAAGTCGGTAAATACACTTTCCTTAAGCTTTTCGACTAAATGTATCTCCAGAAATATCCCTCCGCCCAAAAATGACGGTTTCCGTATTTGTACTTTAGGTTTGCGTGCTTGTCGAATATCATCAGGGCACTTTTTCCTTTCAGGTACCCCATAAAGCTCGACACGCTATACTTGGGCGGTATACTTACTTTGTATTGATTATAAATTGCTTTTCGCCTATACTTGGGAGTAAAGACAATGTGATACTTGCACATCCATTTCGTATGTGCCATACTATTTGTCTTGTTAGCCATAAAAATCACCTTTCCTTTCGTTATGTAGTAGCTTGAACAACTCTATCATAACGGAAAGGTGATTTTTGTGCTATAAGCACTTGCTACACCACCCGCACAGCAGGTGGTTTTTTGTTTCGCACGCCTCCATTTTTCGGAACACGAAAAACTCCGTCGTACTCAACCGGCTAAAGCCGATAATAAACTTCCCCGCAGCAAGCTGCGGGGAAGCAGACCCGTAAGTGGTTGAACGACTACCTTGCCGATATTGACGAGCAGGCAGAAAAAATATTTTTTCGGCTGGAAAAGCAGATGGCAGAGCGTGAAGGCGTGACCGAACAATTAAAGCCGCCTTCTTGTTTTTCTACAAATTGATTTTGGATTTCTACCCTTGGTTGCGTAAATGTATAGGAAACTGTATGGAATGTAATATATTTTTTTGATATCATTTAGGCAGCAAAACAAGGAGGATAGAGTAATATGAATTTTTCAGAAAAACTATTGACACTCAGAAAAGCAAAAAATTTAACACAGGAACAGCTTGCCGAAAAACTTGATGTTTCAAGGCAGTCTATTTCAAAATGGGAGAGCGGTCAGGCGGTTCCAGAAATGGAAAAAATAGTAGCATTGAGTGTGGTTTTTGATGTTACAACTGATTATTTGCTAAAGTCATCAGAAATAGATGACTTATCTGTAAAAACAGAAATGCTGGAAAAACAGCAGCAGAATATACTTATTAGAGAACAAAAGCAGCAACAAATTTTGAGTTGTATTATGTACTCTATTGCGGTATATATGATATTCTTTGCGGTATATTTTATTGGACATTTTCATTTTTGGTCTTGGGTAGCAAATCCCTCGGTCTTTTTTGCAGGCTTTCTTATCGCTACTGCTATTGTAATCTTTATATGCGTAAAGAAAATTAATAAAAAACAATAAGGAAGCATTCAATATTTATATTGTGATGAAAAGAACAGGCAAGGGGATTTATTCCTTTTCCTGTTCTTTTCATCACAGCTATGTTTTTGGAAAATGAAGATATATTACTTCCAAAAGAAACAATGTTGTCATTAGCAGAAGAAATTACAGGACAAATTGTTTCTATACTTCCTCATCTCCATTTCATCCGTATTATCTAATACATATTGCAATTCACTTGTGACTTTTTCACGATCATACGGAAGATACGCCGTTACGGGCGTGAAATTTGAAACTGTGTTTGCAAATAAATGTGTGCGTATATTTAAGTTGTTGATTAGCATTTGCAGCTCACGGATACGCTCTTTTTCTTCAGCAGGGACAAACAAACCTTGCTGTGCCATCTGATACAGCTCTGTGTCTGGGAAAAGCGTAAGAGAGTCCACGGAAACAAAATACGGATTGAGCTGGCTGAACAGTTCAGCACTATTCCTTGCATTACGGTATCCGCCGTCTTTTCCCGCAAGACCTGTCATGTAAACAAAGTAATATTCAATCCCCGCTTCATCTAATTTTCTGCATTGTTCCAGAATATCAGCAGCCGTATATCCTTTATTTGCAAGGGCAAGCGTTTCGTCATCACCACTTTCCACGCCGATACTCAGTCCATTAATTCCCATTGCCTTTAACTTTCTAAGCTGCCATACCTCTTTATTTTTAATATCACGGATGCTCGCAAACATAGCCATTGTCTGGCATTTAATCAGATAATCCCTTACGGTCAAAGCCCTAAGTTTCAGATTCTCGTAACTCATGGCAAAAGGATTTGCCCCTGTCCAGAATATTCTCCTTGCATATGGCTGATAGCCCTTTATCTCTGCTAAATCTTCCTCAAATTCTTCTATAGGCGATATTCGGAAGCACTCGTTTTTATACAGACTGCAAAACTTGCATTTATTATAGGCGCAGCCAGAGGTAGCCTGTATGATGACCGAGTGAGCTTCATACGGTGGTCGCCAGGTTCTGCCTGTAAAGTGCATGAAAATCAACTCCTTTTATTTCATATTGCGTATTAAGCCTTTGAGTTCATCCATGTCGATTTCATATATTCCTTGATATATTTTTTCGATATAAGTTCTACTATCTTTTGCATAATAGTAAATACATTCCATGACTTCTTCGTCATTCAAAATGATAAATTCCCCATAGTAATTTGAAGCAGGATAATCTTGTATGGCAGCCTTATCTGTTGCCTGCGCAGATGAAATAACAGACACGAATTGCTCAATCCATTCTCTATCAGAACATGAGCATGAAAGGCCGTCTATGGTTATGACTTTAACAGCAGTTATTTCTTCGATATCTGGCAGTCCAAGAGGGGGAGCTGTTGTTTTGCTCCCACACCCTGTAACAAACATAACAATCATAACAAAACAAATCAGCAATCCCTTTTTTCTCATGATGTTCCCCTTTGCTTACAAATGATAGACGCTTTTTCTATACCGCTGTAATTCTTCTTCACTGACGTTTCCAATGATTTCATCGAGAAATACCAACAGCTTTTCCTTGTCTTCCGGCAGTTGCCCGTGAAACTGGAACGCGTTCGAAGCCCCCATTGCCGCAAAAATGGTAGGTATCTGCAAATTTTCAATGAGCGTCCGTACCTCTTTGTATTTTTCAACTTCTCCTTCTTCCTGCCAGTTCCCACGCTGTATTTCTGCAAAAAGTTCAGAATCGGGATAAATCGTAAGCATATTTGCCCCTATGAGCGTAGGGTGTATCTGGTTGCATATATCAGCCGTCAATTTTGCTCCAATCTCTCCACGACCTGCCCCAGAAATGCTCACCAAGTAAAAGAAACTGTAATGAATGCCTGCTGCATCTAATCTCAGACATTGTTCTATGATGTCGGCAGAGGTATATCCCTTATTCATAAACCGCAGGGCTTCATCATCGCCTGTTTCTATTCCGATTGTCAGACCGTCATATCCCATATCTCGCAGTTTGGCAAGCTCCTCATCGGTTTTCGGGGTAACATCTGTAATTCTCGCAAACGAGCCGATAGATTTCACTGACGGAAGATATTTGCGGATTAGCTCTGCAATCGCGGTTAATTTTTCATAGGACAAAACAAAGGGGTTAGCTCCCGTCAAAAATACTCTGTCAATACGCCCGCTATTCCAACCCTTCTTTGCTCTTTTAACCTCCCGTAAATCACTCTCAATATCCTCCAGAGAGGACATTCTGAATTTGAACGGCAAATCATTATACAAGGTACAAAACTTGCATTTATGATGCGTACAGCCTGCCGTTACCTCTAACAAAAGTGATGCCGCTTCATACGGCGGTCGCCAAATTGTTCCTGTGTAGTGCATAAGCACATCTCCTTTCCTTATTCCTGCGCTGCTTTTTGCGCACGTGTGCCCCAGAGGGTATAAAGGTATACCCTCTGGGTGTTTTCTGTAGTCTTTACTAATTATACTTTTGTACAATTATTTTACAAGTACTGTACTTTTTTGTAGTACATATGTTAGAACGGTACATTGATTTTTAAGAAAAGGCGTGTTATACTATTTCAAAAAGGAGTGGCAGGAATGAAAAAAAGTACATTGGCTGTTGAACGCTGCAAAACAGTTTCTACCATACAAAAAATCTTGGGCGGTAAATGGAAAATCGAAATCATTTATTATATTGCCTTTCGGGATATACACCGTTTCGGGGAGCTTCGCAGACATATCGGTGACATTACGGAATCAAGCCTGACAAAGCAGCTTCGGGAATTAGAAGCAGACGGATTTATTACCCGCCATGATTATAAAGAAGTACCTCCCCGTGTGGAGTATAACCTTACTGACTTAGGCAAAAGTTTTATTCCCATTTTTGAGCATATGAAACAATGGGGAGATGAAAACCTCAATATGTAATCATGTTTTCCTCAAAAAGACAGAGTCAACGAGCTGACATTGACTCTGTCTTTTCACTTTTTATGCTTGATAAACTACTACGAAACAAGTCCAAGACTATGCGCGATTGGGGAACTGTCTATTTAGATGAAGTAAATATTTCGCCAACTTGCCGCAAATCCCAAAAGTAAGAACCAATCTCTACAAATCAGAAATCACATCTCTTATTCATGTAGATTGTACATCGTTTAAGAAGAACTCTTATTTCTGTACAATATATAGTAAAATTTAATTGTACTGGTGGTGAGAAAATTGAGCAATAATACAAATAGCTTTGACTTTCTGGAATTGGGGTCGGCAATTCCAGATGCCCGTAAGAAACAACGGATTACAAGAGAGGAATAAGCCCCTCTGTTTTTCCTTTTTACCGCGCCAAAATCTATTTCAATCTACTACATTTTCTGGTTATGGCATGAACTGCCTGCATATTGAAATTGCGGCTCAAACAAATGAAATGAAAAGTTTTCCCTGTCCACAAAGCCCACCGTTTTATCGCTGTCGTACAATTCAAGCAGAAATGCCGCCATCTGTGTACTTGTATGATAAGTGCCAAATAGTCTTTCATAATCATATTCACTGACATTATTCGCAATTTTCCCAAATTCCGTTTTTGTCGCGGCAGGGGCTAATACCTTTGCCTGCATTTTTGCATGGGCAGCTTTTAGCTCCCACGCCAAGCCCTCCGTAAAAGCACTGACATAAAACTTTGCAGCACAATAGGTTACCGCATTGGGAACAATCGTATAGCCGCCGCAGGAAGAAACATTGATAAGCTGTGTCCCCTCCGTATCTTTAAAATCACGGACGAACAGGGACGAAAAGACGGTGAGTGCCTCCACGTTCAAGTGCAGCATCCGACTGATTTTCTCCAAATTTTGATTCCCAACGCTTCCATAATTTCCAAATCCCGCATTGTTCACCCATGTCTGCAACGGATATGATTCTATGCTCTCGTATAACTGGAAAACATTTTGCGGAACAGATAAATCCGCGGCCTTAACCACAATATCAAGCATCGGATGTAACACTAAAATTTCCTGCCTTAAAGTTTCCAATCTGTCTTTTCGGCGGGCAACAAGGATTAGGCTGCTCCCTCGCTCCGCAAAGGCTTTTGCTGTTTCATACCCTATCCCCGAACTTGCCCCCGTGATTACCGTGTACTTTTCTGTGTTTTGAACCATTTGTAAAACCTCCTCTTTGCTGATACAATAGGTATTGCGCTGACGCGCAAGCAGGTCATCAATTTCCTGACGAAAATTGATGACAAATTATAATACGAGCATACAATGTAGAGTAAACTCTATGTCAAGAGATACGAGGTGATTTTTTTGGAATATTCCATAGGTGAATTTTCAAGGCTGACAAATTTAGGGATATACAGCGTTATGCCGAACTGCGGGCAAAAGGCGACCTTACCCTTAATGAGAGAATGGAAATGCTGACCGTGCATCGTGAGTCCCTTAATGAGCAGATAAAAGTATTGCAGGAACATATGGCAAAGCTGGACGATAAAATTGATTTTTACCGCCAAGAAATAGAACGCACATCTCTAAAATAGTCAGAACACATATCGAAAGTTCTTCACATCGGCTATCTAAGGTAAAAGAGGAAACAAAAGGATAAGCGTAAGCAAGAAATAATCCGTATCTATGAATCTACTATCATTTTTGATACAGTAACTCCAAAGCAAGGAGGTATTGCCTATGGATGAAACGAACCTTACAAAGGGAGATCTCTGGAGAAAACGTATCCAGGATTTCTACAAGAGCGGATTGTTAAGAAAACAATGGTGCCAGGAACATCAAGTTCCACTGTCAACTTTGGGCTATTGGATCAGAAAGCAGACGCGGAAGCCATTTATTAATGAGCAAAAAACGGCTGCGTTAGCAGACGTAAGAGTGCGTCAGCACGGTTTTTGCGAATGGATAAGTGGGTTGGATGATCCTTTTAGCAGGCGATTAGCAAGGAGCTTGAATTTAAGGATATGTTACGCTGTAAAGCCTTCCCCGATTAATACCTGTATTTCACAACTAATCCCAGAATAGTTTAAGCTGTTTGCATTTTTCTAAGGTCACAAATTGTGACCTCAAAGAACTTCTTATTTCTCCGTTTCCAGTTCCAACCTTTGCAGAATGTCTTTGATGATGCCTGCATCTTGAATTAGATTGATTCCAAAACACTTTTTTCCCGCATCTTTCAAAGATGCTCCTACATGATAGGCTATTGTTCGGTCAAGAATCAAAAACCTGTCATGGAATACTTTTGTATATTTT
The DNA here is from genome assembly GCA_910573785.1 of Lachnospiraceae bacterium. Taxonomy (GTDB): domain Bacteria; phylum Bacillota; class Clostridia; order Lachnospirales; family Lachnospiraceae; genus Schaedlerella. Next base: position 9,946 of record CAJSZT010000059.1, on the reverse strand, counting down.
ATCTTCAATGTCGGGTACTGAGCATTGAAATTCTTAACATCGGCTTTTGTCAGCTTCGTTTGCTTCTGCGTATAAATAGTTACTGCAACATCAGACTTTTTCTTTGAAAGCAGATTCAATGTCCCAACATCTACATATCCGTCTATCAGAGTGATTTCTTTCTCTGATTTTTGAATTAGACTTACTATCAGACTAAACGCATCATAAATCTGTCCGTCAAAAAATACCTTTTGACTGGATTCCTCATGTTCGGATATGTACTCAAAAACTCTCTCAAAACGCTCATCTGTTCCTGCTTGGTAATTTATCTGGCGAACCTCCATTGCATTTAACCGCTCATACAGCAAAGAGGTATTTGTCATATACTTCCGCATCTCCACAAAAGTATCCATAATCCTAAGAGAAAAGCTGTTGGTATTGTGGTGGTTTCTTTCTGCGGATTGCTGGCGCTTGGCAGCGAGTTCCTGATGGTACGCGACCTTAACCAGTATTCAGAGAGCGCCGGAGCCTATGAGGACATTGCTTCCCATGTAGAGCTGCCGGAGCAGACCGAAGCGCCGGAGGACGATAATGTAGAAACGGAACCTGCCGGGGAGGACACTTTTGTGGTCCTCCCCACAGTGGATTTTGATGCGCTCCGGGAAACCGGGCCGGACATTATCGGATGGCTTACCCTTCCTGATACGGCCATTAACTACCCGGTGACACAGACAGATGATAACGAGTATTACCTGCACCACCTGTATGACGGCACCTATAATAAGACGGGCTGCCTGTTTGCAGACTATGAAAATAAGGAGGATTTTTCGGACCGCAATACCATTATCTACGGCCACAATATGCGGGACGGCTCCATGTTCGCCACGCTGAATGAATATGACGAACAGAGCTATTTTGACGGACACCCGCAGATGTACCTTGTCACCCCTGGCGGCGGCTATATCGTGGAAATTTTCACGGCGTTTGTGGCAAAACCCAGCGAGTCCGGCAGCGACACTTCCCCTTGGAGGCTTAGCTTTAAGGATGACGGGGCCTACACCACATGGCTTTCTGAAATGGCGGACCGTTCTGTCATTGAAACCGATGTTACGGTGACTTCCAGTGATAAGGCGCTGACCCTTTCCACCTGTACGCCCGGAGGCGCGAGCCGCTTTATCGTCATGGGAAAAATGACGGCTGTAAACGATTAACAAGAATATTGGAAACCGGTGCGGGGGCAATCTGCTCCCGCACCGGCTATTTAGGAGGATTTTTATGGTAAATACCATTGTTTCGATACCCGGCTACGTCCATCTGTACCGCTCCCTTTTGCGGTTCTATGATATGCCGGAAAATGAGGTCCGGGAAATGCTCTATCTTCTGAACACGGCAAACCTGGACTGCTACGAGTATTACCACCCGGAGCGTGATGTAATCCAGAGCGGGCCGGTAGCCTTTTGCGGCTGGTTAGAACATAAGGACTGCCGCCCTTACCGAACGGAGGTACAGCTTTATAAATCCCTGCTGTTCTTAAAGCGCAGCATTGACCGGGATTTGATCGTAACCTCACAGCGGGAGGCGCTGCAGATGCTCCGCTGTATCATTTCCAATCTGGAATACCGCTTCTATAAGGCGTATGGCATGGAGATTGAAGATAAACGGACCGTGTACGGGGAATGCACCTACCGCTTGGTTCCCAGGGAGGACGAACCCAGCGTGTGCCTGATGCACGACTGGATTTATCTGCCCTCTGCTTAAAAATGTCCTGAATAATATATGAAATTCGGGACAAAAAAGTAGTATATGCTCTGCTCCTTCCCGGCATCGGTTCTTTCCTTTTTTGAGATTGCTGTATAAATCCTGATCTGCGTGGGAATACTATAAACAAAACTCTCGGAGTCTATTGAAAAATTGTCCCGAATAATATATAATATTCGGGACAAAAGGAGGTGAGCAAAGTGGCAAATGGATATTCCAGGCAGATTCAGGAGCGAATTGGCGCAGCGGCAGAAGGAACTGTTTTTGTAAATTCTGATTTTGCTGATATTGCTGATACGGAAACCATAAGACGGAACCTGAACCGGCTTACACAGGCAGGTACGCTCCGGCGGATTTTGAAAGGTGTTTATGAGAAGCCGGAATACAGCGAAATGTTGAAAGAATATGTAGCGGCGGACCCGGAGGCGGTAGCAAAAGCGCTGGCCCGGAACTATCACTGGACGATTGCTCCCTGTGGGAATACGGCGCTGAACCTGTTAGGGCTTTCCACGCAGGTAACAGCGGTATGGTCCTATATCAGCGACGGTCCATATAAGACCTATGAGTGGAATTCCACAAAACTGGAATTTAAGCACAGGACCAATAAGGAGATCACGGGTCTTTCTTATATGACGGTTCTGGTGATTCAGGCATTGAAAACTTTGGGGAAAACAAATGTCACTTCCAAAACGATCCAGACGCTTAGCTCCCGGTTGAATGAGAACGATAAAGCCGCTATGCTAAGAGAGGCGGCAGAATCTACGGATTGGGTTTACAATGCGATACGGCAGATTGCCGGGGAGGTACAATAGAGATGAAACATGTTGCAAAATTTTCAGACAATGATAAGCGGAGGCTGTTCCGTAACACAGCAGATAAGATGGGGCTCAACGATGCCATTGTGGAAAAAGATTTTTGGGTATGCTTTACGCTGGATTATCTGTTTCAACGTTCCCCCTGGAAAGATTCGATTACCTTTAAGGGCGGTACCAGCTTGTCGAAAGCCTTTCGCCTGATCAGCCGGTTTTCCGAAGATATTGACCTGATTCTGGACTGGCGGGTTTTAGGATATGGCAAAGACGAACCTTGGGAGAAACGTTCCAACACGAAGCAGGACGCTTTCAACAAAGAGGCCAATGCACGGGCGGAGGTCTTTCTGGCAGAAACCTTCTGCCCCGCAATCAAAGAAGGATTATCTCAGGAGCTTGGCCGTGAAGCTGACATTCACATGGACGAGGAAGAAAAGCAGACAGTTATTTTTGCCTACCCAAAACTGTTTACCAATGCGGGAACCTTGCAAGTGATCCGACTGGAAATCGGCGCGCTGGCCGCATGGACGCCGGCAAAGTCTGCGGAGATTATGCCGTATGCCGCGGAGTATTACCCTGATGTGTTCGAGCAGAAAGGAACGAATATTCTGACGGTTGCCCCGGAGCGGACTTTCTGGGAAAAAGCTACGATCCTGCACCATGAGGCCAACAGGCCGGAACATCTGGAAATGCCGCAGCGGTATTCCAGACATTATTACGATTTGTACCGCATGGCTCTGACCCCGGTAAAAGAAGCCGCTTTCTCTCAGCTCGACCTGCTTAAAAAGGTTGTGGATTTCAAAATGAAATTCTATCCCAGGGCATGGGCGAAGTACCCGGAGGCTGTGCCAGGCACCTTAAAGATGATCCCGCCGGAATACCGGTTCACAGCGTTAGAGGCGGATTATGATTCCATGAAGGATATGCTGTATGGTGATGTACCCACATTCGATATTGTCATAGCAGCGGTCCGGGAACTGGAAAACGAGATCAATACCCTGTAACAATTACATAACCATTTATTTGCCGGCTATTCTAAGATGCTTTAGGGTAGCCGGCTTTCTGTTTTCAAAAAGGAGGAATGTCACATTACGCAAAATGAAGTCAATGCCGTATTTGACGAGCAGGTGCGGCTTTGCGCCGACACGCTGCAACGGAAAACCAAAGAATACACCGGGGACGACACGGACCGGCTGGGAGCTTTTAAGACGGCGGCAGCTTTGCAGCATACCACACCGGAACGTGCACTTGCTGGGATGCTGGCGAAGCATATCGTTTCCCTGTATGACATGTGCTTTGACAATGGTGCGAGCTATGACATAGGCACATGGGACGAAAAGATTACAGACAGCTTAAACTATCTGTTTTTATTGAAAGCCATTGTAAAGGAGGGACATACCAATCAACCGAATTGAAGTAAAAATATTGAACTGCCAGGCGGTTGCAGAGGCCGAGAGAAACATGGTTTTTGCAGCGCGGCTTACCCAGCGGGGACATAAGATCGCCACGATGGATGATCTGCTGGCACTCTATGAGAAGTCATTCAGCGAGAATACCGTGGCAGCCATCAGCAGCCTCCCTCACCCCACGGTCCAGAAATTCGCAGTGATTACCGTTGCTGTTGTAGGAGCAAGCCGGCGTTTTCTGGCACAGATCACCAGGCATCAGAACGAAGTAAAGTTTATGAGTGCGTCTTTGCAATACAGCAATTATACTGGACAGGCGGATTTTGCGGTACCCTATGAGATTTTAACCGCCCCGGCCGCAGTTCGGGAACTGTACTTAAAAAGCTGTCACGAGGGCATGGACTGTTACGAAAAGCTGTGCAGCGCGGGAATCGGCCATGACGCAGCGGGCTATGCCACACCCCAGGGATTACGGAATGTGCTGATAATCAGCGCCACGCCCTATCAGTGGAAACACATCATCGGCCAGCGGGTATGCCGGCGCAATACGGACGAGACCCGGATCGTACTCTTGAAAATCTGGGAGGAACTTTACGCACTCAGCCCGGCTTTGTTCTCCCCTTCTCAGACCGGATCGTTCTGCCAGATGGACAAATGTCTGGAGGGACAAATGACCTGTGGGCAGAAACTGACGGAAACCATGACACCGGAGAACATTTTAAGAAACGACTACCCGGTACTTTTGGAAGGAGGCGGTGCATGAAGATCAAGCTGATTGATTTTGGTGTGCCGGAGAGCCAGCTACCTTTCCGACCACATGGTAACGACGCTGGGGCGGATGTGTATATGCCTTACGACTGCACCTTGCAGCCGGGCGAGATCGCAAAGGTTCCGCTTGGGTTCGGGATTGAAGTGCCGGACGGGTATGCGGGTTTTGTGTTTCCCCGCACCAGCATGGCAGTAAGGGGCCTGGTCTGTGAGCTACCTCCCGTGGATTCCGGCTACCGCGGGGAAATCCATGCCATTATCAGTAATGTAAGCAACAAACCGCAGGAACTTTCCAAAGGAACGCGGATAGGCCAGCTTGTAATTACTCCTGTTGTGATTGCAGATTTTGTAACGGATTTGGGCGCGGAGCGCGGAACCGGAGGCTTTGGGAGTACCGGGGCATAAATCAGGATAAATATAGAGTGTTTCCAGACTTAATTTAGGACAGTATGGGAAATAATAAGAAAGCGGTCATTTCCGTGACCGCTTTACTTCTTGCTGTTCAATTCTTTCATAATGCCGAGGATATTATAGCTATGATAAGGTTTTTTTCTTTTTCTATCTTCATGTATAAAGATTTCAGCGTTCCAATGGAACGCGCAGCCATCACCGCAGGTGATGATCTCAGGGGCTTGGGGACATGTCACCAACAAGCATTTTGGCAGGAATACCGGAAACGGATTCCTGCCAAAATACGCAATCTTACGGAAGATTGCATTGCTTGCCATTTAGTAGAATCCCAGAAAATGTTCTTGCACCACGCAACGACATTGATAGACTGAAAGAAAGGCGGTATAATAAGGATGCAGCAAGTAACATAAAAGCTGTAGTGAGATAAAAATACAAATATAGTTGGGAGTAGGTGGTGAAACGATGTTTAGGATAGGGGAATTCTCAAAGTTGGCGCAGGTATCTATTCGTATGCTTCGCTACTATGACGAGGTAGGACTTCTGACACCGGCAGAGGTTGACAAGTGGACGGGACACCGACTGTATTCAGTAAAGCAAATACCGCGTCTAAATAAGATTCTGTATTTGCGGGATAGTGGACTGAATGTTTCGGAAATTGCGCTTGCCCTGACGATGGACGAGCAATCACTTCTTGCGCAGCTCGACAAAAAGCGCATAGAGATAGAAAATGCAATACAGGCCGAACAAGAAAAACTTCGGAAGATCGAACTTACAAAAAGTGAAATACAGGGTGGTAAAGGAGAACTGCACTATAACATATCCGTTAAGTCAATCCCGGCGTATCAGGTGCTATCCTTGCGGAAAATTGTACCGAATTACTATTTCGAGGGCGACTTATGGAAAGAACTTTCTACTTTTACAGAAGCACAAAAAATCGAAATAACGGGCAATACATTTTCCATTTATCACGATACAGAATTTCGAGAGACAGATGTTGATATTGAGCTATGCGCCCCTGTAAAGAAAATGGGAAAGGCAAAAAGGCCATTTTGTTTCCACATGACAGAACCAGTCCCGTACATGGCTTGCACAATGGTCTATGGCGATTTTGCAAATATAAAAGGCGCTTACCTTGCCTTTGCCGAATGGTTGCAGACAAACAGCAAATACAAAATGTCTAACCCGATGCGTCAGATCGTGCATAGAGGTCCGTGGAATGAGAATAACCCTGAAAAATATTTGATTGAGCTTCAAATACCGCTGGAATACACATGATTGTGTAAACTTTGAAATGTCCTGTGAAAATGCAGGGCATTTTTTATTTTTCCCTGTTGCATCTCACATGATGTGAGGTATTATACTGGATTTACCAACAAAGCAAGGAGGAAAAATATGACCTATCAATTAAAAGCCATTGGTAAAGTAAAAAATGATGAAAACAGCACATTTATTCAGTTAGAGCCAGAGTACATTCCCGGACTGCAAGCCTTAGAAGGCTTCAGCCACATCAATGTTCTTTGGTGGTTCAGCGATTGCGACAACGGCGCAGACCGGAATGAATTACAGACAGAACAGCCCTATAAAGGCGCACCCGAAATCATGGGTGTATTTGCGACACGATCTCCTGCGCGTCCGAACCCTATTGCATTAACAGCGTCTGAAATTATTAACATTGATTTCACCAACGGCATGATTCGTGTTACATTCATTGACGCAAATGACAATACGCCCGTACTTGACATCAAGCCGTACACTCCGAGTTTTGACAGGGTTGAAACACCCGGTGTTCCCGCATGGTGCAGCGAATGGCCGAAAAGCACAGAAGCGTCCGGCTATTTTGATTGGGGACAGGTATTCAAATTTTAAGAGGGGGGTGGCTTATGAAATTACAGGATTATGCGCAGAATAAGCCTGTTCTTGAAACGGATCAACTTATCCTACGCCCTCTGCGAAAAGAAGATGTTTCAGATTTGAAAGAATGGTTGGGTGACAGTTCCATTTATCAGTATTGGGGAAAACGCCCCGGGAAAAGTGACTTAAACCCGGAATTGCTTTTTCAAAAGTCGGAGAAACCCACAAAAAGTTTTCATTGAGGTATTGTTCACAAACAAGATTATAAAGTCATCGGGGATATGTGGGTGTATCTCATTGAAAATGACCGCATGGCAAAAGTAGCATTTCGCCTTTCGCCTGCCTATCAAGGCAACCGACTTATGACAGAAGCGTTGGCGAGAGTAGCTATCTTCTGCTTTGAAGAAACAGAATTGCAGCGTCTTTGGGCTGATGTTCACATCTGTAACATTGCGTCATTCAAAACTCTTGAAAAAGCGGGCTTCAAGCGTGAAGGGCTTATTCGTGAGGGGAAAATGGTAAACATCTACTGCGATTATTATTTATATGGCATGACAAAAACTGATTACATTGAGGTGATGGATAAATTCCAGCACCCCAGCCGGAACAGTCCGTGATCCCCGGTATGGGCAAGGATGCCCCAACCCGGCCTGCTCCGCAGGCTGAGGCCGAAAAGTGGAGAAATCCCCCGCACAGGATAAAAAGTTGATTAAGGCTACTTTGGGACAAAGTGGGACTGTTGACAAAGCGCCGGTTCACTTATCACAGGCTACATTTTCCAGATCAAAAAGCGCATTGCGTGAAAAGCCCGGCAAAAAATAAAATGATATAATTTGAACATCAAATATAGGAGGTGCCGCAATGCACGCATATGAAGCAATCGAACAATCCTTGACTTTTATCGAGGAACACCTGACAAAAGAAATTTCAACGGAAGAACTGGCAAATACTGTCGGTCTGTCCCCCTTTTATTTTCAGCGCTTGTTCAAGCGGCTGGTAAATAAACCAGTTCAAGAATATGTGAAACTCCGCCGTTTGGCAAAGATTATTGAAAATCTAAAAAGTACCGATCAGAGGATTCTTGACGTTGCCTTGGACTATGGTTTTTCAAGCCATGCGAATTTTACACGAGCTTTCAAGGAAACGTATGAGATTACGCCTGAAAACTACAGGAGGGATTTACCAATGCTCAACACATTCGACAAGCCGGAAGTTTCTATGAATTATGTTTTAGTAGACGAGGGGGTTCCGCTGGTGGTAGGAAATATCGTCCTGGAAATCCAGAGAAAGACATTGGAAAAACCGGAAATTTACCTCGGCTTGGAAACGGAAGTTCGCATTTCTGAACAAATACCGGTTGGTGAAAGCACAGGTGTAGATGTGCCAGGACAGCTTTGGAAGCGTTATCACAGGGAGAAGGCTTCAATCTCTCAGGGTTTAATTCCCCGCAGCTTGCTGCGTAAGAAACTTTTTTGCAAAGTAAAAAGATGATACAATAGTAAAAAAAGGAAAGGGGAAAGTTGTGGATGAGTGAGTACAAACACAAATCACACAATGTATCAGTGCTAATGTATCATTTTGTATGTCCGGCAAAGTATAGAAGGGTAGTAATAGACGAAGAAGTGGATGAGGTAATAAAAGAAACATGTGAAGAGATATCGAAAAGATATGAAATAGACTTTATAGAAATAGGAACGGATAAAGATCATGTACATTTTTTAGTACAATCGGTACCAACATATAGTCCGAAGAAAATAATCCAAATCATAAAGAGTATAACAGCATGCGAAGTATTAAAAAGATGTCCCCAGGTAAAAAGGAAATTATGGGGAGGAGAATTTTGGACGGATGGATATTATGTGGAATTAGACCGATATCGGTCTAATTACTAAGGAAAGAACCGAAGGTGGGTTGAATAAGAGGGCAAGCCTTTGTGCCCTCTTATTCAGCACACTTTTGGTTTTTCCGAATTGAACAAAGTCGCGTTCGGTATATGGGGATTCAAAAATCCTTTCCATTGATTTTTGTTGAATTTGAAAAACCCTCTTCATTCAATTTTTTTAGGCAATTGGGGATTCTATGACATACTTCCCCCTTTCCCCCAATTCTGTCATGTGTCTATTCTGTTTTTTCGGAATCAGGCGCTGCTTTTTCGATCCTCCCATCCAGAGCATACCTCGTACGATACGGTGCCTCCACAATACGGGCATATCGTGACATCTTTTTTATAAAGTATCTTCATCGCGTGCACCTTGTCATTTTTTTTAAACCGTCTCAGAAATTCACGGCAGCCAATCAGGTTCCGGCAGATTGGAATCAGGTTCCGTTTGTTATGATTGCTCAGCAGGCCATAATGGCGAATCCTGACGAAATTTTTCGGTGGAACGTGCATCAGAAACCGGCGGACAAATTCACAGCCATCCAAGGTCAGTTCTTTCCATATGCCGCCGTTTTTATAGTCCTTTACCCGGATTGTCACTGTTTCCCCATCCATATGCAGGATACGGCTGTTGCTGATCGCAATCCGGTGTGTGTAACGCCCCAGATAGCGCATAACCGTCTCGGCTCCTGCAAAGGATTCCCGGATATCCGTTACCCAGTTTTTTCTATAACAGATGTCCAGCAATACCTGATATTCATACTGGCTGTGGTATTGGGAAGCCTCACCCTCATAACAAAGCTTTCCTGCTTCGTGCAGGCATTTCAGCCCGGACAGGAATTTCCCTTTAAAAAGTCTGGCCATTGCCTTCCCCGGCAAAAAGAATCCATCTTTGCTTTGACACCAATTTCGGTCCTGGTTCAGTCCTCCGCTGGTCGATAACACATGGATGCTATGGCAATCTTTACATAGTATACATTATGACAAGCAAGTAATTATGACACGAAAGTGATAAAACTGTAGCAGTAATGCGGGTTATTTACGATTATCCTTTACATAATTCTGATTGCAATTCAAAAACAAAA
>CAJSZT010000058.1:0-29184 GCA_910573785.1 Lachnospiraceae bacterium | reverse complement strand
ACCTGCTTAGAAAGTGCGTTCATCTATTTAAAAATTCAGTCAGTAGGGATGGAGTTGCGAAAACAAAATGCTTTTTGCGTCTACGATAAAGTGCCGCGTTACACCACATACGCCAGCCGCCTCGCCTCGCTGTAAAGCTGGACTGCCCGCTGGTCCCCGATGTTACGCAGATAGAGGAAGAACAGGCACATCGCCATCAGCATGAGGAACAGGAACTCAAAAAATCTCCGTGGGTCGATACGCACGGCCGCACCTCCTTAAAATAAGCGCAGGGCTGGCTCCACGCGCCAGCCCCACGCTCCATGCTCAGTCAACCGTTGTCTTTTTCCTGTCCCTGATCTCCAGACAGCCCATGACGGCCAGCCCAGCGAGGGAGGCCATCAGCAGGACATACCACAGCCCGGAATTGTCGCCGGTCTGGGGGACATCCGCCACGGGAATATCCGCAGCAGGCACTTCCTCATCGGGAATCTCCACCAGCGGCTCGTCCTCCACGGGGATGTCCGTCTGTGGCACATCCTCCTCCGGGATGTCCTCCACGGGAGGCTCCGCAGGGGGAATGTCAGGCACTTCGGGGTCCTCCGGGGTTTCAGGGGTCTCCGGCTCCTCCGGCTGTTCCGGGGTGTCCGGCTCCGGGTCGGGATAGGTGTAGTCCTTCTCCCATGTGACCTCCCACTCCCGGTCGTTCTTCTGGACGGTGGTGACGGTCACGTCAGTCTCCGTCCAGCCCCCGGTAGTCGTGGTGGTGTCTGTCCGGGAGGTCTCTACGGTGTCCACCTTCCGTTCGGCGGTGCTGGCCGTGTTCGTCACGACCCCGGCGGCGGCCTCGTTCACGGTGAAGTTCAGGGAGACGGACAGGTCCACCGACTGCCTGCCGCTCTCGACGCCCACGAAGGTCTGGGAGGAAAAGACCGGCTCCCCGTCCCCGTCGTAGCCTACCGGCTCGGTGCTGACCTCGGAGGTGAACAGGTACACGCCCTCGCCGATGTTCTGCGTCCCGGTGAGCCGGAGGTCGATGTTCACGCCCTCCGCCAGCTTCAGCCCGGACAGGGTGTAGCTGCCGTCCCCGCTTCTGGGGATAACGCCGTACTGGGTCCCGGAGTCGTCCCCGGCCAGCCGCCGCGTCTCCACGACCTCGCCGCCCACCACCACATGGACCAGAAGGTCGTCGCTCTCTGCATCCGGCATGACGGCGAGGGTGAAGGTCAGGTCGGCCTCATATTTGCCGGTGTCCCCGTCCCGCTGGCCCACGGTCAGGCTGGCGTCAGTGGCGAAGTTGTTCTCGTTGATGAGGGTGTTCTGGTGGGTAGGGGCCTCCGTCTGGGAGATCAGGTAGTCATAGAGCGCCTTTGTCAGCGCCCACTCCCGGTCGTCCAGCTCCCGCCAGTTCTTCCCGCCCACCGCCTGGTAGTAGCTGGTGAAGGGGTCCTCCCGGTCGATCATCATGTCGCCGCTGTTGCCGAAGGTCCAGAGCGCCGCCTGGGTAGCCGCCAGCGCCATGCCGTCCGTGAGGTAGGTGTCGAAGCCCCAGGCGGTCGCCAGCCCCCGGTAATCGTCCTTGTCGATCTCGCCGCTGTTGTAGGCGTCTACCAGCATCCGCTTTACGGCGTCCAGGCTCCCGGCTCCCTCAGAAGTCCCCCAATAGCCGTTCCGGGCGATGGCCCGGATGTGCGCCGCCGCCTCGCTGTCGTAGTACCCGGCGTCCTCCACATTCTCCATGTCATAGCGGAAGCCAGCCTGGGGGCTGACAGCAAAGTCGGCGCAGTACACATAATGCTCGTTCCCGTCCTTGTCCACCAGCACGAACTGGTGAGCCTGCCAGCGGTCGCTGGGGGAGGCTGTGCCGTCCCCGTCCACCTTGACGGCATCCACACGGATGGCGCTCTCCAGGCCGTACTTGCCCAGCCACTGGAAGTCGTAGCCCTCCGGGTCGAACTCCGCGCCGTCCTTGTCCGCCCGGTGGTGGAGGTCGGTTTTCTGGTCGGTCTTTCCCACGTCCGGCTCCGCCACATCCGCCTTGATGCCGTTGGTCTCCAGGATGCCGTCCTGTCCGCCGGCCGTGACATCGCCCATCTCGGCGGTGACGGTGCGGTCGCTGGCGGCGATCCTCTTGGTCTCGGTCGTGGTGGTCCTGGTCGTGGTGGTGACAGCGCCGCCCATTGTCTCCGTGAAGGTAACGGTCGTCACCGTCACATCCGTGACCTCGGTGAGGGTGCTGGTGTCCTTCGTGCCGCGCAGGGTCTCCACGACAGTGCGGACATTCCCCTCTCTGTCGGTGGTGGTGGTCGTGACCTCATAGCCGGTCAGGGCGCCGTCTGCGTCCCGCAGCTCCGCCACCTTGACGGTCGTGGTCTCCCCGGTCTCCGGGTCTGTGGCCTCGCCCTCGGCGGGTCTGTCGGGCAGGACGGTCTCGGACACCGCCGCCCCGGTAGTGCTGGTCTTTGTTGTGGTGGTCTGGTAGCCCGTGAGGTTGCCGTCACCGTCATAGATGGGGGCCACATCCACCTTTGTCGTCACGCCGTCCGCATCTGTGAAAGGCTCCTGCGGCTGGGGCATCTCAGGCGGCTCCGCACTGGAAACGCCCTCCGGGAGGGTAACGGTGACGGAGGTCTCCTCGGTGGTGGTGGCGGTGAAGCCCACCACGGCCCCATCCTCATCCAGCACATCCTCCACCGTCACGGTCTTGTGGCCGATGCTCTCCCCGGTGCCGGGGTCCGTGATCTCGCTGTCCTCCTCGTCCGGGCGGGCAAGTTGTCCCGCCAGGGCTTCCTTGTCCACTTCCGCCGTCCCGGTGGCGGTGCTGCCGGGGGTCAGGCCCACCGTGATATTGCCGCCGTCCTTGAAAACAGGGCCAACGGCCTCGCTGGAACTGGCGGCGGAGCTGTCCACCGTCTCAAACTCGCCGGGGGTCTCCGTTGTGATGGTCTCGCCCTCCGTCGTTTCGGTCACAGGCTCCTTGTCCTCCACCGTTGTCCCGCTTGCCACTGTCTCGGTGGCAGTGGTCTCATGGCCCGTCTCGCTGCCGCTCTCCTGGATGACGCGGCCCTCCTCATCCAGCACCGTGGTCTCGGTCGTGACCGCCGCGCCCTCCACCACAGGCTCCTTACCCTCCGGGCTGGCCCAGGTGATCTCGGTGGTGATGGTGGTGGTCCTGCCGTCCTCGCTGGCGGCGGCCTCCGTGGTCTCGGCGGCAAAGGCCGGGACGCTGGACAGGCTCACGCCCATCGCAAAAGCCAGCAGCAGGGACAGCTTTTTACAGAACTTTTTCCGCATAGGCATCTGTTCCTTTCTTTTTCCAAAAATAAAAGACGGCTCCCGCCGCCTTTCTCACACACCCCGTCTTACACAGGTTCATCGTCCTCTGCGTCAAAACCGCTCCCGTCCTCATCGTCAGCCCCGATGTCCTCTGGGAGGCCGTAGTCCTCGTCATCATCCAGATAATCCGCATCCGGGTCGGGCTTTGACTGCTCCTTCTTCCCGCCGCCCTTGAAGAACTTCGTGTAGGCGAAGAAGCCGCCTCCGCCCAGCAGTGCCAGCACAAGGAGCAGGGCGGGCAGGGGGTTCACCTTGGGCGCGGGCTTTTCCTCATCCGGCTTGTCCTCGCCGTCCCCGTCCTCCGGCTCCTGGTTCTCAGCGGGCGGCTGGACCTCCGGCTCCGGCTTGGTGTATTTCGCCGCCGTGTCCTCATCCATCAGGGCCAGCAGGTCCGCCTCGTCCACCAGGTTCAGGAAGTGGACGGTCTGCTCCCCCTCGTCATCCCGGTCGATGATGAGATAGAAGGTGTTCCCGGCCTTTGTCACCAGCGTGATGAACTGCTTGCCGGAGCCGTCCGCATGGGCCTCGTCATAGTCGTCCACCAGCGTCAGGTTGCCGTCCGGGGTGAGGGCGGCGGAGGGAGGCTCTGCCGTGTCGGTATTGCCCATGCTCATCATCAGCAGGAGCATCATCATCAGGGTGTCCTCGTCAATGCCGCTGCTGGTGGGAGGTTCGTCCTGCCCGTCATCCGTGGGCGGGGCGGTGGGGGCCTCCCGTTCCGTCACATCCAGATAGTCCTTGTAGACATACCCGGTGGCCTCCGGGACAACGACCTGATACCAGTCGCCGCTCTCGCCGATGACCTCCACCTCGGTCCCCCGGAGCAGATGGCCGATCACCGAATGTTCCATGCCGGAGCCGGAGCGGAGGTTCAGGTAGGTGTCGCTGCGGACATTGACTGTGCCGACAGTGACGGTCTCTGTCTCCGGCTCGGTATCAGTGTCCCCACCGGCATCACCGCCCATCAGGGCCTCCATGATCTGCTCCAGCCCCTGAGCGGAAAAGGTGATCTTCCCATCCTCACCGATAGCCACGCCCTCCGGCAGGACGACCTTTGTTCCAAGGGTAACGCCGTCAGGCAGGGCGGGGCTGCCGTCCTCCGAAGCGTCCCCGGCAGTCTCATCCGTTTCAGCGGGGGCAGTCTCCACGGCCTCCGTCTCTGTAGCCCCGCTGGTGGGGGTCGGGGCGCCCTCCGCCGCGAAGCAAACGGCGGAGAGGTTGCCCATCATCAGAACGCCAGCCAGAAGGCCGGCGATCATGCTCTTAAATTTCATCCTGTTCATCCTCCTTGATCTCAGAAGTATTGTTGTCACGGCCAGCCTGCATACCCGGCGTACCCGCCCCCAGCATGGCGGCCGGGGAGGGGAACAGCCCGCCTTGCAGGGCTTTCAGGACCTCCGCAAGCTGGTCCGGGGTCAGGTTCTGCGCCCGCACCATCTCATGGATCTCCGTGTTCTCCTGCTGGGTGTACTTCTGGCAAAGCTCCTTGTACCGGGCGTCCCACAGGTCGCGCTTTTCCTTTGCGCGGTCACGGTCCGCCCCGATCTTGTCCAGTCTCTCGCTCATTTTCGCTCCTTTTGGTTGTACCTGAAATGCTTTGGGGCAGGGACAGGCCGTTACCGTTCCATATCCATGCCTGGGGCTTTCCGTTCCTTTTTCATTTCAGGAGGTTTCCGTGTTGCCGCCGCCTTTCTGTCTGCGAGGTCCTTTATCACTGATGTCCGCCCCGCGTCCTCCTTCTCCGGCGCAAAAGCCTCCCGCTCCTGGGCGTCGTACAGCGCCTGCAAGCGGCCCTCCGCCGATGTGAGCATATCTTGCAGGATGGCTATCCGCTCCTCCATGCGGTCAGATGCGTCGCTTGCGCCGCCTGTCTCCAGCATGAAGCGTTCCAGCCGGTCCTTTTCGCCGCCGATATACTGCTCCAGTTCCTCGCACTCCGCCATCAGGCTCCCGATAGTCTCGCCGGGATATGCTTCGGATGGCTGGCTCTGGTCTTTCCCTTTCTCATCCACCTTGTTCCTCACCTCCCTTTGGTCTTGTTGTCCTGGGCAGTGTCACCTGATGCGCCCGAAGCACAGGAAATGGCTCTGCCAGTAGCTGCTCTCGGTGCTGGCGTAGGAGATGGGGTAGAGTAGGAAAGCGCCGCCTTGCCACATTTCTATGGTAGGTCTGCGCAGCCCCCTCCCAAAACCGTGCTTGCACCTCTCAATGCACACGGCTCGCCCTCTTTGCTCCATTGCAGAAATAACTCTTAGAATCCATGATGTATTTTCTGGTGGCAGTCATAGCAAACCACCAAAGTTTTGCGCCGTTTTGCTATCATTACCTGTTCCCACGGTTCTTTTCCTTTCAGGTTCTTCACCTTGTTTACATGGTGAACCTCCAATTTCCCACCTGCCTTTCCGCAAAGTTCGCATATTCTGGCTTTTAACCGGTCATCAATCGTGGTTCTCCCTTTGGAAATAACCGTTACTATCGCAGGCTCTATGTCCTCACACTTTTTGCCGTCAATCTCATTGAACTTTGTAAGGCGGCGGATTTTCTTCCCGGCTTTCGTTTCATAGGGAATCCCCCAGCGTTTCTCACCAATGCGGTACTTGTCATAAATTTTAGACAGCTTGCACCGGTGTTTGCCGGACAGTGTTTTCAGACAGCTGTACTCCATTAGATAGCTGAAATAGTTTAGGTTCCGGTAATTGCTGGCAAGATGATAGTAGTTGCATATCCCCCTTAGTTCAGCGTCAAAGACCGTCACAATCTCTAAATCTGTGTGGCGCAACAGTGACAGCCTCCCAGCCGGTTCCAGTTTCCCGTTATCGGCTCTTTGTTTGACAATGCCTTTAGAAAACAGAAACTTTTCGATTTTATCCTGGAAGGGTATCAGTAATTCCACGGTATTATTCATTGTGCGCTGTCTGCATTTCTTCCACGGCTTCACCTGCTGGTCACGGCGCACCCGCACATCATAGCCCAAAAATCTTGCGGGTGTACTGCTATGGGTTATCAGCGTCTTTTCTTGGCTTAGTTCCATTTTCAGGGTATCTTGGATAAACTCCGTGAGTTTCGCCTTAATCCATTCGCAGTCCTGCTTGTTCCCATTTACGGCAATCAGGAAATCATCAGCGTAGCGGACATATTTAATCTTTTTGTCATCGCATAGCTTCGCCGGGGTTTTATACAACTCTCCCGACAGCTTCTTGTATTCCGCTATCAGCAGGTCACGCTCTGTACCGTCCTCCCGGCGGTCTATCTTTCTTTTGAGGTTTGCCCGCTTTCTTGCTATCGCCTGATATGCCGGCGTTGTTTTGTACGGTGTCTTGACATCAAACTCCTTTTTCAATTCCTCAACATAGCTGTCCAGTTCATTCAGGTAGATATTCGCAAGGATTGGTGAAATAATCCCGCCCTGCGGACAGCCGCTGTAAGTACCATAGTATTTCCAGTTCTCCATGTAGCCTGCCTTTAAAAACAGCTGAATGAGGTTTAGGAATCTGGCGTCCCTGATTTTCTTTTTTAGTACGGAAATCAGCACCGTGTGGTTGATGTTGTCGAAACAGCCTTTTATATCGCCCTCAATAAACCAGCCTGCCCCAATAAACTCCTTCTTGAGTTGCGCTAATGCGGTGTGGCAGCTTCTTCCTGGGCGAAACCCGTGTGAATAGTGTGAGAAAACCGGCTCGTAAACTGCCTCCAAAACCATTCTCATGCTTTCCTGAACCAGCTTGTCCGCAAAAGTTGGCAGCCCTAAAGGGCGCATTTTCCCGTTGGACTTCTGGATATAGGTTCGGCGTACTGGCTTCGGGCAGTATGTTCCCGTCCTCAACGCTTCAATAATCCGCTCTACATATACCTCACTGAATCTGTCCGCCGTATCCTCATTCACGCCTTTTGTTCCAGCACCGTCATTTGAGTACAAATGCTGGTAGGCGGTAAAGTATATATCCGGGCGGAGCAGATAACGGTAGAGCCTTGTAAATATTTCATCATGGTGTTTCTTTGAGTTTTCCTGCAATTTGGTTAAAATCTCCATTGTTGGTTTCATTGAGGTTTTCCTCCCTAATCAATTTTTGATTTTAATTCGCTCAGACTGCTTCCCTTCGCCATGTGAGCGGCTTTCCCGCATCCGTATTTACGGCTTTCCCTGTCTTTTCAGGGTTCTCGGACTACTATGGAAGCTCCGTTGCCATGCCAGATTTTCAGTGTCTGCCACATAGCCCTTGCGGGCATTCTGGTTTAGGCAATCTCCAGTTAACGAAAGTAGTAGGTAAGTGTGAATTGTCGGATATGCTTTCGTTCCGTTGACACCGGTTCTCCGGCGTGCCGTGCGTGATAATTGATAACCTGCCGGAAGGCAACCCTTTCCGGCATTGCTGATAACGTGTCTGAAGGTTCGCCTTTCTAACACTGTTCGCACCATAGGTTTCAGGCAAATTTCCTATGCCCACACTGAACAGGGACTGGGAACTCACAAGATTCAAACCCAGAATTATCCTCATATTCACTTATCCTTGCGGTTCAGTCGCACCCGATTGCCTTTAGGTGACTTTCCGCTTTCCTGACGTGCTATGTTCCCGTGTCAGCTTTCGCCTTTCGGTTAGTCAGGTGGATTCCCGTGTTATCTTACGGGGTAGTACCTTCAATCTATCCCCCTTTCATCTACTTCTACTTTCGCCCTATCTGGACGCACATTTCCGCAGTGGATCATCATCCCATCGCCCACATAGATACCCACATGGGTGGCGTCGCTGGGGTCCGGGGCGTCGTAGGTGTGGTGGAAGAAGATCAGGTCTCCCGGCTTCGCCTGGTCGGACGGGATGATGTCGCAGATGTTTTTCAGTCCCTTCGCCCCCAGCCGCCCCACGCTCCAGCCGTTGCCGCTGTGGTTGATGACCCACGACACGAAGCCGGAACAGTCAAAACTTGTGCTGGGGGAACTGCCGCCCCATACATAGGGCATTCCCAGATACTTCTCCGCCTCGGTTATCATCCTGCGGAATTTCTCATCGGTCAGCGCCTCGCCGGGGATGTCATAGTCCGTGTACTCGCCCCCGGACACGCCGTACACATCCTCCCCGAACAGCTCCGAACGGTTGCCGCTGGTCGTCATCAGCACATCGTAGCGGTCGGCCTGCTCCGTTGTCAGCCCGGAGGCTTGGATCACCGCCCCCAGCCCCTTGTTCGTCAGCTTCACATTGAGGATATGATAGTTGTATGGCACTTCCACATCGTAGTCGTTGCCTTCGCTGTCCGTCCTTGTTTCTGTGCGGTAGCGGACCTCCACCTCCGGCGTGAGGGTGAGGGTGTACTGCTGGGCGAACAGGCCTTGCAGGGTGCTTTGGACCTCCGCCCTGGTGTAGTCCTCGAACAGAACGGTCAGGTAGGAGGCCAGCTCATAGGGGTTATGGCCGATCTCCGCCAGGTCATAACGATACTCGTCATAGCCGGGGTGGGTGCTTTCGATATTGCTTATCTGGTTGTCCAGAGCAGTCTCCAGAGCGGAGTAGTCCGCATCCGTTCCCGTGATGTCAGCGTCCTCCGCCGTGTAGGAGGTCCCCAGCACCGCGTTCCCGCTCCCGGCGAACATGGCGGTGCAGGAGGAGAACATCCCGGCGATGAGCATCACCAGAAGCCCCAGGGCGCCAACGATGAGGATGGCCTTGGGATGCTCCTTCACGAACTCGATCCCCTTGTCCACCACTGACTTCGTTCCCTCGGCGGTCTTTTTGCCGCCCTTCGCCGCCCCGGATGCCCCGGCCTTGCCGCTGGCCTTGGCCTCCATATACCGCTTTTTCAGTTCCTGCTTCTGCCGCCACTTGGAGATGGGATTGGAGGAGGGGCTGGGGTCATTGTGGCGCTCCCGCCGGTACAGGGCCTCCACATTCGCCGCGTCCGACTTCCGCTCCAGCCTCGCCGCCTTGTCGTACTGTTTCAGCTTGTGGCTGTAATGGCTGTTATTCACGATGTTCCCGGTGTTCCGCACCGTGGACCCCCCGCTTTGCAGGGCGTCCGCGCCGGAGTTGCCCTCGCCCTCGTTGTCCGAACGCCCCACGGCGTCCCGGACGGTGTTCCTCGCCGCATGGAGGGCGGCGGCGGGGGCGTTGACCGCCGCCCGGCCACCCGCTCCCGGCTTCTGGGCGGTGACTTCCGTCACCTCGATGCGGAGCTTGCCCCTTGCGGCTATGGTGGACTGTCTCTCCGGGCGGAGCTTGTCCGAGAGCCGTTCCTCCACGGCCTCGGCCCTGCCGCTGTCACGGGTGATACGCACACGCCTCTTTGTGGGGAGCTTCTCATTCGCCCGGTCTGCTTTATCGGCGGCCTTCTCCGCCTTTTTCGCCGCCCTGCGGATGTCCCGGTCAGAAAGCTCATCCTCTGTAAAATGGAGGCGGCGCGCCTTATCAGCCATTGTCCGCCTCCCGCTTCTTGACCTCCGTCAGCTTGGTCGTCATGATCTTGTAGAGTTCCAGGTCGGTGGGGAACCGGTCCACGAAGGGCAGGATCACATTGCCGAAGAACAGCAGCCCCTCGCCCTCGCCGGAGTGGGTCACATAGGAGAGCTGGTGGGGCGAGATGTTGAGCTGTTTCGCCAGGATGGTGCGGTCGCCCGCCGCCTGGTTGAGCATGATGATGAAGTCGCTGTTCTCGAAGATGTTCTCCACCTCGCGGCTGGAGAGCAGGTCCTTCACATTCTGGGTGATGCCGGTGGGGATGCCGCCCCATTTTCTGAACCGTTTCCATATCTCCACGGAGTAGGCCGCCGTCTGCTCCTCTTTCAAAAGCAGATGGAACTCATCCATAAAATACCGGGTGGCCTTGCCCGCGCTCCGGTTCTGGGTCACGCGCCCCCACACCTGGTCCTGCACCACCAGCATCCCGATCTTCTTCATCTGCTTGCCCAGGTCCTTGATGTCGAAGCAGACGATGCGGTTGGTGATGTCCACATTGGTGCGGTGGTTGAAGATGTTCAGGGAGCCGGTGACATAAATTTCAAGGGCGGTCGCCACATGGCGGGCCTCCTTCTCCTCCTGTTTGAGGAGCGCCTCATAGAGGTCCTGCAAGAGGGGCATATTCTCCGGCGCGGGGTCCTCAAAATACTTCTGGTATATCTGGTGGACGCAGCGGTCGATGACCGTTTTCTCCACGGGCTGCAATCCCTCCTTGCCGCCCACCACCAGCTCGCACAGGGAGAGGATGAAGTCAGCTTTCAGGGCGACCGGGTTGTCCTCCTCGGAGTAGTTCAGGTTGATGTCCATCGGGTTGACATACTGGCTGCTGGACGGGCTGATCCTGATGATCTGCCCGCCGAACCGCTCCACCAGCGGCGCGTACTCTGCCTCCGGGTCGCAGATGATGACGTCATCGTCCGACACAAGGAAAGCGTTGGCGATCTCCCGCTTGGCGGCGAAGGACTTGCCGGAACCGGGCGTGCCGAGGATCAGCCCGTTGGGGTTCTTGAGGGACTTCCTATCGACCATAATCAAATTGTTGCTCAGGGCGTTCAGGCCGTAGTAGAGGGACTCCTTCCGGTCCTGGAACAGCTCCTGCGTGGTGAACGGGATGAAGATGGCGGTGGAGCTGGTGGTGAGGCCCCGCTGTATCTCGATGAGGTTCTGCGCCAGCGGCAGGGAGGACATCAGCCCCTGCTCCTGCTGGAAGTCCAGCCGCCGCAGGACGCAGTTGTGCTTCTGGGCGATGCTCTGGGACTGGAACACGTTGGTCTCCAGCTCCTGCTCGGTGCGCCCGGTGTTCATCACCAGGAACGTCACCATGAACATCCGCTCGTTCTGGCTCTGCAATTCCTTCAGGAGCGCCTTGGCGTCCCTGCCGTAGGTGGCGAGGTCGGAGGGGATGATGTCGATGTCGTACCCGGCGCGGACGGCCTTCTTCTGCTCCTCGATCTTGCTCCGGTCCAGCTCCGTGATGGTGTGCTTCACCGTCTTGATGGCCTTGTTCTGGTCGATGGACTGGATGTGCATGGTGACGATCTGGCTGGAGTCGATGTCCAGGATGTCCGCCAGCATACGGTCGCTGATGTCCGAGGCCGTGATGGACAAAAACGACATGGCCCCGTACATATCCCCCGCCTGGAAGGTGCGCCGGCCGTTGAAGGCAAAGGCGGCGGGTGCGATGAAGTCCTTCACGGAAAGCCCGGACTCCACCAGCCACTTCCACTCAAAGGCGAAGGGCTCACGGTCCCCCATGTGGAACATGGAGTGCATCAGGCGCAGGCGCTCCTTCCCGTTCAGTACGGTGGCGGTCACGCCGATGCGCTTGAAGTTGTTGAGCAGGTCCGTCTCCACATGGTCCAGCCGGGGCTTGGCCTGCCGCATGGACGCCGCCTCGATGCCGAAGGTCAGGTACTTCGCCTTGGTGAGGCCGTTGTTGCCCCTGGCGAGCTGGCTTTTCAGCATCTGGCTGTACTCCGCCCGAACGCTGTCAAATGCGTCCCCGGCGGGCGGGATGCGGACGGACTTCTCGAAGCTCTCCGCGTCGGTCGCCATGTTCATGAAGGACAGCTCGAAGTGGATGGAGCTGTCGAAGAAGTTGAGGAAGCTGCACCACTCCTCGAAGATGGCCGTCTTGTCCTCCTGCTGGGCGAGCTGGTAGTTGATGTCGTTGAACTGGACGGTCTTGGTGTAGTAGTTGTCGGTGACACGGCAGATGCCGTCCGGGAACATCCGCTGGAACGGGATGGACTGCTGGGCGGTGCGGGGAGTGCCGTCATCCCTGCGGGCCTTCTCGATGATGGCCCTGATCTGCTTTTTCTCCGCCTTTGTCAGGCTTGCGGGGAGAGCGATGGGTCCCGCTTTCCCGCGCCCGCTTTTCCGCGTTTTGAACAATGGCCTGTACCTCCTTTTCCACTTGGTCCTGCCGCATGAGGGCAGAGTAATAGTTGTTGGTCGCATAGGGGCGGACCTTGGGGCGGATGAACTTCGCCTGGATGAAGTGCCTCGCCACCGTCTCCAGCGGCTGCCCGTCCTTCTCGTACATGGCGAGGAAGAACAGCGGGAGCATGAGGCAGATCATCCCCATGACGGCGAGGCTGGTGTTGCCGGAACGCTTCATCAGGAAGAATGCCGGTACGCCGATGAGCGCCGCCGCCCCGAAGCAGACGAGCTGCCGTTTCGTCAGCCCAAAGAACACCTTGGACTTTACCCGCGTCAGGTCGCGGGGGATGGAAATATACGCTGCCATGATGACCTCCTTTCCCGGTCAGTGGGCGTTCAGTACGCTCCGGGCAAGGCCCCCGGTCTTGAACAGGGTGAACACCAGAAGGACGGTGTACCCCACCACGCCCCAGAGGGAGCCGACTATATCCGAAGTGAACGAGATGGACTGTATCAGCACAGCGTAGATACCGACACAGATGATGATCAAAAAGCCCTGGAAGCCCAGGGCGAACAGGGACCGGAGGTAGTTCTGCCCGGTCTGGCTCTGCTCCCGGCTGCCGAAGGTGGACAGCGGGATGGGCGCGAGGCTCGTCATCAGGTATATCTCGATCATGCGCCCGTAGACGATGACGAAGATCACGATGGAGAGTATCCAGAGGGTGAGCTGGATGACGAAGCTCATCAGGTAGATGCCCAGGAGCGTACCCACGCCGTAGGTCTCAAGCGTGGCCTCCATCGCGGCGATGGCCGAGTCGCTGACCGCCGTGGAAGCGCCGATGATGCCCCCGCTCCGGGAGATCACGTTCTGGCAGACATCAAAGACCGCCATCACGATGTTGAAGCAGTTGGAGATGAGCGTGACAGCAACAAAGGTCTTGAATATCCACTTGAAGATGATCCAGGTCTCGAAGTTCGAGAGGTTGTTATGCTCAATGATGAGCTGGATCAGCTCGTAACAGGCAATGAAGGTGAGGATCAGCCCCGCTATGGGGATGATGACCGACTCCGACACATTCCGTATCATGGAGAAGATGCCGGGGGAGAAGCTCGCCGGGGTCATGCCCACATCGGCGGCGATCTCCCCCACGCGGGAGTTGACCGAATCGAAAACACCTGTGAGGTTGCCCATGATCCCGCTGATAAGAAGCTCTTTGAGCCAGTCTGCTATCGCGTCAAGAATACTGCCCAAATTGATTACCTTGTCCTTTCATCAGGATAGGCAGGGCGGCGGCTGCGCGCCGCCCCGCCCTGGTTACAGCGGGCCTTGTCCTGCCTCCGTGTCAGGCGGTGAACAGCCCGGAGAGCAGGGGGACCAGGGTGATGCCGATGAGGGCGACGCCCCCGCCGGCCATCAACTGTTTCATACCCTGGCTCTTGGCTCCGGGGTTGTCGTTGCCGTAGCCCTCCAGAAGGTTGATCGCGCCCCACACGCCGAGGCCGGCGCCCAGCGCCACAACGAGGGTCTGCAACACGCCGATCGCACTGTTGAAAAATGCCATAGTCTTGTCCTCCTTAAAGTTGGTGGGCGGGAGATGGACCCGCCCGGAAAGTGGTTGTTTGGTCTACTGAAACCGGGGATTTCCCCGGTCTTATGCGGTTTTCCCGATCCGGCCCGCCGGGTGGATGCCTGCCATTGTCGTAAGTGGGGACAGCTCCATCTCCGGCAGGACGGGGGAGAACTTGCGCCCTTACGGGCGGGACGCCTGCATCAGGCGGTGAACAGGCCGGACAGCAGGGGGACCAGGGTGATGCCGATGAGGGCGACGCCTCCGCCGGCCATGAGCTGCTTCATGCCCTGGCTCTTGGCTCCGGGGTTGTCGTTGCCGTAGCCCTCCAGGAGGTTGATCGCACCCCACACGCCGAGGCCGGCGCCCAGCGCCACAACGAGGGTCTGCAGCACACCGATTGCGCTATTGAAAAATGCCATAACTTTGTCCTCCTTAAAGACAGTGGGCGGAGCCTTTGCCCCGCCCGGTTCGTGGAATGGTCTTGAAGATGCAAAAGGGCGCCCGCCGCCCCGCACAGTCAGCCCGCCTGTTGGATGCCTGCCGTAAGGTAAGTGGGGGCAGCTTCATTACAGGCGGGCGCTGTTCCGTACAGGGAGGGAACGCCCGGACATGGAAAAAGCCCCGCAGGGGGGCTTACGGCGTGACGCTCATTCGTCCGCGTCGATCACTTCAAACTCGTCCTTCGCCCGCAGCTTCAGCCGGTGGTCCAGGAACTTCTCGATGTCGAAGCGGTTCTTTTCGTCACAGTCCGCCGTGTATTGGAAATTGGGGTGCTTTGTCAGGTCGTACTTGTCCGACAAAAACGGCCTCACGCCCCGGAGCTGGAGGATGCACTTGCCGCCGTCCAGCACCGCCAGCTCGTCCACGCTGGCCAGCTCATGGCCCGTCCGCTGGTAGTTCACGCTGTGGGACTCCTGGCTGCCCTTGCTCACCCCGGTGTTGAACATATCTATGGTCTCCTTGCCCAGGGCGGCGGAAAGCTCCTTCAAGGTGGTCGGCTCACTGCCGCCCAGGAAGATGCGGGTGTCCATGTTGCCGATGATGGTGTCGGCGTTGTCCTTGTAGATCGCCTTTAGCTGGCTCTGCGCCTGCAAGACCAGGCAGGCCGATATTTCCCGGCTTCGGATGGTCGCCACCAGCTTCTCCAGGTTCGGTATCTGCCCGATGTTGGCGCACTCGTCAATGAGGCAGCGCACATGGACCGGGAGCCGCCCGTGGTACTGGTCGTCCGCCTTCTCGCACAGCAGATTGAAAAGCTGGGTGTAGATCATGCTGATGAGGAAATTGAAGGTGCTGTCCGTGTCGCTCATGATGAGGAACAGGGCGGTCTTGCGGTCCCCCAGGGTGTCCAGCTCCAGCTCGTCATACCGGGTGATCTCCCGCAGTTCGGCGATGTCAAAGGGAGCCAGCCGAGCGCCGCAGGAGATGAGGATGGATTTTGCCGTCTTGCCGGCCGCCAGCTTATAGAGCCGGTATTGGCGGACAGCAAAGTGGTCCGGCTCTTTCTTTTCCAGCGCCTCAAACATCTGGTCGATAGGGTTCTGGAACGTCTCATCGTCCTCCCGGACCTCCATAGCGTTCAGGAAGGTGATGAGCGTCCCGAAGTTCTGCTCCTCCACGGGCGCGATATAGTGGATATAGGCGATGAGCGCCGTGTAAAGGAGCTTCTCGGCTTTCTCCCAGAACTGGTCCCCGCCCTTGCCCTCGCCCTGCGTGTTCACCATCAGCGTTGTCACCAGCTTCAGGATGTCCTTCTCCGAATGGATATAGGCGAAGGGGTTGTAGTGCATCGACTTCTTGAAGTTGATCGTGTTAAAAATCTTGATGCGGTACTTGTTCCGCACCAGGACGGCCCCGCACTCCTCGACGATCCCCCCTTTTGGATCAGTGATGACATACGAACTATGGCACTGTAAAAGGTTGGGCTTGAGCCAGAACCTGGTCTTGCCGCTGCCGGAGCCGCCGACGATCAGCACGTTCTTGTTCCGGGCGGTCTTGGGGTCCTTGGGACGGCTGTTCATGGTGAGGCTCTCCGTCCGTGTCAGGATGACATTGTTCTGGAACACGGGGTCCGCGAACGGCTCGATGTCCTTTGGGCCGCCCCATCTGGCGCTCCCGTATTCCTCCCCGTGGCGGTATTTCTTGGCGTTCTTGCTCCGCACATACACCACCAGCCGGAACGCCGCACCGATGGCAAGCCCGATGCACAGGTCGAAGGGGTGGAAGCTGGGCATGGGGTTCCCCCACGCCGTACCCATCGAGGTGAAAAAGCCGAGGAGCTTTGTGGAGATGTCCGTACCCTCCGCGATACGCCACGCCTCCCCGATATTGGAGCAGAACAGCCCGATGATGGCATAGGGGATGTTCAGGATGATGAGTTTCTTTGTTTTCTGGTTCATCGCTCACGCTCCTGGTTCTTCTCCCGCACCTTGGAGGGGATGGACTTGGCAAGCTCTTTCAGGTGCGCCAGGGCTTTCAGGACGCTGGGCCGCTTCTCCTTCCGGGACAGCTTCACGGAATACTCCTTGAAGGCGGCGGTCAGCACATCGGCGTCCTTTGCCTTGAAGAACACCATGAAGCGGGGCGGCTCCTGGGACACATCCTTTCGGATGGCATAGTCCACGCCGTACTTGTTCAGCACCCGCTCAAAGTCCTTGATGCCGCTCCTGGCGATGTCGATCTGCTGCGCCCCCTGGTCCTTGCGGATCAGCTTCTCCACGGTCATCTTTCCGTGGTCGCCCTCCGCCGCCCTGCCGGCCTTCACACGCGCCCGGTGCTGGGCGTACTTGCGGAACGCCGCCACCAGCGTCCGCCCGGTCAGCTTGCTGGTGCTTATCATCAGGTTCACTGTCCTGTTTTCAACTTCCTCCTGCAAATCTCATTCCCCCTTTCTTCGGAAACGGCGCCGGAGGCGTGACGCCGGGGTCTCAGATGTGGAACGCCGGGAAGTCCTTCCCATCGGCGTAGAGGGTCACGGTATGGTCGGCAAAGTAGACCACGGCGGCGATCACATCCTCCGCAGAGAGGGAAACGCCGTCCCCGTCCTCATCGTACTTGTAGACGATCACGGGGCCGAGCAGATACCGCTCCCTGCCCAGGTTCAGGACGCGCCGCCCGTCAAAGACGATAGCCAGCCCCGCCACATCCAGGGCGTCGTCCGACACGACCTCCAGGCAGTCGTACTTGCCCTTGCTCTCGATCTCCTCCCAGCACTGGGTCTCCTGCATGATCTCCGGGGTCTTGTCCGGGCGCATCACCATCACGATGGAGTCCGCCTCGGCCTCCGTGACGGTGGCCTCCTCCGCCGCGTCGTGCAGGTACTCCTCCAGGGAGTCCACCAGCTTTTTGTAGCCGGGCCTGTCCGCGCTGTCGGGCAGGGACAGGTTGATGTTCACATCACCGTTGAAGTGAAAATGGATACTGTTCATAAGCGTAGATGCTCCTTTTCCGTTTCATAAAAAATGCGCCCCGCAAAAGGGGGCGTGTCACCGCTGCTGGTCCCGCTGCCGCCGCCTCTGCCACTGTTCCAGCAGGCGGAGGATGGTGTCGCTCATCTGCCTGGGCGTGTAGGACTTGGGGAAGAACTTCTGCAAGTCGCTGGTCTTGAACGCAATCTGCCCCATGTCGTCCTTCTTCACCTCGTCCATGATGCCGCACATATCCTCCAAGGTACAGCCGTCCTCCTGGCTCTTTTTCTTCATGCGCTGGGCCTGCGATACAGAGGGTGCGGCCTGGGCGTAGTCCATCGCCTCCAGGAAGTTCCGCTGTTCCTCCGGCTTCAGGTAGGACAGCTCCACGGCGGGCGTCATGGATATTTTCTTCTCGTCCACCATATCCAGGATTTCGGGGATCAGCTCCGTCAGGCGGATAAAGCGGCGCACAGAGTCCTTGCTCGTACCGGCTTGTTCCGCGATGATGTCCCTGGATTTTTTCCCGTCCAACTTGTGCGCGTCTTGCTCACAAGTTAGGTCAGTCCGGCTCCCCTGATGCTTCAAGGCCTCCAGCTTCATCTTGTAGGCTTTTGCCCTCTCGCTGGGCAGGATGTTCTCCCGCTGGAGGTTGGAGTCCACCATCATGATGACGGCTGCATCATCGTCCAGCTCCCGAACAATGACGGGGATGGTGTCCAGCCCTGCAAGCTCTGCGGCATGGTGGCGGCGGTGGCCGGAGATGATCTCATACCCGCCGTCCGGGTCCGGGCGCACGATGAGGGGATTGGCAACGCCCATCTGCCGGATGCTATCCACGGTCTCCGCCATAGCATCGTCATCCAGCACCTTGAAGGGATGCCCTTCAAAGGGGTGCAGCTCGGAGAGGGGCATCCGCTGGACGGTCTCCGCCACGGCCGGTGCCTCCGCCTCTTTTTTCTTTGCTCTTGGCATTTGTGTTCACCTCGCTTTCTCAATGTGGGATTATGGGAAAAAGAAAAAAGGCGTGTACCCCAGCCCCCTCGGTGGGGCAGGATACACGCCTATGTACCAGTCTGCGGACGCAAAAAGAGCGGATACCGGCCGCTGGATTTCTCCAACGGCGATACCCGCTCTATGAAGCCTTGCTCTGTTTGATTGTGGGCATTCTACCCTCCTTGCGCCGCCCTGCGCTTTTGTTATCCTCTGTTTTGGGTCAAAAAACAGAACGGACACCACAAAACCCGCATTTTTTGGGGCTTTCTGTGTTTCCGTTCTATAATAACACAATCATCCTTGACGATAACCGTCCCCACAAGCCCCGCTTCAATGTCGGCAAGCATGGACTGGAAGCCGGGTCTTTGGAAGTTCGCCCCGGAATAACCGTCGTCCGTGTACCATTTCAGATTCCCGAAGCCGTTCTGTTTTGCGTAGTTTTCAAGGATTCGCTTCTGGTTGGAAATGGAATTGCTCTCGCCTTGCAGCTCGTCCTCATGGGATAATCTCGGATAAAGGGCGGTAATGAGTGTTGTGGTGGTCTGTCTTGACATAATATCCTCCGTTTCCGACAGCCAGCCCACTATTCCGTACTTTGATTATATCACATAGGCGGCTGTCTGTATAGCGTATTTGCTTCTTTATGTTCTGTCAAATTGACTATTTTTTATTCCGGATTGTCACCATATTCGTGATAGAAAAGTTCATAGCTGTGTGATATACTCTATACAAATCTAAAAACTAAGGAGAATATACCGCACATGATAAAAACTGATACTCATAAACCAGCTCATATACTGATTGAAATTTTTGCTCTGTTATTGCTGCTTCAAGGAGTTCTTGCACTGCTAAAGCATATTATCGTACCGTTTTTCCCAAATACAATTTTTAATGAGAAAATGGTTACTATGGTTATCATGGTGGCACTCACATTGTTTTTGATATGTTATTCAAAAACAAAACAGCAAAAACTATCTGTTTTCCCCGGAAAATTTGGAAAGGGCTATGTCATTTGTACTTGTATAGTAGCTGTATTGTATATAGCTACACCCGCAAATTTTCTTGAAGGTTTCCCTGCTGTTATGAGCCTTTTATATGGCTGTATCGTAACTCCTGTTTATGAAGAATTGCTTTTTCGGGGATACATCTGGGAAAAATCAAAACGGGCAATAAAAAATGAAAAAATCATATACGCCTTAAACATTGTATTATTTGCGGTATGGCATATCGGTTATATGATTCCACAAATTGCAGTAGGTAATTGGATTGCTGTTTCATGGAAAATCATAGCAGGAGCGGGATATGGATTAGTGATTGGCTTTGTTCGTTTGAGAACGAAAAATTGTTATTCTACAATCCTTTTACATGGTATCCTAAACCTGTTTATGGTATAAAGAACGCCAATTCCGGCGGTCACACCCTGCGGCATGACCGCTTTTTCATGCCCGGTTTATGCGGTAAAAGTTGGCTTGTGTCCGGCTACACTCTCGGCTTCCAGCACTTTCATCATCTTGTCGGTGGCGGTGGCGGTAGTGTCCTGTTTGAAATAGCCGGAAACCACAAGGACGGTGTTCCCCCGGCGTATCTCGGTCACGCAATCCGGGCGGCGGGCGGTAGTGCTTCTGTTGGGGGTGTCGGTCATAGGCTCTCCTTTCTGTTCAGCAGCATTTTAAGCTGTTCCATTTTCTCCCTTGCTTTGGCTTTCCTGAAATTCTCCCCGGTAATGCAGACGGGGGTACACATTTCAATAAGGCGGTCATATATGCGGGCGTGGGCGGTGTCCTCCGGGTTCTGTAATTCTTCCAGCGTCAAATTTGTAGTGACAATCAGCGGCTTTTGGCTGCGGTATCGGCTGTCTATCACGTTGTAAACCTGTTCAAGCCCGTATTCCGTGCCACGCTCCATGCCGAAATCGTCAAGGATAAGCAGCGGGAAGCTACAAAGCCGGGAGATATATTCGTTCCTGTCCTTGTAGCTGGCGGCAAGGTCGTTGAGTATCAAAGCAAAGTTTGTCATGCACACGGAAACCTCTTTCTCCATGAGGGCATTGGCAATACACCCGGCAAGATAGCTCTTGCCCGTGCCGACTTCTCCCCACAAAATTATTCCGTGGTTCCCGTCCTTTATCTGCTCCCATTGTTCCACATAGGCATGGGCTTTCACCATTTGGGGGCATTTGCCGTTGTCGTTGCCGAAAGTCCATTCCCTCATAGCCGGGTCGGTGAAGCCCTTTCTTTTCAGCCGTTCCACTTCCTCCCGGTGTTTCTGCTCCCGGTCTGCGGCTTCCAGTGTTTCCCGGCGTTTCCGCTGGCAGTCACATTCTTTTGGGTGTCGGTCACGTCCGAAAAAGGTCTTGCCCTCCGGGAAGTAGGCTTCTTTGGGCTGGCGGCAGCTCCCGCAATATAGAAGCCCGTCCTCCCCGGTATAGTCCTCCGGCTCTGCTTCCTGTGCCGTGGCAAGCCGGAAAATAGCGTTATCATAATCACTCATAAAATCGTTCCTCCTTGTTCATGGTCTTTTCCACGCCCTGTTTACGGGGCGTTGTGTCTATGCGGTCAAAGGCTCTCGCCCTCCTTGTAGGTATAATCGGGGATTCCCTTTTTCGGTTTCTCCTTTGCTTTGTCATCAGCCGCCCAACGCCGGATAGTGGCGGCATGGTTCTTGTATTTCTTCCCGGTGGAAGCGATATAGCCGGATAAGCGGTCAATGTAATATTCCCATTTGCCGGGAAGCTCCTTTTTAAGCTCCGCAAGCTCTTTTTCTGACAGGAATACATTTCCGTATCTCCCGAAAGGGGCGGGGGCGGTCTGTCCTGTCTTTATCTCTCCCTCTCTCTTTATCTCTAACTCTATATCTATCTCTTTCTCTATCTCTATTTCTGGTGGACAAATGTCCGCCCCGTATGGTGGACGTTTGTCCGCCACGGCTTCCGGCAGGGCTTTCTGTTCCTGCAAAGCCCGCCTTGCACGGCGTTTCCGCTCCCCCTCGGTAGAGGACTGACCGATTAAAAGCTCAATGTTGCTCATGTATAAAGCCCCGTTCTGCAACGGCTCTACAAGCCCCAGCTTCATAAAAATCTGCAAAGCCCTCTCCACTGTGCCGACTTGCTGGCGGGTGATGGTGGCTATCATTGGTGCGGTGTAGGGGATATTCTCGTCAAGCTGGAGCTTTCCCCCGTTTTTCAGTGATTTTAGGTACAGCTTCAAGAGAATGTTTGAGTAGAGCATACCGTCCTGCATACTTTCCAGCAGCACGATAGCGTCCTCGTCAAAATAGCTCTCTTTCAGCTTTAGGTAGTAATATTTGCGGTTGTCTGCCATTCGTTCCTCCTTTGGTCTGTCCTGTGGCTTCTGTTACGCAATTAAAGCGGCTTTTCCGGGGGTAAAGGATAAATGTATCGGCTACCCTTTGAGGACGGTCAAAAAAGCCTTGATTTATGGGCTTCTTTCATAGCCTAAATGCGTAGAAAGGTGGTATCTTTTCCGCTGACGCTCGGCTTCTTTCCGGCGGCGCACTCTTGCAGCGCAATCCGGGCAGTATTTCCCCCGGTTTGACTTGGGGAGAAAATACCCGCCGCACTCGGTACAGCGTTTCCTGTCTGCCCGGTGGAGTAGGGCGGCTTCCAGCTTCCCGTCCAGCGGCAGCACGGCGGCAGTGAACCAGCGGCACATAAGGGAATAGCTGATACTCTGAACACATACGCAAGGCTCGCCGTTATCCAGCAAGATACAGTTGCCGTTATCGTAGTTGCAGCACTCATGCACAAGCCGGCACGCCGCCCGGTACTGGCGGTAGTCCATTCTTGGGATTTCTGCGCCCATGCCCTCAACGCTCCCTTTCCGGCTTCCTGTCCGGGTACAGCTTCCCGGCAGCTACGGCGGCATGGCTCCTTATCTTGATTTCGCCCCGCCCCTCGCTGGCTCTTGCGTTCCTGTAGCCCTCATCAGAGAGGAAATAGCGGTGGCGTTCCCCCGGAAATCCCACGGGGCTGTCGCTGGTCTTTACGTCAAGGACAATCATGTGACGGGTTTCCGGGTGGAAACGCTCCATGCCTGTCAAGTCGTGTCCTTGCATGACTGGCTGCTGTGCCTTTGCTTCAGCAAGCCGCCGCCGGATAGAGTTCTCATGCCCCGCAAGGAAACGGGCTTTGTTGTCGGCGATAAACTGGCTGCACTCCGGCTCTGGTATCTTTTGCAGTTTTTCTATAGCGTTCTCCATGATTACCCTTGTCAACAGGTCTTTTATCACGGGTACAGTTTCTTTCATGCCGTCTATGGTTTCCGCTTTGGTGGATGCGGTGTACTGGTAAATCATTTCAAGCTCGCTGTTCGTAAATCTCATTGTGCTACCTCCTGTGGCTGTTTTGTTATCGTTCCTGTTCGTGCTTTTTCTGCTGGCTCGGTGCGCCCCTCAAAATCTGCTCGATATTGCCCTTGACGGTCTGCAATTCCCGGACGTTCTCTTTCTTCTCCCGGTACTCGTTGTAAAGGGCATTTTTCTCTTTGGTAAGCTGCTCAATCTCGGTCTGTAATGCTTTGGACGCTGGCAGCTTTGAAATGCCCTGTGCCTTGAAATACCGGGCGGCAGATTCGGAAATGATAAACTCGCTTTCGTGCTGCTCCCGGTAGGCTCTCCGGGCTTTCTCTGTTTTCTGCGCCCGCAATCCGTCACGGGCTGGCTTGGTCTTGATGTAGGCTAATAGCTGCTTCTGCAAGTCCTTTTTCTCCCGCAAGGTGCTTTCCACGGCTTTCAGTTTCCCGGTGGTTTCATGCAATCCGGCACTGGCGGCGGCAAGGGCGGCTTCCAGTTCTTCCGGGGAAGAAAAGCCGGATTCCTCGTAAATACTCATGGTCGCCGCCATTTGCTTTAGGTTGTGTACAGCAGCCCAGCGGTCATATCCTATGCCCTTGCCCTCGGCTCGCTTGGCTTCCCGGTCTACCATGCGCTGTACGCTGTCCTGTTTCGGTGCATTTATAGCCGCTTTGTTGCGCTGTAAACGGTCTTTTATGCTGCGGGGGTATTCCTGTTTGGGTGCAGGCTGTTCGGCGGCTCTTGCGGCGTTCTGTGCGTTTAGGGTGAATGCTTCCAGTACGGCGGCACGGTCAAAATCATCACCTAATTTCCGGGCGGTGATGGGCTTCGTCCTGTCCGGCGTGAGATACGATAACCTCCTCCGGCTCTCCTTAACGGTCACACCTTGCTGTAACAGCTTCCCGGAAAAGTCCTCAAAAGAAACGGCAGAGGACAGGGCGGTGCGGATCACGCTGCGTAACCGCTCCTTGTCGGTTTCAAATTTTGTAGCTTTGGGCGGCTCACCTGCGGCGGCATGGGAAGCGTTCGCCTTATCCAGTGCGGCTTGTCCTTTCCGTTTCGCCCAATACTCCCGCTCGGTGACACGGTTCTTGCTGCCATTGAGCAAATCAATCTGATAGAGGTTTTCCCGGTGGCACATCTCCATGACTTCCGCTTTGAAATATTCCATAGCTGCGTCCGTGCAGCGGTGCTTGCAGCCCTCCCTTGTGTCCGCTGGTCTTTCCATGTAGGGCAAGAGCGGCACTTCCGCAATTCGTAAAGAATTGATTACGATATGCACATGGATATTGCCGCTGTGGTTATGCCCGTCCGGGTGGGTGCATACAAGGGCTTGGTGTCCGGGGAAATGTTCTTTACAAAACTGCTCGCCCAACTGCTGCGCCCGGTCTACGGTCAAGCCGTTGTCCTGTGCGTCACGGGGGTCAAAGCTGATGATATAGTGGTGGCTCTTTACGTCCTCCCGTTTCTGGTTCTTGCCGTATTTGAGATTGGAGCGCATACACGCTATGGCGAAATCCTCCCCGCCGCAATTCAGAGAGGAAATGCGGTAATCGTCACGGGGGATAAGCCGCCCGTTTTCGTCCAGCGTGGGCTTCATGGTAAACTCGTCATGCTCAAAGGTTAGGTACTGTTCGGCGGCTCCATAGTCGGCATTTTTAGAGCTGATATGTTTGAATGTTGCCAACGGCTTCACCTACTTTCTGCAAGACTTCAAACTTCAAGGCGGCAAGCTCCGCTGTGGCGGCTCGTACCTCATGGGAGAGGGCGTTATAAGGTGCGCCGTACTCGTTCAGACAGCGGGCTATCTGATTCAGATTCCCGCCGATTTTTCCATACTCGGCTGTAAGTTTCCCCACGGCAGAAAGCAGTTCATCATTGACCGGGGAAACGGTAATGACCGGGCGTATTCGTGACTTGGTAAGGGCTTGCCGGATATACTCGGACTGGCTCATTTTGCAGAGTGAAACCCGCTCGGAAAACTCGGCGTATTCTTCCTCTGTCAAGCGTGTTTTGATTACCCGGCTTCGGTGGGGAGTGTTGTATTTTTTCATGGCTGTGAACCTCCTTTCGTGGGTGGATTTTTTCAAGCGGCGCAAGCCGCAAAAAGGCGGGCTTGGGGTGGCAACCCCAACAAGATTCCCATAGGACAAAATGAGCGATTAGCGAATTTTGGTACTATGGTAGAATCTTGCTCTTAAAAAGTGGCGGCTTCCTCTGTGTGGGCTTCCCTCAATACCTTTAGTGCCGCAAGCGGGGATTTTGCCAAAACAGCGGCGGTATTTCTCCCTCTGATACCTACAAACCAGCAAAAAGCAAAATGGACGTTGATTTGTGGAAATTTCCCCTCATTCCTTACAACACCACGCAAGCCGGAATAGGCGGGAATTTGTGAAAATTTCTTCTCGCCCGCCCTCCACGGACAGCCTGCATATTTGCCAAACGGGAGAGGGAATTTCTTTCTATCCCCCTTTGCATGGCATAATACTGACGATTTTTGAAAATGCCAAAAATGGGCGCAAAAAAACAGGAAACCTTTTCTTGATTTCCCGTTTTGGTGTGCCGTTCTATGTAACGGCGGTTATTTAGTTTTGGTATATGGCTGTTCATCAAAGCGGAACTTGAACAGGGCAGCGACAAGCTGCTGTTTTATGCTGTCCTCGGTATCCCTGTCGATATGCCCGTTTTCAATGGCGGCAATTCGGATACGTTTGCTGTAATGCCGTAAAACCTCGTCCACGGCTTCCGGCTCTCCGCTGGTCGCCCGGACAATCGTTTCATAGGGCAAAAGATTCGGATTCCCCATGCGAAAGTACCTCCATTTTCCTTTGCAGGAGTCTTAACGTCCTGCGGATTTGATACCCGGTCGTACTCCGGCAGCGTCCGTACATTTCCCCGATTTCCTGTTGTGTATAATCTCCGAAAAAGTAAAGGAAAATGATTTCCCGATTTCTCTCCGGCAGAGATAACAGGGCGGCGGCAAGCTCCCCATTGGTGAGGATAACTGTCTGACCGCATATCGTTATGGGGTATTCTTCATAAGGTGCTTCAAAATATTCGTCCGTTGTTCCTAAAGGGTAAAATTTTTCTTCTGTGAGGTATTCAAGGGATATTTCTTTTTGTCGCCGTCTGCTCCTGTCACGCCATGCGTTGAGTGCTGCAAAGCGTATGACGGTCTTGCAAAAGCCGTTGAACGTATACATGATGTGTTCTTTGTATGCTTCGGTGCAAACTGAAAGCCCTTGTTTTTTATTTGTTGTATTTATCCGCTCTTTACTCAAAATAGGTTCTCCTTTTTTATCAGATTTTTTCTCCATATAATGCACAAAAAGTTACATTGTCTTTTGAAACATATACCGAATCTTATCTAACCGACTGTTAGGGCGGCGTGGCTGCGATACAAGCTCACCAGAAGTTTCTTTATACCCTTTTAATTCTGTAAGACAAACACTTCTTCCGTTTGTATAAAAATTCAAATCATTTTTATACTCATTGATACAGCGAGCGGGGATTTCTCCCTTAAAAATAACTTCATCATTTTCAAGTACAACTGATTCAATCACTGCACAATACTTTGGCGCATCATTGTAAGCCCGTGAAAGATATTCCTGTGGGGCAAAAAGGGTAAAGGAAAGGTATGGCTCCAAAACCTGTGTTCCTGCCTTTTTCAATGCCTGTTCCAATACAACAGGCGCAAGAAAGCGAAAATCTGCGGGGGTACTGACCGGGCTGTAATAAACTCCATAGTCAAAACAAATGCTGCAATCTGTCACTTCCCAACCATATAAGCCTTGCTCCATTCCATAACGCACACCCTCCATAACGGCATTTTGAAAACTTTGGCTCAAATAGCCAAGAGATACCTTGCTTTTATACTGGGTTCCACTTCCGACAGGGAGTGGAGTTACAGTTAAACCAATAGACGCCCAAAATGGATTCGGCGGCACTTCAATATGAATCGTGTAAGCTGCCTTTTTTAACGGTCTTTCCAAATAAATAACCGTAGGCTCTTTCATAGCCACTCTTACATGATACTTTTCTTCCAGCAATGAACAAATAACCTCTAATTGCACCTTTCCCAAAAAAGACAGAATAATCTCACGGGTGGCGGTATCAATTTCAAAGTGCAAAAGCGGGTCTGTATCGGCAATTTCTATGAGAGCATTCAACAAGGCTTCTCTTTGTTCTGGCTCTTGTGGCTCAACGGTTGTCCGAAGTAAAGGTGTAGGATTGTCAATCCATGCTTTGCGAGGTAAAAGCTCTTCATTTCCCAAAATGTCATATATTTTTAATGTATCATCGGATAAGATAACAATTTCCCCCTGACAGGCATGGTCTGCCGAAACAATTTCGCCATTTGTTGGAATGTACATTTCTGTAATCTTTATCTTTTTCTTTTTTGACAGCAAGATTGTATCTCGTAAATGGAGCGTTCCATGATACAGGCGTAAGTAGGAAAGCCGTTTTTTCCCTTCTGTGTACTCAACCTTAAAAACATACCCACATAATTCAGATTGATTATTCTCTGTTCCCGTAACAAAAGTTTCAGTAATTACCTCAATCAATTTTTCCGTTCCTAAATTGTCTTTTGCGCTTCCATGATATACAGGAAACAAAGAACAACATCTGGTTCTCTGGCACTTTTCAAGCTGTAATTCCCGTATGTCCAATGAATCCTCTGAAATATATCTTTCTAATAGTTCATCATTCCCGGAAATAACGGAATCCCATTTATCCAAATCAACAATGTCAGTAATATCTACCTTGGGAGATAAGATAACCTCTTGCATGACGATTATATCACTGGTAAGTTTTTCCCTGATGTTTTGATAAATACGCTGTAAATCAATCCCGTTTTGGTCTATCTTATTCACATAGATAATTGTCGGAATGTTCATTTTCTGAAGTGCATGGAATAATATTCGGGTCTGTGCCTGTACACCGTCTTTTGCTGAAACAACTAAAACAGCTCCGTCAAGGACAGATAAAGAACGATATACTTCGGCTAAAAAATCCATATGACCGGGAGTGTCCACGATATTGATTTTATAACCATTCCAGCAAAAAGAAGTAACTGCCGTCTGAATGGTAATTCCCCGCCGCTGCTCTAAAACCATAGTGTCTGTTCTTGTGGTTCCTTTATCTACACTTCCTTGTTCTGCAATCGCTCCACTGGTGTACAACAGGCTTTCTGTTAAAGTTGTTTTTCCCGCGTCTACATGGGCAAGAATGCCAATATTGATTATTTTCATGTGATTGTCCTCCCTTTACAAGCCCAAAAGGGCATAAAAATCCCCAGCAGTAAAATACTTTTACCACTGGGGATTACAGTTTGCGGACATACACATATACAGCATACACCTACTAGTGATTGCTGTTCTTTTTCAGATATGTCAAAATTGATAAGGCAAAAGTATTCTTAAATTGGGTACAAAAAACCAAGCCCCCTTATTTAGGGACATTCAAAATTCTTTGAACCCACTATTTGATTGAAGTTTTATTTAAGAATACCTTGCCGCATATTTTTTACTCCTTTTTTGGAATGAAGCTATTATAGCACATCAATTTTAGAAAAGAAAGTAGAAAAAGGAAAAATACTTTGTACACCATAAGAAAGATGTAATGAGTGAGAGGTTTCGTAGTCATCGACATTGTGGGAATGTGTATAACTGGCTGCCTTATGGAGTTGTGGGTAACTCTGTTTACAGGACGTGGGAAAGCTGCATTTTAGCTTTTCCATGTGCTGTGAATAGAGTTATCCATGACGGAATAGCCTGTTATGCACATTTCCACAATGCTTGTTTTTTGGTCTTTGGTTTCTTTGCTTCGGAATAGTGTGGTGCTGGCGGTCTATCTCTTGTTTTCGGTTGCTTGCTTCTTTACTGTACATGAGCATTTGCCCCAGGGTTATCATTCCCATATCCCTCAAGCAGATTGATAACGCCCCATACTGCCACGCCTGCGCCGATTGCTGTTACGACTGTCTTTAATCCTGTTACCGCTGTTGTGAAAAAACTCATTTTTCTACCTCTTTCTTTCCTTAAATTTGATTTTTTGATAAAGAAAGAGCTTTGATATGTAAATCCCCCGCCCTTTGTGGTACAATAAGGGCAGGGGAATCCTTTAGGAGAACCCCGTGCGGGCATCCGGTACATTCTGTTTGGCGATAGGCTGTGCCGGGTGTCCTGTTTTGTCCGTTCCCAAAGTACATACAAAACTCCTGATTTTGGCTTTATGCCAAAGGTTTACAAGTTCCATATTCAGTTGTCGTTTTGTACTTCTGGACACAATGTCCAGAAGCCGTTACTCAGTTGTAGTTGGGGAATTATCCTCCTGCCCGCTGACTTCCCCGCAGTCAAACGATTCATCCACCTCTGTATTTGGAGTAACTTTCATGTGCTGTAAATGCTTCACATAGTCCTCAATGTCAAAGGTGTTTTTCGGGTCATAATCGGACAGCTCTTTGTACCTGCTATGCTTCGTTATATCGAATTTATCCGAGAAGAATGGTCTCACGCCTCTAAGCTGCATGATACATTTCCCGCCGTCCATGACCGCAATCTCATCCTGGCTCATCAGCGCCTTCCCGGTCTTTTGGTAATTCAGACCGTAGGACTGTGATGTACCCCTTGTATCGGAGGTGTTGTAAAGGTCATGAGGTAAGCGCCTCGTGGACGCTCCCTCCCGAACCGTGCGGGCACCTCTCGATGCACACGGCTCTCCATATGCCATCAACTAACAAAATCAGTCTTTTCCGTG
>CAJSZT010000057.1:0-30027 GCA_910573785.1 Lachnospiraceae bacterium | reverse complement strand
TCTCCTGAATAATTTTAAAATGACCATTTTTTCTCTTCACTTGCTAAGCTCTTTCATACTGCTTTATTTTCTATTGCAGTTTCAGTGACTTTCCGAGACCACTCTTTTACTGGCAAGCGGTGAAAAGCTGATTGCTTTATGACTTCTTGCCTATCATTTCTGTTCTTCAACTTTGCGACACCGTGTCGTAAAGTTTCCTCCTGCCAAGTTTCAAACGAATATTTCTGCATGGAACCCACTTTGCGACATCGTGTTGCAAAGTCCCAACCTGACATACAGCAGAAAGAATAGCTTCCCTGTCTATGCCCCCTGCCGCTCCCCGTCCGCTGGCTCCGGTGTTCCATCTACTATTTCCTCATTTCCGTCTACTTCATATAGATCAAATTCCTCCTTCATCCTGATTCTTAACTGGTGTTTCATATATGCCTCAACGTCAAATGCGTTCTTTTTATCATAATCCGACAACTGCCTGTACCGTTTATGCTTGGTAATGTCAAATTTATCGCTCAGAAACGGGCGCACCCCACGGAGCTGCAGAATACACTTATTTCCATCCATGACCGCAAGTTCATCTCTGCTCATCAATTCTTTTCCGGTTTTTTGATAATTTAAGCCATAAGAACGGCTCTGCCCACGGGTATCTGACGTGTTGTAAAGATCTATCGTCTCCTTCCCTAAATTTTCTGAAATTTCCTTTAATGTAGAGCCTTCCTTGCCGCCAAGGAACAGCATGGTGTCACAATTCCCTAAAATTGTCTCGGCTGCATCCTTATAGATGGTTTTCAACTGGCTCTGCGACTGTAAAATAATGGACGCTGATATTCCCCGGCTCCGAATTGTTGCGATCAGCTTATCAAACTTTGGGATCTGCCCGATATTGCTGAACTCGTCCAGCAACAGCCTTACATGGTATGGAAGCCTGCCGCCATGCACATCATCCGCCCTGTCACACAGGAGGTTGAACAGTTGGGTATACATGATTGCCACAAGGAAATTAAAGGTGTCGTCCGTATCGGAGATAATAATGAACATTGCCGTTCTCTGATCCCCAATCATATCCAGCTCCATTTCATCATAAGAAGTCAGCTCCCGCAGCTCCGCAATGTCAAATGGAGCTAATCTTGCTCCGCACGAAATAAGTATGCTTTTTGAGGTCTTGCCCGCCGCCAATTTGAACTTCTTATATTGCCGCACCGCAAAGTGTTCCGGCTTCTCCTGTTCCAGTTCCTCAAACAGTTCATCGACGGCATTTTTAAATTCCTCGTCATCCTCCCTTGTCTCCGAAGCGTTGATAAACTCCAGCAACGTAGAGAAGTTCTGCTCTTCCTCTGGCGCTTCATAATAGATATAGCCAATCAAAGCACAGTACAAAAGCCGCTCTGCTTTCGTCCAGAAATCTTCGGAAGATTTTTCTCCTTCCCCCTTCGTATTTGCAATAATCGTGTTCACCAGCTTTAAAATATCTTTCTCCGAGCGGATATACCGGAACGGGTTATAATGCATACTTTTTTTGAAATTGATGGTATTCAAAACTTTGATTTTATACGAATCATAAACCACCTTCCCATTTTTATCCCGTACCTCTTTCCCGTCTTTCATCTTCGGTGTACCACGCCTTAACATTTCACCACATTCGACCAGGATTGTACCTTTCGGATCCGTGACGCAATAGCTGACATTAGATGTCATCTGCATGAGCTGCGGCTTGACATAAAACCTTGTCTTGCCGCTTCCGCTCCCGCCGATGATGATGACATTTTTATTCCTGGCATACTTTGGCTGCTTCGGCCTGCTGTTCATGGTAAGGCGCTCTGTCTGCGTCAGGAGGATATTATTCTCGAATACCGGATCTATGTACGGGGCAATGTCTTTTTGCGTTCCCCATCTTGCAGATCCATACTCCACTCCCTGACGGTACTTCTTGGCATTTTTCCCTTTCAGGTATACCATGAGCTTCACAGCCGCAGCCCCAATTATCCCGGTCAGTAAATCAAACCCATGCATACTCGGAAGCGGATTCTCAAACGCCAGTTGGAAATTTAAAAACAGTGTCATCGCCTTATCTATAAAGGCTTCCCCCACGCAGTGGCGGTACAGCCATGCTAATTTATCCACCAGATAAAGCACGATCACATAGGGGATATTCAGCATTACCAGACGCTTCACATCTACGGAAGGCATTTTCTCCCGGATCGTGTTTTTTAATTTTCCGGACAATAGCACAGATTTTTTCCCTACAGCGGATTTCTTTTTTTGTTTCCTGCTCAATGCTCCGGCCCCCGTTCCTTCTGCTTCGTCTTTTCCAGCTCCCTGTGCTTTGCCGTCCGCTCCTTCGCCTGTTCCAGCTTCTTACGGACAGAAGGCTTCTTGCTTTTCGCCAGAGATTTCCCGGTATACTCCTTGAACGCTGCTGTCATAACGTCCACATCCTTCGCCTTGAAGAATACGAAATAGCGGGGCGGGGAGATAGACGTGTCTTTTGTCAGGCTGAAATCAATGCTGTACTTCCGGGCACATTTTTCAAAGGACTTGATATTGCCGTCCGTCACTTCAATATTAGAAAGCTGGCACCCCTGCTTCATCAGCTTCTCCATGCTCTGCTTCCCGTGGCTTTTGGCGGCTCCCTTTTCCGCTTTCTGCATCGCCCTTTTCTCCATCTTTTTCTGTTTCCCGTTCCGTTTCTCCTGCTCCATCCTTGCCAGAGCTTTCAGCAGGGCGGCTTTCAGGATCCTTGCGGAGATTTTGCCGCCGTTTATGCACAGCGCTATAGTTTTCTCATTTACTTCTTCCTGCAAGTCGTTCCCCCTCCTTTCCTGAGGATTGTTTTTTCTCCTTCATCTCCCGCAAAATCTTCTTCAGACAGTAACCGATGCATGGGGAATGCCTGCCGTATGGACAGCCCTGGCAGCCGCCACCGCCATTTCTGCTAATTTCCTGTGCTGGAAGATTGCCCGGAACATCCACTAATGCCGGGTTTTCCTCCGGGAGAAGGTAATAACATTCCTCCTGGCTGCAGCCTTTCCGCTTCCCTTTCCAGAAATAACAGTGCTTACAGTCACCCGGCCTGTCTGCCGCATATCTCCTGTTATCCCTCGCCCGGTTCTGGCTGTCTGCCCTTCCTGCCTGCATCCCATTCCCCTCTCTGCCTCATTTCCTCCATCCGCCTGTCCTCCTGCGCCCCTGCCCGGACACATGGGTACAGCATGACCGCCGCAAATACGCCTACGGTGGCAATGATGCCTTTCATATTGCTTCACCCCTTTCCATACGGGGAACTGCCATGCACAGATCACTGTAAAACAGGTTCCAGTGTGCAAAATCTGCGGCCAACAGTTCCCCATATAAGCCTTATCCCTTTTTAGTTACAATGGACAGTTATCTGGATTCCTCCAAATACTGTCAATCCTCCTTCTTTTTTCTGTAGAATATCAAAATGGTGCTTCCAATGCCACAAGCCGCAATCCAGGCTAAGGCAAGCCATAACCAGAGCGGTCCGTCATCTCCGGTTTTCGGCGTCCCGGCAGACGGCGTTTCCGGTTTCGGCGTTTCCTTCGGCTGATCCGGCTCGTCCGGCTTCGCTTCATCCTTCATCACGACCTTCTGGATTTCCCCGGTATCCTTAACTTCAAACTCCACATCCTCCGCTACCAGATAGCCCTCCGGGGC
The DNA here is from genome assembly GCA_910573785.1 of Lachnospiraceae bacterium. GTDB lineage: Bacteria > Bacillota > Clostridia > Lachnospirales > Lachnospiraceae > Schaedlerella. Next base: position 26,361 of record CAJSZT010000057.1, on the reverse strand, counting down.
GCTTTCCTCATGCAGCACGTATTCCCCGATTGGCAGCATTTCTATATAATGCGGCTTATCCTCGGATGTCCAGCTCTCTACTGTTTTCCCATCCTTATCCAGGATAGTCAGCTTCGCTCCCGGCAGTTCCTTCCCGGCAATGTCAGTCTTGGAAATCTCCACTTTTGTCACATCATCCTTCATCTCCACCTTCTGCACTTCGCCCGTATTCTCCACGGTAAATGTAATGCTCTCCGCAGTCACGTAGCCATCCGCAGGCTGTGTCTCTGTCATGGTATATTCCCTGCCAACCGTCAGTTCACTGATGATATGCGGCTCTTTGCCGGAAATCCATTCATCTACAAGACTGCCGTCCGCATCCGTCACCTGCAGCTTTGCGCCCTCTACCTCTTTGCCATCCGTAAGGGATATTTTAGTAAACTCAAATACCGTAGGCACGTTTTCAAAAGCAAATTCATAGGAAATGCTTTCTTTTTCGGCGTCCTTATAGGTAAAATCAAATTCCTGCGTTTCGCCCTCACTGGTAAATCCCGGAGCCGGGGCGGTTTCCTTCACATAATAGGAAAATCCAATCGGGAGGTCAGCCGCAAATGACAGCTTCCCGTCTTTATCCGTGGATTTTTCCTCAATTACTGTATCTGCCTCCATGATTACCTTACCGTCTTTATTGGTAATGTCCTCTTTCGCACAAAGTGCAAATACCGTCCCTTCTACTGCACGGTCAGAATCCTTCTCCGTTTTTAATACGTTGATCTCCGCTTTCTGGCGGTTATTCTGCCAGTCCGTAGAAAACGTAACAACCGCTGTGTCCTGGTCACGGTAAGTCAGGTCGATCTCCCGGATTTCCCCATCCAGGACATAACCCTCCGCCGTTTCCTTCTCCTTCACATAATATTTCCCAAGAGGGAGATTCTCCAGCCTCGCTATCCCGGTATAGTCCGTAATGATGATGTCTACCAGTTCATCTTTTTTATAATAATCGCCGCTTTCCCCGTCTGCCGCCTTTATATCATCCAGTGCATACACTTCAAAGGTAACGTCTTTCAGCGAACCAGTGACATACTCAAACAAATGCGCAATCCAGCCGCTGATGCTGTCCAGCAGTGACACATTCTCTAAAAATTCCCCCTCTTTATTGATTAAGAGCGTACCTGTCGGCACATCGTCTTTCATCTCTACTTTTTGGATTTCAGCGGTATCCCCCACGGTAAATGTGATTTCTTCCGCTCTCAAATATCCATAAGGCGCTGATTCCTCCCAGAGCGTATAAGTTTCCCCTGCCGTCAGACGTTCTATGATATGTTCTTCACCCTTGACAGATTTCCAGGTATCTACAATATTCCCATCTTTATCAATGACGGTCAGTGTTGCCCCTTCCAGTTCCACGCCTGTTGCAAGGTCTGTCTTTTTGATGGAAACAACAGTCGGCTCATTTTCAAATTCAGAAACGTATTCTGCCACTTTCACATCCTGCCCCTGGTATGCTGCGGAAATTTCTATGGTTTTATCCGAAGATACATAGCCTGCCGGGGCCTGTTCCTCCCGGATATAATATTCCCCGAAAGGCAAATCCAAATCGAAAACTGCCCGGCCGTCCTCCCCGGTTATGGCTTCCCCAAGCAGCGTGTCCGCTTTTACAATCACTTCCCCGTGCGCAAGAATATCCGCTTTCGCGTACAGCCCAAAGACTGCGCCTTCTACTGTTGCGCCATTCTCTGCGTCTTTCTTCACCACTGCAATCTCCACCCTCTGGCGGTCATTTTCAAATGCAGCGGTCTGCTCGATAATCGGCGTATTCTGGTCTGCGTAAGTAAAGGTAATAGTCTGCGCCTCTCCATTCAGCACAAACCCTTCCGGGGCTTTTGTTTCCTCTACCCGGTATGTGCCAAGAGGAAGGTTTTCTATCGACGCTTTTCCGTCTTTATCTGTCACCAACGTTTCCACCAATGCGCCGGAAGCATACTCTAAGATACGGTTCCCGTTTTCATCTTTCTGAAAATCTGCAGTGTAAATATCCTCTGCCGCATAGACTTTGAACTCTGCGCCCGCTAATGCCTCTACCTCATACCGGAAATCTTTATCATCATACTGGTTCAGCACTTCGCCCTTCTTCACAATATGCAGCTTGCCCTTGACCGGATGGTTTTCATAGACAACATCAATGATCACATCCCCTGACACATCGTCCATCTGGTACAGCATATCGGAATCCACGGACACTTCATAATAATTCTCATTCAGTGTATAACCAAACGGGGCATTGACTTCCTCTATCCGATAATGACCAATTTTTAAATTCTGCGGCAGGATCAAATAGCCTTCGCTGTCCGTAAAATAAGACTTGTGCGTTACCACAGTCGGGTAAGTCGTCACCTGCTCCACATATTTTTCATTGTCCAGGTCATACACCTTGAACTCTATATTTCCTGCAAGCACAGCTTTCTTTGTTTCATCATCCTGCTTTACGATTTTCAGCTTCGCCTCAAATTCATCATCCAGGAGCACCCGCCACACCTGCGGCGTTGTCGGCTTATGCTCTGTGATATGCACAAGGAAGTCCTTGACCGGCGTGTAATTATGCGGCGTGGTCGTTTCCTTGACAATGTAAGTCCCAAACGGGAGCGGGATGCTGCAGGCATAACCCCTTTCATCGGTAAAGATTTCCGTTGCCCCATCCTCCCCGATTGCCACAGGTTCAGCGGAATCAAAATCATATCCGCCATTTTCTTTCTTATCCAGGGAAGATACTAACCATGCTGTAAACCCTGCGCCGGATAATAAATCCGCATCGGTTTTCCCGTTATCCGCTGCCTTGATAATCTGGAACGGCTGCTTTATCACCTGCTCTGGGGAAGTGCAGTCACGCTCCACCGTAGCCACCAAGTCTCCCTCATAACTGCAGGTCAGATCATACTCCGTTTCATCCACCAGATAACCTGTGGGCGGCGTGATCTCTTTCACAAAATACTCCCCAAGATATAAATCCTTGATCTCTGCCTTCCCGTCCTTATCCGTAGTCAGCGTTCCCACCTGTTCCCCGGCTTTGTAAAGGACGCCCGTTTTTTTATCCGGATGTAAAATATCATTCCTTGCATATAAGCCGTAAACCGCATGTTCCAGCGTTGCGTCCCCCTGCGAGATATTTTTGTTGGTTTCCTTATCCTTCTTCTGCAGTCGGATCGTAGCGTTGACACGCTCATTGGCAAGGGTATGGGAGAATGTCACTTTCGCCTCCCGGTCATTGGTATAATCAAACTGGAAAGAATACTCATCTTCTGTATTCCTAAGATACCCCTCCGGAGCCTGAATCTCTTTTATCTCATACCCAAACCCAACCGGAAGGTCTGCCGAAAATGCTGCATTGCCATCACTATCCGTTGTTGCTTTGTCTATCAGTGCGCTTTTGGATACAACAACATTCCCGTCTGCATTGGTGATATTTTCTGCGGCATACAGCCCGAAAATTCCTCCTGCAAGGCCATTTCCTGTATCCTTATCGTTCTTTACCACACGCACATCCGCTTTCTGCCTGTCATTTAAGAATGTCGTGTCAGAAAATGCCGTCTCCGCCATCTGCCCGGCATAGGCAATCGACACATCCTTTGTTTCCCCTTTGTTATAGAAATTCTTCGGGGCCTGCATTTCTTTTACCCGGTATGTGCCAAGATGCAAATTTTTAAGCGTCACAGAGCCATCGTCTCCGGTTACAAGGTTTTCCGCCACCAGCTCCCCGGCTTTGTAGACAACAGAGCCGTAAGGCGTGGTAATATCCTTTGCCGCATAGACATTGAATACCGCCCCTTTCTGCCTGCGGCTTTCATAACGGAACGCTGTGCCGTTCTCATTGGAATCCGCACCCGTTAAAACTTCGCCTTCCTTGTAGATGGTAAGGTTTCCAAGCTGTTCCACATCTGGGACAATCGTGGAAGCTGTCTGATTCGCTGCCAGCGCCACACGGTAAGCAGTCGCATTATAGCGGTATCCTGCCGGAGCAATGATTTCTTTCAAATACACCGTATCCTGTGTCATAACAATTTCTACTTCCGCTGCCCCGTTGCTGTCCGTTGCAGGCATCCTAGTGATCAAATCCGTACAGTCCTTATCACGGTAAACGCCGAATACAGCGCCGGAAAGCCTGCTGTCAGAAATGGAATCCACCTTGATTACTTTTACTTTTGCAAGCTGCAACCACTCTACAGTAAAATCTACGGTATTCCCACTCTCCTCCTCATAGTAACTCCCAATGTCCTGATTCGCTCCCCCGGTAGTCACAACAAGTGCTTTCCAGATGTTCCGTATGCTGCCCCTCATTTCTCCGGCATCCCATCTTCCGCTGACACTCATGGGTGCTGTGAAATAAAAACTTGTACCACCGGGTATTCTGACATTCCCTCCTGTCTGCGTGTTGCCATCACTCTGGTTATGGAATGTCACATTTTCTGGAAGATTTAGCGTAATAAAGTTTCTGGAATCTCCCTCCAGCTTTACAACTTCCGTCTCCTGTACAGAACCGTTACGTCTTGCTTTTATCATACTCTTCGTCAGGTTGATATGAGGATCTGGCGGAGCAGGCTGATCTGCAATATAATTGATCCATCCAAGCACCCCACACGCTTCCAGGTCGGCCATGGTGCATCCTTCAAATCCCTCTATCCCGCAATAAAAAAAACTGGCTGCAATGTGGGTAAACACATATTTCAGGTCATCCCCAAACTGCGGCATAAACTGATCAGTTAAATCTCCTGCCCCTCCAAATCCATAATAAAGCGTTTTCTGTAGGTTAGGGCTGCCTTCTAAAATATGCGAAGCATAACTGCCTGTTCCGGGTGTTTCTTTCGGCGATTCCAGACAATAGGCGATTTTTCCATTTACAGTAAAATAGTTTGTAGAGTAATTCCCCAGATTGCTCGGATAATAGACCTCCCTGCCAGTTACCAGCGATACATTTCCTGATGTCCTCGCCTTCCTGACTTTCACTCCCGTATCTATGGAAAACAGCAAAAGGCCACCATCTTCTGCGATTTTCTCCGCATCTTGTCTGGTATCTTCTGCCGCCTCCATATCTTCCATGACCGCCTTCATCTCAAATTCTGTCAGAGATTCCTTCGGGATTTCTTCCACATCTGCCGTCTGCCCCGGCAAATCTCCTTCCTCATCTTCTGCAGTTTCTTCTGAATCGTCGGAATGGCTGTTTTCGCTTCCTTCTCCATCTGCCGCCTGCTCTCCAGAAGATGATACAGCCGCTTTTTCCTTTACAATAATGTTCCTGCTGACATGGTAAGACGGATTTTTACTGGCAGGCTCTACAAAATAAACCGCTTTGTAAATCCCCGCCTTCCCGATGTCAAACTTTTCCCCGCCTTTATCCGATGCCTCATGGAATGTGATTTTTACTTTATCCGGCGAGAACTCTATGCCGGAAAAATCATGCTCCACGTCAAAGCTGCTGTCAATCTCCACAGTATAATCTTCCGCATCCACAATTTCATCCGCATCCAGTTTTTCCTTCACCTTCTCCAAAGCCGGGTACTCCGCTTCATAAGCCGCAGGCTCCGGCTCTGCCGCATAAGCGCCTATCGGCTGTAAGAAGGCTGACAAGACCGTGACCGCCGACAGCAGGCCGGATACAATCCTCTTTACGTTTCCTTTCAATATATTTTGTCCCTCGCTTTCTTTGTTGTGCAGTCCCATAACTGCCTTCGTCCTGTCTTTCCGCTTATTTCCTTTCCTATTTTCCCATATGACTGTCTCCCTTCGTTTTATTTGCACTGCCAGCCGATAACAGCACATCAATACAGGAAAGCCCCCCTGTCCCGGCATTCAAACACACCGGATCAAAAAGGCTTCCCTGCATGGCATCTGCTGTTATCCAATCCGGTTCCCCGGACTGGCTTTATTTTATATTGAGCGTTTTCCTGTGTTCCTCCCAGACCCGTTCCCTGCCCCAGCTTCTCTTTCCTGGGGCGTTTTCTCCAGCAAGGCGCGCTAAGGATGCACACTCAATACCGGGTATCAATCTGGGCAGGATATGAAATTTTCAAGGTACAGTGAAAGGGAAAATCTTTGAATGAAAGTCGCTTGATATTTTTCAGAAATGTTACCCTTTCACTAATCGCAGGCTGGAAAGGGGAAAATACAAGTAAATTTGAAAACTTTTTTAATTTCGCCTTAAATTTCGAGAAAAGGAAAAACATGGGTATAATTTACTAAATATAATGTTGACTTTTCACTTCTAGCTGATATACTGGATACATATTTCAAATTGAATATTCGAAGTAATATTTTAAAAATGTTATGAAACAAATTCAATAAAAAAGAGGTATTTTTATGGATTATGAAATTAAGAGTTTAAGTGAATATGTTGAATGTATACAAACATGTCGCAAAAAAATATATGAGCCAATATCAAAGTCAAATGACATGATACTATTCCGTGGACATGGGAATTTTTCTTGGAAACTTTTACCCAAAATTTTCAGGAAAAAGGAGTGGTTTGAAAATGAAATGGTTATAATCAATGAAATTTTACGTCAATGTCCAGAAGCGTTTAAAAATTTAACTCCTTTTGAAACTTTAGTAAAAATGCAACATTATGGAATGCCGACCAGGTTATTAGACCTCACAGGAAATCCATTGATAGCTCTGTATTTTGCTTGTAATGATATTACTCAGGAAAGTGAAGATGGCGCAGTATTAATAGTTAATTTTCCGATGTTTTATGAAAATCATATTCCTGTCAGTTCTTTCCTAACTAAATTATTTCCAGAAAGTGACAATCTATTTGTTCAGATAAACAAGGATTCATTAGATACTATATGCAAAAATAGTATAGCAGTGGGGATAATTCCTAAGCTGGAAAATTATCGAATTAAAAATCAAGATGGCTATTTCATTTTATTTACATATATAGGAGAATATGAAACAGTATTTAATCCTATAGAAGCAAACAATTCTATCAAAGATAGGATTATTATTCCCAGCCAATATAAAAAGAGGATCTTAGATGAATTGTACATTTGTGGAATAAAAGAGTCTTTTGTTTATCCAGAACTTGAAAATCAGATCAAATGTATAGTGAAAAAATATAGTATATAATTTATAGCGTATACTTTTTCGGTTTGTGTAACCAATCGCTATATCCCTAAAATTTCTGCTCTCTTGTACTAAATTGTTGAATCTATTGATCAATATACTTTTCGTCAATCCCTCACTTTGCGACATGATGTCGCAAAGTGATAAACTCTTCCATGTTTAATAATATCCACCTTGAATTCCCTGTTCTTTCATTTTCCGGCATAACTCTTGTAATATCCGTTTCCTGCGATTCTGTATCGTTTTACGGCTGCATCCAAAAATCTTTGCCGTATCCGTCACTGTAACTTCCGCAAAATACAGCAGCTCAATCAGCCTGGCATCCTCAACAGGCAGGCTTCCCAGGACTTCCCTCACTTTATCCTGGCAGATATTCCGCAGAACGGTTTCCTCCAGCCCTTCTGCCACATCCCGGAAATGCCCGGAACCGTTCTCCCTGCCCTCTAAGCCTTCCAGGCTACATATGCCATGTTTCCAGCTCCGCTCTTTCTGATACCGCTCCCTTCGCCGCGACTGATGCCACTCCAAATAAACCTCCCTGGTTACATCCACCAGTGTGCCGTCTGCCATCCGCAGCACATAATGATCCCGTTCCTTTGGCCGTTTCCCTCTCATACCCGACCCTCCCCGTAACATACTCCGGAGGCAGTAAGATTCTGGAAAGCCGGATAATTTTTACGGATATTGCGGATTGCCTGGGAAATCACTGCGGATACCGCCTGCTGGCTGATGCCTAATTCCTTTGAAATCTGCTCCTGTGTTTCTTCCTGCAGGTAGTATTTTTGAATGACATATTTCTGCCTTGCCGATAAACTCCCCAATATTTCCGCCACTGTCTCTTGCATTGTCAAATGTTCTAACATGGATTCCGCCTGGTTTTTCACTGTCAGCCAATCCTCGGATACAGCGCTGTAAGAAACATTCCAGCTCCGTTCCTTTTCTTCATGATTCCGGTTTAGCCGGTCTTCACCTTCCAATACAAGCCGCAGATACCATTCCCTGTTTTTAAAAAACCGTTCCGGCAGGATAACTGTCTTTCTGTCTGCCAGATACAGATAATCCCTGCATGAGTGAAGTGGAAATACTGTAAAATGCTTCCCCACTTGATAAAGCACATGACCGCTCTGATATGCGGATATTTCCGAATCCAGGCCAAGCCTTTCCTGTGCGATTGCCGATCTGGATGTCCTTAGCTGTTTTGCCGTTGGAAGTTTCACCCCAAAATCCGGCACATCCACAATTTGTTTCAATTCCTGCAATGTCAGCATATATGACCGCCTTTCTGCCCGAAGGCTACGGGCGGCTTGGAAAGCTGGCATCACAGGGATTGTCCGATACGGCAGGAAGGCAGTAAAATAACGCTCCCGGCTCACCCGTTTTTTTTAACGGGAGCCAAGAACCCCTTTTACCGCCTTTACCAGTCCATAACTTTATCCTTATATTTTTCTGATAATCCTGGTCTTTTTATCTGCCTTTCTGCTATCCCCCTTTCATCACCGTTTTCTCCTGTGGCTGCTTTCTTTTGATATATCCAGTGTAACAGCCGGCCCTTCCGTTTACCCCAACATATATGTGGAGATTCCCGGAAAGGACAACATATTTGTGGAACTGAAAGAACTGTGGTAAATTACATCACCTGTATTGTCGCAGTCCATCGACCAGCGTCTCCATCGTCTATAAAACCACCGTCTGCTCACTCTGCTTCAGATGCCGGATACGGCAAAACATCTTCCAGCACTGCCCGTCCTCCTTTACCTGGCTGCTTACGCCGAGAAGCTCGTTCGCATCCACGCCGAGAATCTGCACCATTTTGATAAAAATCTCAATGGACATCGCAGACTGCCCGCCCTCAATGCGGCTGACCGTGTTGGCGCTGATCCCTGCCTGTTCCGCAACCTTCTCCTGTGACATGCTGATCTCATTCCTCCGGTCACGGATACGGTTGCCCAATTCAATCAAGTCCTGCGACCCTGCACGATTGCCCAATATGCACCTCCTTCCTGGTCTGAATTTTCGCCCGGAACTTTACGACATCGTGTCGTAAAGTGTGTAATCCACTTTACATCCGCAATTCCGTCAAGCCCTGTTCCCTGACTTTGCGACACCGTGTCGTAAAGCTGGGCAACAAAAAAACAGCCGTGTATTAAGCTGTTTTTACGGATTGCTATTCAATTTATGCCTATATTGCCTATCCTTTTCTGTTTCTTTCACACGCCAATCATGCCCTGCAGGGCTTCCCGGTCAGCTTTCTCACTGTCCGGCTGATTATCGCCGCCACCGCTTTCGCCAGATATACTGCCGCCAAAAGTAGCCTCCCAGCAAGAACAATTCCCCCGATCACACCGCCCGCAAGGACATTGAGAAATAGGATACCCACCGTGCCGCCAATGTCATAGCCTTTCGGGATAACCCAGAAAAACATCCGGTGAATCCCGAATGGAATACCCATAAACCACCAAAGGCTTAGATAATCGCACTCCCCATTCTCCATGCACAGTGGACGGAACAATACCGCCAAAAACACTGCCGATACAACCGGAATTGCCACACGCTTTATAAATTCACTTGCTTTCATGCCTGCCTCCATTCTGTGCGTGGTTCGTATGCCACGCCTTATCTGCCCAATAATTTCATCCACTGTAATCTCTTAATTTCCCTCACCCGCTCCCATACAGGTCATGGTTTACCTCTGCCGTATAATAATTGCTTATGGTCATCGGGGCATTATACAGCGTTGTCAGAAGATATGCCTTGATATTGCCCACTTTCGTTGTGTTAGCGCCAAGGCAGGTAAGGATATACTCAATATGCTCATGGTTCAGCTTCATAAACCGGTTTTTGACAATCGCCACTGGCTTTTCCACCCCCGCAATCCGCACTGTGCCATTGTCCGGCAGCATCATCACTTCCACCATCAGCTCAACAAGCTCATCCACGTCCTCCCTCCGGTGATAGCGTCCATCCTGGAAACACTCGTAAGAAATGTGTTCATGGATAATATCACGGTATGCCTCCATCTCCTCAATCACATCCGGCGCTATGTCGGAGATAGATGGATTAGACTGGATGGGATTGGGATAGATTGGAGCAGACACACTTGATTCAATATCGTTAAAATCAGTCTTGCTACACTCTGTTTCACTCAATTCAGTATCACTTAAATCAGTCTTGTTAATATCAGTCTTATTAGATTGTGATTTTGGAAATTCTTGAATTGTGATTTCCACCATTCCAGAAGTATGATTTTCACTATTCTTGAATTGTGATTCTGGAAATTCTTGAATTGTGGTTTTCATCATTCCTGAATTGTGATTCTCACCATTCTTGAATTGTGATTCTGGAAGTTCTTGAATTGTGGTTTTCACAACTCTTGAATTGTGATTTTCACCATTCTGTGTATTTGCAGGCGTTTCCCCCTGTTTTTCATCCCTGTCTTTGTCCTCTGTCTGCCGGATAATAAAATTTTTCACATATATAACATTTGGCTTTCCAAGCCCCAGGCGTTTCTTTTCGATCAGTCCAATCCCTTTGTCTACATCCAGTTCTTTTAAAAGCCTTACCGCTTTCTGTGTGCCACAATTCATAAGCTCTGCAATTTCTTCCACCGTAAAAATAATATACACCCGATCTTCTTCGTCAAACCAACGGTTCTTTATGCTAAGGCTCATACGGTCTAATAAAAGACCGTATAAAACCTTCGCTTCGCAGGAGAGGGACTTGAAGCATTCCGCAGTGAACAGAACCTTCGGAATCCGGTAAAACGTGTACTGCTCTGCTTCCATGCCCCGGTAATAATTAAACTGTAATTCCTGCATCTTTCGTCCCTCCCTCCTTCTGCTTCCATTCCTCCAGAAGCGTGTAAATCACATCCTCAATCTGTTCTTTGGAATACTCTTTCGGGAAATAATTGCTGATTTTCTTTGCGGAGATCGTCACATTGACATTTTCCTTCTCTTTCCGCACTAAAACCGTATATACCTTTCCTTCCGTCAATTCCCCTGCCTCACTGCCTGCCTTTAACTGCTCTGCCTGCGCCTTCGATGGGAATATGCCGCTGTTGCCGATGGCATCCACAACCCATGCCTGTTCTTCTGCTTTCAGATAAGACAGCTTTTCACCCACCACCATCGGGATTTTATTTTCATCCACATAATCCAGCAGTTCTTCCACCAGTTCCGACAAGCGGATATACCGCTGTACCGTCCTCCCACTGTCCCCGGCAGATTCCCCGATGACGTCTGCAGTATATTTCTCCCCTTTGCTGCCCTGATGTTTCATTGCTTCGTATTTCATCCGGTATGCCTTTGCCTTCTCACTCGGCAGAATGTCCTCCCTCTGGATATTTGTATCGACCATCAGGACTACCGCTGTATCATCATCCATTTCCCGGATAATGACAGGCATTTCCGTAAGCCCTACAAGCTCACAGGCCCGCCACCGCCTATGCCCTGCAATGACCTCATATCCGCCTTCCGGATGCGGGCGCACAATCCCTGGCATCAACACGCCGTACTGCTTTACGCTTTCCACTGTCTCCTGCATCTTTTCATCATCCAGCACTCGGAACGGATGGCCTTTAAACGTATGCAGTTCACTTAGGGGAACGGAAGTGACCGTTTCCCCCGCTTCATCTATGCCAAATAAATCATCGAAGCTGTTCAGCTTTACCTTCTCTGCGCTTTTACTCTTCATCCGCAAGCACCTCCTGTGTCAGTGAATGGTAACCGCCTGCCACAATCCCTTTCGGGTCGTGGAGATAGATGCTTTTCCCCTCTGCCGTGGTTTCCGCAGCCTTTACGGACAATGGGATGCAGTTCTCAAAAATATGTACCCGGTTCCCATATACCTCCCGGATCTGTGCTGAAATGTCCCTTGCGAAGTTTGTCCTCCGGTCTACCTTTGTCAGCAGAATCCCCATGATGTTAAGCGCTGGGTTCAGCTTCCTGTGAACCCGTCCAATCGTCTTTATAAGCTGCTGAAGCCCCTTGACTGGGAGATACGCCGCCTCCACCGGAATCAGTACACTGTCTGCCGCTACAAGGGCATTTATCGTAATCATTCCAAGCGAGGGCATACAATCAATAATCGCAAAGTCATACTCCCCTTTTACACTGTTCATATACTGGCGCAATATCGTTTCCCTGCTCATAACATTTACCAGAGCCGTTTCCAATCCTGCCAGTTCGATATTTGCCGGGATAAAATCTATCCCTTCCTCATGGTGGATAATACCCTCGCCAGGCTCTACATCTTCATCATTGATGACCTTTTCCATGATATTCACTAACGTCACATCCAGTTCGTCCGGCTCTGCAATCCCCAGGCTCACCGCCATGCTGCCCTGCGCATCTGCCTCTACCAACAATACTTTCTTACCTGCCCTTGCAAGCCCAATCCCTAAATTCACACATGTCGTAGTCTTGCCGACTCCGCCTTTCTGGTTTGCCACTGCGATCACTCTGCACATAGATACTTTCCTCCTGATTCTCTAATCTATTTCTCTGTTCTTTCCACTTCCGCATATACACGGAAATATATATTTGTCCCTTTGTTTACAAATGGTTCTGATACCGACTTCACATCTACATCCTCCTGCCGTTCTAAAAGCCGCCGGAACCAGTGAAGGTCTTTCTTTGTCCCCTGCATCCTAATTTTCAGCATATAAATCCTCCATATCCACGTAAAAACAGTATTCCGGATAGCGGAGCTTGACTGCCTCCCAAAAATATCTGGCATAGCCGCAGCAGAATAAATCTTCCACCGTATAACACCGGCACTCTTTTAATTGTTCCTCCGTATCCTCACTGTCATCGACGCTCGGTGTCCCATTGCAGTACAGGTTGAATGCCATCCGTACAATCTTTACACTTCCGCTGGTCTGCCACCCTTCCTGCAGGCACTTCGTTTTCACGCATCCCGATTTGAAATCATAAATCCTGTCTACATTTACCCTTGTATCACTGCTAATCCCAAGACAGTACACTAATGCCTTATGATACACATCCTGGTATCTGCATCTTGACAGGTTATATTTATAAAAATCCTTATGCTCCCTGTTTTTGAAAGTAATTGTGCGAGTATCTTTCTTTCCTGCACCTTTCGCTGTAATTGCTGCCATAGCTTGTCCTCCTTATAGCCAATACTTTCTTGATGAAAATGTTTTTATATATATTCTTAACAAATCATCTAATATATCTTCTTAATCCGCTGGTCAGCCGTTTAATGCCATCGTTTCTGGCTTCACCACTAAATCTTTTAATTAATTCACACCTTTTCCATCCTTTTCATGGACATCAAACTGTTTTATAATATTCTTCTATTGTTGAAATGCTGTAATTCTTGGGAGCTACACTCCCAAACCCTTGTGGATTCGTGCTGCCAGTTACCCAAAAGGCGGCTAACTGTCAACCCGAATTCGTTTTTGTGGCATATCGACTTCTTTTAGCTGCATCAATATCAATTAAAACAAAATAGGACTAAGCTAGTTTTATGACGTTAAGTCAGTTCACTAATTTAGTCCTATCTAAATTAAAATATATTCAGTTTTTGCCGTCCTACCCTCCTTTGCGGCATACCAGATAAACGCTTCCATAGCTTTTAAGCTCTTTGCGTTTCATTAGTGACAAGTTTTCCATTTCTTTCTTAAAATCGGCGCCGTCCAGATAAAAAATGAAGCACTTCTGTTAAAAAGTTGCATTTTTTCATTAGGACTAAATCGGTGGAAACCTTTGATTTTTCAATGATTTCTTCAACCTGTCACTATTATAACTCAATGCCCCGCCGGGGTGGCCGCCCACCCCAGCCCCAGAAAATTCGAGATAAAATTCACCGCAATATGTTCCCGTGCCGGATGCCCCTCCGGAATCCCGGGAAATAAAAACCTCAGCAGCGGCCCCATTTTCTTAGAAGCAAGCTCGATCACTCCCGCCTTGGTCGCAATCTGCATCATTCCCACCCAAAAGGACATGACCCCCATCATCGTAATACACAGCGTCACAGCCTCCTTTGCGGAATCCAGCGCCTCATTGGTCACCTCCGGCATCTTCCCGTTAAACGCGCCGAAAATAATCCCCACAATGATCATACCAGCCCAAAGATAATTCATAGACTCTCCCTCTTTCTTTATTCACACGTTCATTCCTCACACTTTCCCATATATTTTTCCACCAGCTCAAACGGCGCCGGCCCTGTCATCAGCACATCCTTATGAAATTCCTTCTGGGAAAATTCCGTACCCTTCTCCGCCGCATACTCCTTTTTCAATTCCAGAAATTCCACATACCCGATATAATATTTCGCATAATTTCCCGGAGAGCCAAGCACTAGGTCATAGATGCGGTTCACAGTGTTCACATCCTGAATCCCATAATTTGAGAAAAACGCCAGCGCATCCAGCCGGCTCCAGCCATCATAATGGATCCCGATATCCGCCAGAGTATACAGTCCGAGGATAATGGAGCTGTTCTTCTGCAAAATGGTTGCCTGCTCCTTCGTGATCGGCGCCAGATAATAGCTGCACATCTCCGCATAGGTCGCCCATCCCTCGACATAGCCGCCGGTATTGAACATACTGCGCGCCGGATCCGGATCCGTCCCCGCATAATACACATTTTGGTACAAATGTCCCGGAAATCCTTCATGCGCCAGCGTCGTGAACAGCGTCAGCGGATTTCCCATATGCGCCTGGTTGACATAGATCACATTTTCCTCATAACTGTCGATCGCCGGAATCATATAAAACGCAGGACTCAAATTTCCCTGCAGCGCCTCCGGCACATACTTCACGCTGACCGTGGTATCCGGCGCCGTAGGAAATGTCTTCGCAATCTCTTTTTTCAGTCCGTTCAAAATGCTGATCGGATTCGCGGTGTCCATAGCCGCCGCCTCATGCGCCTCCTCCGGATTCCCGATCAGAGCCGCCGCTTCCTGGGATACATTTCCGTCCTGAGTATCGCTCCCCTTTGGCACCACATTTTTCATCCTGTCATCTTCCGTAATCCCCAGTACTCGTTCCATGGCCTCCAGATCCTCCACGATCTGCCGCTTTGTCAGATCCTTCATCTCAGACACCGACCTCTCCGACCCCGTAGACACCTTTACAACCTGCTCATAATACTCCTTTCCCTCTGGAAAATAACACAGCCCCTGGTCATTTACCCCTGTTCCCATCAGAGACTGCACCGCTGCGCTAAGACTGGAATACGCCGGAAGCACATAGCTGGTGAGCATCAGCGCATTTCTCTGGATATAGATACTCTTCTCCTTCTCACTCAACCCTCTCACCTGCCCGATCCGGTCCACAAAAGTGGTGATCAGATAATTACTCTCCCCCATATTCATAAACACCTTGCACTGCTCAATTACCTGCATCGCCGCAGTATCCGACATGAACAGCCCCGCATCCGACTTCGCCTGTTCAAATGCGATCAAAGACTGAAAATACTCCGGCGTCATTTTCATCAGTTCCAGATAAATATCCACATCCTCTCGGTCATAAAACTGATATTCCGACAACAATACCGGAAGCTGCGTATGGATCCCGCTGACCAGCCCCAAAGGCTCCTCATACAGCGTAAACTCCGCATTCTCCTTCAGTCGGTCCATATAATAATCCATCACATCAAACGTAAGCCTGTTTGTAACCGATAATTTCTCCGGATCAAATTCCTCCATCGCGCGCCGGATATTTTCCACAGAAGCCAGCTTCCTGTTCTCATCCGTTTCAAATGTCCCAAATGTCACCGGTGCTTCCCGGATTCCAAATTCCTCCGGATCCCGCAGTGTATAATGAAGGTTGACTGTATTGGAAGCCGTTTCCTGACAGAACAGATCGCTCGTAAATTTTTCAAACGCCAGGTTTGTCTCCTCCGCTGTCTGCTTCTGACACCCTGGCAAAAAAAAGGAGATCAATACTCCGATCAAAATAGCAAAAACAAGCCTGGTTGAATTTTTCCCCGAAAGACAACCAAGCCGCCGGGCCATCCAATAAGATATGTATTTCTGAAATATCGACATAGACACTCCGAAAAATTTCTTTAATTCATATCTATGCCTGCGAAAAAATGATTATTCTGTTGAGACAAACTGTATTTTTGAGAATCATAACAATCACAGAGATCGGTCTGCGCAATCCTACAATTACTGAATCCCGATCTCTCTGATTGATATTGGAAGGAATGTCCATAAAACTCAGACAGGAGGTTCTAAACACCCCCTCCTTCCTCATAAAAATTAGAGAGCATCTTTCGAAAAAATGAGGTTTCCCATGCAAATATTCCTTTACATATCTGATTTTATCGTCCCCTTCCTGATCCTTGCCGTCGTTGCCTACGGCATCCTGCAGGAAGTCAGCGTATACGATAATTTTATCATCGGCGCGCGAAATGGTTTTCTCACTGTCATCAAGATCATGCCCACCCTCATCGGTCTGATGGTAGCCGTAGGGATCCTCCGCGCCTCCGGATTTCTCGACTTTATTTCACGGATCATCGGTCATTTCACCGCCCGCATCGGATTTCCGGGCGAACTGGTGCCCCTTTCCATTGTAAAAATGTTCTCCTCCTCCGCAGCCACGGGCCTGCTCCTGGACATTTACAAAGATTCCGGCACAGATTCCCTGTGCGGACGGATCGCCTCCATCTCCATGTCCTGCACCGAGACCATTTTCTATACCATGAGCGTTTACTTCATGACCGCAAAAGTCACAAAAACCCGCTACACCCTACCCGGCGCCCTGATCGCCACCCTTGCCGGACTGGCCGCAAGCGTATTCCTGGCAATGCAGTACACCTGAAACCGGAATCCTTCTTGTCTAACACCATTTAGTATGATAAAATAAATTTAACAAACTAAAATGAACATGCACGGCATCCGGACGGCTGACCCAGTCGATTTCCGCCGCCCGGCACTACATTTGATAAGACATACCTCGAAAAACAAAAGGAGGGTTCCCCTATGTCCAGCATTACATTAAAAAATCTCAACAAGACCTACCCAAACGGATTTCTTTCCGTAAAAAATGTTTCTTTATTTATAGAAGACGGCGAATTTGTCACTTTCCACGGCCCCAGCGGCTGCGGCAAATCCACGATCCTGCGTATGATCGGCGGTCTGGAGGAGATTACCTCCGGCGAGATCTATCTTGGGGATGTTCTTTTGAACGAGGTACTGCCCCGTGACCGCCGCCTTGCCATGGCCTTTCAGAACTATGCGCTTTACCACGGGCTCAATGTGTATGAAAATATCAGCTTAGGCCTCACCCTCCGGGATTTTCCGAAAAATATCATCGATACCCGTGTAAATTCCGCCGTAGAATTTTTAAAGATCTCACATATTTTAAATAAAAAAATCCGCTCCATCACCGAAGCGGAAAAACAAAAAACTGCCCTTGCCCGGGCCATCTTATGCCATCCCAAAGTATTTCTTGTGGATGAAGATTTTTCACGGGGAAATCCCCACCGCCGCGTGGAAATGCTCCGGGACGTCCTGCGTATCAATCAGGAACTGAAAATCACTACACTCTACATCACCAACGATTATCAGGAGGCTGTGAATCTTAAGAAAAGGATCGTGTTTATGAAAGACGGGGAGATCATTCCGGAGGAAGAATATCTAAACTAAGGAATCCTTCCGTAAGCGGGTCCCTCCTTGTGACAACAGCCACTGCGTCGTCTCATTCCTCCGCCTTGTCCTGACAAAAATATCAGGCACATTATTCACCATTATGTACGCAATGCTGTACTAGTACAGCGTTGCATTAATTTTGAAGTAATAAGCGTTCGATGTTCATGTCAGTACAAGGCGGAGGAATGAGGCGATGCCGGTAGCATCGTTGACTGACTCCAACGCAGTAATGGCATGGACAGCGAGCACTTATTACTCAATTATTAATGCAATATTCACCACTATATACGCAATGCTGTACTAGTGCTCCATGCAAAAATAACTTGCCTTTTGCTTCCTTACCCATGAACCAAAGCATTATAAATCTCCCGCTTCGGAACTCCCCGGTCCTTCGCCGCCTGTTTCATCGCCTCTTTCCGATCCATTCCCTGGTCCAGGTACATCTGGATATGCTCCTCAATCCCCATCCCCTCCCAGCGAGATCTTTTTTCTTCGTCAACCTCTTCCCTGCTTTTCCCGGCCACCACCAGCACACATTCCCCTTTCGGTTCATTTGCCTCATAATAGGCCGCCGCCTCACCCAGCGTCGTAAGAAATGCCGTCTCATGCCGTTTTGTCAGCTCCCGGCATACTGTCGCCGGACGCATTTCTCCCAGGTGCTCCCCAAGCAGCCTCAAAGTTTTCACCAGCCGGTGGGGTGCCTCATACAAGATCATCGTCCGGGTCTCCCGCTCCAATTCCTCCAAGACCTGAAGCCGTTCCTTCTTATCACTGGGTAAAAATGCCTCAAACGCAAACCGCCTCGTCTCCCTTCCTGAAATGGTCAGCGCCGTGATACACGCAGCCGGACCCGGAAGTGAAGTCACAGAAATCCCCGACTCATAACACATTTTCACCAGCTCTTCCCCCGGATCAGAAATCCCCGGTGTCCCCGCGTCCGTCACCAGCGCGATATTTTCCCCACCCAGAAGCCTTTCCACCAGCTTCCTGCCCTTCTCAAACTTGTTATACTCATGATAACTGGTCATGGGCGTCTGTATTTCAAAATGATTCAGAAGCTTGATGCTGTTGCGGGTATCCTCCGCCGCGATCAGATCCACTTCCCTCAATGTCCGCACAACCCGGAAGGTGATGTCCTCCAGATTCCCGATGGGAGTCGCACATAAATATAACGTTCCTGACATAATCGTCCCTCTTACTAATCAAAAAACTATCTGGCGTTGGATAGCCGCCTGAAAAAAATTCCAGCTGCGCGGTTGGATGCTCTTTGAGTATCCAACCCATTTATCCATTCGAAAAATCCATGTCTATCACACTCCTGTATCATAATCCGGAAAGGCCGTCAGAGCTTCCCTTTTCGGCAATTGTCCGGTACATCACCACCGGCGGCTCAATCGTAACCCGCGATTTTCCGCCTTTCATACCCTCGATCAGCACCATGGTCGGCTCCTTGTCCACATAGGGATGCACAAACTGAATCCGCTTCGGTTCAATCTTATACCGACACATCATATTCAGGATCTCCACCAGCCGGAACGGCTTATGTATCATATAAAATCTTCCCTTGCTCTCCGGCAGGATCCTGGCACTCTCCCGCAAAATATCCTCCAGCGTACAGAGCACTTCATGCCTTGCGATAGTTCTGGCATCCGACAGATTTTCCAGGCCGTGCTGTCCCCGCATATACGGAGGATTCGTCGTAATCACGTTAAAAGAGGCCGTTTTGAAAATCTCCGCCGCCTCTTTGATATCCCCCGTCACTATATCGACTTTTTCCGAAATCCCGTTATACTGTACACTGCGTCTCGCCATATCCGCGCTTTCCTTCTGGATCTCCAGCCCGGTAAAATGCGCCCCCTTCGTCTTGGCTTCCAGCAAAATGGGGATCACTCCGGTTCCCGTACCCAGATCCAGCACACGCTCTCCCTTTTTCACCTTCACAAAATCCGTCAAAAGCACCGCGTCCACGCCAAAACAAAACCTCTCCGGATCCTGGATGATCATGTATCCGCTGAGCTGTAGATCATCCAGACGCTCTCCGGGCTTTAAAACCGCATCATTCATTTCCTCTTTGCTTCCTCCTGCCCGGCGCTGTCTGCATCAGTATCATCTGTCATTCTTTTTCTGCTTCCTCACGCCGACACTGCCCGCGTCAGCATCCATCCGTCATTCCTTTTCCAGTTCCCCAAGCTCCTTCAGCTCTTCCTTGGATACCTTCTGCTTTTTGCGCCTTGGTTTAAAATGAAGGTCGTCCACGTGATATTCCCGGATCTCCTTCTCATCATTTTCCAGATTCACAATCACCTTCACCAGCTTTCGCAGCACACTCAGCGAATGCACGGTCCCTCTGAGCCCATCCGAAGTTGTCACACTATCTCCCACAGACGGAAGATGACGGTTCAATTCCTCATAAATCTCCTGCTCGTTCGTCAGACAGCACATCAGCCTGCCGCATACCCCCGAAATCTTTGTCGGATTCAGGGACAGGTTCTGTTCCTTTGCCATCCGGATCGACACTGCCGAAAATTCCGACAGATACGTGCTGCAGCACAAAGACCTGCCGCAGATCCCGATCCCACCCCGGATCTTCGTCTCATCCCGCACTCCGATCTGTCTCAGCTCGATCCGGGTCCGGAACACGGAAGCCAGATCCTTTACCAAATCCCGGAAATCAATCCGTCCGTCAGCAGTAAAATAAAACAAAACCTTATTATTGTCAAATGTATATTCCGCATCAATCAGCTTCATTTCCAGACCATGCTTCTGGATCTTCTCCTGGCAGATCTGAAATGCTTCTCTCTCCCTTTCCTTATTCTTCTCCACAGTACGCCTGTCCTGGTCCGTCGCAAGACGGATCACGGACTTCAAAGGCTGTACCACCTCTTCATCCTTGACCTCCTTGGGACCGGTGACTACCCATCCATACTCCACACCCCGGGCAGTCTCAACAATCACATGGCTTCCCTGCTCGATCTGAAACTTTCCCGGCGAAAAGAAATAAACCTTCCCCGCCTTCCGGAAGCGCACGCCAATCACCTTTGTCATACTTTCTATTCTCCTTAAAATGTATAGTCTATTATCTTTGTATCAGAACAGCAGGCCACAGACCCGTCTGCTATTCTCAATCTAATTTTCTTTAATTGTCAACAGCAGCAGTTCTATGGTAAGTTCAAAGTTTACATTTGCTTTGAGACGCCCCTTTGCCGTCTCAAGCGCATTCAGGATGATCCCGATTCCCTCATAAGAACTCTTTTTCGCCCTCTCCTTGATGTACTTGAGCTGGTCGGAAAAAACGACCCTGTCCACACTCAGCGTTGCCTTATAGATCAGCACATCCCGATACCAGATCGCGATCATATCAAAATAATCGTTGATATCCAGCTTAAATTCCGAACACTTTTTCACAGCCTCAATCAGCTCCGCCGTCTCCATCTCATTGATGTCACGCAGCAAATGCACAATTTCCTCTTTAATCTCATTAAAATGCTCGGAGCTTGCAAGAGAGATTGCCTTTCCCATATTCCCCTGCGCAAACGCCGCACAGATATCCGCCTTATAATCCGGAATCTCCATCTGCTCCATCAGATATTTTTTGATCAGCTGGTCTTTAATATTACGGAGCTTTAAGATCACACATCTGGACCGGATCGTAGGAAGGAGGATTTCCGCATTTTCCGTCAAAAGGATAATGACTGCGTATTCCGGCGGCTCCTCGATTGTTTTCAAAAGCGCGTTCTGAGCCTGTACACTCATTTTGTCCGCATGCGGAACAATATAGATCTTATACTTACTGGAATACGGCCGGATCACAATATCATTATTCAGCTGTGTCCGAATCTCCTCAACACTGATCGTATTCGGCTTCTCATGCCTGATAAAAATAATATCCGGCTGGTTGCCGCTCATTGCCTGTCTGCAGGAATGGCATCTCCCGCAGGCTTCCCCGTCAGGCTCCCGATCCTCACACTGCAGATCCATTGCAAAAAAATCCGCCAGAAGCCTTTTTCCCGATCCCTTCTCTCCATTCAGAATATACGCGTGCGAAACCTGATCTGAAGCCGAAACATTTTCTATATACCGGATGATATTCTTATGCCCGACAATTTCCTTAAACCCACTCATCTCATCACCTGCTGTCTTTTTATCTTTTCATGTAAAAATGACCGCATCTATTCAGCTCCGCACACATACGGACGGATTCCTTTAGAAGATCCTGCACCGAACATCTGCTGACAATTTTATCCCATTCCCTTTCTGTTTGCTCTATCAGTATAACATATAATTCCTTATTAACATACTTTTTTATAAATTTTATCTCAAAAAATAGTGGAAATCATTTTACTGTTCAAATTTTCTTCCTACTAAAATCACAAATTTCTCTTATATACTGACAGATTTCTCCTATACACTCCTCAAAATTCACATTCTGGAACCGCCTCTTAATTCCCGCCGTTTTCAAATTCTTTTCCGAAAAATCCTCCGAATCCGCCAGAAACCGTCTGCACAGCTCCGCATATTTCGGATTGGTCTGCAGACGTTCACGCTCCACCGCGCGTAAGAGCCGCATCCCGTCTTCCACCTCCACATAGATCGGAACCACATTTTCCACACTAAAATAAGCCGTCATCGCCGCATAAGATTCCAGAGTCCCAATCGCAAGATAATGAAATTCCTCCAGGTCAATCTGTCCGTCATCCGCGGTAAAATATTTCCAGATTCCGCATTTCGTATCATAAGACCGCAGCTCGATCACCCGCTTCTTTTCCTGCATTTCCCGCAGAAATTCCTCATTTACAAAATGATATTCCGCCCCTTCTGTCTCATTTTCCCTGATCGGCCTGGTCGTATACAGCACAATCTCACGCAATTGGGGCATCCTCTTTTTCAGCTCCTTAAAAATAGAATCCTTCCCCGAAGCGCTTTTGCCCATAATATAGTAAATTTTTCCCATTCTCGCTTTTCCTTAATCCATATCAATTATATATTTCTGTGTTTCTAATAAAACTATCCTATGCAGGTATTGATCACACCTTAACCAGGCATTCCTAGTACAGCATTGCGTAATTAACGGTGAATTCTGCACCTGCTATTTCTGCCAGTTCTGCGTTGTCGTCAATCAACGATTAGGTCACAAGGAGAGACCCGCTTGCGGGAGGATTCCTCATTAACTAATCGTCGATTGAAGCCGACGCGGCAAATGAAAATTTAGACAAGTGAAAGATGTGTATAATTATTTGCATCCTCCCGCAGCAGATATACATTGATATACCCATCCTTTATTAAGCCATTAATTTCAAACCACATATCATGATATTCCCGGATCAGCATCATAATCTCCTCCGAAATCCTTTCACCGGGAACAACTAAAGGAATCCCCGGCGGATATAAATATGCGTATTCCATCGAAATATATCCGGCGCAGGATTCCCAAGGCAGCATGCGGATTTTTTCTTTATTTTCTTTGGCAATATACTCAATTCCCGAACTTGTAAAAACCTGCTCCAACCTGGGCAGTCCGGCAGATTTCTGCCTCATAGGCTCTATTTTCCCATTTTCAGTACAGTCCTCTTCCGCTTTGATTCCCATTGATGGCTGATCAGGATTTATCCTTCCCATGCTGATATAAAATGAGTGATTTTCCTCATCTAATTTACTGTCAATCTCCTCCAATGCCTGAACAAGCCGCTGAAATCCTTCTTTCGTATCCCCCACCGAAGTCATCGCCAGTACATAGTCCCCTGCGGCCATCTCCATCTGTAAATGGTATTGATCCAGGAGCAGTGTGTATAATTCCCTGCCGAAATACTTTGTTCCACTGACAGAAATCACAATTTTAGAATAATCAAAATGCTCTGTCTCGACAATCTGCAAATGCTTCATTTTTTTCAGTTGTTTCCTTGTTTCTTTCAACATATCAACATACTGTTCAAACAAAATATCCTTTTTCTCACTGCACAGCCAGTCAATACAAGCATCAATCCCCGCCATCAATACATAAGAAGGACTGCTTGTCTGAAGAATATGCAGATATTTTTTAATATTTTCCCTGTCTGCCAACTCTCCATTCATATGGATCAGCGCCGTCTGTGTCAGAGAGGGCAGAGTTTTGTGAATACTGTGAATAACTACATCGGCCCCCCTGGTATTTGCATTTTCCGGAAAATACGGATGAAATCCAAAATGCGCCCCATGCGCTTCATCCACAATCAAAGGAATCCCATAAGAATGCACGATCCATGCAATCTTTTCCACATCCGAAACTATTCCATCATACGTAGGAGACGTAATCACCACCGCGCGGATTCTTTTTCTTTCAATCATTGATGCAGTCTGATCTCCCCCTCCCCCCCCATGATTCATCCCGGAAATTTGATAACCCGATCTTGTTCCGTCATACTCAGAACCAAGTTTGTCTCTTTCCAAAATATTCCTTATCTCTTCCGGCCTGATTTCCCCATTCAATCTCAGCTGAGATCCGTTTATCCCGTGAGTAAATGAGTTATGAGATTCCACTTGGGTATATATACTCAAAGGAGAACTGTCCGTCCCAGTAGAACATGAGTCATAGAATTTTTTTTGAGTACAAAACGATGGATAAACATATTCCGGTTCTAATTCATTCATATACACCGCATGGTATACCGATTTGTGACAATTTCTGGCCATAAGAATTCGATCTCCCCGGCTTGTGCAGCCCAGAATCGCACTCAATATCCCGACAGTACTCCCATTCACCAAAAAACAAGTCTCTTCCCCGTGAAAAACTTTTGCCGCCCGTTCCTGAGCCTGCTTCAGCATCCCCTTCGCATGATGCAGATCATCAAAACCCTTAATCTCCGTAATATCAATTTCATAAGGAAGCCCAGCGCCCGTTGTATTTTTATTCCTCTTATGGCCCGGCATATGAAATCCATAATAATCCGAGCGTGAATACTCTTCTAATTTTTTATACAGGTTATTCACATTTATCTCCATTCCTTTATTCCTTCCTATATCTGTCTGCATCATATCATTTTACTTGTAAAAAGTAAATGCTGTAAAATTTATTTATAAAACAATCTGCATCCATCATGTTTATTTTATCAGATAAAAAAAACACCGAAAACTCGGTATTTTGAACAATAAAAAAATGCCCAGAACCGGAATCGAACCAGTGACACGAGGATTTTCAGTCCTCTGCTCTACCAACTGAGCTATCTGGGCATATGACTGATACAGTCATGAGTTGCGGGGGCAGGATTTGAACCTGCGACCTTCGGGTTATGAGCCCGACGAGCTTCCAGACTGCTCCACCCCGCGATATTCAATTTACTATTCCTTTTGGAATAAAGCCGATGATCGGACTCGAACCGATAACCTGCTGATTACAAATCAGCTGCTCTGCCAATTGAGCCACATCGGCAAGCTAACTGCTTGCACGTCATTACATTGTACCCATAAAGGGTACATGTAATTCCTCATGCAAATTATCTATATAACAAGCCTCTCGGCTGATGGATGGAGGTGGATTCGAACCACCGAAGCAACTTGCAACAGATTTACAGTCTGCCCCCTTTGGCCACTCGGGAATCCATCCGTTTTCTCTAAATGGGGCCTATAGGGCTCGAACCTATGACCCTCTGCTTGTAAGGCAGATGCTCTCCCAGCTGAGCTAAGACCCCATAAACGACCCAGAAGAGACTCGAACTCTCGACCTCCGCCGTGACAGGGCGGCGCTCTAACCAACTGAGCCACTGGGCCATATATTCAATTTGAACATACACCTTCAAAACTACACACGAAGAATCATTATCCTATCCATACTGCTCTCTTACAGCAACCACCTTCTTGGTTATGCCCTCGACCTATTAGTGACGGTCAGCTACATACATTACTGCACTTCCACCTCCGCCCTATCTACCTCGTCGTCTTCAAGGGGTCTTACTGAATTTCCTTCATGGGATATCTCATCTTGAGGGGGGCTTCACGCTTAGATGCCTTCAGCGTTTATCCCCGCCCGGCTTGGCTACTCTGCCATGCTCCTGGTGGAACAACAGATTCACCAGCGGCCGGTCCATCCCGGTCCTCTCGTACTAAGGACAGCTCCTCTCAAATATCCTACGCCCGCGCCGGATAGGGACCGAACTGTCTCACGACGTTCTGAACCCAGCTCGCGTACCGCTTTAATGGGCGAACAGCCCAACCCTTGGGACCTACTCCAGCCCCAGGATGCGATGAGCCGACATCGAGGTGCCAAACCACTCCGTCGATGTGAACTCTTGGGAGTGATAAGCCTGTTATCCCCAGGGTAGCTTTTATCCGTTGAGCGATGGCAATCCCACTTTATACCACCGGATCACTAAGTCCTACTTTCGTACCTGCCCCACCCGTCGGTGTCGCAGTCAAGCTCCCTTCTGCCTTTGCGCTCTTCGAATGGTTTCCGACCATTCTGAGGGAACCTTTGAGCGCCTCCGATACCCTTTCGGAGGCGACCGCCCCAGTCAAACTCCCCACCTGACATTGTCCCACGGCCGGATCACGGCCGCTGGTTAGAAACCCAGCACTACAAGGGTGGTATCCCAACGGTGGCTCCATCGCAACTGGCGTCGCGACTTCTCTGCCTCCCACCTATCCTGTACATGCAATACCGAGTCCCAGTGTCAAGCT
>CAJSZT010000056.1:0-30210 GCA_910573785.1 Lachnospiraceae bacterium | reverse complement strand
ATCAGCCCCTCAGACTTACCGGTTTTCTGAATGATCTCCTGGATGCGGTCATCTTTTCGGAACGCCCGGAGTTTCCGGATGAACTCAATCTGGATGCCGTTTTCATCTGCAATGCGCTGGGCATTGGCACGGACCTGTTCCGTAAGAGGCTGGGAGAAACTAGAAAAATCAAAAATACGGATGTTGTTGGCTTTTAAATAGCTGGTCATACCTTCCGCATAACTCCATCCGGGGATATAGCCCTGGATGATCATACGGTCATAGCAAGTGATGATACCATTCATTTTGTCAGCATATTTATCCGTAAGTAACATGAACACATCCTCCAATATTTTTCTTTATTGTACTTGAAATTTGGAGGAAATGCAAAAAAACTTTTCCGGTTTATCCGGGTTAGGTTAAATATTAGAATAACTGTCAACTATTACCACAATCACAACTGAATAAGTAACATAGCGTCAGAGCGTATAGAAAACAAGTCTATGCGCTCTATTTTTATGTAAAGGAGCAGAATTTTATGGGCAAAGACAGTAGCACACAACAAAGAGCCACCCGACACCACCCACCCACAAAAATTATCGTGGCAAGGCACTATGTAGGCACTGAAAAAACGGAAACGGTATTCAAGCAGATAGCCGGGGAACAAGTAACAAAAAAGGTTAAGGAGATAGCGGAAAACAGCGTAAATTAGCACTGGAAATACACATAATCGGGCGCAATGACACTTTCATTCCCGATACGGATATAGGCTTCCATGACACCGTCAGCCTTGTAATAATAGGGTGTGGTACGCCCGGATATAACGGTCAAGACAAGTAAGTCTTTTCCATTTTCCCGTTCCGGCACAAGAATGAAGTTTGGATAACCATAAAAGCATTAAGCCTGTTTGAAACAAATGGCCGGCGAAATACCAGTCTATTTGTGTTACAAAAAACATTTAGACCGTGAATAGTAACAGATTATCTATATTTTTTTGTAGATTTATTATTGTATTATATAGAAACATCCGCTATAATACAATCACCGAAAGGAAGTGAGCAAATGGCTTTTTCTTATGACAAACTCTGGAAATTACTAATAGATAAAAAAATGACTAAAGAAAATTTCCGTATATTAATCAAAGCATCTCCTACAACAATAGCAGCAATGGGTAAAGGGGAAGGTATTTCCCCTAAAGTCTTAGACCGTATATGTACAGCTTTTAATTGCCAACCTGGTGATATCATGGAGCATGTACCTAACACTAGTTCAGAAAGGGGAGAAATATTTCAAATGACAGAATATGATTTTATTAAAACCGTAACAGTAAAAATTGATAACAGGCAATCCGTCTCAAAAAAAGAAATTAATACCGCCTTGAATTATCTTCATGCACTTCAATCAAGCAATGCATATCCAGGCTCTAAGATTGAAGCTATGCATATCGGTGGAGTACTCGCTGATGAATTAAGCAAAAAGTAATTCGGAAAGGAAGTGTTGCCATGTCAGCATTACAACCACAACCTATCATTACCACTCTGGAAGAATATGAAGCACTCCCGGAGGATACAAGAGCAGAAGTCTTTGACGGACAGATTTATTACATGGCCAGCCCATCACAAGATCACCAGACTATTCTCACAGAACTGCTTGTCTCTATCCGTAATCATATACGGAAGAAGGGCGGAGGATGCCAAGTATTCCCGGCTCCATTCGATGTGAAGCTTTCTACGGAGCTGCTTACCATTGTCCAGCCTGACATCATGATTGTGTGTGATAAGGACAAGCTAGATGGTAAGCGCTGCAATGGTGCCCCGGACTTCATCATTGAGATTGTTTCCCCTGGGAATCCGTCAGATGATTATATCCGCAAACTCTATTACTACAAAAATGCTGGAGTCCGTGAATATTGGATTGTAGATCCGCGCCGTAAGACTGTGACGGTTAACTATTTTGAGGGAAATATGCTCAATGTTCAATATTCCTTTGATTCTACAATTAAGGTTAATATCTATGATGATTTGTACATCAATTTCTCTGATATTGCCGGTTTGCTGAATATTTAGCCAAAAGAAAAGGCATGTGCTCCGCTGCATATGTCTTTCATTCCGTCTATGTAATTTTCTGTTATTCTCTACTGTTCTTTCTTATTTTCTTCTAACCACTGCTCAAAAATTCCCTCTGGATTCCACTTATAAAACGCTATTTTCATATTTTCAAAATAATTTGTGCATTTGGATGGGCCTCTCCCAGTACCCTTTCTTTAATCTTCAGACTCTTCTTTTGCAGTTCTTCCGCTAAATTTCTGACACCATTTACACCAATTTTGACACCGTTTTTTTGTAAATCAGTCAATAATATACGAGCATAGACGATATATAATGCTTTGATATAACGTATTGACGATGGGAAACGGCAACAAATACTAAGAGCAATTTTATTCTCATGGGATATTTTCTTACAAAAATGTAAGGTGAATGCTTAATCTGAAAGCCAAAGCAAAATTGCCAACGGAAAATCCGCTGGCAACCAACATTTACTTCGATAATTCATATTCAAAAGAAGCCCTGTCTGTCTTAAAGGAAAAGAAAATACGTTCTCCCTTCCGAAATCTGTAAAATGCCTGGCAAGCCGCGCTTTCGTGAATCGTCCTCGTCATGTCTCCATTAGCAGGAGCTTTAAGAGGGCGCTTGACTCCCTCCAGCAATCTTGCTTCTAACTCCAAATCTCCCTGAACAATTCGAAGTTTCCCATTCTGAGCCTGTACTGCTCTTGCCCCCAAATAAGTTGCCAGCCGATATTCTCTGCCCTTCCATAACACAACACCTATGACGCCGCGAAAATGAAACCCTGCAACGGGAACATCGGCCACAGATAACATCAGCGACCCGTCCGGGAAACCGCACTGTGTCCACACATATTCTTTAGGAAATGAACATCCCTGGTCACCCTCCCAATATCCGAATGCATCCTGAAACAAATATTCCTGGCCATTAACGTACACCCTGCCTTGAACAAAATGCCGCATGCTTTGCACACTATGCCGGCATTCTAGAAAAGGCAGTACGGAAAATGGCCCCATAATATCATATTTTAAAGGAAAAATCGGTCCAAAATGCAATTTTCCATTTATATTTAACTCTGGCGTATGTATTGCCAAAAGGATTCCTCTCTTTCCAAAGCGATTTTGTCCTATCCGAATATCCTCTCCTGTCCGATGAAATGCAGCAACAGGGAAATCAACTTTCCATGAATGATGTTCTGTAATGATCTGAATGGAACAAAATTTCTTTTGTTCTGACTTGTGGACTGCCGGTATAACTGCCAGCGTCTGAGTCGCAGACTGACATTTAAAATACCATCCATAAAAAAAATTACGCATAAATTCTGTCCTCCATTGAGAGATATTTTATTTTTCCTCAAATAGCTGTCATTTATACACCGCAGTCCCTATAGTCAGAATCACTGATTATATTTTGCTAATGTTTATTCCCACTGAAAGCACTTCACCGCAATTCCCGTGCAAACAATAGCAACAGCCCCCATGACCGCTACCGGCAGCCACAGGTTATCAACAGCCAGCCCCAGTGATGCCGCTTTCATAAGCTGTATCCCCTGTGTCAAAGGAAACAATCCGACAATCTTCTGCAGCATCTTTGGCATTACCTCAAACGGTACAGTTGCTCCTGAAAATATCAACATAGGGAAATACAGGATACTGGCTATAACGCTGGCTATTTTCGTATCTTTTGCAATCCCGCCTACCATCATGCCGATACTTAAGGTAGAAATCAATGTAAGAAACCAGCTCCCAATAAAGGCAGGCCAACTCCCACGAAACGCCACTCCCCAGAAGCATGCAGCGGCCGGAAAGAGAAGAACCATAGAAACAAGGGCATACAATACATAAATCGTAAATTCTACAACGAGAAGCATGACCGGGCTCACAGGAGTCACCTGAAAACGTTTCAGGATTTTACGTTCCCGATATTCCGATACCACAATCGGCAGACCCATAAGGCCTCCGGCACAAATAGATATGGTACACACCGCACTCATAGACTGCTCCAGAAACGTATACTCTGCTCCGGGATATGCCGGCCTGGACTGATAAATAATCCCAAGGACAACCAGTACTACTACCGGCATAATCACCGCAAAAATAACCATATTCATATTTCGGATATTCAATTTTAGTTCTGTTTTCAAAAGATTTGTAAAAGTCCTCATGCATCTGCCTCCTCATCTGAAAATTTTAAATAAGCATCCTCAAATTTTTCACATCCGCTTTGCTCTTTTGCCTGCTCTATTGTTCCATAAAACACCGTCTTACCTTTTTTCAGGATACAGACCTCATCACAGAGCGCTTCCACCTCATCCATAAAATGCGATGTAAGAAAAATAGTCAGCCCCTGCGCTTTTAAATCCTCCAGAATCTTCCACACTGTCCTCCTTGCCTTCGCATCAAGCCCCGTTGTAAGCTCGTCTAAGAAAACCAGCTCCGGCGCCGGGATAAGCGCCAAGGCAATAAACAACCTCTGACGTTCACCCCCTGACAGACTTTTTACCGCATTTTTCAGCTTATCGCCAATTCCAAACCGCTCACAGAGTTCCCTCCAGTCTGACGGGCTGTCATATAAACATGCTATTTCCTCGCATATTTCGGAAACTTTAATCTCTGGCTGATAATCTCCTTCTTGAAACTGGACGCCTACCTTTTGGAACAGTGCCCGGCGTTCTTTTCCTGGGTCACGTCCCAATACAAGCGCTGTCCCTTGTTCGGCCCGCCTGGTTCCTAAGATACATTCAATCGTTGTACTTTTCCCTGCTCCATTTGCTCCCAGCAGCCCAAAGACTGTGCCATTCTTAACGGAAAGATTCAAGCCGTCCAATACCTTTTTCCCGTTATAAATTTTTGTAAGGCCGCTTACTCTGATGGCTTCTTTCGCTTTTCTCATTTTTATCTCCTCTCTTACTCCTGTTTTCAGATTGCAGTATAGCATTACCCGGAAATATCTTCTCGACTTTTTTTGGCATATTTGAGGTGCCGCGCTTTTCAGCTGATGGAGCTTGTATGAGATAAGTTATGGTGGAAATTTCTTTTCTGCCGCTGGGCAGATTGATGTTACTTATTAGCCTTTGGTAGTGTTTGCATAAGCGCAAAGAAATGTTGTGTCTCGCCAGTATTAAAATACGCATACCATTCTTCCAGCGTGTCGGGTCTAAAAACGCCTAAGTGCTCAATAATCTGCTTTGCCCACAGCAAGGCTCCAGATGCACTTGCGGTAATGAGATTGTCACCCACAACAGAAAGCTTGTCCACAAAGCAATCTGTCCCTTTATAGTTGGGGCAAAACATTTCAAGAAACCCTGCTCCGTTGCTTGTGTGCGGGCGCTGATCTAGCAGTCCTGCGCGGGCCAGAGCAACAGTAGCGCCACAGATAGCGCACACAGTAGCACCCACAGAAAGTAGCTCAGTCGCTTTCTTGATAATAGCACCATGTTTCGGATCATCCCAGGTGTTTCCCCCTGGCAACAGTAGAACACTCTTATCATTCATCACAATATTATCAATTACACAATCTGGAATAATGTTAAGACCGCCCATTGTTTTTATGGGCTCTTTTGAAATACCGACCGTTTTGACCGATACGTCTGGTGCATCCTTTTTGAAGAATCGACCAGAATTTAATTCCGCGGTAACGTACCCTATTTCCCAGTCTGCCATAGTGTCAAGAGTATAGACATAGATCGTAAACATAACTCTCCTCCATCTTCATAGTTGATTAGTCTGCTCCCTTATTGTATCATGTAATTGTTGACATCATTATGTCAGCATTTATGTGATAATAAAAGAATTTGAAAGGCGGCTCTCGAATGAAAGTAGATAGACTTGTTAGTATTATTATGATACTCCTTGAAAAAAAGAGGGTAAGCGCACAGAAGTTAGCAGATACGTTTGAAGTCTCGCCCCGCACAATATACCGCGATATAGACACAATTAGCATGGCAGGTATTCCTATCCGTTCTACATCAGGAGTAGGCGGAGGATTTGAAATTATGCCAGATTATAAGGTTGATAAAAAAGTTTTTTCGGCGGATGACCTCTCAGCACTTTTGATGGGCCTTTCCAACCTTTACAATATAGTTCGGGGGGATGAATTGATACACGCTTTGGCAAAAGTCAAAAGTTTTATTCCTGCCGACAGAGCGAAAGATATAGAGCTAAAAGTGAACCAAATATGTATAGATCTGAGCCCGTGGGTAAGCAACAGAAATACTCAATCGTATTTGGAAATTATAAAAACTGCTTTGCAGGAAAACAGGGCAATTTCCTTTAGTTATATAGATCGTCATGGAAATAAAACAACACGAACAGTCGAACCATATCAGCTTGTACTAAAAAGCAATCATTGGTATTTTCAAGGATACTGTTATAGCAGAAATGATTACCGCTTATTTCGATTGTCTCGCATGACAGATTTGCAAATGAAAAAAGATACTTTTGTTCCACGGGCTTATCAAAAACCTATTTTAGACATCGCAGAAATTGTGGAAACACTGCAAATAGAAATCAAAATCCGTATCCATAAATCTATAATGGACAGAGTACTTGACTTCTGCGCTTATGAACACTTTACGCCAGATGACGATGAATATTACATTGTAGACTTCCCCTTTATTGATAGAGACTACTACTATGATATACTTCTAAGTTTTGGCGATAAGTGCGAATGTCTGGAACCTTTACATATCCGTGAAAAAATAAAATATAAAGTACATAATATAGTTGCCCTATATGATAATTAGAATCTTAGATATTTACTTTATTCTATCGCTCTGACAATGCACATTAAGCGCCTTAATTGCACGCAATTCTATATATCCCCGTTCCCCCCGCGGTTCCAGCTGGATACGTGGGCTATCGTCATCCCATTCGTAACCAATCACTGCCGGATCATATTGGTTCATAGAATACTGTACGGAAAGGATTGCCTGGGAATAATCTTCCTCCCTGAACGGCTCACCCTGAAAAACCAGATACTCCGAAGCAGGCAGGGAAATGATATCAAATCCTTCCGGGATCCCACCTGCATAGTCTGACTCCACTTCTACCCCCTGTACATAAGTAGACGTACCCGGCGTCTTAAATCTTTCAGGCAGCCAAAGGCAGACGGGCTCCCCGCAGAGAGAATCCATACTCGTGAGAATTCCCCATATGTCACAGTTTACCTCGCTGCAGTAATCAAAATAATCCTCTGCGCAAATACCCCGCTTGATGATTGCCTTGCGCTCTGGCTTTCGGATTACCTGTACAAAAACACTCTGCAAATTTTCCATATCAACAACATCCTTCCTTAATTCTTTGAATTTCACACCATAAGGGATAAAAAGCGCAATAGGAACCGGGTCCTTTACATAGTCTCCTGGATTACAGCCAAATTCTTTGTAAAAGGCTCGTGTATATCCGTCCACACTGCCAAAGCCGCACTCATAAGCTACATCTGAAACAAGACACTGCTCCTGCTTCAGCCGCATAGCGGAACGTGTAAGACGCAGCTTCCGAATATATTCCGCCGGAGTTGCCCCCAGATAATTCTTAAACAGCCGGTAGGAATGCCATGGGGAATAGAGCGAAACTTCCGAAAGTTGAGTTAATGTGAGTTCTTCTTCCAAATGTCCCTCAATATATTCCTGCATCCTCTGAACAGCCTCCATTTGTTCGTTCATACCGCCCTCCTGATATACTGCTAATGCTCCACCCTGTCAGAATCCAGATTCAAAAACCATACAGTTAATGAATCTAGTACAACCTCGCAGAATTCACTGTTAATTATGCAATGCTGTACTAGATTCCGGCCAGGTAAAACACTCGATTTATTGCAAAGACCTCCGTAAATATTCAGCCGTAATCGTTTTCCCATGCCAAGCCATCTCTGACGGAGTTCCGGTAAAGACAATTTCCCCTCCGGATGTTCCGCCATCCGGGCCGATGTCAATCACATAATCTGCCAGCTTTACCACATCCATATTGTGTTCTATCACAATTACCGTATTGCCCCGCTTTACAAAACTGTCTAAAAGCTCCATGACTGTCTGTACATCTGAAGCATGAAGTCCCGTTGTCGGTTCATCCAGCACGTAGATATTGCCTCTCTTATCCAGATATTTTGCCAGTTTCACCCTCTGGCGCTCTCCGCCGGATAACGTAGACAGAGGCTGCCCCAATGATAGATAGGATAACCCAACCTCCACCATAGCATGTACAGCTTTGCGAATCTTTGGACAGCCTGAAAAAAACTCTTCTGCTTCTTCCGCATTCATGTCCAGAATATCCACAATATTTTTTCCATGATAGGAATACGAAAGGGCTTCTTCACTGTACCGGCTGCCGCCGCAGGCCTCACAGGTGGTCGTCACCGGATCCATGAAAACCAGCTCTGTCACAATCACTCCCCGTCCTTTACAGTCCGGGCATGCCCCTTTACTGTTAAAGGAAAACAAGCCTGCACCTACACCGTTCTCTTTCGCCAGCAGTTTACGTATATCATCGAAAAATCCTAAAAAAGTTGCAGGCGTAGAGCGTCCTGTGGCCGTCACCGGAGATTGATCCACTAAAATCACCCGTTCCTCATACTGCTTTGCAAAAATATCACGAATCAGAGAACTCTTCCCCGAACCCGCCACACCGGTCACAGCGGTCAATACATTTAGTGGAATATCAGCGGAAACATTCTTCAGGTTATGGATATTTGCGTTTCGGACCGGAAGAAACCCTTCCGGTTTTCTGGTCGTTTCTTTCAATGGTATCAACGCTTTCATGGCATTACCTGTTAGAGTGCCAGAATCCAAAAGCCCGGTATAGCTTCCCTGATATAGGATTTCCCCGCCTTTTCTCCCCGCCAACGGTCCGATATCAATCACTTCATCTGCAATGGAAATCACATCCTTGTCATGCTCCACCACCAAAACACTGTTCCCCTTGTCCCGCAAGGACAAGAGCAATTTTGTCATACGGTGGACATCCCGCGGATGCATTCCGGTACTCGGCTCATCAAATATATAAGTCATTCCGGTAAGCGCACTTCCCATATACCGCACAAGCTTAAGACGCTGCGCCTCACCGCCTGATAAAGTGGCAGACTCCCGGTTCAGGGAAAGATAAGGAAGCCCAATGTCGATCATCCGGTTCAGAGTTGTAACCAGCCCTTCTGCAATCGACTTGCCCCTTGGATCTGTAATGGTTTCCAACACTTTCCGAAGCTCTGTAAGCTCCATCCCGCACATCTCGTTAATGCTGTAACCTGCGACTTTGCAGGAAAGCGCTGCAGAATTTAAGCGTTTCCCATGACAGAGCGGACATTCCAGAGGATGCACATAATTTGCCAGACGTTTCATGGATGTCTCGCTCATATCGGAATTGTCACGTTTCAGAAGCAGGCGGCTCATCATATTATGGATTCCCTCTACTTGCTTCGACACACGCTCTCCGCCCTGTTCCCTGGAGCCATATAGCAGGAGGTTGCGTTCCTCTTCCGTATAATCACGCCATTTTTTTTCAAGGTCAAATAAACCGCTTCCTATATACTGTTTCCAATACCAGTTATTCACATGAAATGTAGGGAGATCCACCATCCCCTCATTCCAACTCTTGTCCTCTGCAATCAACGGCAAAATATCAAGCTCCATCACCTTACCGATTCCAAAGCATTCCGGACACATCCCGTTTGGATTATTGAAAGAAAAATAGGAAGCTGTACCCACATACGGTTCCCCGATACGTGAATAGAGAAGACGCAAGGCAGAATACATATCGCTGATCGTCCCTACGGTAGACCGGGCATTCCCTCCAAGCCTTGTCTGGTCAATGATGACCGATGCAGACAGATTTTCAATCTTCTCTGCTTTCGGCTTCTCAAACTTGGGGAGCCTGCTCCGAATATATGCCGTATATGTTTCATTCATCTGCCGCTGGCTCTCTGCGGCAATCGTATCGAATACAATACTGGACTTTCCGGAACCGGAAACTCCGGTAAATACAATAATTTTTTCTTTTGGAATTTCAAGAGAAATATTTTTCAGGTTATTCTGGCACAATCCCTTTATGATAACGCTGTCTTGATGCGGCATATCTGTTCCCCTTTCTTAAATTTTCTGTTCGCAGTATAGCATTGTTCCAGAATATAGTCTCGACTTTTTTTGGCATTTTTAATCCGGTTCTCCTGTCTCATTAGACAGCGCTTTCCCTCACGATAGCAGAAAAATTTATTGCAAACCGTTTTCCAGAGCATTTTCAACAGCTTTCTTTATGACCTTGCTTGAGTTGGTCGCACCCGATATGGCATCCACATCAATCTTCTGTTCCGAAACAATCTGATCCACAATCGTCTCTGCCACCTGTCCGCGTTCATTTTTATGCTCTAATATCCTGATTTTCTCAATCTCTTTATTTTGTACTGTAACTTCAACCTTCGCATAAATGAAATTGACATTGCATTCTCCAATATAAACTCCGTCGGCAACATCACTGATACGGACATCTCCAATGGAAATTTCCTGTACTGCCTGCTTATAATCCCATACACTTTTCAAATAAACTGTCAGAACAATCAGTCCTAAAAAAACCGTGGCTGCAGCAACGCCTACAAGCAACTTTTTATTATGTTGTCTCATTTGAATCGCCTCTCAATCTTTCTCAAGATGTGGTCTGGTACGGCCTTCCTCTTTCCTGTATTGGCACAGACGATTTTCCCAATTGGTTTCATACCGGCAGTTTTAAAAAATTCATCCATATTACGGATTGCGCCTCTGCTTTGCCCGAATATCCAGGAAAACGGAGCCGGGGTATTACAGGCGGTCAGCAACATATATTTCTTTCCGCACAATCTTGGTTTGGGGAAAGCTCTCGTCTCTTCCATAGCAATTCCAAGCAACCGGTCAAAAAGATTTTTCACAGGAGCCGGAACATTTGCCCAATATACGGGAGCAGCAAGGATCACGACCTGACATGCCCCAAGCTGAGAAGTAATTTCATGGATATCATCCTTCAGCACACATTGCTCTGTCTTTAAACATGCCCTGCATCCTGTACAATAGGCAAGATTTTTTTCATATAAATTGATTTTGGTAACGGCATATCCCGCTTTTTCTGCCACATTAACAGAATGTTTCAACATAGTTGCTGTAATTCCACTCGAATGAGGGCTCCCTAAAATCGCAAGCGCTTGCTTCTGGAACATTGTTTTACCTCCATACCTGCAATAGACTGGTAGATCATATCAAATCCACATTGAAGAAATTGTTCTTTGGATAATCCCATGGACTGTTTGATGTAATCCGCTTTACTTGCCGTAAACTGAATCAGCCCTGACAACATTCCCCAACAGGAAAACGAAACAGGCGCAATGTCTAAATCTGCCCGCAAGTCGCCCTTTACCATACCGGACATCAAAACAGTCTTTATCATTTCATTAATCTCTTCTCCCACCTGAAAAGTTTCCCTTTCCTCCGGATAGAAGTCCTGGCTCTCAAAATGAAACTTTATTTTTTCCAGCGTCATTTTGAAATAGAACGGATATTCTTCCTGGTACCGTACCAGTTCCTTGCAGATAAGGTCATACTTTGAACGTGTGGATTCCTGATGCTGTATGGCAGATGAGATGTAGGCGCAGAGCTTTTTCATGCTGCCCAATACCAATACGCTGACAATTTCTTCCTTGCTTTCAAAATACACATAAAGCGTTGCCTTACTGTAACCTGCTGCTTTTGCAATATCATCCATAGATGTCTGGGAAATTCCCTTTTCCATAAAAAGCACGGCTGCAGCAGAGGCAATGTTCTCCCGATGCACGCCTCTCGGTTCTTTTTTTCTTCTTCCCATAATCCCTCCAATAATTAAACTATCAGTTTAATTATATGGAAAAGGCTTTCGTTTGTCAATGTTTCTCTGAATAGCTTAGACTGTTCTTTCTGTTTTTTATATCATATTTCCATTCTTTCGACTTTCCGTACCATATTAAATGTCAACAGGAGCCCCGTCACAAATATTACAGATGACAAGCTGAACATAATCGCAAAGCTTTGATTGATATCCGCTGCCATATTCACCAACAGTATACTGAGTAGAATCGCACTGATAATTGTCATTGAATTAGATTTTTTTATAAATCCAATGCGTAAAGAACAAAGGGTGATTCCATCCGCAAGACATGCCAGTACCAAGGCATTTCGATATGCTATAGCAATATCTATAAACTGCAGATTATCGTCTAACAGTGAAAACATATAACCTGTAAGTGCAAATACGATAAAGCTGCCAAATGTACATACAAGTATTGAAGCAGAAACAAACAGCAACAACAGTTTAATTTTGGCCCATACTATACTTTTCCTATCAACGGGGTATGTGAACAAAAGAATTACATTTGCACCGCTGTACTCCCTTATCACATACCGGTATCCCATGGCAGATGCTAAAGCTGAAAATGCCATAAGTCCGACAGCCCCTCCCATAGCTGATATTCCCTGATAGGTAGAAAATAGTTCCACGGCGTACGGATCCGCTGTGCCGAGGCTTGGCACCCAAGCAAATATGTAACCTTGACTACTTCACGAACTTGTACCATCTTCGTTTCCTCCTACATACCACATGAATTAATTCCGCTTAATGGCCTTGCATCCAATCTTGTCTTACACCCAAGTTTTTTTGCAATACAGCACATCACGAATCTTTGAACATATCGGAGCGGGCCATTCGCAATGCGGATCTGCTTTGCCGAAAGATATTCCGGTATCGAGAAAGACTCCATGATTTCAGGCCGGAAATAACCATCCTTTCCAAACTGCTGTCCGGCTTCCACAAATGGCTGCAACAGTTTTGCTCCTAGTCTTCCTCCCATCAGGCTGAGACCGAACATATCTCCTTTGATGATCGTTCCGCCATACGCACATCCAAGCTGTGCCGGAAGCATTTTTAAGAATTCTTCGCAGCATCGTCCTTGAGATACTTCCGGGAATCCTCCCTGCAGGAGAAAGGATATTTGGGTTCCCGGCTGTTCCTTTGCAGATACACCTGCTAAAAACTCCAGCATAATCCCTGGCACATTCTCTACATAAAGCGGCAGGGCAAACAGGACATTCTCATTCTCTTCAAACGCAGCCTTTGCTCTCTTCCACTGTTTTCGGTCTGAGAGATACCAAGTCTCCGATGTATTCCCGCTGCTATTCAAACCCGCGCCAAATGCAGCAAGGATCTTCGCAGTGTTGCTCTTAGACTGTGTACGGGCAGCACCGCTGATCATTACGAAATGCATACAGCCATCTCCTTCCACGCTTCAATTGGATATGCCCCCAGACTGATTCCATGAAAATTCAAACAAAACCGACTCATCCAGTGTGATAAATAATCCTGATTTCCTTCACCTGCATATAGAAGCCCGAATTGGAATTCTTTTTTATAACGAGGAACATGGCGTGTCTGTCCGTTTTCAATTCTGGTATACATAGTCGCCATGGGCAGCATCCGGTCTATTATATTTTTCATTTTATAGCCAACAAATCCTAGTGTCGTATCAGAGATAAAAACAGTAACATCATATTGCAAATAAGCCCTTAGGATCTGTTCGTAATCATCTTTGACAGCGCAAATACCAGGTGTTTTTAACCAACAGGCATTGCAGCCAATACAAGGTGTTATCTTCATATCTTTTATATAAAATGTCTTACACTCCGCCGTCTTTTCCTCCAGGCGGCATATTGCTTTTTCTGCCAGCAGATGCTCTTTAGGCAATGTATTGATAATTAACAGCCTCATTCTTTTTTCTCCCTTCTATTCAATAGGGCCAAAAAAAACCGGCCCTGCAAATAATACTGTAAAGCCGGTGGAATCCCCCAAGTCAAGAGGAAAGTGTAATTCATTTTAGAGGAACCCATACTTCGTAAATGTGTTTGTCTATATCCTCATTTGGCATCGCCATACGGACAAAAATATACACCATACCGCGAAACGCTGCCTGATTTTCTTTTGCCCATGCATGGCACAGAGAAAACATCTTTTCCGGAACCGAAGTGTCATTATTATCTGCAAGCAATGTGGTATACAGGCATTTTCCATGCTCCAGATAAACATTTTGCTTCTCATGTTCTATTTTTCCGGCAGGTTTTACTACATACATTTCTGAGCCTTTGTAACCTGTTTCATCAAAAGTAAGCGTCCGAACCATGCTTGAAAGAATATCCTCATTCTCCACGTTGAGAAACCGCAGCACTTTATTCCTGTACTCTCCAAAGGAAGCTACGGAAGGAAACCGCTCTGCCACATAATAAAGCGGTAGTTCCCGGATCTCAAGCTTACCGGTATTCTCGGAAAACTCCTGATAAAAACGCTGTGTCTCCTTCAGACGCTTCTGCATCTGAGAAAGCCGGTCTATCTGAGCCTGCAGGCTGTCTGACTGTTGCTGAAGCTTTTCGGCATATTCCTCTGGCTTTGCCTCTAGTATTCCTTTGATGGCAACTGGTGAAAATCCCCGTTTCTTATAGAAATCAATCGCCATCAGACGGGAGATGTCAAACAAGTCAAATTCACGATATCTGCTATACTGCCCTCTTTTCGGCTTGATAAGTCCGATTTCCTCATAATACCGCAGGGTTTCACGGGTAAACCCCAGATGTTCAAAAATATCTTTCATATGATAAACCGCCGATTCCGCAATATCTACAAGTATGTCGCCAACTGCCTGACTCTCTTTTGCTTTGATAGTATCTCTGGAATAACGCTTATCCAAGGGTTTTGGAGCGTCGGCCGGAATAAACCAGGTCTTTCCTTTTTTTACAGCGCCCTCTATCCTTCCGGCCTCACAATAATAAGCAGCCATCCGGCTGGACACTTTCCATTTATTTGCAATCTCTGCAGCAGTGAGATAATCCATTTCCATCCCTCCTGCATCTATTATATTTCAGATACCTGAAATATAATAGAAAGTAACCTTGGATTTATAAAAATTATCACCAGCTTGGCATTCCTTTGCCTAACAGGAAATATTATAGTATTTGTGATTTCATTTATTTCTCCCGTTCTTTATGTGACTTGATGATTCGCAAAAAATCTACGGGAAGCAAAAGCACCTGTTTCTATAAAAATAAATGCCGTCGGAATAACCCATATTGCATATAATATGCCGTTATCCATTTGTTCTATTGACATGAGAGAAACAAATTGAGCATGATACATAGGTAAAAGCCCTATAAACCGAAACAATGGATTACTTTCCGAAATGGGTAATACAGCAGGGAAAAAGTACACTGCCGCTGAAGCAACCAGAGCCACCATCTGATTCCTGCTGATAGCTGAGATTAGCAGCGTAATTCCCGCAACACTCAATGTTCCCGTAAAAGCCAGCAAAACTTGATATTTCAGCAAAGTTCCACAGGTAATATTAAAAGGAATATACCCATTATCAAATGGCATAGGCGCAAAAAGAACGCTGCAATTCAATCCATCTCTTCCATATAGAACAAATGCAAACAAAATATTGACGGCAGCTACTGCCAGTGTCACTATAAATGCAGCAATCAAACCAGCGCCCACTTTCGCCGCCCCACATTTCGTCCTTCCATATCTACTTGTAAGGATAATATTATCCACTCCGCCATATTCACCACAGAAAACAGGTGCGGTCATAATAACAATAACCAGCGAAAGAATGAAAAAAATCTTAACCATGTTCTGGCTCGTTGTAAGCCAGCCGTCAACATAACCAATCCTGACTTCCTCACCGCCAAATGCATCCGAAACACGAACACCGTTCCAGTTTCCATTCATATCAGAAAACCGCGTAAAAACTGCAGACTGCAGAGCGTTATGATAGAGATACGCAGCATTCATTCCATGTAAGTTCGTTTGGGCAGCAAAGTCATTCATCATTTGCTGAACTTTTTCATCTGTCAATACTCCCTCATATTTCGCCGCAATCTCCTTATCAATCTCTACGGCTGTTTTTCCTGTCCCTTCCTTGCTCACTCCATCAAATGCGTATTTATTTTGATAGCTGGAAAACCCCAAAATGGCAGAAAAAAACAGTACAAAAAGCAAAGCAATCTGTGTCAGGCGTTTTGAAAATATTTTTCGTAATTCAAATTGAATTAGTTTTTTCATTCTTCTGTGCCTCCTTTGAAATAAAATAGATACAAATCTTCCAAATTAGGCTGCACCTGCGAAGCATCTGCCATAGGCGGATGATCTGCAATGATCCGTAAAACCGTTTTGTTATTATTCATGTTGCGCAAATTGCTGGTGTTAAATGCTGCTGCATATTTCTCCGCCTTTGCCGATGGGACAATGCACTCCCACACCTGCCCATTGATTTCAGACGTGATCTCCTGTGGTTTCCCGAAGTGAATAATTGAACCGGATTTCATCATAATAATTTCCTCTGCAATAAACTCTACATCAGAAACAATGTGGGTAGATAAGATTACGATACGATCTTTTGCAAATGCACTGATCAGATTACGAAAACGGACACGCTCTTTAGGGTCAAGCCCTGCTGTCGGCTCGTCTAAGATTAATATACGCGGGTTATTCAACATTGCCTGTGCAATTCCCAATCGCTGTTTCATACCGCCGGAAAAGGTTTTAATTTTATGTCTGCTTTCTGCAGATAATCCTACCTCTTCAAGTAATTCGTTTGATTTTTTCTGCGCCGCTTTTTCACCCACTCCCTTTAGAGCTGCAACATACAGCAGAAAATCAAGTGCGGTAAAATCGGGGTAATACGCAAAATGCTGCGGCAGATATCCCAAAAGATTCCTATACTTTTCTCCAAGCACTGCAATGTTTTTCCCATTCAGAAATATTCTTCCAGAAGTAGGTTTTTGAAGATTGCACAGCAGTCTCATAAATGTAGTTTTCCCCGCGCCATTTGCCCCCAATAGTCCATAAACACCATTTGATAAAGTAATGTTCAAATCATTTACGGCTGTCTTCCCGCCAAATTGTTTGGTCAGCCCGACTGTTTTTAAAACCATGTCAAACTTCCTTTCCTATGTTTTTATGACGAGTATAACGCGTAAATTTCAACTTTTTATCTACAAAGAAAGATTTTTGAAAAATGCAGATACCATAGCTCCATTCGGCGTATTATCAATGTTCAGATATCCGCCATGATGTTCGCAGAGCAGCCTGCAGATATATAATCCAAGGCCAAAGTGTTCCGCACGGTCTTCTTCTGTGAAATATGGATTCGTTACCTTATGTACAATATTCTTATCAAAGCCTTTTCCGTCATCCAATACCATGATCAGCAATCCTTTATTCTGTAAAGAAAAAGACAATGTAATGGACGTCCGGGCATAGCGGACGGCATTTGCTAACAGATTATTGCATACTTGTAAAATGAACGATCTATCTATAAAAAGTTCACAGGCAGGCACCTCATTATATGCTGCAATCTTTGACCGTATCCTTCGGATATGCTCCGCCACAACACTGCTGTCCCCCATGCTGTCATAACCCCAAATGCGCTCATAAATCCGTTCTTTCGTAAAAACCTGTCCCGGATTTTGAGATAACAGTTCCACAATATCAAATTCTTTTTTAGCAAGACCAAGACGCTGCCCCTCAAAGAAAAGGCAGCGCTCTGAATAATCAACCGTCAGGTCACCGGAGAACTTGATCTGTGCATCAAAGGTACGCCTTGCTTCCCGGCGCAAATGCGCAGTCACCCTTGCTTCAAGCTCCATAAGGGAAAAGGGCTTGACAATATAATCATCACCGCCGACGGCAAACCCTTTTACTTTGTCTGTATCTTCTATTCGCGCAGTCAAGAAAAGAATAGGGCAGGACACATAATCCCGAATACGTTCGCAAACCTTCAGGCCATCCAGTCCGGGCATATTAATATCAAG
The DNA here is from genome assembly GCA_910573785.1 of Lachnospiraceae bacterium. Classification (GTDB taxonomy): domain Bacteria; phylum Bacillota; class Clostridia; order Lachnospirales; family Lachnospiraceae; genus Schaedlerella. Next base: position 12,327 of record CAJSZT010000056.1, on the reverse strand, counting down.
CAAGATAATATCCGGTTCCTGTTCCACTTGCTTTAATGCTTCTGTTCCATTTACGGCTGACAGGACAAAATATCCTTTGCTTTCAAAAAAGGCACGAAGCATTGACACAATATCTGCTTCATCATCCGCTATTAATATTTTTTTACGCATGCTGGCATCTCCCCAATTGCCTGGCTTCCTTTTTTCTCTACTGAAACCGCAATTCTCTTAATCCGAGAGGCTAACTCCCCGTTTTTCTCCAGAAAGACTGCCCCATAAGATTCTGCCCTCTTTATTTCCATACTGTCAATATCACCGGACATCAAAATAAACGGTATATTCATGTCGCTCCGTATCATCTCCTGTAGCAGAACAACACCTGTCTCACCGCGCATATGCAAATCAGAACAGACCAAATTGACCTTTTTATTTTTCAGAATCTCCATTGCCGCATTCACTCCCGACGTTGTATATACGATAAACTCTTTCCTAAACACACGCTCCAGAATCTTTAAGCAATCGAAATTATCATCTACAAATAATATTTTAATCATTGATTAACCTCAAATTATCTTTCCAAAATCTATGGCGCACTGATTGTATCCACGTATCTGCCTATTCTGCCGTCTTACCTTTTCACATACATCAAATCCTGTTCCATCCGGTAAAGTAACATCAAGCAGTAATAGATCGTACTCACTGATAATTGACAGGGACTCAAGGGCTTTTTCCACTGTCCGTACAACCGTAACATCAAATCCGTTCTTCCCTAGAGAATACTTGAGTCCATCTACCAGACTCACATCGTCCTCTAATAATAATATTTTACTTATCTTTAGCCATCTCCTGCCACACAGATATTTTCTTTCATATGCTCATGGGCAGCACATCAAAATCTTCTGATTTAAAGTTAGAATAGTATCTCCCTTTTTCAGCAGTAAATTTTAAAACACAATAATCAGGATCTGTCACGCCCTGGGGATAATACATAGTATCACCCTCAAGCCAGATCATCTGCTTAGCTTCAGCATCCTCTAAAACCTCCATGGTGCCAATCAGCATAACTCCACGGAAAAAACGTTTGTCATAAAAATAAATGCTGGCATTTGGATTTTCCCTGTATTGAGCTACCCGCATAGAAGATGTATTAGTTGTAAACCAAAATTCCTTGATTCCCACTCGTTTTCTGGGCGGCAGCATAGCTTTCATATTTGGGAAACCTTCCGCGGAAATCGAGGCAATGAATGAAACTTTCTGCTTATCTATTAAGTTTCCTATTGTTTTTTCTGGATTTCTCATTTTGTCGTCTCCTCCACTCTTTTCAGCAGCGTTCCCGTCTCCAGTATATTTCCTCTTAGAAAGGCATTAACTTTCATCCGCTTTTTCCCAGGAAGCTGCACTTCTTTACTTGCTTAATCCTCCAACTTACAATTTTGCTATCGCTTTTCTGAGATCTGCAATATACCCGACCTGCTGCTTTTTCAGATACCCCTTTACAAACAAATTCATAATCGGGTTCTTCACCTGGACTTGTTCTGTAAAAGTAATCTGTGTACCATCATCGCAGCTCTCAAATATGCCGCTCCAGTGACCTCTCATGTTCTGATTTTCCATATCAAAGCGGTATTCTCGGTATGGCTCCTTTGCAGTGATCCGAAAATGTGTTACAAATTTATCCCTTGTATACTCGTCAAAACGATTTTCATCAATTATTTCGATTTTAGATAAATCACTTCGCCATTCAAAATTCTCATTATCTGTAACAATATCCCAGACCGTTTTACAATCACAGGGAAATTGTGCTGTCACTCTTGAGATCTTCACTGGACGTCCCTCCACTCTTTTATTGTTTTTTCCAGAAGATCCATTTTAGTTCCATCGTTTGAACACAATAATCTCTGCATCAGTTCCAAAGCCGCTGTACTCAGACACCATGAGGTATTTCTCGTCAGCGATGATCCCGTAGCACCTGTCGCTGTCCTTTTTTTGCAGCTGGTTCCCCAGATAGATCCTGTTGTCATCCCAAAACTTTACAATCTGGCTGTTGGGAAGGGCATATTCAATGTTGGCAAAGGAACCTTTCAGCGCATTCAGCTCTGTTACTTCTTCCATATCCGGAATGTGAAGCGCATTGAAGGCCGCAATCAGCTTTTCTTTCAATTCACTTAACGCTGTCTTGCCTTTTTTACAGCATTGTGCAACAAGGCATTCCGCCCCAAAAGGCTGGCCTCCTGTTGCCGCACACCCGTTACAAGTGCTGCTTAATTCACAGTTCGTACAATCAATTCCACAAATAGATTTCATTATGTTTTCCTCCGTATACATTATTACTCCATAGCTTTCCGGTAATAAAAAAATTCTTTCATTGCTACAAAGATAATTTTATTGTATCTACTTTATCCATTACTTTCAACGAGACAGTCCACTTTTGCAAAATAAAGTGCCATATTTGCAAATTTAGGGAAAAATTTAGCGAGAGCTGTAACCACATTGGTTACAGCTCTCGCTATTTTGGACTAATCATTTCTCGAAAGCCTCTTCACTTTTGATAACCCCGTGTATCTTTTCATCATAAAAACCAACAAAATCCCCAAACAGCTCCAAATCTAATGAATTGAACCTTTTTTCCCTGTCAAGGTTTTTATGTATATAGTCAGCTCTATCCTTCGAAAACCGTTCTTTGTTTTCGGAGACATTATAATCGTAATCCAGTGTTTCAAGCCATTTGTCAAATTCCGCATTAAATTCATCCCTATAGGTTTCATCATTGAAATAATTATGTCCCTTATCCTGGAAATGAATGAAACGAAACCGGGAATCATCTTTATATTTTTCATAATAAATGTCGTAGCCGTATTTGGCTGGAACAACTTCATCATCCAAACTATGCAGGATCATAATGGCGGCATCGCTCTCTGAAAATCCGTCCATCGCAGTATTTGAGGCATAGCCGCCGTATTTCATCCTCTCGTGGAGCTTCACAAACGGCAATATAAGATAGATACCGTTCCCTGCCTGTTTTTTCCCCTCTGCTTCAAACATATCCGATGAAGAGTTAAAACCGGAACACGCGATAACTGCTTTTACTTCAGGATGATAGGTAAGTACACTGCAAACACTGTAACCGCCCCAGCTATGCCCGAATAAAACGATTGGCAGATCTGGGAAATTCCCACTTTCTTCCACAAATGTGATTGCATAGTCAAGATCTATGACTCCCTGTGGAAGTCCTCCAACTCCTTCACCTTCGCTTTCATCATTTCCCGTAGCATCATAAGAAAAAACACAGTATCCATGATGCGCGAAATAATTTGCGCAGTCCATATAAGAGTTGTGCCCGCCACCGCCAAATCCGTGAGACATTACAACGATTCCATGCGGTTTTTCCTCCGTGGTGTACAGATATCCCGTCAATTTCTGTCCCTTATTGGAAACAAACTCATATTTCGTGCGCTGCAATCCGTCAAAATCATCAACACGCCGTATAAACGTCTCATCACTTTCAAAACGCTGGTTAAAATTTTCGTTGTATATTATCACGGATAATGCCCAATCTCCGGCAATGAACAGCACAATAACTACAGATAATACAATAATGAGAATTTTTCTCTTGGATTTCATTTTCATATTGGTCACCTATTCTTCCTTATAACTTCAATACAGCAATCAATTCATTGCAATCTATAGTAAATAGCCTACAGCGATAAAAAGATAGCTATACAAACATTTTCTGTTTAGTCGTAAATACATTACACCGCTAAGAACAGAAAATATCATAGTAGAAATTCCATTCCATATTTCAAGTCCTACTCCTCTCGACACAAAATGAAACGCTCCCCATGTCACAGCCAATATGATACCACCGAAAGGAATCGGACTTTCTTTTTTCAACAAGGTTTCAATCGCTTTTTGCCCATACATTATGATTAGAGTAACAAGCATTACCTCAAAAAGATAGTATAAATATTGTGCACAGAATTGGTATGCATTTTTACCTTGAACTTCACCAAATACTTTTAGAGTATGCCAATCTATAAAAGTCAAGATTTTGCAGCAGATTAAGCAGGAAAATGTTATGACCCAATTTTTCAAAGAAGGATGATCCTCTTTATTTTCTCTTGAGGGAAAGTGATAATACTTCTGCGAAAAAAATAGTGCCATTACAATAACAACTGCCCATATAAAAACCATTATCATACAATGAACGCTTCTTTGGTTTGCGGTATAGTTCCATATATCTACATGCAGAATCATGAATTCGATTACAAATATTGAAAAATATTCAAGCATAAATGCTCCAAACAAGAGCAGGCTCAGCCATAGATATTTTGTCCATTTTACTTCTCTAGCCATTATCTTCACCTTATGAAATCCTAATTTTACACTCTCTGTAGCTTCTCGACAAATTTTAATTGAACAAAATCGCTGTGCGATGGCCTGCCAAGGCTGTGGCATAGCGATTTTGTTCAATCCTGATTTATACTGCATTTGCACTTCCGATTTCTAGTAAATTTCCCTCTGGGTCTGCTACATAAAAATTATGAATACCAAAAGGATAAGTAATGGGTTCTCCTGTGGGAAACTGCACTCCTAACCTCGACAGACGTTCATATTCTGAATCCACATCAGCGAAGCTGGGCAACCAGAGGGCAATTTCAAAAGTCTGGTTGATACCATTTGGAGGAATATAGTCCTCACCTATTGCCTTGACAAATTCTTCTCTGCTATACATAAACAAGGATAATTCACCGCTCGCTGTTTCAAAGTCTGCAAATGAACCACCATTCCATTGCGTTTGAAAGCCTAATATATCTCTATAAAATCGAACCATGTTGTCCATGTTACCAACGAGTAAACTCACGCCTACACGCACTTCTTTTCCATTCATTATCATTATCTCCTCTAAACTACAGCTTCCGATTTATCATTTTCTGCCAATATAGCCGCAGACTTTTTTCTTAATATTGCAGATACTCATTTCCAAATGTTGCAAGCCTCCTGCCTTCTTTCTCTATTTGCGTTTGGAAAATTTCTCTTTTGCGTATTCATAGGCTTCCTGGATATATGGCTTTAAATCCTCAAAAGTCTTTTCCGATGGGTTCAGGACACACAGCCACCCCATCCACGCATAAACCGGATGCGGCAAAAAACGGTCAACCGTAGAAAAATCATAATCCATTTCCACAATTCCGCCTGCCCCCGGACGTTGTGGCACAGCCCCAAACAGCTTCACAAACGTCTCCTTACGGACACCCAGGTTCACCCGGTAAATTCCTGGTCTGTTAAGCTTCGAACCTCTGTCATTATTGCCATCCTTCTCCTTGACCGTCAATATATACACGCCCCGTTTCAGTGCACGGCCGGGATTATAAAAAATTGCCTTTTCTCCCCAGCTCTCCACAAGGACACTCCCTTCCAGATTCTCCATGCAATACTCCAAAATCTCCTCCGGCTTCATTCAATCTCACTCCCTGTACATTTCAGATTCTTTTTATAAATCTCCAATTCATAAGTTTTTCCACTACGCTGGTCTGTCTTCTGCTCCGAATGCTGGTATACCAATCCACAGGATAATGCCAACGCCTTTGAAGCAAGATTCCCTGGCCGCGTAGAATAATAAAATTCCTGACCGCCTAATGAAACGCAGTATTCCATCAATAAACACAGTATCTGTTTCCCATATCCCCTTCCGACATACTCCGGACCCAGGGCAATACCAGTCTCATGATAAATGTGCGGCCCTGTTTCCTCCACTCCGGCAAATCCGATGGCCTGCCCGCTGATCTTCTCATAAACCAGCCACGCATCATGGGTTTCCTGCCATGCGACCGTCTGTTGTATCCTCTCCCTGGCCTCATCCTCATCAGCCGTCACTTTCCATATCATATATTCCGCCGTCTCCGGCCTTGACCAGACATTACAGTATATGGATCTCCAGTCCTCATATTTTGCTTTCCCAAGAATAATATCTTCTGTCTCCATCCACCTTTTATCCCTCATAAATTGCCCTGTCACAGCCAGACCGCCCAGTATCCGTAATAAAAAGTCCCACTCCCATGATACAGTTTCCCATTGCTGCTCAGGAGTCTCCCGCAAACGCAATTGCATGCTATCAGAAAATCTTTGATTTTGCCAGTGAAAACGTATTCGCATTATCCGGGTTCTCCTATGAGGTCATCATCAATGAAAATGTAATCGACCGAACGGAGGATGCCGTTGTCCAGATTCAAATTCCCATAGAAAAAATATAGCGAAAGATTAAAATTCACTTCCGCTATATTTAACTGTAAGCACTGCAACTATTTTTTCTGAATCCAATACTTCATAGATAATAATGTAACCAGAAACAAATAACTGACGATACCCTTTATGAGCATAGAACCCATATTTACGCTCCGCTCCACGATAGGGCTGCTCTTCTAAGCTGAAAATCGCATCTTCAAGCCTTTGTGCCAGCATTAATGCATTGTCACCGTAATTATCATTAAGAAGTGCCTGTTCATAGATTTTGTCTATATCACGATAAGCCTGCGGAAACATCTTAACAGTATATTTATCCAAAATGTTTCCTCCTCAATTGACTTAGAGCCTCTCTTGCATCTAACAGTTCTGCTCCATTTGACACCTCCTGCTCCGCCTCCAGGATTGATTTGTCAATTCTGTTCATGTTGACCAATTCATCATAAGCTTCTATGCTCATAACCACCAAATCTCCATACCCATTTTTTGTAATAAACACCGGCTGTTGCTGCTTATGACAAATTTCAGATATTGCATTTGTATCTCTAAGTTCCGTAATTGGCTTAATTACTGGCATTTAAACGCACCTCCTTTGTACATAATAATAACATTATTATGTACATTTCGCAATACATATATTCTTATTACAATTATAGTTCCTTATTCGCAATATAAATGTAAGCATCCTCAAGCGTTGCCTCACAGGGACTGCAGTTCATCCGGGGAGGCGCTTCGCTGATCAATTTCACCTGCAATTCATCTCCCATATACTGTTTCGATGACACATGATATCATACTCTAAAGATTATTGTAACAAATTCCAAAACATTTACTGTTTTAAGCTAATCAGAATACTATCATGAGTTACCTTTTCAAACATTCCAAATATACAAAATATCTATGACAAAATTTCATCATACTTTTTCAAACTTCTATACATTTGATAATATAGTCATTATACATTTTTCTATATAATGCGACAACATCTTTTATCATATCCGCTGACTATCACAACATATCTAAAAATATTTTTATCTATGTCATATCAACAATGGATGTTCATTGCTCGATGTATAGCGAAAGAACCTGCTAATCCGATACTGCACAAACAATATCGGATTAGCAGGTGTGTTACTATTCCATCAGCATCTTCCAGACATCCTCTGCTTCGGAAAACTCTTCAGCAAATTCCTGGCTCGATGTACTATATTCTTCGTATGTATCTACAAAACCGTATTTCAACCGATCTAATTCTACCTCTCCCAATCTATAATCCCGTTGAAAGTTCTCCCATGACTCTTTTTTATCATCGCTTTAGTACAGCATATCACCGATTTTTATTTTTGATCCAACCATAATATAGATTACCTCCAAATCCATTGATATCCCGACCAGCCTCATACTACCGTACTCTTTCCATTCATTACAGGAAAAAAGCAAAAATATTGTTTAATCTTCCTCAGCTCCTCCCTGGTAAAAGGAAAACATCTCCTTAAAACATGTACCACACATATTCTGGCCTTTTGCAAAAAGCCCTCTTTCCTCACAGGACATGTTTGGAAAAACATTCTGTATCAGATATGGCGCACCATCCTGATACTCCCGGTATTTTTGTGCCTCTTCCTTTTTCACGGTAAAACAAAAATCCTTATAACAGATCCGACAACTCGCAGTAAGATATTCTTCATCCTCCCCAAGGGTCTCCTGCCATGTAAGATACTTCTCATAATTTTCATTTGTGCAATCCCTTAACACTTCCTTCTTAAATGAAAATTCCGGATACACCACATAGCCGGACTGATGCTTTTTTCCGGTTCTTTTCCCGAACCCTTCTTTCTCCAGCACGTCCACAATATCCACCCCCATATTATTTACATCAATATAAGCGCAATTTCTTCCCGGTGCATCGTCCAGGCAGCAGGTAAGATTACCATATGGCTCACCCTCCTCAAACAATGCAATTGCCAAAGTCCTATTATATGCATAATATCTCGGCCAAACCTCCAGCTTTTTTCCTGTCCGTAATTTTAAAAATCTACTCATTTTCATCTTCCTTCCCTTGACATCTTTTTCATTCATTGCTGCTATAGGTCTGTTCCTATTCCTGCGATCAATTCATTTACCTGTAAATCCTGCCTTTTATACTTTTCCTGATACTTCTCCTGGCTTATTCTCTTTTCATCATTTCTGCCACTAATTCCTAATTCTTCCTTGCCTTTCCTCATAAATAACTCCTTCCATTCTCTAATCTCTTTTTGTTTTCCACAAGAAAAACACACTTCCGATAGCTGCCCTCCTGCTCTATGCGGTTATCGCCTCCTATGCTGTCAAGATACTGCTCACCAGCTTTTGACCGGGAGATAAACATGGATATTCCCATACACACCATATCCTTTGGCCTCCATTCCTTATAAAACAGGCTGGCCGCAAACCGTACCCCCATCAGTCTTGCCTTCTTCTTCATCAGCCTAAATGAACTCCAACTGAACAAAAAACAACTGGAAAAACTGAATAAACTGCGAAAACTGGCGGGAACGCCTGTAATCGCATAACAAATCTTTTAATGCTGTAACGAAGTGTGTAAGTTATGTTTAAAATGAACAATTTCTAAATTCGATGGGGCGCCGTGTGCGGTGAAAGCCGCATGCACGGTGCTAAGCGGGGGAAAAGCCGGAAACATTTGAAACTGTAGGCTTACCTATCGCAATCGGGCGCGAATGCTCATGTACGGTAAAGAAGCAAGCAACCGAAAACAAGAGATAGACCGCCAGCACCACACTATTCCGAACCAAAGAAGCCAAAGACCAAAAGACAAACATTATGGAAATGCGCATAACAGGCTATGGAATCATGGATAACTCTATTCACAGCACATGGAAAAGCTAAAGTGCAGCTTTCCCACGTCCTGCAAACAGAGTTACCCACAATTCCATGAGACAGCCAGTTATACACATTCCCACAATGCCGATGACGACGGAATCCCTCTCATTCATTCATACTTGTTTCCAAACTGCAATAATGCTGATGTAATTCATATATTTTTTGCTGCATTAGTTTTATTAGCTCCAATGGTGCTAACACAGTGGCGTTGTTCCCAAATGGCAATATATAATCGGCAACCCATTCTAAAGCTGCATGATTTATTTCCATGTCGATTATCCCGCCGCCCGTTGGAAATGTTGTTAATCCGCTTGCAAGTAAACATTCACTTTCACAGCGTTTAACGCCTATATCCGTTAGTTGGATTTTCATATGGTAATCATTCCTAACATCTGTTTTTTCAAGATATTCTTGAATAGACGTAGGAATAGGGTATTTCCCTTTTGGATAGGGCTTTTCCTCTATGATTTCTTTAATACGGTCAACCCGGAATACTCTGATTTGATTTGCCGTTGTACAATAGGCGGGGCAATACCAAAGTCCATTCATAGCATATAAGCCGATAGGTATAATTGTGCGTGTACTTTCAGAATATGTTGACGAATACCGTATTGTTGCGGCATGACGGTTTATCACAACAAGGAACATTGATTTAAGTAATGGCGAATCGCAATGTCTGTCTGGAATCCAAAATACTACCTTGTTTTGAATCTGCGTAATACTGTTTTGTACATCTAATGGCAGACAATTCAAAAATTTTTTTAGGACGGATATGGTTTCCTGTTCAAACGGCAAGTCACGGTGATATTGCAAGGCTTGACAGGCAAAGAAAATAGCTTTTGCTTCGCTTTCTGAAAAAGCAATAGGCGGCAAAATGCGTTCTTTTAAGATATGATACCCACCCGCCGCCCCAACTTCGGAGTAAAGAGGGAAACCAGCTTGTTCCAATTCTTGCAAGTCACGTAGTATGGTTCTTTTTGATACGGAAAATTCATTTGCCAATTCGCCTACAGTAAAATCTTTTTTTGCATTTATTGTTATCATCATCTCGATAAGCCGTTCTGCTTTTGACATTTTTGAACTCCTTTCCGAATGGTGACAGCCCTTGTCACTATTCTATGATAAACTATCCATGTACCAAATGCAATATAGCATTAAAACGAAACCATGCACGCCCCATGTGGGAGAAAGGGGGAATCATTTATGGCTTGTACAGAAGCATACAAAGAACATATCATGTATACGTTCAACGGCTTTTGCAAGACCGTCATACGCTTTGCGGCTATCAACGCATGGCGTGACAGGAGCAGACGGCGACAAAAAGAAATATCCCTTGAATACCTCACAGAAGACAAGTTTTACCCTTTAGGCACAACAGACGAATATTTTGAAGCACCCTATGAAGAATACTCCATTACGATGTGCGGTCAGACAGTTATCCTCACCAACGGAAAACTTGCCGCCGCCCTGTTAGCTCTGCCGGAGAAAAACCGGGAAATCATTTTCCTTTACTTTTTCAGGCATTACACACAGCGGGAAATCGGGGAAATGTACGGACGCTGCCGGAGTACGACCGGGTATCAAATCCATAGGACTTTACAACTCCTGCATAAAGAAATGGAGGTGCTTTCACATGGGGAATCCGAATCTTTTGCCTTATGAAACGATTGTCCGGGCGACCAGCGGAGAGCCGGAAGCCGTGGAAGAGGTTTTACGCCATTACAGCAAGCGTATCTGTATGGCAGCCCTTGAAAATGGTCATATAGATACAGACACCGAGGATAGCATAAAACAGCGGCTTATCTCTGCTTTGTTCCGTTTTCGGTTTGACGGACAGGCTACATAATGGGAGGTGATATTTGTCGGGAAAATAGTCATGCTTACATTCAATGGCACAGAAGAAAAAGCGATTGAAAAAGCCATAGCTGGCCTTGCCCATATAATACCGCTGGAAGCCATGCCACCGCCACACTTCCCCACACTGATTTTTCCAGGATTGGAAATCAGATTACACCAACGCCGGGTACTGAAAGGCGGGGCAGACATAAATCTCACCCGTTTAGAGTATGGCGCACTCTGTTGCCTTGCCACCAGTCCGGGGAGGGTATTTACAAAGGCGCAAATCTTTGAAACTGTATGGAGCATGGAAAGTGAAAGCTGCCAGTCAAGCGTTGCCAATGTAATTTGCAACTTGCGAAAAAAGATAGAGCCGGACAACCGCAAGCCTACCTACATAAAGACCGTTATAGGCGTGGGCTATAAGTTTGTTTCCAGAGAATGACAGACAGATTGCTATTGCCGGATAAATATAATATAATACCCTCAGTGAATCCCCATAGAATGTAAAGGAGAAAATCGTATGGAAAAATTGATGTATATGATGATGATTGAGAAAAGCAAGACCTATAATAAAATGACAAAACAGGTAGTTATGGAACACGTTGAGAACATAAGAAAGCTGGACGATGAGGGAAAGCTGGAAATCTGCGGTGTCTTTAAAGGCTATCCGGGAATGGCAGGTATGTATATCCTAAAAACAGAGAGCCGTGAAGAAGCAGAAGAAATTTGCAAAGCAGAGCCGCTGGTTATGGGAGGATATGCAACCTACAAATTGATTGGTTTGCAGATTGCAAACCGGGAAAATAATTACTTGCTGTAATTGCGAAAAGGAACAACACTGGGGCAAATTAAATCCGGCTTATTTGTAAACTGAATAACCGCCGCTACATGGAACGGCACACCAAGACAGGAAATCAAGAAAAGGTTTCCTGTTTTTTTGCGCCCATTTTTGGCATTTTGAAAAATCGCCAGTATTATGCCGTGCAAAGGGGATAGAAAGAAATTTCCTCTCCCATTTGGCAAATCCGCAAGCTGTCCGTGGAGGGCAGGCAAAGAGAAATTTCCGTAAATCTCCGCCTATTCCGGCTTGTGTGGTGTTGTAAGGAATAAGGGGAAATTTCCGCAAATCAACGTCCATTTTGCATTTTGCAGGTTTGTAGGTATCAGAGGGAGAAATGTTTCCGCAGCTTTGGCAAAATCCCCGTTTGCAGCACTAAAGGTATTGACGGAAGCCCACACAGAGGAAGCCGCCACTTTCTTAGAGCAAGATTCTACCACAGTACCAAATTTGTTACCATACCGCCTGCGGCGGCACAAATGATGACGAAAGCTTCGATTCCATATTTCCATATAGACTAAATGGGTGTATTCTTATTTTCAGAGACGCCA
>CAJSZT010000055.1:0-33656 GCA_910573785.1 Lachnospiraceae bacterium | reverse complement strand
GCATCTTTCGCTTCCGTAGCGTCAAAATGGAAGTGCAGGTTGAGAACAGCAAGGTCTACACCTGCCTTACAAAGCTCCGGGTCTCCATCGTATTCATTCATCATAAGGAAGAGCGCAATTTCTCTGGCTGCGTCATTGATGCGATTTAGCAGAGAGCAAATTTCTGCGATGTTTTTATCCATGGTTATCTCTTAGAATATTAACAGTAATTAAAAAGCGTATGGGTAGAATGAGGCTCCTATCATTTCGTCAGTCTGCCCCCTTAGCTACACCAAGAGCCTGAGTCTGTGTTTGTTGCGGTGATGGTTTAGCATAGGATTTCTCTATTGCCACCATAGCGGATCAAGTCTTCCATCTCTTCTGTCGTGATTACAGCAAAGAGCTTTGGTTGTTTATCAAAAGCTTCTCTGATGTGAGCGATTAACCGTTCTTTACGTGTGCTATCCGGTACTACCCAGACGGTAAGGGGAAAGACTTCCGATTTCTCCTGCTCAAGTCCACTGCGGTAGTATTTATGGTAACGGTCACATTTTTCTAAAATTTTTGCAGGAGACTCCGTAGCGAGGTCTACCTCAAAGAACCACCTATCTTCATATTCATCGGACATAGTAACGGCAAAGAGGTCTGGTTTGAGGGAGAGCATTGCTCCATAGTCGCTGTAGGTGCGCCAGCATTCCGGTTCCAGTTCTAAGACGGAAAGTCCAGACGCATGCTCCCGGCAGATTTCTGTGAGCCTAATGGAGATTTCTGCTACCGCCAGCCCATGCGCCAAAAAGTGTGGTGAGGGTTCAAAGAATCTCTTGCTGGGGTATGGTTTATGGTCACGGAGCCGGAGCAAGCGTTCGCCTGCGTGGGTGAGGTACCAGACCAATCCACTGGAGCCTGCCCGTACTCCACCGATGCGCCGGGAAAGGCTGTCAACCAGTCCCAGCTCTTTGAGCTTTTTAAGGTTACGGCTGGTAGCCCGAAGGGCGGCAGTAGGGGTGGTAGCCTCAAGAAAATGCAGGCGCTGTACCTGCCCGGTGAGCAGATAGCGGTATTTTTGCACCGCTAAAAGTACCTGCCGGTCACGGTCGCTGAGAGCTATGTCAATCGCTTCTAGTTGTTGCCGGGAAATTCGCCGGTGTTCGTCCGGGGCTTCGCCGGGCGTTGTGGTATTTTTAGCAGGAATGCTAAAGGAATCCTGTACATAAAACCTAGAGAACTTAGGCGTGGCGGGCGTTTCCGGCTTTTGCTCGCCGTCCTGGGGCGATGGGTGATTAGTCATGAGCGTTTTCTCCTTCCAATGGCTGCATCGTCGGGATTTTCTCCGGCGGTGCTGTCGTTATTAAATATTTTTAGATAATCTTCCTCCACTTGTGCGGCGGATATGCCATAGGTTGCTTGGCTCCTTGCACGAAGCTCAGCAGCATCCTGCAAGACCGGTGGCGGTGGTAAAGTCTGCCCCTGCACCCAGCCCGTGTTTCTTCTATTTGACTGGAAAGAAGTGTAAACCCGGTAGCGTGGCAAACTCATAAAGTCCTCCGCCGTAAGCTCCGGAGCCATTGCTGCCATATCCTTGGCATCTTTGCTATTTAGCCCGAACACTATCTTGTTCCTGGCATTAGCATCAATCCCGGAGCGGATGTTGACTGGTAGCTGGTCGCGATACTGGTGGGCTAGTGTCAAGCCTACACCGAGCCCTCTTGCCTGGGCTAAAGCATCCGATAAATCGGTAGGAAGGCTGAGGTAGTCCTGGAGCTCGTCGATGTAGACCTCAACGATATGCCGCTTTTCTGCTGGCAGACTAGCCCGTGATAAAGCTAAAGTCCAGGTTAAACCGACAATTAAACTCCCCATAAGCTTCGCCGATTCGCCTCCGGTCAAACCTTTATTGAGCGGTACAAGTACGATCCGGCGTTTATAGAATAAATCCGTTAATGAGAACTTCGGCTTTGCTTGTCCGAGCACATTCCTTAGTCCTGGGCGGAGCAGGAACTGTCGGAGTTTATTTAGTACCGGGTCGGTTTGCTGTCTGCGCTCTGAGTCTTTTAAATCCTCATATTGTAACCAGAAAGGACGCAAAGCAACTTTGTCTTTGACTTGAGCTGTAATCCTCCGGCGGAAGTTGCTGTCTGTCAGAAGCGGCGGAAGCCAGAGCAGTGTAGCGTCTTCAATTTCCACTAGTGTGAGCAGAGCTGCGTTGAGAATATCTGCAATCCTAACACCCCAACTGTCACTCCAGATTTCTTTAAGGACTGATAGAATTGCATCGGCAATCAGAGCTTTATTACCATAGTCCCTAAAAGCCAAAGGGTTAAACCCACAAGGACACGGATCTGATGGGTCTATTACAACGACATCATCAATGCGTTCCTCTGGAATCCGTGCCAAAACATCATTAACCAGGTCAGCTTTGGGGTCCAGTACCAGTACGCTTCTTCCGGCTTTAATGTCCGCCAGAATTAGATGCAACATTGCTGTGCTTTTTCCCGAGCCTGTCGGTCCGAGGCACACTGTTTGCTCCAGTGAATCCTGCGGGCTAATACTGAGCTTTTTAGGGCTAATGGCATCCATCGACACCGCAAAACTCCGATTGTTGTGTTTGTTGGTTGGGCTATAATACCAGGCAGGCGGCAAAGTTAGCTTTGGATGCAATCCTGGTGTGCCGGGCAGTTCGTCTTCACCTGCCGGGAGTAACAGAAAGTTTGCTAATTCTTTCACGGACAGGCTCAGCGGAAAGTGCCACGGTACATGGGCAGTGTTAAGGTCGGAAGGCTTGGCAGCCTCCTCCCGGATATATACCCCGGCGGATTCCAACACCCTAAAGGCGCTGAGAATACTGCGTATCCGAAGGAAGGCTCCCTCACCTGCCGTGCCAATCCGGATAGCGCACTGGAAAATCTGTTGTTCGGCTTTTTCTTTGACGGTTTTACGGCTCTCGGCGGAGGCTTTCTGTACATCTCCTAGAATGATCCGCAGCCATGAGGCGTGTGGGTCGTCCAGATTGCTGGGCACTGGGGAAGGGGCATAAGCCCTCCCCAGTACAATTTGTACTACCGTTTCCGCGTCCGTCTTATTTTCCATAATTGCCGCCAGTCCTGCCCGAATGACTGATTCTGTAATGTCAGTCTTAAGCGATAACTCGGGGTGAGTTATCTTAAGCTGTCTGGCGATACCAATAGGCTTCCGGCTGTCGATAGCAATATCATGACACTGGATATCGCCATGCGCTTTGATTGCTTCTTCTATACTTTTGATGTACTTATAATCAGCACCAAGCAGATAACTGACTTTCCCATTAGAGCTACGGATTTCCCAAATCACGGAACCTCGCAGTGTAATAGCAGCGAGATGTGAGAGTAGTTCCCACACCGCTTTTATGTCGTATGGTCGATGCCAGACTACCTCCTTCCAGCAAATATTCTCTATCTGGTGTTTTCTCATGAATGCCCACTCCTTTCTTTTACTACCATTGTCCGTCATGTTTGTACTTCCAGATGCGGTAAGTGATTACAATTGCGATAATAATTACAGCAATGGCAGTGAGCACTGGCAATACTTCGAGAATCCATTCTACGGCTGTGTGGATAAAGAAGGTACTGAGCATCAGCATGAAAGCGGCTTCCAAAATGCGGTCGAGCCATTTCTTTGGCGGTTCCAAGCATCTACACCTCCCGTTCTATATCTGCTGGGTTCACTTTATCGCTGTACTTTGGCACAGGATAGCCGGGGATAACAATGTCGCTGTCGATCTCGTTACCCCAGCAATCCCAGCCGGGCTGACGGCGGCGGGCGAAGAGCTCGAGGTATGGCGGGTGTGATAATCGTTCTATAACAGCAAATTGTTCCTCAGGCTTGTGGCTATGGTCTTGCTGTGGGCAAAACATCCAATTGGGCTGCGCTTTGAACCGTACTGGTGCCTTACCACGGGTCGCAAACAGACATGTCTCACTGGCATTGCGGATGTAATTTCCTAGAAGTAGCCGAGGTTTTATCCAGTATAGCGGGCTACGGTAAGTAAAGCCCCAAGCTTTGATCACATCTAGCCCCTCCTGCAACAAAGCATTGGGAATCCACAGATACAGATGTGCATTTTCTGCTGCCAAATCGGATACTGGCATGGCTTTAATGCGATCTAGCGACATCAATGGATAGTGACTTTCTGCGCTTCGAACATTTGTTCTTCCTTTTTGGTTCGTACTCCAGGGCGGATCGGCAAGTATGGTCGAATATTTGTTCGATGTTGTGTTGATTACTGACTTAGTTATTTGGTTTTCTGTATTATGATTATTTTTCTGCATATAATTTGTCCTTTCTTATAGCCGGTGCGGCTTTGGTGTCATTTAACGACATTTCCGCACCGAATAATAATGTTTAAGGTAAAAACCTTCTGAACGACAAGACATCACTTAACAGAGGTCAAAGTCGGTTTTAGACGTATCAAAAAACGATATTGTCAAATATTTAACAGAGTATTGATAAATCCGGCAATACTGCTTGTACTACCGTTTATTAGATTCTTGAAGCATTGCTCTATAAGCCGCAAGACAGGAGCTTCTGATGTTATTCTGAGCCTGGATAGTCCTCCGGTACATCATGATTTCTTTTTGGAGCTCTTTGCGTTCCCAGATAAAATAATGGATGAACAACCCAGCAAACACTCCACAAATAATAGTCAAGATAATAACAGCTAATTTTAGTTCCATAATAGTCATCATAGTGTTCACCTTTCTTTCCATTACAGTCTTCTGATGCAAATCGCTTTTGACCAAAAGACTGTAGCTAAGTATTGCCGTTTAGCGGTGTTCGGCCGTAAAGGAGTTACTGCTGCCCTATTTGCTGCAGCGTCCGCATAGTGTAGGCATCGACAATAGCCTTACACCTTCCGGCTGCCCAGGGAGCTTGGCTTACAATCTCGCCCTCCAGTACGGAAAGGGCAGCGGTACAGTCAAGGGCAGTTTTTGCTACTGCTGAGCGACAACAAACTTCGGTTGCCTCTAATCTGGCGTGATTGATAAGAGCACGTGACTGCCGGTTAGTGGATAAAGACATAATCCCAAAATCACTGCCTATTGACGTGTTGATAACGTCTCCGGTAAGGATTTCTTGTCCTGCTACGTTGAAGTTGGTCATGATAAAGTCCTCCTTGAGTTTTATTAATTAGTAGATCAACTGGTTACGTGTTGCGCCTAATAGTAGGTGCGGAGTTAGTAGAACAATGGAATCACCTCCTTTTCCTTACAATAAAAATTTGAAAATAAACTTTCAAAAACTGTCATATTCAAAAATTTATACTTCCACGAACTGCGTACAACATTTAGCACAAATTACATCCACTTTTCTTGTTGCCCTAATAATACAACCACAAATTGGGCAAACGTATTTGCGAGTTGATTGCCTACTAGCCATTTTTGTTTTTCTCAAGTC
This sequence comes from Lachnospiraceae bacterium, assembly GCA_910573785.1. GTDB lineage: Bacteria > Bacillota > Clostridia > Lachnospirales > Lachnospiraceae > Schaedlerella. The sequence goes on along the minus strand of CAJSZT010000055.1, from coordinate 28,247 downwards.
TCTCCGAAAAAGCTGAAACTGCTGGTGTTCTAAAGTTTCAATATATTTTTGCGCTTCATCATTGAGGCTTGTTATTGCCCATCCATACACTTCATCTCTTTGAATAGTTAGACCATGCCTTTCTGCCGCTTCTTTGAATTTTTTATTATGATAAGTACCCCTCCTACAGGTGTCTTGAACTTCTATTTGCAAATTATATAAGTGAACCATTTCATGCAGGAGAGTAGATGCAATATTGGCAAGAGGGCGGGATAAATGTTCAGTGCACATGTTGATTTCGTAGAATCCCTCATCTCTAATAGCTCCGATTCCTTCGGACATGATCTTGGCAAGATCAGTAACTTTTTCTCGATTACTCCATGCTCTCCATGTAGTACACCATCCATATGCGCCTCTGGTAGTATCAGGACTAACGGATATAATTGGCTTTTGTAATTCGTTGTTGTAGAATTTCTTATTAAATTTTGAAAATAAATCTTCAAGGTTCTCAATTACTGGTTTTAAACTTTGTTCATCCATAATTAACCTCCTGTTTGTTTATATGTGCATTTCTTAACCAATAATTTATCATCAAAAACATATACTGTCTCAATTCCTAAAACAAAAGAAAGAAACCTAAAAACTTTCTTTATAATTTCGGATTTTTTCAATTTTTCGGTTTCCTTCGGAAAAATTAGAAATTACTAGATTTGAAGAAAAGCGGTACTTTTTGTATTGATATTGACAATATATAGTACCTATGCTACAATGATTAGTGTAAACTAACTTGTTTATGTACTTTGATATTTCATTTCAGTGTATTTCGTACTTTTAATTCATTTCGTAGCTAAAATATTAGACCCTCTTTGAATTATTGTGGAATTCGCTTGTTCTCAATAGAGAAAAGGCGATAACACAATAATTCACGAGGAGGAGAATAGTATGAGGATTGAATCATATGTCAGAAAAATAACTGGAGATGGATACAGGATAATTGGCGGTGATATGGGCTGGGAGGTGCGAGATTTTTGTAAATGTCCCTCAATCAGTATATCATTATATTGTCGACCTGGGCAGGCTAAACCCGATTCATACAGCTATAATAGTATGGACGAGTTAATCGAACTCGCCGATTCCGATTGTTTCCATGATCTCACATTGTGTCCTGGATTCTATAAAAAATACGCAAAAATTATGCGTGGACGCTGCTACGGTTGGCAATTAAGTGCTTTCAGCGTTTTTGTCGGTGGAATAAAGCTCTATTACGGTAATCCTTATACTGGAGAAGAAGGGTTTCTATGGATTGTTGGTGCAGAGCGACTAGCACTTACATTTAAGACTCAGCGTTCACTGCTCGGTTTTATTCCTACCTATACTGTGTTCATTGAGCATAAGAATGGAGTACATAGAGAAACTACTGTGACAGAAGACTTTGGCTATATACGTTATGAAAAGGAATTTTTACTTATAGATCCTGACAAAAAGGACGATAATCTTTTTCATGATGACAATCAATATCTCGCCATTACGGAATATGCTGGTATATAAAATTAGCCACAAGAAATTGTGGCTTTTTATGTATAAAATGGCAATTTTTCTTTTGAAAAGTCAAATATTGTGATATTATGTGCTATGAATGCAGTATATCTTATGAGAGGGGATCGTTATGGGTTCTAATAGCACAGAAAAAAGTGTGTCAAAAAAAGAGATTCTCGAATACGCAGAAAATCTGAAAGACATCTTTAAGGATGCAAAAAAGAAACAAAAGTATCTCAGCCTTTTAGTTGAACGACTCGAAAACGCAGATGAGGTAAAAGCTCTCTACCCTAATAATTTTGAGCAATTTTATAAGATATATACCATTGAACTTATTAAATACTATGTGACAGATAGAGATAGACAAGAAATATTACTTGTAGCACTTAGACTCTTACAGGGATATGAATTTATAACTAGAGTTGGAAAACGTCGGGAAGAATACGCAAAGAAAGCCTACGGATACAATGATGAAATTAAATATTGGGGAGAACCTAACGATTCTCTATTTATAATAGAAAAAGAAATTATCAACGGTCCAGAAGGACAAGATGAAAAGGGACTCGCATATAAGTTATCGGAAAGGGCGTTAAAAAACACAGACAAGTTACTAAATTTTGCAGATAAAGTTATCGATAAAATAAATAATGAGTTAAAGGGAGACCTTATGAAATATGTGCTTCCTACTCCCATATATCTACAAAAAGAAGAAGAAACGCTAGGTGAAATTGAGAATATTCCCGAACAGGAAGCGAATCCAGATATCCAGAATATAGATGACGATATGAACAACATCGAAGTGTATTCAAGAAATGAGGTTGATATAGATGATGGTTCTTATAATGAGAAAAAAGAGTTTGTAAAATCACCAGAGAAAAACGAAAGCGAAACTTTAGACACCGAAAACTCAGAAGGAGACTGTTATTGTAATGGCAATGACGATAATGGAATAAAAGTCCATGAGGATATCAGTGAAAATGTAAAAACGAAGAATGAACCACAAATGGCCAGCGACAGAAAAACGGAAGAACCTGTACCAAAAAAGAAATCTAAAAAAAGAAAATTTATCATAAATAGCTTTATTTATGTGAATTTACATTTAGGACATATTTTTAAGAAAAACGGAACTATAACAAAAAAATCAATTTTTAATAAACGAAAGATTGTAATTGGTTTTTGTTTAATAGGAATAATAATCGTACTTGGGTGGTTAATCGTTTGCGATAAAACTAGATTATCAAAAATCATTCCACTTTTAGGCACGAAAGAAAACTTTGATTATTTGAATGGTGAAAAAGATGACGAGGTCAACGAAGATGCTCTGCCAAATAACTTGAATGAACTACCAAATGATTTTTCAACAGGATCAGGCGAGCTTTCTGATGACAGTGCGATGAAATCGAAACCTACAGAAGATGGTATGGCTGTGACATTTAAAGGGGACTATATTGAAAGTTGGGCATATGATTCGAAAAATGACGAATTAACAGTATATCTAAAAAAGAGAAATCAGCCTGATTAAAAACATCTACATATAAGGAAGGAGCTATTCATGAGCAAAAATAAAAAGATAATTATAATAATTCATTTTATTACTGTAGGAATACTATTTCACGCAGTAAACATTTCAGCTGTTGATTACAGTTATACTCGCCCTCTCTATACACAAGAAGAAATTGACGGTGGTGCACTTAATCAATTAATGGATGAAGGAAATGTGACTTTTAATTCCATTGCAGACGAAGATGCAGAGTGGTACGATGAAACTAATTTCGTTGGGGCTCGTATTGATGACGGCAATCATGGTAAAGACAATATATGGGATCATATTTCTATAGCTGCTAAAGATGGCGAAACATACGTTGTTCGTATGTTTATTCACAATAATACCATTAGCAATGAGCAAACCTGGAAAACTGATAATCGCGGTGTCGCAAAAGATACTCATGTGTCTTTCAATATCCCTCAGGTCTCGGATGATAAAATTTATGTGCATGGTTTTATTAGAGCATCCAATGCTGTCCCTCAAGAAGTATTTGACAGCGTAGCATTTGAAAGTGAAGATGGTCAAAAGTTTCATTTAGAATACATGTATGGCTCAGCTCTGTTGGAAAATAATGCTATTGAACCACAATATGATGCAGAAGGTAACAAATATACTGGTCGTCAACTTAGCGATGATATTGTCAACGCAAAATCTGGAGGCATATTGATTGGTTTTGATGCACTTGACGGTAAAATCCCAGGCTGCTATTATTTCTCAAGTTACGTTACTATTAAAGTGAAGGTTGTTTACGATTACGATTATTCTTTAGAAATGTCAGTTCGTCCAGCTGGCACGAAAGGAGATAACTGGGCTCAAAGCCTTGATGTAGAAAAAGGCGATATACTTGAATATCAAGTAATGTATAAAAATACAAGTGAAGATAACCAATATAATGTAACGATTAAAGGTTTACTGCCACAAAACTTAGAGTATGAACTAGGTTCCACTCGTTTATGGAACGCCGAAATGGATGGATACACCAATGATGACGATACTGTCACTACGACAGGTGTAAATATTGGCAGCTATGGTCCCGGTGCCAACGCATATATCCGCTTTCGGGCTAAAGTTACGGATGTTTTCGACAAAGACTCGCCTATCCTAATAAGTCAAGCTCAGGGTATCGTTGGCAATATGGTCATGCAGGATTCTACTGAAATAACACTCCAAAAAGTAGGAATGCTTAAAGATGTAATAAAAATATCTCTGTATATTTTTATTACAGTTATACTCTTTTTGATAATAATACTATTTATATTATCATATAGACACAAAAACTAAAAGTTTTTATAAAGGCGTTTATTTACTTAGTTAGCCATTATTGACCTATGGGTGGTGTATTGTTTATGAAATGTTTTTGTCTGAGTAATAATCGCCATAATTAGATCTATGAATGATTATTATGATGTATAATCAAAAACTAGTGTTTTGTAATGGCACCCAAAGAAGTAAAGCTTTATTTCCAGCTTATCGGGCGTCCCATTGATACGATTATGCTCATCTGCAATCTCTTGATAAAGCCCTGCGTTATTGAACATTTTGTACGTTATTACGTCAAGTGTGGTTTCCGTACCAGAATCGGAAATCTTCACGAAACTACGATGGATGTGGAAGTTGGGCAGGCTCTCATAATAAAGCCAGCTTGTCAGTATTACGAGGATAAAAATCGCTGTGAACCTTTTGGACTTTCCCATACTATTTTATTTACTCCTTAGAAAGCATAAACTGGACAATACATGTGTCTTTTGTATTTTGAAGCAACAAAGTGTGGCGATAAAATGCTAATCATACGGCTGCTTCATGCTGGAGCAGCCGTATGTCATAGTGTTATAAAATTACGTGTTAGTTTATGGCTGTGTCGTAGTATCTAAGAAATCTTGTAACGTACTAATTGTATTTTGTAATTCAGTAAGTGCTTGTTTATTATCTTCTTCCAGATACACAAGATGATATAGTGTAGTCTGATTCAGGATATTGTCGGCAACAGTCATAGCTTCCGCTAAAGATGCCGTTGCTCCATTAATAGTAGATTGCGCATTGTTGTCTGCTATGACGGCTTGTGTTTGCTCAAATTGTGAACTTGTATATTCCCAGACAAAAATACGTTTCGGCATACCAGTTCTACCTGCAAGAATAGCATATCGCCCATCAAAATTTGTAATTCCTATATTACTGCATACCTGACTACCAATCATGGTTCTGCCACTATACACTTGTTTAAGTTTGCCTTCGAGATAATCCCAGACCTCCAGTTCATGGTCATAAAAGGTTTCTGCTCTGGCTGGATCATAATAGGCAACTATCAATTCCTCATCTCCGTCTTGGTTAAAATCAAGTAATTTAGCGAAACATAATCCCTTCAAGTATGATTCATAACCGTCCTCTATCAGATTACATTCTCCATATTTTTCTTGGTATTCTAAAATAAGTTGATAGTATGCCTCATATCGTTCGGAACGTCTATAATTTTCTTTTTTCTGATTGAGTGCGCTTATAACATCTTCGCTGCTTGTTAATTTCTGCAAGTCAGTAATGAGCGTGAGGGCGTATTCTTTATTATTTTGCTGTTCAAAGTACTCTATCGTTGTACTATAAAACTTTTCCCAGTCTTCCGATATTTTGCCATTTGCCATACACTCATCATTTATCATTGCAATAGCGTCTTTATACACTTTCGTTAGATGTTCGTTATCTTCTGCCCCTCGATAAACTTCAACTAATCCTTGATAAGCTTTGATACATTTTGAATCCAGTTTTATCGCTTCTTCAAAAGCCGTCTCTGCCTGTTGATAATCTTTTTCTTTAAGGTATTTTTCTCCATCCGCTAGGTAATCTTCAAGCGATGGTTCACTCGTGGTTTCTTCTGATGCATCTTCCTCTGCAGGAACCTGTACGCTTTGTTCTGGAATTTGCTGTTCACCTGGACTATCTTCTCGCAAAATTCTCACGAGTATAAGGGCAAACACTAAAGTTATAATGCTTACGATTATCATTATTTTACCCAGCTTAGATTTCTGAGGATCTATTTGTGTTTGCCTAAGTGCAATTATCCCTATGGTGAATAATATAGCAGCAACGATAACTAATACTATAGCTATAATTACACCAATAGGTCGAGATTGAGCGGGTGTTTCTGAAGCAGTTGTTTCTTGCACAAGTAATTCCTCAGTACCATCTTCGAGTACTTCCGCAATTTTTGTATTGTCATTATCCAGTACGAAAAGCTGAACTTCTGATACCGGAGCTTCTGCGGTAATATTGGCGGACACTTCTTTTCCATTTGCTAGCTTAACATTACTGAAAGTTTTTTCTTCTAAAATCTCTCCGGAGCACGCATCAACCGTCTGCTGCGTATAAGACATTATACTATCGCCCGTCCCCTTGATGGAGAGTCTATACGTTGACTCCATAGGTGCATAGATATAGTTTTTATCACTATTAGTTAGAATAAACGCCTGACAATCCTCAGATGGAGTTATAGTTTGACTTTTAATTTCTCCTAGTAACGTCTCCTTGCTATCCAATATTTGAATATCAACAGCACCTTGGATAGAAGATAGAGCATAGATATTGCCAGTATCAGGAATGGTATTGGAAGGAGCAGTGTCCAGTAAGCATTCTAAATAAGTAGAAACGGCATGATTCTCTACAGAAACATTCTCCTCTTCGCTGGCTATATCAATATACCAATCCTCCCCGTAATGGGTGTAGCCTATTGGTAGGATCGACACAAGATCACCTGCATTGATTATATTATGTATATTTCCATAAGATTCTCCCTTATTATCTTCCGGAATATAGTTGGTTGTTCCAAATGTATAAATAAACGTATTTTCTGGGCTGGCATATTCTTGAAGGGAATCCGATAGCATACCTGCGACCGCTCCGCCGAACCCATAACCAGAGGCAAAAAAGATCGTATTATCCCGATTCAAATCACAACCATAAAAGTCGGCGGTTTTTGATAAGTAGTTGGTTAGTTCATCCACTACAATATCTTTGGCATGAGAAGCGCCATCGATTTGGGTTGCAATGTCAGTCATAAGATTACGGTAGTCTGGCAAATCTTCTATGGTCATTGTGATAATAATTTTTTCTATACCGTCAAAACTGGTTTTACATGAGGCAAAAGTTATGCCAAGTCTACATTCTTCCCATGACCAGTTTGTAGAATAATTTTGAGAAGAGATATTTTCTAAGCCTAGAAGTTCCAGGCAAGACTTCATATCTTCTTGGGAAGTCTCTGCCATTTGACCTAATGTTAATGCTGATATTGCCAAGTCATTGTTATACTCTAAGACATTTTGCTTAAATAAATCCCAACCCCAGTTTATTTCAATTTTCTTACCTTCATCAAATGCTATTTCGGTTGGCTTTATATCATTCTCAGGCGGATTGGTAACTTTTGGCGGTATATTGTCCTCTGATGGTACGGTGACTGGTTCGCTTGGAGCAGGAGCCTGCACTGGTGCGTAGGGAGAAAGATCTATAGGTTCATTTAGCATGTTTGTTCCAATACCAGTATCTCGGTCTACATAATACCAATCGCAGGTTGCAGTGTGATTTGTTACGACATCATACAAATGAATCACGCCGTTCGTGCCAATGTCAACATGCCCTGGCGTGTAGCCGGTTTTATTTACATAATATTGAAGTGCCATATTGCATAGCTCATCATCAGAGTAGGCAAATACAGTTATTGATGAAAGCCATATCAGTGACAGTATTAGCAAAAAAGTGCCAGTTATTTTCTGGACATGTTTGTGCATAGTGAGTCTCCTTTCCGAAGGATTGGTGTTTTTTATTTCCATAAAATTATTAGAGAATATGGTAGATAAAAAGACACCACCCTCAAAGACCAAACATTACAGAGAGCTACAACGTAAATTAAAAAATCAGCCTCTACTGACAAGATTAGCGGGGTAATTCTAACTATTTGTAGCTCATTTTCTTTTTAGCGTTAGCACGCAAATGCTGAACATCAAAAAGCAGCTCTACATTCTCGTCATTATTACTGTAGCTTAATCATTATATGGACTATCTTCAAATCCTTTCATTTTTAATCTAGATACTAATTTGTCAAGTTTACTTTTCCAAAACTGTTTGAACCACTCTGTATCACCGAAATATTTTACAAATGATGGGCTAATGGCGTAGTACAATCTAATGAAGGCTCGTCCATACCACGACTTAGCAAGTGTGCAGTCACGAAATCTTCTCAAAGTCCAAACCTCTGGGCAGTCATAGGAACCATAGACTGCCGTTGCCACATAGCATCCTTTGTCACTTGAATTTTGACTGCTATTGGATGCGTATGATGAATCTGATGATATGGTTTTAGTTGTCGAAGTATGTTGCACCTCTTCCTTATGAGGAGTTTGATTTGTAGAATTATTACCTATTGGTATATATTCCCATTTTTCGCCATTTTCTAAGTAACCATCCCAACCCCATTTATCGGAATTTTTGTAAATATAATCACAAACACTTTGCCAGCCAAGGTTCGAACAATCTTTACCATCAGCTAAAGCTGGGATCATTTCCCATGTACTTAGTGTTCTTGCTCTTTTAGCTAATATTTTTAGGAATGTAATTTTCTCATCTGGCATTTCCTCTGTAAATTTTTCAAACTGCCCTAAGAAATACTCAACGGGCACAAATCCGCCATATTTGAGTAATGTTTCGGGCTGTGCATCCTGGCAAAAGCCAAGAAATCTTAATCGATCAAGGGGAGTGATATAGTATCTTTCAATTTCCATATAATATCTAACATATTGCTTTCCAAGTTCTAATTGAGAATCAAGTAAAGAAGCATCCCTTTGTGCTCTTTCATTTATGTCTAAAACAAATTGAAGTTTTTCATCAAAGTTTTCAATATTCTCCCTCGCTAGTCGCAAAATGATATTCTTAGAAGTTTCATCCCCGTTGGCTATAGCCTTTTTTAACCAAATAAGCCCTTGTTTAAGGTCTCCTAATGAATCCGCATATATTTGACCAAGGATGCCATACGCTCTCACATCCCCTTGCTCTATAGCTTTTTTTGCATACTCTAAAGCCTTTTCAGTGTTTTTTTCAGTTACGGCACCTTCATCGTAATAAATCGCTAAATTGGTTAATGCTCCATTCATGCCATTTTCATATGCAAGTTTATAGTAATTGAATGCTTTGGCTTGGTCTGGTTCGGCATTATATGCGTGAGAATATATTTCACCTAGTAAGAATTGTGCAAAACCATTTGACATATCCGACAACTTTTCGAGAACCATAATACAATCTTTAGCTGCAATGTAATGACTATTTATTTTCATTTCTGCCTTTCCTTGAGAAGAAGCAGTACTCCCATCATACAACGCTATAGCAATCTTCACTAACCACTCTTTTCCAAATGCAAGAACAGCTATGTCATCATTATTCAATAAGCTCTCGTCAATACTTTCCAAGGTGTTTACTAATCGCAAAAGATACTTCGCCATTTTCTGTGCCTGGATGACGGATAAATCTTTAGGAAAATTTACTATATCATTATTTGCAAGTGATTTTATTTCAATGAAACATATTTGCACTTCGCATATTTTCAATTCATGAAATTCTTCACTTTCTTTGTCAGAAAAAGTGGAATGAAGTTGGTCTGCTAAACAGAGGGTATCATCTATGCCGCTTAACTTATACTCATTCTTAATTGCAAATGCCTTAATATCGTCTGGTAATGATCCTCGTGCCTCTACTATCTTGTTTAATTCATCTTTTGCAGCGGAAAAATCATGCAAACCAAAATATGAGCGAGCCATCCTTTCATGTACATCTAATATGGACAAATGAAGAGAATTATTTTTTTCTAAATCTTCATTACTACTCTGTGCCCATGATAATGCCTTATTTCCATACGTTATTACATCTGTAAAGAAATTACCAGAAACCGAGCCTTCCATAGCAAATATTATAAGATCAATGTCGTCGGGATCTCCTTCCAACAGATTAAGTGCTTTTCGATGTGCGTCTTCTCCCTCACCCAGAAGAATATGCGTCGATATTTCTGCCTTTTCTTGTATATTTTTGTCATCCATAAGTTTGAGCATTTCTTCTGACATTTCTGTATTTTCGTTCATATACTCATCCATAAACTATTCCCTCCCCTATACTATTTAACAAATCGTTCTTTTAGCGTATTGACCATATTCATATAAATCTGCTTGCTTTTGTCAAAATTCCTCGCCTTAGCATTTTTAACGCAAGGCAATATGTAATCCCCATATATACTGGAATAGATTGACTTTTTATCTGGTTGCTCATCAATTTTCTCGACAATAACAGGCGCTGTCTGATAGTAATCTTCTACCAATGTCACTCCATCCGGTTGCTTTCTCAGCCATTCGTCCCGAAATGCTCTCATTACCGTCAACTCTTCGCAGTTATCGGGTTTCCCCATTGTCAAACAAACTGCAGTTGTAATAAAACATCTTGATGCGTTCTTATAATCGGCACAATCTACATATCTGCTAGTCATGCAGATATCAGTTGCCGTTCTTGAACTAAGCTGCTGTCTTGAGTATTTGCAGCGATATTCTGGTAAAAAAGTACCAACGGTTTCTAAATAATCACATCCAAATATTCCCATTGTCCAGCCTCCCTCATTCTTTTGAAAGTTTATTCTGCGTCTATTAGCAATAATGTGATATTTTGCATCGTGCCAGTATTTTCCCGTAACGGTTAGGCTTTCTTGCTCCACAATGCCTGCAATACATATCCTGATTAAAATTAGGATTCCCGCAATTGTCACAAGTCCATGTTGTCCACTCAATAAATCTGATCATTTTTATCCCTCCAATTTTTAATGTATACATTGTGTCATTTGAACTCGATCACGAAACAGTCCATTCACGGTCTTTTCTATTTTTATCCCCCTAACGTATTTAGTGTTTGATTTTCTATCAGTATCGTTTCACAACGCATATTATGCATAATATGCGTATTCAATACTGGAGCCTACAAGCTTGCTGAATAAGATTTTATAATCCAGCCAACAATTATTGTCCAAGATCTGTTCAAATCCCCTAAGATGTAACACAATATTTAGTATGTTACATCATAAAATTGGCTAGCGCCCTGTAATGTCCGGGAAAAGATGATTATAAACAGGTATTCACTGCTTTTGACAAATTTTTCCAAAAAAGTACCGGAAAACCTTGAATCTGGGTATTTTTGATGGTAAGATAGGTATCAATATAAATAAACGGTTACAAAGCCCTCTCGTCCGGGGGATACACTTGCAGTATTAGTATCTTTGGACAAGGGGGCTTTAATCAATTATGGCAGCAACAGAACCAATTAGAAGCAAGAAAGAACTAAAGCAATTAGCAAAATACTATCTGGATAAAGGCCAGATGCGTAATTACACTATGCTAATCATGGGGGTATATACGGCACTAAGAATCTCTGACCTGCTCCGCCTTAAATGGTCGGATGTGTACGATGAAGAAAAACAAATATTTTATAAAGAAGTAACACTCACGGAGAAAAAGACTGGTAAAACTAAGACCATCGCCCTGAACAAACAGATTCTCGGGGCTTTAAGGCTTTATCTGCCACATCGACGTGGCGAGTTTATCTTCGCCAGTAATCGTAAAGAAGACAAGGCAATTAGTCGGGTGCAAGCTTGGCGGATTATCCATGCGGCGGTAGAAGCAGTCGGTATTGTTGGTAAAATCGCTTGCCATAGCCTCAGAAAAACCTGGGGTTACCATGCGTGGAATAAAGGCATCTCACCAGTTGTGATTATGACAATTTATAATCATAGTAGCTTTAAGGTGACGATGAGGTATTTAGGTATAGAACAGGACGATTTGAATGAAGCGTACCTTAAGATGGAGCTATTCTGAGTTCTATAGAGCGTATAGTTTTTTGATGTAATAGACAGCGGACGGAGAAACCATGGGCGCGGTTACCGTAATCGGATGGGACGACATTAGCGCTATTAAAATACTGACCGTAGGCATGCGAGGCGGTAGGGAACGCAGTAGTAGACCAATAGAGGCTACCGTAGCCTAAATATCGTGATGAACCGTACCAAGGGTAGGCGTTGCCCCCACGGACAAAGCCATTCGTAAAACAAAAATAACCCTCTCGCCTAAAGCCAAAGAGGATTACTTCTTGTCCGTGAGTCCTAGCATATAATCAGCAGAAACCCCGTAATACTTACAAAGTGCTACCAAGTATTCTATTGGCATCGGACGCTTATAAAGTTCATATTGTGAATAAGTGGTCTGGGCAATTCCCAGCATTTTGGCTACCATTGTTTGCGTTAAATCATGATCTTCACGTAAGGCTCTCATACGCTCGGGGTACTTCATAGTTATCACCTCGGACTTATTTTAGCAAAAGCGAAACTTATTATTGCTTTTTAAGTCGGTGTGAGTTAAGATTACACCCATAAAAATCGACTTGGGAGGTAATAACCATGGAGTTCAAGGCAATGGCAGAAGCCATGAGTGACAAAGAGGCAGCATTAGTTCTTCATCTAGTGGAACCGTTTAGCAGAGTAGGAAAGATTATCCGGAATTACGAGAGCAATTCCATCAATGTCCATTATTCTATGCTACGGGAGCAAAATAAGGTACAGCATCAAATTAACTTTCTGCCAGATGACATTTACTTAGTGCCAGATGATGATTTATTAGACGAAATCAGAATGGAAGAAGGTGAAGTACTTTATAAATATCGTCAGTTTATGATTGCTAAAGGCTATAGTGAGATGTGGCTGAATAATCCGTATATTGAATTATAATTCGCACCGCACTGGTGCAAGATTGGTGCATGGGATTAAAACATAAAATCATTAGCAAAACATAACGCACCATGGTTTACGCTATTATATAAAACCATGGTGCAAAGAGTATATACGTGTATCAACAGTGACATCTATACACATTGAAAAGTCGCCTGACGGCGAGGGACTGGATGTACGCCCCATCACTGTATTGGCCGGATGCCGTGCAGCAAGTGCGCGGCACCGCATGAACAGTAAATTTCGGATAGTTCACACATTAACCGGGTGCCCTGTCTTTTACAATACTTTATATTTACTCTTTGAAACAGAATCAGGGATTCTCGCACCCAAGATCCACGCACCACCGTTTCCGGTGAAAATGTTCCCCCTCGTGCTTCCGGAACGCAATGCTGAACTTCATGCTTTCCGTCCGTTTCAATACCTTGATAACAACCTCATTTACACCTTTTTTTAAATGCACGGTCTGATAATTATTATAAGGCGTCCACAGCCGGATCTCATCCTGCTCCAGACACAGCTCCCCGTTTACCCAGAGTTTGAAGCCGTCGTTATTTCCAATCACAGCCCAGACGTCCTGCTCTGTATCCGAGACCAGCTTCTGCCTGAGATAAATGCACCCTTGTCCCTGGAAAGGAAACGCTTCATCCAGCGGCAGCAAGTCCTCATACCCATGTACCCGGCAGGTTTCTTCCACAGAAAATGCCTGAGCAAAATTCTGCTCATCCATGTATTCTTTTTCCAGATATACTGCATTGTTGACCATACATTCCAGTGTGGGGAGGATACAGCCCTCTCCGTGGGCGCTGGGGATTCCCGGCGGATCGTCTTTTTCCAGATTTTCAAAATAAGGCCCCGCCGCTGTCCATTCTGACGATCCGGCGATTCCAAAGCAGCGGCGAAATTCCTGCAGATCATCCCCGGCAACGGCTTTCAGGAGGTTTTTGCTATACAGTATTTTTACGTCGTCTGTTGTCTCAATCAAAACCTCCGCTGTTTTTTCCTGCCCCGGTTCCAAAACCAGGGTCTGGTGCTCCGGAACCGCGCGCCACCCCAGAGGCAGCCCGGCAATTCGGATGTTCCATTCTTTTTCAATCGGGAAATGATTTTTCAGGCGGATGCCGATGCCGCAATGGTCGTTGAAACCGATTGCCGGACGGTTCATATATAGTATATCTACAGCCAATGTCGCTTCAGTATTTACGCTTGAGCCAAATCCGTTCTCGGCGGCTGAAATGTTTTCGTCCGCTGGCGTCTGCTCTGATGTGCGGTTTTGCAGAGCCGTCATCTGTCTCAATGCGCAGCTTTCGTCCTCCGATTTCCAATCTGATGTGCGGTTTTGCAGAGCCAGCTTCCGCCCCAATGCGCAGGTTTCCTCCGTTAGCTTCCGTATAGAGTTATCCGTCCGTTCCAGATCAATCCCGATCACAAACCGGTCATTTACAAGCGCTTTCAGATCTTCCGGAATTTTTTCGGCACCATGCAGGATTCCCCAGACCGCCGCCGCTGTCGCACAGGTGCAGTCCGTATCATAACCGCAGCGAAACGCGATATTGATCACCTTCCACAGATCTTCCCCGCCGTATAGCAGGGCGATCACGGTAATCCCAAGATTGGTCACCGCGTTGGTAAAATCAAAATGCCCGAATTTCCGAAGCATTCTGGCCCTGGCCTTTTTCCAGCCGCAGGGATCTTCATGAAATGTCTTCATCACCAGATTCACACAGGCTCTGGCGCGGGAACCCTCCGGCAGTCGGTGAAGCTCTCCCAGTAACAGGGCTTCCATATTTGCTCCCTTCGCGCCATGTCCATCTGCGAAAACCAACGGCTCAACCGCCGCACCATATCCATCTGCGAAAACCAACGGCTCAACCGCCGTGCCATATCCATCTGCGAAAACCAACGGCTCAACCGCTGCGCCATATCCATCTGCAAATGCTATCGACTCAACCGCCGCATAATACTGCTCAATCCAAACCGCTTCCCCCGCATGATCCAGGCTTCCGTCCATTCCGGCGTAAGCCGCCGCTGTGTCTCCGTCTTCGGGAAATACCATTCCCCAGATTTCAGACCGGATCGGACAGCCTTCCCCTTCGCAGAACAGGGGATTATTGAAGCTCCCGCTGTAGGGCGGCAGAATCCCGCGTTCGTAATTTTTCAGAAAAATTCCATATTCGTTAAATGGATACCAGCACTGACGGTCCCAGGCTTCTGCCAGGTCGGCCGCAGTCACACGGCGTCCTTTTTTTTGAAGAACCTCCAGCCACAATAACTGCAGATCCAGGTCATCATTGGGCAGATCCGGCCGGATCATTTCCCGGAAATCCTCACAGGGAATGAGCTTTTTGATGCCCTCCACCGGAGCCCCCGCCGCGCCGCCCAGACATTTCCCGAGCCATCCGCCGTAAACCTTGTCATAATATACCGCATCCGTCATTTTTTCCACCTGCTTTCTTAAAATCGTTCATACAGAATCCACGTTCCACCAGCACAGCCCGGATTCAATTCGCTTGAAAATCGCTTGTATCAAATCCATGCTCCCATGCTCCGCCAGAACAGCCCGGATTCGATTCGCACCAAAATCATCCCCGCCTGAGTCAAATTTACTTCAATATCGCCCCCGCCGAAAATGTTTTTTCCACCTGGTTGCTAAAGAACACAAACAGCAGCACAGGCAAGATACTCGTGATCACCATGGCCGCGTACATTCCGCCGTAATCCGTTCCGTATTTTCCGGAGGAGTAATTCATCAGTGCGATGGGGAGTGTCCGGTATTTCTCCCCGCTGATCAGCACCAGCGCATAGATAAATTCATTCCAACTGTTGATAAAGGTATTGATGCACATAGTAGCCACGGCGGGCTTGATCATGGGCACAATGACCCGGAACAGGATCGTGAAGATCCCGGCCCCGTCCATCACCGCAGCCTCCTCCATTTCCAGGGGAATCCCGGAGAGGAAGCTGCTGCACATCAATGTGGCCATGGCAATATTGAAGGCCGAGATGGTCAGGATCAGGGACAGCGGATTGTTGATCAGGTGCATTTCCCGGAGCATCATAAAGATAGGGACAATGACGATCTGGGAGGGGAGCAGAATCCCCAGAGTCACCATTTTGCTCACATGCACGGACAGCTTCCACTGCATCCGCGTCAGCGCGTAGGAGAGCATGATGGCTGCTGTCACGGTCAGCAGCAGGGTAAAGCCGGTCACGATGATGCTGTTTACAAAAAATTTCAGAATATCCCGGTTAAAAATCGCGTCCGTGTAGTTTGCAAATTTCCAGACATGGGGAAGCCCGAAGGATTCTCCTGTCATGATCTCTGACGTATCTTTAAATGAATTGATCAGCATCCACAGCAGCGGGTACACCGAAGTGGCCGCGCAGATCCCGAAGATGACCGTCAGGATTCCTTTGATCCATTTTTGCCGGATTCTCATAATGTTTGTCCTCCTGTATCTATAACCGATGGATACTGACCGCCAGATCAACCTGCCGCTCAGTATCATAAGATGCGCACAGCCGCATAAGGAAATCCGCCCCTTTGCGGCTGCGGCCGGAGCCGTACTCCCGGCCGCCTTAGTCCTCCCTGTATTTCCCCTGCCTGAACAGCCAGCCGATGCCGCCCAGAACCACGCAGGTCTCGATAATCACCAGGATTCCGACGGCAGAAGCCATGCCGTACCGCTGGTTGGAAAACGCCTGCCGGTACATGTACATCATGACGGTTTGGGTCAGGTCTCCGGGGCCGCCGCCGGTCATGATGAATACCTGGGGAAATGTAAACAGGCCGCCGATGGCAGAAACCGTTACACAGGTCTTTGCCACGTCCCGCAGAAGCGGAAGCGTGATATAACGCACCGTATTGAAAAATCCGGCCCCATCCAGCTGGGCTGCCTCAAAATAGCTCTCAGGAATCGCCTTGATCCCGGAATAGGACATCAGCAGGTCCATGCCGAACATCCACCACATTCCCACAATGGCAATACAGATCATGGCGGTTTTCGGATTGATCAGCCATTCATTCTGCAGAAATCCCAGTCCGATCATTTTCAGGAAATAGTTCAGCAGCCCCCAGTCCGCATGATAAATAGTCAGCCAGAGCTGTGAGATTACGGAAATAGAAAGGACAAGGGGGATGACAAATGCGGTTCTCAGGATCTTCTGCGTCCTGGGCCCCAGTGTGCAGAGCAGGATTGACACGATGATAGCAAGCACCGCATTGCAGAGCACCGCCAGAAGGCAAAGCCCCAGGGATGCCAGATTTGCACGGATAAATGCTTCATCCTGCAGAAGGGTTTTAAAATTTTCCAGCCCAATCCATTCCGGCGGCGTGAGACCGTTGGTTTTCTGCAGCGACATGACCACGATATTGAAGATCGGATAGACGACAAATGCCGCAAGCAAGATCAGCGCCGGGGCGCTCAGCAAAAAAATATACCATTTATTTCCAAGTACTTTTTTCATAGCGTAACTCCTGTCTCGAATTTTAGAAATCGGCACACGCAGACGCCCGTATCGGTCTGCCGCGCCATACTGCCTCAATGGGAAAAACCTGCCGCCGGCCGTTTCTCCGCATACAATAGTATCAAAATACAATGGTATCAAAAAGCCGGCAGTATCCGCGAAATGCAGTACCGCCGGCCCGCCTCGCCGGAGCTATTCTTCCAACGCCGCTTTATCCATATCTTCCAGATAGCTGTCCACCGTGTAATCCGGTGTATTTGTCATAAACTTGCTCGTAGCCTGCATGATACCGGAGGAAGCCGCCGCAGTGGGCATTACATCCTGAACCAGTCCGTATACATACTCGAAATTCTGCATATCCTCGGCAAGCTGCGCCACCGGCTCCGCAAAATCGCTGTCATAGGTCCATCCCAGGTCGCCCGCTTTGTATACGGTAAACGGATTTCCCTTTTCCTCGTAAACGTATTTGCAGCGGAGCTCCGCAACCGCCTCGCAGAGTGCAGCCGCTTCGTCCGGATGCTTGGTTCCCGCATAGACCATCATTCCGGAGTTCTGTTTTACACCGCCGGCTACATTTTTTCCATAGACATCCACATCCTCGTCGCGGATGACCGGATAATAGAAATATCCGAAATCTTCGCCCATTTTTTCCGCGCCGGACGCTACCGCCCAGGAGCCGTTTGCCATCATGGCCGCTTTTCCGGTCTCAAACATCGGAAGCGCTTCGTCGATCCCGGTCAATGCCACGTTCTTGGAAAATGCGCCCATATCCAGAAGCTCTTTCATGACATTTGCCGCTTCCGCATAAGGCTCATCGGAAAACTTCGCCTCGCCGTTCACAATCTTTTCGGTCATTTCCGGATCCAGTGAATAGGCAAATCCTTCCAGCATCATGGCTGCGCACCAGCCGTCCTTGGCGCCTACAGATATAGGCACGATGTCGGTTTTGGCAAGCGTCTCAACCACGCTTTTCAGCTCCGCAACGGTCTTCGGCACTTCCAAGTTGTTGTCTGCGAAAATCTTCTTATTATATAAGACGATCTCATAGGAAATGTCCTCAAACGGTACGGAATAAGTATGCCCGTCTTCTGCCGGCAGCTTTGCGGACGGAATCACCTTGTCCCAATAGCCGCTTGCTTCCAGATAATCGTCCAGAGGAAGTGCGCTTTCCGATTCCAGGATCGGGGTTGCCCAGCTTCCGCCTCGCTCCCACCATACATCCAGGCCGTCGCCGCCTGCGGAGATCATGGTGCGCACTTTGGTTTCGTAGGTCTGCGCGTCGCCGGGAACCATTTCCAGCTCCACCTCTACATCCGGCAGGACCTCCGGAAGATGTTCCATCACATATGCCATTTCCGCCTGCACGTTTTCATCCGTGTCGTTGAAAAGCATATTCAGTTTGACCTTTTCCCCGGAATCTTTGGAACTGCTTTCAGCGCCGCTCTCCGTACCGCCGGAGCTTTCCGAACCTGAACTGCCGGAATCCCCGGAACCGCCTGCCCCTCCGCAGGCCGCAAGTGAACCGGCCATGATTCCGACCAGTGCAAGTGACGTCAATTTTTTCCATTTGTTCATTCTTCTTTCCTCCCTGTTGTTGTATTGCTGTTGAGAATATCTTATACACTTCCAGCCGAAAACGGAATGGAATTTTCGGACGCTATATGGAAAAATCAGAAAATTGATCCCTTTCTTGTATTCAAGCATCCCCGCATATTATATAATAATTCTCGAAAGACGATTGCTGCAGGCCGCATTCTGATACACAGGATATGGAATCAGAATGGCCTGAATGGGAACAATGGGAGGAAACACAATGCGCAGAACTTATTTTTTTACCAACTGGAATATGAAAAGAAAAATCCTTGCGGTTTTTCTCCCCCTGCTCATGCTGTCCACCCTTCTGATCCTGGTCTCATCCATCTCGCTGATTATCCGGAACGGAAAGGCGGAGGCGCTGAACAACGCGAAGGACAAGCTGTCCCTTGTAACCGGTCAGACGGACCAGATCCTGTCAAATATTACCTACAATATTAAGGCATTTTCCACCAGCTCTGCGCTGCAGGACGCGATCCGTGCGGAGTATCCGGACAATAATTACGGCAACTATATGTTTTCCTCCACCATGCACAATGCCGTGCACAACATTATGGAGATCCAGAGCCTGATTTCCAGCGGCTACATCCATACCCGGGACGGCCGCGTATTCGATATCAAGACAGACGAGATCCGCACACCGGATGCGGAAATGGACGCGCGCTACCGGGAAATCGCGGCGGAGAAGGGGCGGATACTCCTGGAATATCCGGCGGACAAAAGCGGAGCCGCCGCCCTGACCGTGTCCAAATCGCTGATTGATATCCGGTCAGGGAGCTGCCTCGGGATTCTGACCTTTGACATCAAGGAATCCCTTTTTTATGACTCCTATCATTCCGTGTCGGATGAAGAAAATGAATGCTTCCTGCTGATCGACAGCGCAGGCACCATCATTTCCTCCGAAAACCGGGGCGAGCTGCAGACAACGGCGTCCCCGGAAATCCTGGGTCTGCTGGAGGGCATGGGGAAGCCGGAACAGAAAACGCAGTACAAATCAGGCGGAAAAATCCCGCAGGAAACGACGGCCGAACACATGCTGCTCCTTTCTTCCGAAACGGAAAACGGAGATTACCTGGTGGTCTACATGATGCGCTATTACCGGATATACAAAGAAGCCCTGAACCTGGCGCTGTTCCTTCTGATCATCGGCATCCTGGTTCTGGCCGCAGGGGTGCTTCTGTCTTCGCGGCTGGCCCAGAGCATCGTGGGTCCGGTGATCCGGCTGGCGGATTACGCAGACGAAGCCGGAAAGGGCAATTTCGACCTTCCGGTTCCCGTCCATTCCGGGGATGAGATCGGTTTTCTGGCGGAACGCTTCGGGGTCATGAATCACAATATCAAAGAACTGACCACCAGGATCTACAACGAGCAGACCCAGAAAAAGGAATATGAGCTGAAAATGCTGCAGGCCCAGATCAATCCGCATTTTTTATACAACTGTCTGGACAACATCAGCAGCCTGATCACGGATCAGAAAAACGAAACCGCCACCGCCATGGTATCCCATCTGGGCCGCTACTATCGGGCCATCCTGAGCAAGGGACGCAATATCATTACGATCCGGGAAGAACTGGAACTGATCCAGGCCTACCTGGAGATCCAACTGATCCGGATTCCGGATTTGTTTACCTATGAGATCACGGTGGACGAGGACATTCTGGATTTTAAGATCCTGAAAATGATTCTCCAGCCCATTGTGGAAAATTCCGTGATACACGGCTTCGCAGGCTTCAAAAACAGCGGCCGGATTAAAATAGAAGGAACCCTCCAAAACCAGACGGTCTGCATCCTCATTTCCGACAATGGAAAGGGCATTCCAGAGGGATCGCGTTCCTCCATATTCGCGCCGGCTCCCACGGCAATCCCCAAGCATTTCGGGTTGAAAAATATTCAGGAAAGGATTCGTTTGAAGCACGGGGAAAAATACGGGATTTCCATAAAGTCAGAACAGGGGCAGGGAACACGGATTGAGGTTCGTTTTCCCAAGACATTGTAAACCCTGTCAAAATAGATACCCAAGGGCATCTCATCATGGCCATGCGGCCGTTTTACAAGGTATACCCAAGGGCACCCCATTATGGCCATACGGCTGTTTCACAAGGTATAGGAAAGGATAAACAGCATATGTATAAGATCATGTTTGTAGACGACGATCCTCTGATTCTGCGGAGGCTTCACCAGATTCTGGACTGGCAGTCAATGGACTTTGCAGTCCTTCCGGACGCGTGCGACGGCATTTCTGCCCTGGCTTTGCTGAAATCGGCGGTTCCGGACATCATCATCTGTGATATCAACATGCCCAACATGGACGGGCTGGAGCTTGCCGCCATCCTAAAGGAACATTATCCGGATGTCCAGTGCATCCTGCTGACCGTCAACGACAGCTTCGGCTGCGCCCAGCAGGCTCTGAACATCGGCGTTACCCATTATCTGCTCAAGCCCATCGAGCCGGAATCACTGCGGGAACTGATTCAGAAAATTTTGTCCCGGCTGGACTCGTCCCGGGAAAAGGAAAACTACATCAGCTCCCTGTATTCCAAGGCATTGCTCAACGAGCGGATGATCCGGGACAAATTCCTGAACTGGCTGGTTTCCGGCCGTCAGACGCTGGACGAGCAACAGCTGAAGGAAAAATTTGAATTTTACCAGATTCCCTTACGCGGAGAGGAATTTCAGATCATTGCTGTCCACATCGAATCCCTGGATTTCCCGGTTTCCATGGAGAAAAATATGGACGACCTGCTGCAGACCGCCATCAAATCCATCGAGGACACGCTCAGCGATTACCCCAACTGCGTGGTGTTCACCGATTCCTTTTACCAGTGCAATATCCTCATGGGATATGAAAAAAATTCCGGCAGCCCGGGGCCGGGTACCCCGCTGATCTGCAGGCTGCTGCGGGACAATCTGCTGTTTGACCTGAATCTTTCCGCCGCCGTTTTTTATAGCTGCCGGTATAAGGGGCTGTCCAACATTTACCGCTGCTATTATGAGACAAAATTTTTGTCCCGGTATAACCAGACGGTTCTGGACAAGGGCATCATTTCCTTTGCGGAATATATGAAAAATGCCTTCGACATGGAGATGGATCTGGACTCCATCCGCTCCGCCACCTTCCGCCTGCTTCGTTCCGACGACTTAAGGGGCCTGGACACCCACGTGCGGGATACGCTGGAACCGCCCTTTGCCCGGCATTCCTTTGACACCTTCAACATGCTGCGGATTGATTTTGTGATGACCGGCCTGATGTTCCTCCGGGAAAATAAACTGGCCCTGCAGGATATATTTGACCGGCATTATACGCCCCTGTCCGAAGTAATGGAGCTGAATGAGCCGGAGGGCTGCGCCGCATTCCTGGAGCATTATTTTCATCGGATTCTGGAACACATCCGGGGCAGCAAGGTGTCCCCGTCCCGCCGGATCACAGAAAAATGCATGGAGCTCATCGAGCAGAACCTGTCCTCCCCCGAGCTTTCCGTAAAGTGGCTCAGCTCCCAGCTCTACATGAACGAAAACTACCTGAGCCGCATGTTCCGCCGGGAGATGAACCTGCCCCTGGTGAAGTTCATGATGCAGAAGAAGATGGAGGCTGCGAAGAAATATCTGGATGACGGGTACACCAACCTGCAGGAGGTCGCCCGCCTGACCGGGTTCGCCGATCCGCTGTATTTCAGTAAGTGTTTTAAAAAAGAGTATGGGGTGGCGCCGTCGAAGTATATCGGGGTGTAGAGATGGATGGTGGCTGTAAAAAAGGCTTCAGGCCGTTGGAGTGTATCCGCATAGTCGGAAATGATTCCATTTTAAATAAATCTGCATGTGTGCCGGTATCGACCAATGTCAGTGTTAAGATATCATCTTCTATCAAATAGATTCACAGCCAGTCTGGCTGGATAGGGCATTCCCGAAATCCGGCCAGCTTCCCCTTCAGGGCATGATCTTTATACTTTTTTTCAAGAGGAAGTCCCAGGAGCAGCGTGTCTACGACGGATTCCAGAAGAGAGATGTCCAGACCACGTTTTTTCGCTGTATTCAGACTTTTTTTAAACTTTCCAGACAGAATTAATTCGTATTTCATAGATCCAATTCCTCTAATGCCTCAGAAAAACTGCCGTATCGTTTGGTATCAGGATCTCGGCTTATACATTTTGCTTCTTGCATAGCTTCTATAACCTCAGGCTTATACTCTGGATACTTCACATCAAACGGTATCCCTCCGCATAAGATGATCTGTTTTAAAAATATATTCACTGCGTCAGACAATGTCAATTAGGTGTTCACAGCAACGGCATCCAGCCCATTGGAACGCCAGTCATGCTATACAATGACATTGCGTCAACTGTGGGAGAACCTGTATCCTCCGTCTTTAAGTGTAAAAGGGCGGTATGCGAATCAACGAAAGGAGTGCAGCAAACGGGACGCAGGTAGTCGGATAGCCCGACAGTACCGATGAAGGCATCTACATCAATTTCCCGGGCAGCTACGATCTTCTGCTGGTTTCCGCCGGGCATTTCTCTTGCCGCAGTTGTATTTCCCTGGGAACTGCGGATATCATATTTTTCGATCAGACGGTCCCGCGTGTTCGCGGCACGCCTTAAAATTAATAAATCAATGTTTGGAAAACGGTTCGTTCCGGTATTTTTTCAGCAGCAGATTCTGCTCCATAGTGTACCCCAGAACAAGCCCGTATTTATGCCTGTCTTCCGGGATGCAGGTCAACCCGTGGGTGTTTCGGAACTGGATAGATTTTTGGGTAACGTCAATCCCCTGTATTTTGACTGCGCCTTCATCCGGCTGCACCAGGCCGGTAAGCGCCTCGACCAGTTCATTCTGGCCGTTGCCGTCAATTCCGGCAATGCAGAGGATCTCGCCGCGCCGGAGCGAAAAAGTAATATTATTCAGAAGCTTTTTCTTCTGGTCTTTGGATAAAAGCGTCAATCCGGATACTTCCATAGCCGACTCTTTCTGAACCGTAGACTTTCTTGTATAGTCCGTGTCCAGCTTTCTGCCGACCATCAGTTCCGCCATTTCCTCAGCGGATGTGTCTTTCACGGATACGGCGCGGATAATGGTATCCACATCATAAAACTGGAACAGCTCATAGGAATAAATTCCGATGCTCGGCATTC
Source organism: Lachnospiraceae bacterium (assembly GCA_910573785.1). GTDB lineage: Bacteria > Bacillota > Clostridia > Lachnospirales > Lachnospiraceae > Schaedlerella. The sequence continues at coordinate 4,219 of CAJSZT010000055.1, read as the reverse complement.
CCATTTCCGTCCGGGCGGCGGAGATTTCAGCGGAGGGTGTCAGCATCTACAAGCATGATCCGAAGGGGAAAGCGGCCCTTGGATTTGAGGCATACACTTTATTTTCAATCCAAGGAGGTACACACGATGAAGTATTCTGATTCTGTAAAAGCAATCCTGCTCGCCGCTATTGATGAGCTCGCGGCAGACCCAGGAAAATATGCCAAAAACCCCGGCAGGGATTTCACCCGCAACAGGAAGCTCGGCTTTAAGCAGCTCATCCTCATGTTTTTCACCTTAGAGGGGGAATGCATCCGGGAGGAGCTCTACACCTATTTTGGCCGCAGCACAGACGCCCCTTCCAAAGCGGCTTTTTACAAGCAGATCCACAAACTCAAGGACGGAGCGCTAAGGTGCCTGCTCCTGGCTTTTAACAAGAAACTGAAAAGCAACCTTTTTCATGGGAAATACCGGCTCATTGCCTGTGACGGCTCCGCGCTGGATATTTTCCGCGATCCCCATGACACGGATACTTTTTATGAACCCAGCAAGGCTTCCCCTAAGGGCTATAACCAGGCTTACATCAATGCCTGCTACTCCATCCTGGATCGGCGCTTTACCGACCTCGTCATCCAGCCTGGGCGCAAACACAATGAATACAGCGCCTTCTGCCAGATGGTAGACACCGCAGGCCCCCGCCCAGCAGGCGGCCCTGCGGACGTCTATCTCTGTGACCGGGGCTATGCGTCGTATAATAATTTTGCCCATGTCATTGAAAACCGGCAGTATTTCCTGATCCGATGCACAAATAAAAAAAACGAAGGCATCCTTGGGCGCAGCCTGGAAGGGGTAGAAGCCCTGGATATGCATCTGGAGCGCATCCTCTCCCGGTCCCAGTCAAAAAAGAAAAGGGCACATCCGGAATTCCCGGACAGGTACCGCCATGTATGCCGCAGTGTCCCGATGGATTACCTTACTGATGCCAGGCGGGAATACAACATTTCCCTGCGGGTCGTTCGGTTCGAACTGTCCCCCGGCTCCTATGAGAACCTGATCACAAACCTGCCAGACCATGAATTTGACATGAATGACTTCAAGGAAATCTACCATCTGCGCTGGAACCAGGAAAACTCTTATCGGGATCTCAAATACCCACTGTGCCTGAAAGCGCTGCACTCGAAAAAAAACGAGTATGTTGCACAGGAAATATGGGCAAGGGCCATCCTGTATAATTTCTGCTCAGAAATCGCTTTCAACGTGAAAATCAAACAAGGTGGGAAGAAATACGAATATCAGATAAATAATTCGGAAGCCTTAAAAACCTGCAGGGCATTCCTCCGCATCCATGACGGGAAAAGCGTCATGGATGTGGAAGGCCTGATCGCCAGCAATATAGAAGCAGTCAAGCCGGGAAGAACCTTCCCACGGCAGAAAAGGTTCAAGATCCCTATGAGCTTCTGTTACCGCAATTAATTACAGAAGTAATCATACATAATTAATAGACACATGTGATCAGGCTGGTTCCACTTTTTACAAAAGGAATGGAGCTGGTCTTGTTGTCATGCCTTACCGTCAGCTGCATTCAAACAGGCATCCCGCCATTTCCCACGTTTTATCCATTCCTTGGCATGGTTTTAGAGGAAAATATCCATTGCCTTCATACTAAGTTGACCTCATTTATGTTTCTAAACGTAGTTCTTGGATAATTTTCTCCTTAAGTAAATGACATTGGTTCACACGGTGTCGTGCACTTACTGCACGGCATTGGAAGCGGCGGAGTGATTAACGCAAATCTTTTATAGCATTATTCGACATAACGTGCTACAATTCTTTTAGTCAGATTAGAGCAGGTAGGGATAGTCTGCGGTTGTCCTTTCTGGAAACGGAAAGGAGGTCGGTATGAATACGTTAGAAGTGCTTACGTTAGTGCTGGTGATTTTTGCAGCTTTGACATACATAGACAATAAACACAACCGCAAGTAACGGAAAAGGCTATCTTCTACTGCAATAGAGGATAGCCTTGTAATCCGTTTGATTTTTAAACTGATTATTGTTTCCGATTGAACAACCGTCGGACACGCCATATCCTCCGGCTTCTAAGATGATTATAAACCAACACTGCTAATTTTGCAAGAGGGTTTAGGAAATGGGGGTGCTTCGGCACTCCTATTTGTTACTGGTCAGACCCTGACCAAAATTAAAAATGAGTATACCAAGCAGCTTCTCTCTGACACGGGGAAGCTACTTGGCATTATTCATTTTTTATCAGCAGGTCTGAGGTCCTTGTTTTTCCTTTTGGGGGTAGATACGTTGAAATACTGCTTTCACTTTTTCGTAAAGATTCCCTCCCTCTGCACGCATTGTCTGCAGGACTCCCATTGCGTCACAGTATTCTTCGCCACTGTGGTTCGTATTCCCACGGAAGGTTCCGGAAACCGCTTGATGGCGCTTCGGCTTCCTGCACCCTCTTTCCGCTTTGTTGTTTGTAAAATCTACGTTCGGGTGGCGCAGGAAAAAAAGGACGTCCTCTTTGTAATCCCTTAGTTTTATGAAAAGATTGTATCCTTTCCGGTAGTATTTCGACGGCGGTGTATCATAGTACTCCTTGCCTGCCAGGGGCAGGATCTCATCATACCGTTTTTCAAATCCCGCGATCTGTTCCGGTTCTAAGACGCGGTTCTGTTTTTCCCTTGTTTCATTCATCTCCTTTAAAAGTTCCCGCATTTGTATATGCCAAGTCAGATTTGACTCATTCTCCTGGGCACCTTTCAAATACCGTAGATGATGCTCATTGCACTCCTGATGGCTGCTTCCGTAATGGAGAAACGTCTTATCATGGTCATGTACCAGCGTATTCAGAAAGTATTCTACCGGTGTCCCCACGAGTGCCTTGTCCCCTTTGGTATCCCTGAAAAAATAGAGGATGTCCGTCCCATCTGTACATACGACAATGTTTTTGAGACTGCCGTTCATACGCGCGCCAGTCATATCAGTATAAAGCACCTCTGCTGAGGCCAGCCTGGAAAAGATCTCCTTGCGTTCCTGGGCAGTTTTTGAAGAGAATTCCGCATTGATCCCATTGATCATGCCGCGGGAAACTTCTACTTCACCTCCAGTCATCTCCAGGAGGAATTCCCGGATCTTGTTTTCCGGGACATTCAAATGGTCTTTCATCAGGAAAATAAGGGCCTTCACACTGTCGTCATAGTTGACCTCCAGCTGCGCGTTTTCCGGAAAGGGCGGATGGTATTTCGCGCCGGTCCTCCGGTTCCTGTAAACATACGACCAATAGTCCGTGACAGTCAGTACAAGCCGGATGCCGACTACCTGTTTATGGATTTCAGAATGTTCCCCCTTTTGGCGGTAGTAATCCGGGTCATTTTCAATCTCCGGAGGCGCCGGGATAAAGACCGGTTCTTCTGTTACTGCATGGCGTTTCCGATGATGTCCCTCATGCCCTGGCTGCGCTCCTGGCTTCCGGTCGGTCTTTTCCCGGTTGTTATGCACCTTGCCGCGGAAAAGAATCTGGGAGGATGGCAGCGAAGAATTCTCAAAGTTTTGGTTTAACTGCGCATGGAGCTTCTGATTCTTCTCCTTTTCTTCGGCTGTTTCTGACCTGGCCAATACAATTTCATGGAGTTTTTCGCTCAGTTTATCCTGAAGTTTTTCTGCTTTTCTTTCCGCTTTCAGGGCACGTTCTTCCATTGCGGCAAGCCGTTTTGCTTCCTGGGCGATCCGTTTTTCACATTCTGCCTGGACATCCTGAAAAACCTGGAACCACATTTCCCGGTTTTTGGCCTCACGGGCATGGGCGGATGCCAGCTCTTTCATCAGCATTTTTATCTGACGTTCATAATAGGCCCTCAGCCGTCTCATCCCTTCTTTCATCTTTCGGTAGGCCTGGCCGCTTTCAAAAGCTGCGACTCTTTTTTCAAGGGCTTTTGTATGATACTGATAATAAGTAAAGCGGCCGTCATCTACGAACATAACGTTGAACCTCCAGGGAGTATTTTGTACGGTGCTGGCCATTAGTTTTTCTTCAGGAAAGAACCTGTTTGCCGATAGATCTGGGAAATGAGATCTGCCAGCTGTTGGTTTTGGATGGCCAGTTCCTCTTTTTCTTTTTTTAGCTGTTTGAGATCAGCCTGGGATTTTTCTAACGCGGCGGAAGTATTTTCAAAAAGGGTCTTGTAATCTGTTGCTTTTGTGTCCTGTATGCTGTCCTTCTTTTTGGGACGCC
>CAJSZT010000054.1:0-33699 GCA_910573785.1 Lachnospiraceae bacterium | reverse complement strand
CATCTCTGCTGTCTACCCAAGACTCGCTTGGTGCGGTATAGCTTGTACCTTACACCGTAGGACTTTCACCCACCGAATTCCAAGCCCTTAGCTGGGCGCACCCTATAGAATAAAAAAGGCAGACCTGCCGGATTGCTCTCCTCCCGCAGGTCTGCTTTCTTAAAACAGAATTTAGTTGATACTTCTCTTCACATAGCTGGTATGCAGCACATGATGAGCTTTCTCGCTTCCCGGCTTGCCTAAGTATTCCTCGTACAGCTTCTTGATGGACGGATTGTCGTGGGACTTCCGAAGGGGCTTCGCCGCATCGTTGTCATACAGAACCTTCGCCCGGATGGCACGCACGTCTTCGAAGTTGCGCACGTCCGCATGTACTTGGGGCTGGCCGCCGCCGTTTACACATCCGCCCGGACAGCACATGATCTCGATAAAGTGATAATCTGCCTCCCCTGCGCGGACTTTTTCCAGGATCTGCTTTGCGTTGGACAGTCCGGATGCCACCGCCACCTTCACGTCCATGTCCGCCACATGGTAGGTCGCTTCCTTGATCCCGTCCGTTCCGCGCACTTCCTGAAATTCCACGTCTGCCAGTTCTTCCCCGGTCAGCGTCTCCACTGCCGTCCGAAGGGCCGCTTCCATTACGCCGCCGGTGGCGCCGAAGATCACGCCTGCTCCGGTGGACTCGCCCAGCGGATCGTCAAAGCCTTCCTCCGGGAGGCTTCTAAAATCAATGCCCACCTTGCGGATCAGCCTTGCCAGCTCCCGGGTGGTGATGGAGATATCCACATCCGGCACGCCTGCCGCATCCTGGTCGTCTCTGCCCACCTCGAATTTTTTCGCCGTACAGGGCATCACGCTGACGCAGACAATATCCTTCGGGTCAAGCCCCATCTTTTCAGCATAATAAGTCTTAGTCACCGCTCCGAACATCTGCTGGGGCGACTTACAGCTTGAAAGATGATCCAGAAGATCCGGGAAATAGTGCTCGCAGTACTTCACCCATCCCGGGGAACAGGAGGTCATCATCGGCAGCACGCCGCCGTTTTGCACCCGCTCGATAAATTCATGGGCTTCTTCCATGATGGTCAGGTCCGCGCTGTAATCGGTATCGAATACCTTGTCAAATCCGATCCTTCTGAGGGCCGCAGCCATCTTTCCTTCCACGTCCGTTCCCATGGGATAGCCAAATTCCTCGCCCAATGCCGCGCGTACGGAGGGAGCGGGCTGAACCACCACATGCTTTGCGGGGTCTTCCACCGCTGCCAGGACCTCGTCCACGAAGTCCTTCTCATACAGCGCCCCGGTAGGACAGGCCGCAATACACTGACCGCAGGATACACAGCTTGTCTCGCCCAGCCCCATATCGAACGGAGATCCGATAAAGGTGGCGAATCCCCGCTGGTTCGGTCCGATGACACCCACTGCCTGGGATTTTTCGCAGACTGCGGAGCATCTCCGGCAGAGGATGCATTTGTTGTTGTCCCGTACCATATGGGCCGCGCTGGTATCCAGCTCATAATGGTTGGCTTCCCCGGCAAAATACTGCTCGTCCGCAACGCCTAACTCCTGGCAGAGCGCCTGCAGCTCACAGTTTCCGCTTCTCACACAGGAGAGGCACTTCTTGTCATGGTCTGACAGGATCAGCTCTAAGGTACGCTTTCTCGCGGCGATCAGCTCCGGAGTATTGGTCCGCACCTCCATACCTTCATTGATCGGATGCACGCAGGCCGCCACTAAGTTTCTTGCGCCCTTTACTTCCACGATACACATACGGCATGCGCCGATCTCATTGATCTCCTTGAGAAAACAAAGGGTAGGAATCTTGATTCCGGCAATATGTGCAGCCTCAAGAATCGTTGAACCTGCCGGTGCGCTTACATCAAGGCCATTGATCTTTAAATTCACATTTTCCATTCTCTCACTCCTCCCTTACTCTTTGTAGATCGCGCCGAAGCGGCATTTTTCGATACAAGCGCCGCACTTCAAGCACTTCTCGGAATTGATCATATGCGGCTCTTTTACGCTGCCCACGATGGCCCCTGCGGGACAAACTCTGGAACAAAGCGTACAGCCTTTACATTTATCTGCGTCAATCTTATACTGCAGCAGGTCTTTGCAGACGCCTGCAGGACATTTTTTATCCACAATATGGGCAATGTATTCATCCCGGAAATACCGCAGCGTGGAGATCACCGGATTGGGCGCGGTCTGCCCCAGCGCGCACAGGGAATTGGACTTTAAGTGGTAGCACAGCTCTTCCAGCTTATCCAGATCCTCCATGGTAGCCTGTCCCTTGGTGATCTTCTCCAGGATCTCCAGCATCCGCCGCGTACCGATCCGGCAGGGGGTACATTTTCCACAGGACTCGTCCACCGTAAATTCCAGGAAGAATTTGGCGATGTCCACCATACAGTTGTCCTCATCCATGACGATCAGCCCGCCCGAACCCATCATGGAACCGATGGCAAGCAGATTGTCATAGTCGATGGGTACATCCAGATGCTCAGCAGGGATACATCCGCCGGAGGGTCCTCCGGTCTGCGCTGCCTTGAACTTCTTGCCGTTCGGTACGCCTCCGCCGATCTCTTCCACGATCTCGCGCAGCGTCGTCCCCATGGGGATCTCCACCAGCCCCGTGTTGTGGATCTTGCCGCCCAGGGCAAATACCTTGGTCCCCTTGGACTTCTCGGTTCCCATGGAAGCGAACCACTCCGGGCCGTTGAGGATGATCTGGGGAATGTTGGCGTAGGTCTCCACATTGTTCAGGATGGTAGGTTTCTGGAACAAGCCTTTGAGCGCCGGGAACGGCGGACGCGGACGCGGCTCCCCGCGGTTTCCTTCGATGGACGTCATCAGCGCCGTCTCCTCCCCGCATACAAACGCGCCGGCACCGAGACGGAGCCCGATGTCAAATTTGAAGCCGGTTCCGAAAATGTCATCCCCCAGAAGGCCCAGTTCCCTGGACTGGCTGATGGCAATTTCCAGACGCTGCACCGCAATGGGATACTCCGCGCGTACATAGATGTACCCCTGTGTCGCTCCGATGGCGTAGCCGGCAATGGTCATGGCTTCCAGAACCGCATGGGGATCGCCTTCCAAAACGGAACGGTCCATGAACGCGCCCGGGTCGCCTTCGTCCGCGTTGCAGCAGACATACTTCTGATCCGCCTGGTTGGCAGCCGCAAACTTCCACTTCAGTCCTGTGGGGAATCCCGCGCCGCCGCGTCCCCTCAGGCCGCTGTCCGTGATGAGCTGGATGACCTGCTCCGGGGTCATCTCGGTGAGCACCTTGCCCAGCGCCTCATAGCCGCCCACCCCTATGTATTCTTCGATATGCTCCGGGCTGATCTCCCCGCAGTTGCGCAGAGCCACCCTGTGCTGCTTCTTATAGAAATTGGTCTCCTCCAGAGGCAGGATGTGTTCGGTCTTGGTGGTCTCCTCATACAAAAGCCGTTTGACCACATTGCCGTTTTTGAGATGCTCGGAAACGATCTCCGGAATATCCTCTTCCTTTACCATGGAATAAAAAGAGCCTTCCGGATGTACGATCATGATCGGCCCCAGGGCGCACAGGCCGAAGCATCCGGTCTTTACGATCTCTACATCCTCCTCCAGGCCGTTGGCCTTGATTTCCTGTTCCAGCCTTTCAATGATCCTCAGGCTTCCCGAAGAAGTACAGCCCGTACCTCCGCACACATGGACACGGTAACGGCAGGCATGCTTCTTCGCGTTTTCCCTGATCACACGTAATTCTTCAAGAGATTTCATATATGTCCTCCATTTTTCTCAAATTCTGCGGATATTCTGAAACAATGTTTTATTCATATTTTGCCAGGATATCGTCAATATCATCTACCGTAAGACGTCCATAAACCTCGTCGTTCACCATCATAACCGGCGCCAGTCCGCAGGCCCCCACACAGCGGCAGGCATCCAGGGAAAACTTCCCGTCCGGCGTACACTCCCCGCCGACGATGCCCAGCTTTTCCATCAGCGCATTGTAAATGTCCCCGGAACCCTTTACATAGCAGGCTGTCCCGAGACAGACTGAGATCCGGTACTTGCCCTTGGGACTTAAGCTGAACTGCGAATAGAATGTCACCACTCCGTAAATCTTCTCCAGCGGAATCCCGGTCCCGTCGGAGATCATCTTCTGCACTTCCATCGGAAGATAACCATAGATATCCTGCGCCTTCTGCAGGATCGGCATCAATGCCCCCGGTTCGTCTTTCAGCCCGGCGATCACTTCTAACAAAGCTTCTTCCTGTTCCTTTGTTCCTGAGAACGGAACCGTCTGTTTCTTTTCAGGCATTACTTTACCTCCATTTCTTAAATTAAGTCATTCTGTGGTACATTTTATCACAATATGTTATAATTTTCTACAAAATAAATGAAACTTTTGCAAAATGTGACTGCGGCTTGTAAAAATTTCCCATTTTTTTTGAATTTACCGCAACAAAACCGTCGTTTTCGTACTCTGATATAATATGGCGCAATCCATTTGCCGCGCAAATTGGTTACAAATATAAAGGAGGAGACACTTATGAAGATTATGAAAAGAAAATCCCACAACCTTCTGATCCTGTTTCTGATCACAGTCCTGATCTTGACCGGCTGCGGCGCAAAGGGCTATGACAGCGCGTCCGGCGGGACCGAGGCTGCCCAGATCGTGTCGGATGCGGACAGCGGTTTTCAGAACAACTATGGGGAAACAAAAGAAATGTCTGCCGTGGACGCGGAAGCGTCAATCCCAGAGGAGGGAGCAGGCGAAGACAATTCCTCTTCCCCGGAGATATCCGGGCAGGATCTGTCTTCCCGGAAACTGATCAAAACCGTATCCCTCACCATGGAAACCAGAACCTTTGATACCCTGAAAAAGCAGCTTGAAGACTCCATCGCTTCCTTCGGAGGCTATGTCGAGCAGTCCAGCTATGACGCCCCGGGCGGCCAGAGCTACCGCTACTACTACCTCTGTGTGCGCATCCCCTCCGAACATCTGGACGATTTTGTGAGCAAAGCAGGGAAGCTCGGCACGATTACGAACCAGTCGGAAAGCGTGCAGGATGTGACGCTGGACTATGTGGATAAGACTGCGTACAAAGATTCCCTGCGGACCGAATATGAGCGGGTGATGGAACTGCTGGAGCAGGCAAAAGACCTGGAGCAGATCCTTGCCCTGGAATCCAAGCTCTCGGATCTGCGCTATGAGATCAACAGCTACGAATCCCAGCTTCGGACCTATGACAACCAGATCGACTACAGCACCGTCGATATCAACATCCGGGAAGTGGAATATGAAAAAGAGACCTCCGACACTGTCGGCAGCAGGATCAAAGGCGGCTTCCGAAACAGCTTGTACGGGATCCGGGACTTCTTTGTAAATTCCTTCGTCTTCCTGGTGTCCAACCTGCCTGTACTGGTATTGCTCGCGGCGGTAGCAGCTCTTGCAGTGCTGTTCCTGAAAAAGGGACGGAAATTGTTCCGAAAAAAAGCTCTAAAAGACGAAAATGACAGAAAGGAAGTGCAGGAAAAAAAGGAAACATCCGAAGAGTAACGATTCTTGTATTACTAATGATTGTTGCTATCACTACAATTTTTGTATTTTAGCACATGCCAGAGCTAAAATACAAAAATTGAAAAGAGAGACAGCATAATGACTCCGATTTTGGGAAAGTCCTTGATAATATACGCCCGTATCCCATTGCCATTTCTTATAAGGGTATCTATTATTACCGCAGTGGCAGCACCAACCAAAAACTGACCGGGTTGGAATTGGAAAGTTTCCTGCTCCGTAAACAAGGGGTAACCTGGGATAATCTCCCGTTGCCTGCTTTTACCATCAAGGATGTGGATGATGATGTCATAAAGCGTTTCAAAAAATGGGCTGCCAAAAAAGGCCGCATTGAGGAAAGCGCACTGGATGAGCCGAAAGAAGTCCTAATGAAAAAACTACATCTGATGAATAACGGCTACCTGACTAATGCCGCCATGCTTCTTTTTTCAAATGATCCGGAAACCTGGCAGCTTGGAGCATTCACAAAGATTGGTTTTTTCAAGGACTATGCCCGCGGTATTCCAATTCAAGTGAGCGTATATGATGACCGACTTTATATTGCCAATTGCGGTCGGCTTCCCGAAAGCTGGTCCGTGAAAAAACTCATGGAAAAGCACTCTTCCGAACCCTTCAACCCCAATATTGCCCATGTATATTATCTCGCTGGATTTATTGAAAGCTGGGAACGTGGGATCGAAAAAATGTGCCAGGCATGCAGGGAAGACCATGTGCCCCTGCCCGAATATGATATTACAGGTAATTCCGTTATGATCCGATTTATTGCTCCAGAGGACAGGGTCGTATATGGCCCTTCCAAAAACGGAACTGTAAACGGAACTGTAAATGGAACTGTAGCTTTCACAGAGAAAGAACGCCAAATACTGGAATTACTCTCCGAAGATCCTGCCTATACCTATCAGGAACTTGCAAACAGATTAAATATCGGAAGAAAAGCTGTTTTTGGGCGAATAAAAAAACTGAAAGATAAAGGGACTCTTAAAAGAATGGGATCAGATAAATCCGGATATTGGAAAATAAATATGTAAGGTGGTAAACGGATGCCAAAGCAATTCAAAACAGCAAGACCTAATCCATAGATAGCTTTGAAAATATGGCCGAGCTTTACGGGGGCAGCGCCGATTTCCTGCTTGGCCGCTGTGAATCCCATATCCGGGATTCCAGTCAGCCCATTTTCCTGCAATCATTGCCAGCGCTTCATGGCTGGCCGTAAGTTCCGCTTGAAATCCTGCTTGTATGCTCAAAGAGCATCCAACCGTACAGGTGGAAGTTTTTTTGAGAGGATCAACCATTTTGTTTAAAAACACTCCGGTTTTTCACTGCCCCGGCTATGGCATATCCCCCCAGCATCAGAAGGTTTGCAATTACCACGCTGGCGCCTGCAGGCGCGGCAAAAAAGTAGGACACGGTGATCCCAATGCAAAAGCAGACCACCGACACAACGGCGGAACTGACCGTCACGGAGCAAAACGTTGTGCATACCCGCATGGAGGTCAGGGCCGGGAAGATGATCAGGCTGGAGATCAGCAAGGTTCCCATCATCCGCATGCCCAGCACGATGGTCACCGCAGTCAGCACCGCGATCAGGGTATTGTACAGCCCCGCCCTGACTCCGGTGGCCTGGGCAAAGGTCTCATCAAAGGTGACGGCAAAGATCTTGTGATAGAAGAATACATACAGGATGAGGACTGCCAGGGAGAGCAGCACGCTCATTTTCACATCCTGGCTGCTCATGGCCAGGATACTTCCAAACATATAGTTATACACGTCCGTATTCATTCCGGTGGTCATGGAGATGACCATGATTCCCACGGCCAGCGCACTGGTGGAAATCAGGGCGATAGCCGCATCCCCTTTGATCTTGCTGTTTGCGCTGACCCGCAGAAGCAATACCGCCGCCGTGACCACCACCGGGATGGCCACCGTCAGCGGCGCGGCATTCAGCGCGGCGGCAACTGCCAGAGCGCCGAACCCCACATGGGAAAGCCCGTCCCCGATCATGGAATACCGTTTGAGCACCAGGCTGACCCCAAGCAGCGCACTGCACAAAGACACCAGGATTCCCACCACAAAGGCCCGTACCATAAATGGATAGGAAAGCATTTCAAACACCGTATCAATCAAAATCTGTACCTCTCTTTTCAGAAGTTTCTGTATACGCAGGCATCCCGCCGCCTGTTATTTCTGCATTTCCCGCAGGCTCCTGACTCCCTCCGGCCATTTCTCCGGGCGCTTTCGTACGCTCCAGAAACATCCGGCCCACCAGGCTTTCCCTGTACTCTTCCGCTTTTCCGTAAAACAGTGCGGTTTCCTGCAGGTGGAGGATGTGGGAGGCATCCCGCACGGCGCTCTCGATGTCATGGGAAACCATCACCACCGCGATCCCGGACCTTTGGTTTACTTCCTTGATGAGCTGGTAAAACTCTGCTGTCACAAGGGGATCCAACCCCGTCACCGGCTCGTCCAGAAGCAACATCTTTTTCGTTGCGCAAAGCGCCCGGGCTAAGAGAACCCGCTGCTTCTGCCCTCCGGACAGATCCCTGAAACAGCTCCGTCTCAGCCCTTCGATCCCCAGAAGACCCATCATGGCCTTTGCCTGTTCCCTGTCCTTTGAGGTGTAAAAAGGCTTCATCCCCCGGCTGTTCAGACGGCCCGAGAGAACCACCTCCTGGACGCTGGCCGGAAAATCCTTCTGGACGTCCGTCTGCTGGGGCAGATAACCGATCTCCTTTTGCTTTAACCCGTCCCCCAGCACGATCCGCCCCTTCAAGGGGGCTTTCAGTCCGAGAAGGCTTTTCACCAGGGTGCTCTTGCCGGAACCGTTTTCTCCCACAATACAGAGGTAATCTCCGGGATGGATCTGAAACGACAGATCCCGGACCACTACCTGTCCCTCATATGCGATTGTAAGCTCCTCACACTGTACCAGTGCCATAATCCGTCCATCCTCCCTGACCCGATTCTCTCTTTATTTTCCCTCACCGGCGCTTCTCTTGTCAATTGCTCTTGTCATTGTCCCAGCGCCGCCTGCAGGGTTTCTGCATTTTTACGCATCATGGAGAGATAGCCCTCCCCGGCTTCAAACTGCTCTGCAGTCAGGTTGTGGCAGCTATAGAGCACCCGGACCTCTGCCCCGGAAGCCTCTGCCACCGCCTGGGCGATCTGTTCAGAGCTCAGCTCCATTTTCAGGATCACGGGGATCTGCTCCTCCCTTGCCTTTCGGATCAGAAACGCCATCATCGCCGCGCTTGGCTCCGTATCCGACGCGCACCCGGGAAATGCCGCGTAATATTGCAGACCGTACTCCTGTGCAAGATAGCGGAAGGGAAACCGGTCTCCGAACAGCAGCAGATCCTGTCCCCTGGCCGCAGCCTTTTGTGTGATTTCCCGGAACTGGCGATCCAGCGCTGTAAGCTCTTCCAGATAGGCGTCCAGATTGGCCTTATATTCTTCTTGGCCATCCGGATCCAACGCAGAAAGCTCCTCTGTGATCCGCTTCGTGATCTCCATGGCATTTTTCGGGGAGGTCCAGACATGCTCGTCGTTTTCCTCCTCTTCTTCCTCTGACCCCGGGCATAGCTGCCCCTTATGCCGCATCCCTTCCACATGCTCTTCCTTTAGAAGCGCTGTGCAGTCCACCAGGCGGAGCCTTCGCACCTGCTTCATCTCCGGGGCATCCAGGATGTCTTCCACCCACGCATCATTTTCCCCGCCCACGTAGATGAACAGATCCGCATTCTGGATGGCAATGATATCCCGGGGCGTGGGCTCGTAGGAATGGGTCTCCTCCCCCGGTTTCAGCAGCATCTGAAGGGAAACCCGTTCTCCGGCGATCTGCCGTACAAAATCATACTGGGGAAAGATGGTCGTGACGATCTTAAGAGCAGAACCATCCCTGCCCTTGGAATCCGTTTCCCAAACAGGCCCGGACAAAATACCGCCTCCGCCCGTACAGCCGGACAGAAGCAGGGCCACTGCCAGCAACACTGCCATGGAACATCTATACCAGGTTTTCCGTTTTTTCTCCGCTGCCGGATCATGCATCATACTCACCACTGTTCGTTTTACTCAAAGCCTTTTGTGCCGCTTTTGCGCTCATATTTTGTAAATACAAATTCCAGGTCAAAGCTTGTCTGCTCCTCGCCGGCCTCTGTCATCTCCCATTCCGGCATCTCATCCAGATTGGGGAAATGGGTGTCCGCATCGTAGGCGTGGTCGATCTTTGTGACATATGCCGTATCACAATAGGGCAAAAACTGCCGGTAAATGCTTTCCCCGCCGATGATGAAGATCTCCTCGGGAGCATAGCCTTTCAGATGCTCCAAAAGCTCCTCTGTGGTATGCATGACCAACGTCCCTTTTACCTGATAATTTTTGTCTCTGCTGAGTACGATATTCGTCCGCTGTTTCAGAGGGAGGCCGTTTGGAAAGCTTTCCAGAGTCTTCCGGCCCATCACCACCACATGTCCGGTTGTTTTTTCCCGAAAAAACCGCATATCCGCCGGAATGCTCCACATCATCTTATTATTCTTCCCAATCGCCCAGTTTTTATCTACCGCAACAATGATATTCATTCTGTGTTTCCTCCTTCAATGCTCCGCATTTGACTCCCCCCTGTTAAGGTAGCGCCCCCTCACCTGCGGTTCGAGGGCAAGTCGTCGGAAGGCATGAAAGAAATGCTTCGCATTTGCCTTCCTCCTCTAAACAGCAACCGGTATATTTTTGATTTGGGGGTGGGTTTCGTAGTGATCCAGGCGCACATCCTCCGGGGTGAACCGGTAAAAATCCGTCACCTCCGGATTCAGCCAGAATTTTGGCGCGGGAAGCGGTTCCCGGGAGATCAGCTCCTCCACCAGTGGGATATGGCGGTCGTAAATGTGGGCGTCCGCAATCACATGCACCAGCTCCCCGGCCTGCATGCCGCAGACCTGGGCCAGCATGTGCAGCAGCACTGCGTACTGGCATACATTCCAGTTGTTGGCCGTCAGCACATCCTGGGAGCGCTGGTTCAAAATCCCGTTTAAGGTCAGATCCTCACTGTCCCTGTTTTTCGTCACGTTAAACGTCATACTGTAGGCGCAGGGGTACAGGTTCATCTCATGGAGGTCCTGGTGCACATAGATATTCGTCATGATCCTCCGGCTGTAAGGGTTGTGCTTCAAGTCGTAGATCACCCGGTCCACCTGATCCATCATGCCCTCTTTGTATTGGTGCTTCACCTGCATCTGGTATCCGTAGGCTTTTCCGATGGAACCGTCGGCATCCGCCCAGCTGTCCCAGATGTGGCTGTTCAGGTCGTGGATATTGCTGGACTTCTTCTGCCAGATCCACAGCATTTCATCGGTACAGCTTTTGATCCCGGTGCGCCGAAGCGTTAATGCCGGAAATTCCCTGGACAGGTCGTACCGATTCACCACCCCGAACCGCTTCACCGTATAGGCGGAAGTTCCGTCCTCCCACACGGGGCGTACCTTCTCACCTTCCGTGCTGGTGCCGTTGTCGATGATATCCCTGCACATGTCTATAAATACTTTATCCGCGTAGCTCATTGTGATTTCCTCCTTCACGGGTCTGCAATGTTGTACAGCATTTTCTCAAGCGCCCGGGTCACTGCCGCGACCTCCTTCGTCGTCATCCCCATGGTCAGCCGCTTATCCAGCTTTTTCCGGTCTGTTTCCATCCGTTTCTGGATATCGTACGCTTTTTCCGTCAGATAGATATTTTTCCTCCGCTTATCCTCTTCGTTCGGCACGCAGAGGATGTAGCCCTTTTCGTCCAGACGCTTTAAGATCCCGGTTACCGTCGGATTTTTCAGGTTCAGGTTGCGCTCCACGTCCCGCTGGTTCACCGCTTCTTTATTGGAGTGGAACAGATAATCCAGCACCGCGCACTGGGAGGAAGTGACGCCGATCGTCCGAAGCCTCCCGTTGAGCTCCTTTTCAAATACATTATTGATCTGCTTCACTAGAAATCCTATCGGCTGTTTTCGGCTCTCCATATGCCTCCTCCTTTGTACTTCCTAATCCGGCCGGCCCTGCTTTCGTTTCTCCAGGTAGCCACGAAGAAGCTGATACACCTCTTCCAGATCCCCGTTATCCACTTCCCCGAGAAGGGCATACACCGTCTTGCGGTTGATATAAGGGTTGACATGGATCATGATATGCTTGATCTGCGGAAATGCCTTCTCAATCTCGTCATGGACATCCTCCGCGATCTCATGGGATTCATTCAGCGACAGATGGCCGTCCGCCGCGATCTCCAGATCCACATAGATTTTATTTCCAAATTCCCTTGTCTGCAGGGAATCCACCCGCATCACGCCGCGCTGCCGCTTTGCCAGAGCGCGGATCTTCTCCACGGTCTCCTCGTCGCAGGCTTTATCCACCATCTTATCCACCGCGTCCTTGAAGATCTCATAGGCCGCCTGGAAAATGAACAGGCAGATGATCACGCTTGCCAGAGGATCCATCACCGGAAATCCCAGCCTGGCCCCGATGATGCCCGCCAGGGCGCCGATGGAAGACAGGGAATCCGAACGGTGATGCCAGGCATCCGCCATCAGCGCCCCGGAATTGATTTTTTTCGCATTTGCCCGGGTGTACCAGAACATCCACTCCTTCACCACAATAGACAGGACTGCCGCCCCCATGGCAAGGATTCCCGGAACCGCAAGGTTCTCAAAGGAACCGCCCGCGATCTTGCGCAGGCCGGAAAAGCCGATCCCCGCCCCCGTGAGGGCCAGCACCGCGGACAAAAGGATGGCTGCCACGCACTCCATACGCTCATGCCCGTAAGGATGCTCCTTATCCGCCTTTTTTCCGGCCATCTTGATTCCGATGATGACCACAAAGGTGCTGAACACATCGGACGCGGAATGAACCGCGTCGGAGACCATGGCCTCCGATGAAGCCAGGATTCCCGCAGCCAGCTTCGCCAGGGACAGAAGCGTATTCACAAGGATGCTGGTTTTTGACACCCGCATCGCAACCTGTTCCATTGACATCGTTTCATGTTGATTCATATCATGCTCCTTTTTTGATGATAGTAAAGTATATGCCTGAGTATGCCCGAAAATCAGTTCTGCAGCCTGTATTACTGTTCACGGTGCCTTGCACCCTGCTGCAAGGCATCCGGCCAGTAAAATAGCGGTTGCGTGCATCCAGTCCGCTTTTTTCTGACATTCCCTCCGGCCGTTCCCCGGGCAGACACATTCCTGTCATCCGGCAGGCGCTATCCGTTCTTTACCTGCTTCCCACGTTTGATCTGAAGCTGCAGGTTCACGCCGAAGGGATTGACCACCACGCCCGATGTCTCCGGCGCAAGGAGTCCCGGAATCTGATCCGCCGGAAGCACCGCGGACTTGATCTCCTTCTCCTGCTGCATGCTCAAAAACTTTTTATACTCCTGAATATCCGTAAAAACAGGCTGGAAGACCTGTCCGTTTTTTTGTTTCATCACCAGCGTTCCGGCGTTTTCTTTGACCGGGATGATGTATTTCCCGCGCTGATAATGTACCATCATTTCCTCATGGAGCTCTTTTAATTCCTCTGTCAGCTCCACTTTCTGCGCTTTCCGCACCGACTGCATAAAATAAAGGGCCGTCAAATGGAGCTGGGGATTCTCAATCAGGACCTTCCCCTCCTCTTCCGGCTCCTTCCTGCGGATGATCTCATGGAGCTGGATGGAGATCTCCACCGGCGTATCCCGATTCACAAGGATGCAGTTGACCCCCAGAGGCATCAGGCTGACATAGAATGCCAGCAGATCCTTTTTCTCAATCTTCACCGCCTGCACAGGCTCCTTTTTCTCCAGCAGCTTTTTCACCGCCGCCTTTGCCGCTTCTTCCTCAAAATAAAGAAGGATCTCATCATCGTAAGTGGTCTCGTCGCAGACCACATAAGGCATTCTGGTGCAAAGGGACAGGATCATGTAGACCGCCTCTGCCTTCCGGAGCATCTCGGCGGCTGCCCGCTTCACCGCAATATCATTACTATTATTCTCACTGCTCATGGATTTCACCCTCACTCTTTGACTGATTTCGTTTCACAAGGTCCGTTTCCGGTTATATAAAAACATGGCAACGGCCATGGAACAAATGATCCCGTACCCAATCCAGCTCAGCGCGTCCGGTATCTGCCCGAACACGAAAAAACCCAGGACAGCCGAAAAAAGGATCTGGGAATAATCATATACGGATATTTCTTTTGCAGGGGCGTGGAAATACGCCGCGGTAATACTGAACTGCCCGCCCGCCGCCGAAAGCCCCGCCAGCAGAAGACTCAAAAGCTGCCCTCTTGACATAGGCTGAAAATACAGCAGGAGGTAAGGCAGCGTCACCGCGCAGGAAAAAGCGGAAAATACAAATACGACAAAAGGCCCTTTTTCCCCCTTCGTCCCCAGCACCCGGACATAGGTATATGCGATTCCGGCCCCCAGGCCGCCCAGCAGCCCGATCAGGGCCGCAGGGGAATGGAACACAGCTTCCGTCGGTTTGATGATCAGAAGGCTCCCCGCAAAGGCGCATCCCACGATCAGCGCCTGGGGAAGCCGGATCTTCTCTTTCAGGATCAGGTAGCTGAACACGATCGCGAAAAACGGCGACATCTTATTCAGCATGGATGCGTCCGCCAGCACCAGATGGTCCACCGCGTAAAAGTTGCAGAGGATTCCCAATGTTCCCGCCGCAGAGCGCAGAAGCAGATACCGGATATTCTCCCGCTTTCCCGAAAACCACGCGCCCTCCCGTTTTAAGATCGCAGCGGCAAAGGCAAGGGATACCAGGTTGCGGAAAAAGCTTTTCTGCACCGACGGCAGGTCTCCGGACAGTCGCACAAACATATTCATCAGCGAAAAGAACAGTGCGGAAAGCAGGATGTAAATGACTGCAATAGCTTTCTTCTTTTCTTTCACAATTTTGACACTCTCCTCCAAAACAGATCAAAGTCCGCATATTCGGACAGATAGATGTCCGCCGTATTCCAGATCTTGCCAAGTTTCCCGTCGTTGGCCTCGTCGTATACGGCCACCGTCCGGAAGCCGTATTTTTTTGCGGTCAGGACGGCGTGGTAAGCATCCTCAAAGACAAGGGTCTCCCATGGCTCCGTATCCAGCTGCAGGGACGCGGCCAGATAGATGTCCGGCCGGTTCTTGTCGGTTCCCATCTCCGTGCAGGTCAGCATCCCGTCGAAAAAGTTCATCACGCCCAGCCGTTTCAGCGCAGCCTCTACATTTCCCCGGTCACTGGAGGTCACGATGACCATCGGAATCCGATATTCCCTCAGACCCTCCAGAAAATCCCGGACTCCCGGCTTTAAGGGAACCTTCTGGGCATAAAAATCCCGAACCTGCTGGTTGATGCCGTCCAGAACCTTGTTCCGCGTCTTCCCCAGATGATAGTGCTGGATCAGATAATCCGCCCCCTGCGGCAGGCTCATGGCAGACAGTTCCTCGCCCAGCCCCGGCTCCGCCTCGACCCCGACGGATTTCAGGTAAAGCTCGCCTAAATTTTCCCAGACTGGCATGGAATTCAGCAGTGTACCGTCTACGTCAAATATCGCACCTTTAATCATAGCAGCTCCTTTTCCTGTCGCTTTTATCTAAAAAAATCAACGGATGGATGGCGATGAAAACAAAATCCTTGCTCATCCGCGTATTATGAATGTAATACCGCTTCCAGTTTTTGTCAACTATTTCATTATATCATAAAACTGTCCGCAGTGAAACAAAATTATTTTTGAATAAACAGTATAAAACAGTTGACAACAGTTTATTACTGTTATATACTGTTTATGCAGAAGGAGGGATGACAGTGAAATTGATCATCAACAATTCTTCCATGCAGCCCATCTACGAACAGATCGTCTCGCAGATCAAGAAGTTCATCATGAGCGGGGATCTGCAGGAGGGGGCCATGCTCCCATCGGTGCGCACCCTCTCCAAGGAGCTGAAAGTCAGCGCGCTGACCGTAAAGAAAGCCTACGACGCGCTGGACGCGGAGGGCTTTGTCGTCACCGTACATGGGAAAGGCAGCTTTGTCACGCTGGCCAGCCAGGAGCTGATGCTGGAGGAGAAGAAAAAAGAAGTGGAGGCCGACCTGGAGATGGCGATCCGGAAAGGCCGAAGCTGCGGTATGAGCAACCAGGAGATTACAGATTTATTTCAGATTGTATTGGAGGATCAATAAGATGTTAAGATTAGAACACGTAACCAAGCACTATAAAGGATTTGATCTGGAGTGTTCCATGGAGGTCCGCAAGGGCTGTGTCACCGGCCTGGTGGGGAAGAACGGGGCCGGAAAAAGCACTACGTTTAAAGCGATCCTGGGGCTGATCTCCCCGGAGGGCGGCTCCTTACAGGTCTTTGGAAAACCGGCCCAAGACCTGGATCTGCAGGATAAGGCCCGGATCGGCGTGGTCCTGTCAGATTCCGGCTTTAGCGGCTCTTTGACGGTTCAGGAGCTGATTCCCATACTCCGCGCCATGTATCCCGATTTTCAAAAGGATAATTTCCTGAAAAAATGCGAAGAGTTTTCCATTCCCACAAAGAAGAAGCTGCAGGAATTTTCCACCGGGATGAAGCAGAAGCTACAGGTCCTGACAGCCATTTCCCACAATGCCCGTCTGCTCGTCCTGGACGAACCCACCGCCGGACTGGACGTGATCGCAAGAGACCATTTGCTGGATCTGCTGCGGGAATACATGGAGCCGGGAGACCGTTCGATCCTGATCAGCTCCCACATTTCCGCGGATCTGGAAGGCTTCTGCGACGACCTGTATATGATCCATGAGGGAAAGATCATCCTCCACGAGGACACAGATGTGCTGCTGGATAGCTACGCCCTTCTCAAGATGACAGAGGAGCAATACGATGCCCTGGACAAATCTTACGTCCTCCGGTATAAAAAGGAAACCTTCGGGTATAGCTGCCTGACGGATCAGAAGCAGTTCTATCTGGAAAACCACCCGGAGATTACGGTGGAAAAAGGCAGCATTGACGAGCTGATCGTGATGATGATCTGCGGGAAAGCCCTCGGATAAAGGAACAAACCAGGAATATGGACTCTGAATCAATCAATAGAAAGAATAGAATGAAAGGATTATAAGCTATGAAAGGATTATTGATTAAAGATTTTCAATTATTAAAGAAGCAAAAGATGCTGGTTGTTTTATCCATGGTGATCTCGTTTGCGTTTTTGTTATTCGGCACCAGCGGCATTCCCTTCATCATCGGCTATATCACCATCATGTTTTCTTTGGCATCTACGTCTACGATCTCCTACGACCAGCACTCCAACGGGATGAGCTTCCTTCTGACGCTTCCGGTCAGCCGCAGGGGCTATGCAATGGAAAAATATGTCCTGATGCTCGTTACGATGGCCGGATCACTGGCTGTGTCCTCCGTGCTTCTCCTGGCCGCGGTTTGCACAAACCGTATCCCCTTTGATCCGGGACTTATGCTGCGGGCTCTGCTGTCATGCGCCCTTTGGTCGGCGTTAGTCCATGCGCTGATGATCCCCATCCAGCTAATATTTGAAGCCGAAAAAAGCCGGATTGCATTTGCCGTAATCATCGGAATAGCGTACGCAGTCTTTTTTGGTGGGATTGCGCTGGCAAGGCATTTCCATATTGATGTTCCCGGGTTATTCAGGAGTCTTGTTTCCCGAATGGACACGGCAGTCCTGACACTGCTCCTTTGTCTGACCTCGGCCGGAATACTGGGGATCTCCATTCTGGTCTCCCTGCATGTTATGAAGAAGAAGGAATATTAAAAATCCGATAGAAAACCTGCCGCTGTTCTGTGCAGAATCGTATCTGGAACAGCGGCAGGAAGAAAGGTCTTTCTCCCAAAATAAACCTCTAAACTTTTCTAAACCCGCAGATAATCCATAAATAATCCCTCTGAAAAAAACAAGTTGAATTATCAAAAGAGTTGTAGTATAATCTTTACAATTTGGGAATGCGGACACCGATCGTTCCCGGATACTGCTGCCCTCTCCCGCCGGGAGCCGCCGGCAGTTGCTTGCTACTACAAGACGAATACACACGAAGGGAAAGGTGAATGGATGAAAGCGTTTCTCATTTTAGAAGACGGAACTGTGTTTACAGGTACAAGCATCGGTTCCACAAGAGACATGATCAGCGAAATCGTATTCAATACGTCTATGACAGGATATTTAGAGGTGCTGACAGACCCTTCTTACGCGGGACAGGCCGTTGTGATGACCTATCCTTTAATCGGCAATTACGGAATCACACCGGATATGGAATCCCGGAAGGCATGGCCGGACGGTTATATTGTGCGGGAGCTGTCCCGCAGGCCCAGCAATTTCCGCTGTGAAGGCACCATTCAGGATTTTCTGGCGCGGCAGGATATCCCGGGGATCGCAGGCATCGACACCCGCGCGCTGACCAGGATTCTGCGGGAAAAGGGGACCATGAACGGTATGATCACCACCAATCTGAATTATAACCGTGAGGAGATTCTTCCTCTGTTAAAGTCATACCATATCGGGGACGTTGTTTCCAGGGTGACCTGCCGCAAAAAGCAGGTTCTTCCGGGGGACGGCAAAAAGGTAGCACTTCTTGATCTAGGGGCAAAACAGAACATTGCCAGATCTTTACACGAACGCGGCTGCGAGGTGACCATCTATCCGGCGCACACCGCCGCGGAGGAAATCATTTCCGCTAATCCGGACGGTATCATGCTTTCCAACGGGCCTGGAGACCCGGCGGACTGTGTTTCTGTTATCGAAGAAATCAAAAAAATATATCAGACGAATATTCCTGTATTTGCGATTTGCCTCGGCCACCAGCTTATGGCCCTTGCCGCAGGCGCTAAGACCCACAAGCTCAAATACGGGCACCGGGGCGGAAACCACCCGGTCAAGGATCTGAGGACCGGACGGGTCTACATTTCCTCCCAGAACCACGGCTATGTGGTGGATACCGACCAGATGGATTCGTCCATTGCCGTTCCTGCCTTTGTCAATGTCAACGACGGCACCAATGAAGGGCTGGAATATGTGGGCAAACCGATTTTTACGGTCCAGTTCCATCCGGAGGCGTGTCCGGGGCCCCAGGATTCAGGATACCTGTTTGACAGATTTTTGGAAATGATGGAGGGATCAAACAATGCCTAGAGATATGAGTATCAAAAAAGTACTGGTTATCGGCTCCGGCCCCATCGTTATCGGTCAGGCCGCGGAGTTTGACTATGCAGGAACCCAGGCATGCCGTTCCTTGAAGGAAGAAAACCTGGAGGTGGTACTTTTAAATTCCAACCCGGCCACGATCATGACCGACAAGGACATTGCGGACAAAGTCTATATCGAACCTCTGACGCCGGAAGTGGTGGAGCAGTTGATTTTAAAGGAACAGCCGGACAGCATCCTTCCCACCCTGGGGGGACAGGCGGGCTTAAACCTGGCCATGGAGCTGGAGGAGTCCGGTTTTCTGCGTGAGCACCATGTGCGTCTCATCGGAACCACCTCCGAGACCATCAAAAAAGCGGAGGACCGGCTGGAGTTCAAGGCTGCCATGGAGCGCATCAGCGAGCCCGTTGCCGCCTCCCTGGTGGTGGAGTCCGTGGAGGACGGACTGGCCTTTGCACGGGAGATCGGCTATCCGGTGGTCTTACGCCCTGCCTATACCCTGGGCGGAAGCGGCGGAGGGATTGCCCGCAATTCCGGCCAGCTCATGGAGATTTTGGAAAACGGCCTGCGCCTCTCCCGTGTAGGGCAGGTTTTGGTGGAGCGCTGCATTGCCGGCTGGAAAGAGATCGAATACGAGGTGATGCGGGACGGCCGTGGCAACTGCATCACCGTATGTAATATGGAAAATATCGACCCTGTAGGCGTCCATACCGGGGACAGCATCGTTGTTGCGCCCTCCCAGACTTTGGGTGACAAGGAGTACCAGATGCTGCGGACCTCCGCACTCAAAATCATCGACGAGCTGAAGATCACGGGAGGCTGCAACGTGCAGTACGCCCTCCATCCGGAATCCTTCGAGTACTGCGTCATCGAGGTCAATCCCCGGGTGAGCCGCTCTTCTGCCCTGGCTTCCAAGGCCACCGGATACCCCATCGCCAAGGTGGCGGCAAAGATCGCCCTGGGGTATACGCTGGATGAGATCAAAAACGCCATCACCCACAAGACTTATGCCAGCTTCGAGCCCATGCTGGACTACTGCGTGGTGAAAATCCCCAGGCTTCCCTTTGACAAATTCATCAGCGCCAAGCGGACGCTGACCACCCAGATGAAGGCCACCGGGGAGGTGATGAGCATCTGCGACAATTTCGAAGGTGCCCTGATGAAGGCCATCCGTTCCCTGGAGCAGCATGTGGATTGCCTTTTGTCCTATGATTTCACCGGCCTGAACCGGGAGGAATTGACCGAACAGCTTTCCATTGTGGACGACATGCGGATCTGGCGGATTGCGGATGCCCTCCGCAGAGGGTTTGATTATGATACGATCCACGAGCGAACCATGATTGACCCATGGTTCATCGACAAGATTGCCATCCTGGTGGAGATGGAGCAGTCCCTTCAGACAAGCGAGCTGACGCCGGAGCTTTTAAAGGAGGCGAAGCGGATGGAATTTCCGGATGCCGTGATCGGCAGGCTCACCGGCAGGACTGAGCGGGAGATCCACGACATGCGCCATGCAAACGGCATTGTGGCGGCCTATAAGATGGTGGACACCTGCGCCGCAGAATTTGCCGCCGAGACCCCCTACTACTACTCCGTATTCGGCAGTGAAAATGAGGCGGCAAAAACCAATGACCGGAAGAAGGTTCTGGTTCTGGGCTCCGGCCCCATCCGGATCGGCCAGGGGATTGAGTTTGACTTCTGCTCCGTGCACTGTACCTGGGCATTTTCCCGGGAAGGCTATGAAACCATCATCGTGAACAACAATCCGGAGACCGTCAGCACAGATTTTGATATTGCGGACAAGCTCTATTTCGAACCCCTGACTCCCGAAGATGTGGAGAGCATCGTGGATCTGGAACAGCCCGACGGCGCGGTGGTGCAGTTCGGCGGACAGACCGCTATCAAGCTGACGGAAAGCTTGATGAAGATGGGAGTTCCAATTCTGGGAACCTCTGCGGAAAATGTGGACAAGGCGGAGGACCGGGAGCTGTTCGACCAGATCCTGGAGGAATGCGGGATCCCGCGTCCCTCGGGCGGCACTGTCTACACTGCGGAGGAGGCCAAGGAGGTGGCAAACCGTCTGGGCTATCCGGTTCTGGTAAGGCCCTCCTACGTGCTGGGCGGACAGGGGATGCAGATCGCCATCAACGACCACGATATCGATGAGTTCATCGGCATCATCAACCGGATCGCCCAGGACCATCCGATCCTGGTTGACAAGTACCTCAGCGGAAAAGAGATTGAGGTGGACGCGGTCTGCGACGGCCAGGAAATCCTGATCCCGGGAATCATGGAGCATATCGAACGGGCCGGCATCCATTCCGGGGACAGCATCTCCGTGTATCCGGCCCAGAGCCTGACAAAGGCGGCCAAGGAGAAGATTGCGGAATACACCCGGAGGCTGGCAAAATCCCTCCATGTCATCGGACTGATCAACATCCAGTTCATTGTCTGCGGGGAGGCGGATGTGTATGTGATTGAGGTCAACCCCCGTTCCAGCCGGACCGTGCCTTATATCAGCAAGGTCACCGGGATCCCCATCGTGCCTCTGGCCTCCCGTGTGATCACAGGCAGTAAGATCCGGGATCTGGGATATACGCCGGGCCTGCAGAGGGAAGCCGAATACTTTGCAGTCAAGATGCCGGTATTCTCCTTTGAAAAGATCCGCGGCGCAGATATCAGCCTGGGACCGGAGATGAAATCCACCGGAGAATGCTTAGGCATCGCATCCACCTTCGACGAAGCCCTGTACAAAGCCTTTCTGGGGGCGGGGATCAAGCTGCCCCGGTTTAAGAATATGATCCTCACGGTGCGGGACGAGGACAAGGAGGAGGCGGTGGAAATCGGCCGCCGGTTCGCAGCCATCGGATACCGGATCTTCGCCACCGCAGGCACCGCCGCCGCATTGAAGGCCGGCGGAGTGAAGGCCATCGCGGTGCGTAAGATCGAACAGGAATCCCCCAACCTGCTGGACCTGATCTTAGGCCATGAGATCGACCTGGTCATCGACACCCCGGCCCAGGGGGCGGAGCACGCAAAAGACGGATTCGTGATCCGCAGAAATGCCATAGAGACCGGAGTCAACGTCCTGACCGCAATGGACACGGCCCGGGCACTGATCACCAGCCTGGAGAATACGGATATCAAGAAGCTGACGCTGGTGGATATCGCTGAGATAAAGTAAAGGAGCAAAAAGACAGACCATGCGGGAAAACAATGTTCCCGTCGGTCTGTCTTTTTATACCGTCGTATGCAGAAAAGCTGCCAGTGGCAGGTTTTCTGTATGTTCTGTATGGCGTCACTCTACTTATTATTATTCACAGACACTTCACTGTCCATTCATCTTCGCCAGCTTTGCGCTCTGGTCCGCGGCGATCAGGCTGTCGATGATCTCGTCCAGATCCCCGCCCAGAATGGTATCCAGCTTGTGCAAAGTCAGCTTGATCCGGTGGTCTGTCACCCGGCCCTGGGGGAAATTATAGGTGCGGATCTTCTCGGAACGGTCCCCGGTCCCCACCTGGCTCTTCCTGGCTTCCGCCTCCGCGTCATGCTGCTTCGCCAGCTCCAGCTCGTAGAGTCTGGCCCGAAGCACCTTCAATGCCTTGTCCTTATTCTTAAGCTGGGACTTCTCATCCTGGCAGGAGATCACGATCCCTGTCGGAATATGGGTCAGACGCACCGCGGAATCCGTCGTATTGACACACTGGCCTCCGTTACCGGACGCCCGGAACACGTCGAATTTACAGTCATTCATATCCAGCTCCACATCCACCTCTTCCGCTTCCGGCATGATAGCAACCGTGATCGTGGAGGTGTGGATCCGTCCTCCGCTCTCTGTCTCCGGAACACGCTGTACGCGGTGGACGCCGCTTTCATATTTTAATCGGGAAAATGCCCCCTGTCCGGTCAGCATAAAGACGCATTCCTTAAAGCCGCCGATCCCATTTTCATTCAAAGAGATCATCTCCGGACGCCAGCGCCGGGACTCTGCATAATGTACGTACATGCGGTAGATCTCCGCCGCGAACAAAGCGGCTTCGTCCCCGCCGGCTCCTGCCCGGATCTCCACGATGACGTTTTTATCATCATTGGGATCCTTGGGCAAAAGCAGGATCTTCAATTCCCGTTCCAGCTCTTCGATCCGTGCCTTAGCTTCGTTCAGCTCTTCCTTGGCCAGCTCCCGCATCTCTTCATCCGACTCTTCCTCCAGCATCACCAGGCTGTCCTCCACATTCTGCCGGCACTGCTTATATTCCTTAAATGCTTCTACGATAGGAGCCAGGTCGCTCTGCTCCTTCATCAGCTTTCGGAAACGCTCCGTGTCATTGGCCACGTCCGGCTCCTGCAGCTCTCCCATGACCTCCTCATAGCGAATCAGCAAATCCTCTAATCTGTCAAACATCATCTCATCTATCCTCTCTCTGCCCTGCGGTTACAGGCCGCATTTTGACCAGGCGTGCCCTGTAACTCCAAATCTCCACTATCCATCATACACACCGGATACCACCCGGTCAAGCCCTGCCAGATCTTTTTTTACGGAAATCCTCTGAAATCCGGCCTCCCGCATCCATTCTCCGACCGCCTGTGCCTGGTCATATCCAATCTCCAGCATGAGATACCCCTTCGGCAGCAAATGCTCCGTACTCTCCCGAATGATCCTCCGGTAAAAATCCAGTCCGTCCGCTCCGCCGTCCAAAGCCATGAGCGGATCATGTGCCCTCACCTCTTCCTGGAGCGTCCCAATCTCTCCGGTTCGGATATAAGGCGGGTTGGAGACGATCATAGAAAACCTGCCGTCTATCCTTTCAAACAAATCACTCCGGCAAAATACCGCTTCTGTTCCCAGAATTGCCGCATTTTTTCCGGCAACCTCCAACGCCTGCTCCGACAGATCCGCGCCTGTCCCATATATGAAGTCACACCCGCATTCCCGTTGCGTCAACTTCAGAATACTCAGCAGAATACAGCCCGAACCGGTACACATATCCAGCAGCGTGACCGTTCCCTTTTCCTTCTTCAGAACCGACAGCGCTTCCTCTACGAGAATTTCCGTATCCTGCCGCGGGATCAGCACATGCTCATTGACCAGAAACGGAAATCCCATGAACTCCTGTACCCCTGTCAGATGCTGCAGTGGGATCCGCTGCCCTCTTTTTTCGATCAATGTGAAATATTTTGTTTCCTGATCCGCATTCAGCTCTCTGCAGCCGTCCGAAAAATAAAGTGCCCGGCTGATACCTGTCACATGCTCCAGCAGATACCAGGCATCCAGCTCCGCTTCGGAAATCCCCTTCTGCCGCAGGATTTCCGTTCCCCTGATACATGCTTCCCGGATGGTCCTCATATTCCCTGCGCCTGCTTTTCTATCATACGGCTGCCGGCGCCAAAGTTTTCCGCCTGATATTCCTTCCAGTCAAATACGGCCTCCACTGCCTGGATCGCCACCTCAATCATGCTGTCGTCGGGCTCCTTGGTAGTCATGTTCTGTACCCACAGACCCGGCTGGCTTAACAGGTTCACCACCGGATTGTCGGTGTTACCCGCCAGACGGATGATCTCGTAAGAGACTCCCGCAATCAAAGGCATCAGCGCGACGCGCAGCACCACGCGCATGATCTGAGATTCCGCCGTGATAAAGAAGCAGAAGATCATGCTGACGATCATGACAAAGAACAAAAAGCTTGTACCGCACCGCTTATGCTGTCTGGAGCTGATTCGGACATTTTCCACATTCAGGTCCAGACCATGCTCGATACAGTTGATGCACTTGTGCTCCGCGCCGTGATACATAAATGTCCTCTGGATGTCCTTCATACGGGATACCAGGGTAATATAGCCCAGAAAGATCATCACCCGGATCAGACCCTCCAGTACGGTCAATACCCCTCTGGACGTGATCACCCGTTTCAGCAGCCCGCTCAGAAAATACGGCAGGACCATAAAGATCCCGATGGCAAGAACGATGGACAGAACCAGGACAAGAGACATGACCAGGGATTCCTTTTTCTCTTCCTTTGCCGCTTCGTCCGCTGTCAGTTCCCGCGCCTCTCCTTCTTCATCCTCGATAAATTCCGCCGAAAACATCAGTGCCTTCATTCCCAGTACCAGAGAATCTATAAAATTAAATATCCCCCGGATAAACGGGATCTTGCGCACTGCCCTGGGCACAAAGCTTTTATGCTCCTGCACGCGGACCTCGATCTCCTGATCCGGCCTGCGGACGCCTACCGCATAACGGTCGCCGTTCTTCATCATAATGCCTTCGAGCACGGCCTGTCCACCTATATTTGAAGATTTCATACTTATCAGCTCCTATATTTCTGAATAAGAAGAGGCTGAGATATATTTACCCCAGCCTTCTGCTTTGTTCCATTTATTTGATACCATATTTCTTATTGAACTTATCAACACGTCCACGAGCCTGTGCCGCCTTCTGCTGGCCTGTATAGAACGGATGGCATTTGGAACAGATTTCCACATGGATGCTCTTGTTGGTGGAGCCTGTTACGAATGTGTTCCCACAGTTACAAGTCACGGTTGCCTGATGGTACTCCGGATGGATTCCTTCTCTCATGTCTTTCACCTCTCTATTTTCAAAATATTCATTATACTCTCCAAAACAACGTTGATATTGTATCATACCGTACAAACTTTTGCAAGAGATTTTCCACGATTCTCACGTGTTTTTCTAAATGTTTTTTAATGTATTTCTAAATTGCGCTCCGATTCAGAGCCGCATCAAAATTCTCAGATAAATTTCTGCCGGATGACCATTCTGGTCAGCTCGTCGTTGCTCTTGGTCCGCGAGAACATGTTCAGAAGGTTGTCCACCGCCTCATCGGACTTCATGCTGTTCAAAGCCTTCCGGATGATGTAGACCGCGTCCTGCTCTTCCTTGTTCAGAAGCAGGTCTTCCCTTCTCGTACCGGATTTTGGAATATCAATAGCCGGGAATACCCGCCGCTCCTGCAGCTTCCGGTCCAGAACCAGCTCCATATTGCCGGTGCCCTTGAATTCCTCGTACACCACATCATCCATCTTGCTTCCGGTATCCACAAGGGCTGTCGCGAGAATCGTAAGGCTTCCGCCCTCCCGCATATTTCTGGCCGCGCCGAAGATCCGCTTGGGCATGTGCAGGGCCGTGGGGTCAAGACCTCCGGATAAGGTCCTTCCGGACGGGGGCACGATCACATTGTAGGCGCGGGCCAGACGGGTGATGCTGTCCAGAAGGATCATGACGTCCTTGCCGTGCTCCACCAGACGCTTCGCCCGCTCGATGACCATCTCAGATACCCGCTTATGATGCTCCGGAAGCTCGTCAAATGTGGAATACACCACTTCTACATTGGGACCTGCTATAGCCTCCCGGATATCCGTCACTTCCTCCGGACGTTCATCGATCAGCAGGATCAGAAGATGGATATTGGGATCCGACTTCTTCACAGAAAGCGCGATCTCCTTTAACAGGGTCGTCTTACCTGCTTTCGGCGGGGATACGATCATACCGCGCTGCCCTTTACCGATGGGGGACAGCAGGTCTACGATCCGCATGGCCATGGTACAGCCCGGCGTCTCCATCCGCAGACGCTGGTTCGGAAAGATGGGCGTCAGATCTTCAAAGTTGCGGCGCTTCTGCGCATCGGCCGGACGCATGCCGTTGATCGCCGATACATAGAGCAGGGCGCTGAACTTCTCACTCTGAGTCTTGATCCGGGTATTTCCCATCAGGATATCTCCCGTCTTGAGGCCGAACCGCCTGATCTGGGACGGGGAAACATATACGTCATTTTCACCGGGAAGATAGTTGTCGCTTCGGATAAAGCCGAATCCATCCGGCAGTACTTCCAGGATCCCGCTGGCAGTCTTGCCGCTGTCAAGCTGCTCGATATCCGTAGACTCCTTCTTTTCCTTCATCTCTTCCCTTACTTCTTCTTTTGCTTCCTCCTGGGCCGCTTCCTGATTGTCCTTCTCGTCCTGCGCAAGCATCGCGTCGATCAGGTCGCTCTTCTTCATGGTGGAGACCCCTTTCATACTCCTTGCTTTCGCAAGCTCCTTCAACGTAGCAAGAGGCAGTGATTCATACTTCTCTCTCGTCATAAAATTACCTTTCCTTTCTATATTGCTTCATTATTCGGTTGGTGTCTATGGATTTTTTATGGGTCAGATGGCAGAACTGCTGTTGAATACGGTCATATCTGTTCGGATAAAAATGAAAAAATAAAATGACGGTATGGGCAGTTCCTTCTATCTCCTCAAGAATCTTAGTCTGAATTGACTCAAATGAACTAAAACCTGTTTGTATTATACACGAACTCTCAGAAAAAGCAAACCTTTTTTTCAAAAAACTGGCAAATAAAGTATAAATTGTTTGGTAAACGTAATTTTTCGTATTTCCGGATTCGTCTTGCGCAGTCACTTTAAGCATGATATGATTAGTTACAGGTCACTGACAAACCAGTGCCCTGCAACATAGGATTACTCCATGTGTAAAACTTCTATCAGGACCGGAAAGGAATGGTTGGATTTATGACAGATTCGCATCAGAAGCAGGTCCGCTGGGGAGAAAAGCGTTACCACTCAATGGATTATGATTTAAAGCAGACCTACGGTGAAAAGGTCTATAAAATCACATTGAACGGAGGTATGACCTGTCCAAACCGGGACGGCACCGTCGGACGCGGCGGCTGCATCTTCTGCAGCGCCTCAGGGTCCGGAGATTTTGCCGGCTCCCGTCTGCTCTCCATTACGGAACAGCTCCGGCAGGGAAAGGCGGACCTTGCACTGAAACGCCCCGTGCATTCCTATATCGCCTATTTTCAGGCGTTCACCAATACCTATGCTCCTGTCAGTCATCTGGAACGGATCTTTACAGAAGCGCTCCGGGATCCTGAGGTCAGGATCCTCTCCATCGCGACCCGCCCGGACTGCCTTGGAGAACCTGTACTGGATCTCTTAGAACGGCTTGCCCGGATTAAGTCCGTTTGGATCGAGCTGGGACTGCAGACTATCCACCCGGGCACTGCCGCTTATATCCGGCGGGGCTATGCGCTGCCTGTCTTTGAGCAGGCCGTCCAAAACCTGCGCCGCCGCCGCATTTCCGTGATCGTCCATACCATCCTCTGCCTTCCGGGAGAGACCCGGCAGCAGATGTTCGAGACGCTGGACTATCTGAACCGGAGAGATATCCAGGGGATCAAGCTTCAGCTTCTTCACATCCTGCGGGATACGGACCTTGCCGCCGAATATGAGAGCCATCCCTTCCCGGTCCCGGATATGGCAGAATATATCACCCTGCTGGGAGAATGCATCTCCCGGCTGCGGCCGGATCTCACCATCCACCGCCTGACCGGCGACGGGCCGAAGGAGCTTCTGATCGCGCCGCTCTGGACAGGCAATAAGCGCACTGTACTGAACAGACTGCATCAATATCTGAAAGAACAGGATATCTGGCAGGGAAAGGAATATCATGAATGAAACATTTACCTTATATAAATTGATGATCTTATATCTGCTCAAAAAAGTAAAGTTTCCCCTGGCTACCACGCAGATCTCTGACTTTATGCTGGGAATGGAGTATACCAACTATTTCCGGCTCCAGGAAGCCCTGTCCGAGCTCCGGGAAGCCGGCATGATCGAAGCGGAAAATACATACCGGCGCACGCTCTACCACCTCACCGGCGACGGCGCCAGAACGATCCGTCTTCTCCAGGGAAATATCAACCATGAGATCCGGCGGGATATCGATGCCTTTGTAGAAGAAAATGAATACGACTTACGGGAAGCCATGTCCGTGAAGGCTTCCTATTATCTGAATACCAATCACGAATATGAGGCGCGCTGCCAGATCCTGGAGGGAAAGTACAGCCTCCTGGATCTGAAGCTGACCGTCCCCACCAAGGCCGAGGCGGAATCCATTGTTAAAAACTGGAATCTGTCCAGCCAGGATATCTACGGGGAGCTTCTCACGAAGCTATTATAAGGATCAAAAACAGCGGTCCGCGATCACTTCATTCCCCGCAGACCTGCCAGGTATTCCCTGATCTGTTTCTCATAGCCGGAATCACTGGGCTCATAGAACCTGGCTCCCTGCACTTCATCCGGCAGATACTGCTGCTCCACATAATGTCCGGGGTAATTGTGCGCATACTTGTAGCCGGTCCCCCTTCCCAGGTTCTTTGCCCCTTTATAGTGGGCGTCCTGGAGATGGACGGGAACCGATGTACGGGTTTGGCGCACGCTTTCCCCGGCCGCCGCGATGGCCATGACCGCAGAATTGCTTTTGGGCGCGGACGCCACATACAGGACTGCCTGGGAGAGAATGATCTCCGCCTCGGGCATTCCGATACGCTCCACCGCCTGAGCTGCCGCTACCGCCACCGTCAGCGCCTGGGGATCCGCATTTCCCACATCCTCGGACGCGCAGATCATGATCCGGCGCGCGATGAACTTGATATCCTCCCCTGCGTACAGCATTTTTGCCAGATAATACACCGCCGCATCCGGGTCCGATCCCCGCATGCTCTTGATAAATGCCGAAATCGTGTCATAGTGGTTGTCTCCGGTCTTGTCGTAGTGCACCACACGCTTCTGGATGCATTCCGAAGCCACCTCCAGGGTAATGTGGATCAGGCCGTCCTCGCTGCGGTCCGTGGTCAGAATCCCCAGTTCAATCGCATTGAGCGCGTTTCTGGCATCCCCTCCGGAAATATCCGCCAAGAAATCCAGGGCGTCCTCGTCAATCTCCGCATGGAAGGAGCCCATCCCCTTTTCCTTGTCATACACCGCCCTGCGCAGGATCGTTTTGATATCCTCCTTATCCAGCGCATGAAGCTCAAAGATGCTGGATCTGGACAGCAGCGCCCCATTGACCTCAAAATACGGGTTTTCCGTAGTCGCCCCGATCAGCGTGATGGTGCCGTCCTCCACAAACGGAAGCAGGTAATCCTGCTGTCCCTTGTTGAAACGGTGAATCTCATCGATAAACAGGATGGTCTTTTTCTGATACATCCCCAACACTTCTTTTGCTTCTTGAATGACCTGTTCCATGTCCTTCTTACCTGCGGATGTGGCATTGATCTGCTTGAATTCCGAGCGGGTGGTATTGGCGATCACCTTTGCCAGGGTCGTCTTCCCGGTTCCCGGAGGCCCGTAAAAAATGATGGAGCCCAGCTTGTCCGCCCGGATGGCCCGGTACAAAAGCTTGTCCTTCCCGATGATGTGCCTCTGTCCCGCTACCTCATCCAGGGTTGCGGGCCGCATCCTGGATGCCAGCGGAGACTCCTTTTCCTGCTGTGTTTCTCTCATATAATCAAATAAATCCATGTTCAATCCCTCTTCTTTTGATCACCATTTGGAACCGCCGCAATCTGAAAAACAGACCATATTGATTCCATCACAGTTCCTTATCTGTGACATGTGGCTTTTTCCGATTGCGGTGATTCTTCTTTTTTCAAGTATCAATGCCGGCCAAAGCGCGGATCACTTCCCCCGCGATCAAAAGCCCAGCAGCCGGCGGAACGAAGGAGATGCTTCCCGGTACGGCCCGGCGTCCTTCCTGCGCTTCCTCCGGCATCCGTCCGGAGACATCTACCGGCTGTTCTCTGGAATACAGTACTTTTAAATGTGGAATCCCTCTCGCCTTCATCTCCCTGCGCATCACCTTGCAGAGCGGACAAACACTGGTCTCTGACAAATCCGCAATCTCAAACAGCTCCGGGTGCAGCTTATTTCCCGTTCCCATACAGCTGATCAAAGGAACTCCCTCACGCTGCGCCCATTCCGCAATGGTCAGCTTCGCGGTCACGGTGTCTACCGCGTCCACAATGTAATCCGGCTTCTTTTCAAACAGCCCGGACAGGTCTTCTTTCAGGATAAAGCGTTCGTAAGTCTGAACCCGGATCCCCGGGCAGACGGCCCGGATCTGCTCCTCCATGATCTTGGTCTTATACTGTCCGACCGTATGGTGGTATGCCACACACTGGCGGTTGATGTTGGTCAGAGAAACCTTGTCATTGTCGATCAGGATCAGGCTGCCCACTCCGCCGCGCGCGAGGGCGTCAATGCAGTGAGAGCCTACGCCGCCCACGCCGAATACCGCCACCTCGGCCTTTTTCAAACGCTCCATCGCCTCCGGGCCGATCAGAAGCTCCGTTCTGGAAAATTCATGTATCATCGTTTCTGTTTTCTCCTGTATTTTTTAAGGAGCTGTAGAAAAATAAGTGATACAGACTGCACAGGATATTTCTACAGATCCTGACCGTCACTCTAAGAGCAGTTCGTCAACCGTAACGAATTGATAGCCCTCGGCTTCCAAAAGATCTACGATCCGCAGGGCCGCCCTCACAGAGCTTTTATAACAGTCATGTAACAAGATAATATCATTTTCTTCCACTTCCGTCACTACTTTATTTACAATTTCATCCTCATTTTCCGTAGCCCAGTCCAGTGGATCCACAGTCCACATGACCGGAAGCACATGGATCCTCTGCTCCAGCTTTTTCTGCCACAGGCCGAAGGGTGGCCGCATATATTCCACCGGCGCGCCGGTAATCTCCGAGATCAGGTCGTTGGTGGCCTTGATTTCCTGGTAGGCTACGTTATTGCTCACCCGCGTGATCTCCACATGGTTGTATGTATGGTTGCCCACCAGATGTCCTTCCTCCCACTCTCTCTTCACGATGTCCGCATTATTGCCCGCCTCGATATTTTTCCCGATCAGAAAAAATGTAGCCTTTATGCCGCGTTCCTTCAATCCGTCCAGCAAAAATGGCGTAAACTGCGCGTTCGGACCATCGTCAAAGGTCAGGGCGATCTTCGGCTTTTCCATTTTTTTGTCCGTTTCTTTTTTCGTTCTTTCCGAACGGATCAGATAGAGTGTTTCCCCTGTGTCATTCTGCGCATTTCCGCCTGCCGCCCCGGGGACGCAGATTCCCAACAGCAGCAGGATATAGATCAATCCGATTCCCTGCATCCATCTTTTCATGATTTGCCTTCCGGTTCCCTTTATTCTTTTCAATATATGCATTGTACTTTTAATTTATTGATGCTATAATGTAATGCGCTGACGCGCAAAATAAAGGAGGTTTATTTCTGAAATGCAGAATACACAGACAAAAGAAAACAAAATGGGGGTCATGCCGGTTCCCAGGCTGTTGATCACCATGTCCCTGCCTATGATGCTGTCCATGCTGGTACAGGCGCTGTACAATATTGTGGACAGTATTTTCGTGGCCCAGATCAATGAAAATGCACTGACAGCCGTGTCGCTCGCGTTTCCGATTCAAAGCCTGATGATTGCCATTTCCGCAGGAACCGGCGTGGGGATCAATGCCCTGCTCTCCCGCAATCTGGGGGAGAAAAAGTTCGAGGACGCGAACCGGGCCGCCAAAAACGGAATCTTTCTCGCCCTTGTCAGCTTCGCGCTCATGGCCCTCATCGGCCTCACCTGCTCCCACAGCTTTTTCCGGCTGCAGACCCGGGATGAACAGATCGTCACCTATGGTACTCAATATCTGACGATCATCTGCATCCTCTCCATCGGAATCTTTATGCAGATGACCCTGGAACGTCTCCTGCAGTCCACCGGAAAGACCGTCTATACCATGATCACGCAGGGGATCGGGGCGATCATCAATATTATCATGGATCCCATCCTGATCTTCGGCCTGTTCGGATTTCCCAGGCTGGAGGTAGCCGGAGCCGCCATCGCCACAGTGACCGGGCAGATCGTTGCCGTTACCCTTTCGGTCTACTTTAACTGTACCAAAAACAAAGAACTGAATCTGAATATGAAAGGATTCCGCCCGGATAAAAAAATCATTGCTACCATCTATCAGGTTGGCGTGCCGTCGATCATCATGCAGTCCATCGGTTCCGTCATGGTATTTGGAATGAACAAGATCCTGCTCATGTTCTCTTCCACCGCCGCCGCAGTGTTCGGCGTTTATTTTAAGCTGCAGAGCTTTATCTTCATGCCGATATTCGGGCTTAACAACGGCATGATCCCGATTATCGCCTACAATTACGGCGCCAGAAATAGAAAACGGATCGAAGCCACCATGAAGCTGAGCATCGGCCTGGCAGTAGGCATCATGTTCGTTGGGCTGGCCGTGTTCCAGATCTTTCCAAAACAGCTTCTGGGCTTTTTCGACGCTTCCGAGCATATGCTGGAGATCGGGGTGCCCGCGCTGCGTATCATCAGCCTGAGCTTTATCTTTGCCGGGTACTGTATCATTGTAGGCTCTGTTTTTCAGGCTTTGGGAAATGGTGTCTACAGCCTGGTCGTATCGGCGGCGAGACAGCTCCTGGTGATCCTTCCGGCGGCATACCTTTTCGCCGTACTGTCCGGTCTGTCCATGGTATGGTGGTCGATTCCCCTTGCAGAGATTGTCTCCGTGGTTCTCTCCACCCTGCTGTTTAAAAGGATCCGGGTTCTGAAAATCGAGCCCCTGGACAATCCTCTTGAATAAAAAGGCTGTATGCTGCATAAGATTGCGTGATCCGTGATACCTCACAGCAATCTCATGCAGCAATACAGTCTTTTTTCTCTGAATCCAATACAGCATTGCGCCATTATTCATCACATAGTGATCCCTGCAAAATAATATAAAAAAAGAAACCTCTCAAGAAAATCAATCTCGAAAGGTCTCCATCTTCATTCCGTATAAAGCTGCCTAGCGGATTTGAACCGCCGACCTCATCCTTACCAAGGATGCGCGCTACCTGCTGCGCCAAGGCAGCCTGCAACATGTCTGAATCTTCCGCTCAAGCCGAAGCATCATGTCACACAACGTTATAAGTATACAATAGAACACTCCGATTTGTCAATATTTTTTTCAGAATTTGTCATATTTTTTGTTACTATTCACAGTTGATTTAAACCAAAGGCTTATCCACTAGAAATTTTGAGTACAAACATAACAAGAAAATTTCTATTTAGAAAGTCGCTAAAACACTGAAAAAAATGTTGTTTTTAGCG
>CAJSZT010000053.1:0-34248 GCA_910573785.1 Lachnospiraceae bacterium | reverse complement strand
ATGCCATACCACTAAAAAGATGGAATAAATTTATCTGCGATTAAAAATCAAAAATACAAGATATTGTGGTTAGTAGGAAGAATAATATTTAAGTTGTTAACATTGTATTCTTAATATGTACCAGCTCATGCTTTAGCACATCACGATATAAGTCCTGGCCAGCCTCATCCCGGTTCCATGGAGGTATTATGACCGTTGGGGAAGAGATTCCCATCGTGACTGGTGCCTTACAGTATTCAGAGCATAAAAGCTTTACGTTCCTTCTGATGTCCAATTCATTTTTTATCGCATGAAACATATCCTGCTGCTCCTGCCCTACTGGTATATCTGAATAGTTCAGACATATTTTTCTCATTTTCCAATATCGAAGGGCATACCACGAAATAACCGCAAATGAGAGAACTCCCATACCCAGTATGAATATGAGCATTTTTTCCAACCCTGATGATACATATAAGGAACCACCATCTGCATAAATTGCATAGCTTGTGTTCATAAGGCTGACCGGCCGGCTTAACAGATTAACCGCCAGCGGACAGAAGCCAAATATCGAATCCCTGATTTCAGGTAAGACCGCCGGAAACGGAATCAGATAAAAAGCGAGCGCAATCTTTAAAATACGATATCTCCATGCCAATGAAAAATACCTTTTCGCAATTGGAGATACGAGTAGATAC
Source organism: Lachnospiraceae bacterium (assembly GCA_910573785.1). Lineage (GTDB taxonomy): Bacteria > Bacillota > Clostridia > Lachnospirales > Lachnospiraceae > Schaedlerella. Next base: position 33,571 of record CAJSZT010000053.1, on the reverse strand, counting down.
AAGAGCAAAATAACACTTCCCGAAAGTGACATAATCAGCAAAAAATTAGTTAGCATTCCATCGCCTCTTTTTGTATTAAATATTCTTAGTATAAATTGTATATGAACACAAAAAAATAGTCAATACCATTTTTCAGAAAAATAATATACAAGGCCAAAAAAGAAGCCAAAAATCCGAACTGAATTTTTGGCGTCTTTCTATTTGCGGTCAGGCTGATGCCTTAAATTTGCCAAAAACTCGGGCTAGTACAGCATTGCGTATATAATGGTGAATAATGTGCCTGATATTTTTGTCAGGACAAGGCGTAGGTTCCAATCCGATCCGCCCCGGCATGATTTTCCGTGAACCCGAGCACAAAATCCAAATCCTTTTTATTCCACGCAGCCTCTTCCGATAAATGCAGCCTGCTACAAGATGCAAGCCTCTCCTGGGTTCTGGCGACATAATCAAACCGTTCATTGATTCCCGGCTCTTTCCCATTAAGATTGAATGTCAATGCATTTTTCAAAAAAATAATAGGGGGATCTAATTCTATCCCCCTATTGCAGACCTCTTACATAGCATTTTTTATTTTTGCCATTTACATGGCAGTCGTCATAATTTTTTGCAATCTTTTCTTATGGGCCGCAGCCGTTACAACAGGTACCCTTGTCATCCCAGATGCCAGATATCCTCATTATACTCCGCGATCGTCCGGTCCGAAGAGAAGTATCCCGCCTCGCTGATATTGATCAGCGCCATCCTCGCCCATTTCTCCGGGTTCACGGCATAGTCCGTGACCGCCTGGTTTTTGCGCACAACATAAGCGTTAAAATCAGGGAATGTCTGGAACCAGTCTTTTCCAACCAGTTCGTTTTTCAGGCTCTTAAGACTCCCCGCATCTCCTTCTGCCAACATCCGCTCTCCGTCGATAAAGTCTACCGCGCGCCGGAGATTGGGATCCGTCTCATACCATTCCCGTGCACAGTAATCCCCTTTCTCATAGAGCCGGATCACCTGCCTGCTGCTCTGCCCGAAGATATAGATGTTCTCTCCTCCCACACAGTCCGCGATCTCCACATTTGCCCCGTCCAGCGTTCCAAGCGTGACCGCTCCGTTCAGCATGAACTTCATGTTTCCGGTGCCGGACGCCTCCTTGGAAGCAAGGCTGATCTGCTCGGACAGGTCACAGGCCGGGATCATCTTTTCCGCGGCAGTCACATTATAGTTTTCGACCAGCACGATCTGGATCCACTTGGAAACCTCCGGATCCTTTTCAATCACCTTCGACAAGGTCAGCAGCGCATGGATGATATTTTTTGCCGTAATGTAGGCCGGAGCCGCCTTTGCCCCGAACACCGCGGTGATCGGCGCCGCCGGAAGGTGTCCGCTCTTGATCTCAAAATACTGATGAATGAGATACAGCAGGTTCAACTGCTGCCGTTTATACTCATGCAGGCGCTTGGACTGAATGGAAAAGATCGAATCCGGATTCAGCTTAACCCCCTGCTTTTTGTACAGCCACTCGGAGAGCTTCTTTTTATTAGAAGTCTTGATCTCCATCAGCCGCTTTAAGACTCCATGATCCTCCGCAAAGGAAGCCAGTTTTTTCAGCTCCGACGCGTTCTTCTTGAAGCCCGGCCCGATCAGGCTCTCGATATAATCTGCCAGCTCGTGGTTGCAGGAAAGGAGCCACCGCCGGAACGTGATTCCATTGGTCTTATTGTTAAATTTCTCCGGATAAAGCTGATAAAACTGGTTCAGCTCGCTTTCCTTCAGGATCTCCGTATGAAGGGCCGCCACACCGTTTGTACTGTGGGTAAAATGAATGTCCATATTCGCCATGTGGACCAGATGCCCCTTGTCAATGACCGCCAGATCTTCCCTGTCCGTTTTTTCCCTGACCGCTTCATCCAGCTTGCGGATCACGGGCATGAGCTGCGGAACCACCTCTTCCAGGTAGCTTTCGGGCCATTTCTCCAATGCTTCCGCCAGAATGGTATGATTCGTATACGCACAGGTTTTGGTCACGATCTCCGCCGCCTCTTCAAATTCGATCCCCTTTTCCTCAAGCAGCCGGATCAGCTCCGGGATCACCATGGACGGGTGGGTATCATTGATCTGGATGGCCGCGTAATCCGCAAGGTCGTGAAGTTTGCAGCCCCGCTCCTCGCATTCCTCCAGGATCATCTGCGCCCCGGCGCTGACCATCAGGTACTGCTGGTAGATACGCAGCTTGCGGCCTTCCTCATCGCTGTCATCCGGGTACAAAAACAGGGTCAGGTTCTTGCCGATCTCTGTCTTATCAAAATCAATCCCCTCCGAGATGATGCCCTCGTCCACCGTATCCAGGTCAAACAGATTCAGCTTATTGGTCCGTCCGTCATAGCCGGTCACATCCAGCCGGTACAGACGCGCCTCATACTCCCTGCCGGCAAGGCTGACCGGGTAGGTCTTCCCGGTATCTTCGGCCCACTGAGCGCCGTTCAGCCAGTAGTCCGGTGTCTCATTTTGAAAATGATTCCGGAAATTCTGGTGGAACAGCCCGCAATGATAACGCAGCCCCACACCGTCCCCCGGCAGGTCCAGCGTTGCGAGAGAATCCAGGAAGCAGGCTGCCAGACGTCCCAGTCCCCCGTTTCCAAGACTGGGCTCCGGCTCGATCTCTTCCAGCTCTGCCAGAGATTTTCCGGATTCCTTCAAGAGCGCATCCACCTCATCATAGATCCCCAGATTGATCAGGTTATTGCTCAGCAGCTTCCCAATCAAAAACTCCGCAGATATATAATACAGCTTCCGGCCACTGACTGCCTTCTCCTTTGCCCTGCTCTCTTCCTTTATAATGGTCATCAGCGCTTTATAAATTTCCTCATAACTGCTCTCTGCGATCGACTTTTTACAAATTGCTTCCAATCTTGTCTTCATGGCTCAAAACTCCTTTCGCATATGAAATCATCTTTTTCAACTCTCATGTATTGTCATCAGATTTTCCAGGCAAAATCTACAGCGGACTTTCGGAACTGCGCAAAAAGGCAAGTTATTTTTGCGCAGTTCCTTAGCCTGTGATTATTTTTTACCACATTCCGTCACAAAATACTTGTACTTTTGACGCAACATATTATACAATACGATCATGAGTGATACATATTTCCCGATTCAAGACAATTCCATAAACGGATATCATGAGACAAAAAAGCACACGGATTTTCTGTTCCCCTACAACGTCTATCCCTGTACGATCCCGGATGATTTTCCGTCCGTCCCGCTGCACTGGCAGGATACCATGGAGATCATCTACATCAAAAAAGGACGGGGCACGGCGCAGGCGGACCTGTCTGTTTTTGAAGTCCAGGCAGGTGATATTATCCTTGCACCGCCCGGGCATCTCCACGGGTTAAGGCATCTGCACGGGTTTCGGATGGAATATGAAAATATTATTTTTGACATGACGTTTTTAGGAAGCGGCGTGATCGACCTGTGCAGCCAGAAATATCTGATCCCCCTGCTGAGAAATGAATTGCATCTGCCTCTGCGCATTACCCCGGCAGATGCATGTTATGATAAGATCTCCGCTTGTCTCGACAATGCCGACATGCTGTGCGGCCTCCGCCCGGTCGGTTATGAACTGGAGGTCAAAGCGGATATGATGAAATTATTTTCCATTTTGCTGCGGATGGCAGCCCCGGCCGAGCAGGAGCATCCGCTCCCCGCCAATATCGACCGGCTCAAATCCATCCTTCATTTTATTGAAGAAAATTATCAGCGGCCCCTCACAGTGGAGGAAGCCGCTGATGTATGCGGTTACAGCGCCAGCCACTTCATGCGCTGGTTCCGCCAGGTGACAGGGACCAGTTTTATCCGCTATCTCAACCGGTTCCGCCTGGAAAAGGCTTTTCTGGAATTGAAGCATACGGATAAAACGGTATTGGAGATCTCCCAGGAGACCGGGTTTGACAATCTCTCCAACTTCAACCGCCTGTTTAAAAAGCAGTTTCTCATGACGCCGAGGGAGCTGCGCTCAGTATAATGCTATGAAACCGCATCCCCCCGCTCTGTGACCAGCCGGTATCCCACCGACTCTACCCGGTGCGCCAGGCACTCCCTGCACTCTGCCGCTTCCTCTCCGGTACAGATCTTATTGTCGTACAGGTCATACTGCTTCCTGTTCTTTACCGGAGACAGATTAGGCATCACCACATTGGCTCCGGCCAGCAGCCCTTTTTCCCGGCCCCGGGGATCCAATGTTCCCAGCGCGGTGGTTGCGGGGAGCAGTACCTTCGGCAGCAGGATCCGGATCACCGACAATAAAAACAGCGTCAGATCCACGCTTCCCGCTTCCGCCTCCGCAAACGGTGTTTCATGATGCGGAATAAACGGTCCGATCCCCACCATCTCCGGCTGCAGCTCTTCCAGAAAGCACAGATCCTCTGCAAGCTCTGCACTGGTCTGTCCCGGAGAGCCTACCATGAAACCGGCGCCCACCTGGTATCCCAGTGCTTTCAGATCCCTCAGACAGCGCTTCCGATTGGCAAGCGTCAGATTCTCCGGGTGCAGCTTCCGGTAGTGCGCTTCATCCGCCGTCTCATGCCGCAGCAGATAACGGTCCGCCCCCGCCTCCCGGAACCTCCGGTAGCTTTCAAAGGATCTTTCCCCGATGGACAGGGTCAGGGCGCAGTCCGGATAGCGTGTCTTGATCTCCCGGATGATCTCCGTCATCCTTTCATCTGTAAAAAAAGGATCCTCCCCGCCCTGAAGCACGAAGGTCCGGAATCCCAGCCCATATCCGTTTTCACAGCAGTCCAAGATCTCCTCCCGACTCAGACGATATCTTTTGGCATGCGGATTTTGGCACCGTATCCCGCAGTAATAGCAGTTATTTTTGCAATAATTGGTAAACTCGATCAGCCCTCTGGTAAAGACCTTATCTCCGTAATACAGCTTACGGAGCCGGACCGCTTCCCGCGACAGCCTGGAGCGTACTTCCGGATCGCCGGACGCTTCCAGAAGCCGCGCGTACTCTTCCCTGGCCAGAGTGTGATCACGTATCAATTTTTCCGTCAGAATCACGCGTTCTTCTCCTTTTTGTTTCAATCAGCGCTTAAAAAATATGTTCCTTCGGGTTTTCATCCTCAAATTCAAACACGCACCGCTCAAATGCATTGATCACATGGGTATCCTGATATTTATCATACCGCTTATGGTTTCTTCCATAGGACATATGTACGTGCCCGTGGAGGAAAAATTTGGGACGGTATTTTTCAATCAATGTCTTAAATACCTGAAAACCCTGATGCGGCAAATCCCGCCCATCATTTAACTGATAGGCGGGCGCGTGTGTGACCAGGATATCAAAGCCCCCATGACGAAACAGCTTGAACCACAGTTTTGCGGCTCTGCGCTTCATCTCCCGCTCCGTGTACTGATGCTGCCCGGAGCAATAGCGCATGGAGCCGCCCAGCCCGAGGATCCGTACCCCTTCATGGACGTAGATCTGATCCTCAATGCAGATACAGCCCTCCGGCGGAATGCGTTCATATTTGCTGTCATGGTTCCCGTGTACATACAGAACCGGTACGGAAGAAAGAGTCACCAGGAAGGAAAGGTAATTCGGATCCAGATCCCCGCAGGAGATGATCAGGTCGATCCCGTCCAATTTTCCTTTTTCGTAAAAATCCCACAGATACTTGGACTCTTCATCCGCGATCGCCAGTATCTTCATACGTCAGTTAACCTTCCTTTTTCTGTACTCCCTGCTGCTCAATGACAGGTTTTGCCTCTTCCTTCAGCTCTTCCTTTTTCGGAATGGAACCGATCACATTCTCTGCCAGCCAGTCCATGGTCATGATCTCCTCCGGCGCCAGGATCCGGTCCGGTTCTCCCTGCACGATCCCTGTCTGGGAATACAAAATACCGGAAAACGGGTTAAACAGATCGGAACTGATGGTCGCCCTCAGCAGTTCAACCAGGCGCTTTGTTCCAATCGGAAGGTTCTTGGAACAGATCACGTCGATCACCCCTGACGACATGCCCCACCAGTAGTTGATGGCCTTGGTAGATGCCGGGTTGTCGTCATATTTCCAGGTTCCGTCCATGATCGTCCGGATCAGCCTTTCGTAAAACTTGCCCCAGTGCCACAGCGGCATGGCAAGATTCCGCATCCAGCCTCCTTCCTGGTGGTAGAGTCCGTAGAACCGGGAAGCTTCTTCCGGGATTACCATATCCCGTCCGGATATACAGGAAGATCCGTTGCTCCTGATCTTTTCATCAATGTCCACGTCCTTCAATGTGGACCATTCCAGAAATACCTCCGCCCGCGGGTTGATCATCTTTGCTCCCAGGGCAAACGCATTGATATTTGCAATGGAACCGCAGATCGGATAATCCGCGATATAGGTCATACGGTTGTTTTCCGCCATCGCCCCGGCAATGGCCCCCATCAAAAACTTCGCCTCATGCATCCGTGAATAGTATGTACGGATATACCGGTGAGATGTGTTCAAGGAGCAGTTCAGGATTCGGATCTCCGGATTGGCAATGGCCGCCTTTACACTTGCCTGTACGAAGGACGGCGTAGTCGTAAAAATCAGGTTGCAGCCTGAATCAATGGCCTCCGCCAGCAGAGCTTCGATATTTTCCAGGGTCGCATTCTCATAGCTGACCGTCTGCACCTCGTCTGAAAATGCCTGCTCCAGATGCAGCCGCCCCAGCTCATGGGCGTAGGCCCACGCCGAGGTTCCCGGTGTCTTTTCATAAATAAACGCAATCTTGAGCTTCGGCATACTCAGCGGCAGGAGGATGCTTAAGAGCGGCTTCTTTTCCTCATTGGGCTTCATCTTCAGGTCCACCACCTGCTCCTCCTGAAGAAGCTCAAATTCCTCCCAGCTCTTTGTCATCAATTCCTTCAATTCGCTGGTCGTCTTCTCGTCGATGTCCTCATATCCATATAATGTGATGAACGCCAGAAACGCGTCTCCTGCGGTGATCCTCAGCTTGCTCCCGCCCTGCGTCTGATATTCCCCGGAAAACCTGGAATAAATGGAGCTGAATTTCAGCAGCTCATCCTTCGTCCATTCTTCCTCCGGCTCTTTCCCGACAGCTTCCTGCAGCTTCGCGAATCTGCCCTCCTGGGAAAACCAGATATAGTTAATGGGCGCGCACCGGTAAAAATCCAGAAATTCATAATATATTTTATTTTCCTTTTCCTCTGTGCGCTTCGGAATGATCCGCGTGACGTTGCCCGGAATGGACACAACACCGAAATATTTCATAACGCTGACCCGCTTATTTCCTTCCTCCACGTAGAACTTGTTCATATATTCATATGCCTTAATCGGCTCCCGGATTCCTTCCTCCACATGGCTGGTGCTTAAAGAAGCCCATTTCGAAGCAAACTCCGTGGTCTCACGCAGAATCGGCATAAAATTTCCCGCAAAGGAGTTGCTTCTTCCGACGGTTTTCGTCCCCACGATCTGGTCTGCGGGAATCTGTACCAGCCCGAGGGGCATTTCCGAATAAGAGCCCTTCTCCGGCATAAAATCATCCAAAACCTGCAAAGTAGGCCTCACGCCGCGGAGCATCCGCGACTGATAGTCCTTTTTTCCCAATCGATACGCCTTGCTGTAATCTTCACTTCCCATAATGCCCTCCTACGCTTCCATTGAAAAGCTGCATCTTCATCATGCTCCGGGCCGTCCGCCCAAGCGGACAGAAGGAGCCAGTTACTTTCTTTTAAAATGAATCTTCCAAATATTCCCTTCTTTCCTCAATCGAATCTGTATGTTATCACTTTGCTCCTGTTCTGTCAAGCAAAAGCCCGCATAAAAATTTGCTCTTTTTTCCGTACTTTTCCCGCACATGAAATTCTTATGATAATTCTGACTTTTCCTGCGCTTCCGGCTCTCCTGTTACAGCCTTCTTACGCCGGTTTCTTCTTACCAGCAGGAGGATCCCCGCAAGCACCAGGCATACGGCTGCTCCGATCCCGACTCCGATCAGAACCCTCTTCCCGCGCTGCTGCTGCCGCTTCTGTTCTGCTTCCCGCGCCTTCTTTTGGGCAGCCTCCTCCAGCTCCTTCTGCATTCTCAGCACTTCCTCATCGGATTCCGGATTCTGGAACAAGCTCAGATCCAGTTCATTCTCCATCAACATCCGGATCATATCCTGCCCCTCCTGATTGGGATGCAGCCCGTCAGACTGAGTCAGGTCCTCAATTCCCGAGTCAAAGAGATCCACCACATGATATCCATATTCTTCCGCATACTTCCATATGATCTCATTCATTCCGGAGATCACACTCTCTACCACCGCGTTCAATGTACCAGGCAGCTCCCGCCCTTTCATCGGATTATAGATTGTCGTAACCGCAATCTGGGCATCCTCTCTGCGGCACAGGGCAATCGTGTCCATGGCAAGTACCCATTGATCCTCAAATGAGGAGTAATCCCAGCTTCCTATTGCCGAAGCAATGTTCATCAGGAGAAGAGGATTTTCCTCAATCCCATCCTGCAGGGCTGCCAGAGCTTCATCCGCCGTGTAAAAACGAGTCTGATTGTTCAAGATCTCCCTGGACACCTTTTTAAATTCATTCATCAGGTCATTGGAGCCGATCGTCAGTGTGATCAGCTCCGCCTGCGAAAGCATCTGCTGAACATCCGGCTCCAGAAGCATTGTCGAATTGAGCTTTTTTGCCGTCAGCCCGTTTTTGGTAAACCGGCTGATCCAGATCTCTCTCCCGCTGACGCTATGCAGATCACCTGCAATGAGGATCGGGTAACTTGTAACTTCTGATTCACCTGTCCCATAGTATCCGTTCGGGATGCTGTCCCCCAGAGCGATATACCACACTGGGCCGTCCTTTTTTGCTCCTGTGCTCTGAATCTCCTCTTCTGCCGATGCATGCCCTCCAAAAAGCATGACACAGATCAGAAAAACCGCACTCATCCATATCCATTTTGCCCCGCATACATATCCAGGCAATTCTATACGCCTCATGATTTCATCCTTCCTTTCCCTCAGTAACCTCTTTCCTATCGTAACACAACTCCCCCTTCTGTGTATACAATAAATTATATCCAGTGGCTCTTCCTTTATAGCTAAAATAATACGCAAACGAGGAACTGCCCTGCTAGCTAAGGAAGAATAGAGTAATAAACCTCCCCCGTTTTTCATACATTGTAAAAACAAGGTTTGCAGGGGGATTTTCTTGAAAGATTATATTGAAGAACGAGCCGTAGAAATCGCCAATTATATCATAGAAAGCAACTCCACTGTACGGCAGACGGCAAAGAAGTTTGGGATCAGCAAAAGTACGGTACATAAAGATGTTACCGAGCGGCTCCTTCAGATCAATCCTGCACTCGCGGCGCAGACCCGCAGGGTGCTGGACACGAACAAATCCGAACGGCATATCCGGGGCGGACTTGCTACCAGAGAAAAATATCTGCACTTAGAACATCGGTAAAATGAAAAGAGCGTGGAACTTCCTGTATGTTCTGCGCTCTTTCTCATGGTATATGAATCAGTGCTGCCATAAAGCTTTCCGGCCGATCTGCCTGGTGACCGTCCAAAATCCATACGGCAGCCCTTCCATCCGTCCCTTCCCGCATCCTTTGTCCGCATTCAGGGACAGTCTCCCGCCGTCTTCCTACTTCGACGGAATAAACCGCGCGATCTCTCCCGCCACATTGGAGATCGGCATGGTCTGCAGCCAGATATGCCCCGGGCCGCTGATAACCGTATTAAAGATCCCTTCTCCGCCGAATACCATATTCTTCACACCCGGCACGGATCTGACATCTATGCCGCAGGTCGATTCCATCGCCGCAAGATATCCCGTATCCACCACGATCTGCTGCCCCGGCTCCAGGTCATACTCCACGATGTGCCCGTCAAATTCCAGAAATGCCGTTCCCTGCCCGGTCAGACGCTGCATAATAAAGCCTTCCCCGCCGAACAGTCCGGCTCCGAACTTCTTCTGAAAGAATACGGACAGGTCTACCCCTGCCTCCGATGCCAGGAATCCGGACTTCTGAACGACCAGTTCCCTGCCCGGTCCGATATCATAAGCCACGATCTTGCCCGGAAAACTGGAGGCAAACGCAATCATTCCGGAACCGCCCATTGCCGTATACACATTCTGGAACAGGGCCTCTCCCGCAAACATCCTCCCGATTGCCTTTCCGATTCCTCCGTTGGATGTTGTCTCCATCTTCATATTCGGGGACATCCAGCTCATGGATCCTCTCTCCGTGATCATCCTCTCTCCGTTGTCCAGATAGCAGAGAACAACCGGAAGTGTCTCACCTTTAATCTCATAGCGCATAAACTACTCTCCTTCCCTCTTTTTTTCATTTTCTGGTAACGATGCAGAACGGCAGACCGCAGACCTGTCCGCTGCCGTTCTGAATCGTTCCATTTCTTGCTGCTCCTCCATTGTGCTCGCAATTGCCGGGAAAGTCAAGAAAAAGGCGGGGGATAAGTCAGTCTATTTTGTTGATTTCCCATCATTTTTCTGTTGATTCCGTGTTGAAAACTCCTCTGTCCGCTTCGGAAGCCGGATATTGACCTTAAACAGATCCGCCTCCGTTGTCACCTCCAACGTCCCGTAATGCAGCTCCGTAAAGCTCTTCGCAATCGCCAGCCCCAGGCCGGAACCTTCCGTATTTCTGGACGCGTCCCCGCGGACAAAACGGTCCGTGATCTCATTTGCGTCAAAATCCAGCTCCGCCGCAGACACATTTTTCATGGAGATCAAAACCTCATTCCCCTCATCCTTCACCTCAATATAAACTCTCGTATGGGGCATTGCGTACTTTGTGATATTCACGATCAGATTTTCAAAAATACGGTATGCCTTCTGGCTGTCCAGCAGCATCACAACCTTTTCCTCGGGCAGGCTCCACCGGATATCCAGACGCGCCTCCCGGATCCTGCTGTCATTTTCCAGGCCCACCTGCTTTAAAAGCTCTATCACATCCGCTCTCATAAAATTCATCGTCACATTCCGGCTGGTGGCTTTGCTGATCTCAAACAGATCCTCAATCAATCCCTTCAGCCGAAGGGATTTCTTCTCCAGCACTGCCAGATATTCCTTCCTCTTCTGCGGATCCTCCTCCTTTTTCAGCAGATCCACATAGGTTATGATCGCAGTCAGCGGTGTTTTCAGGTCATGGGAAACGTTGGTGATCAGCTCGGTCTTCATCCGTTCGCTCTTCACTTCCTCATCCACCGCTTTCTTGAATCCTCTCTGAATCTTCTGGATCTCCGTCTTCATCGGATTGAATACTCCCAGATCCCCTTCGATCGGAGCATCCAGGTTCCCCTCCGCAAGCAGGTTCATGGATGCCAGCAGCAGCCGATATTTCCATTGGATATCGAAAAAATATCGGCGCAGGAACAAAAACAGAATCCCGGAATACAGCAGAAGCGCAAAAATCCCGTAAAACCAGAAGCAGCTGATCAATGTCAGGACAATGAAATTCGCAAGGACGATCTTAAAGATCACATGATTCGCCTGCTCCGTAATATCCACATGCAGAAAACCGTCGTAAATCCGTTTCTGGAGGCCGCGGATTCCCTTCCACATTCTCCTGAACAGCCCCGTAGCCTCTCCTGCGCCCTGCCGCACCTGCTCGCCAAGCTCATCCTTGCGTCCCTCCGCCCAATAAAGGATCCGCGCGGTCAGGGTACGCTCCTTCCAATACCTTCCCTTCATCGTAAATATCGCCCGCAGACAGGTCGTTCCCCAATAGGCCATTCCAAAGATACAGAACCACATCAGCAGATTCAAGAGCTTTTCCACACCGTAATTCAGCTGCTCCGGGATCCCCATATCGCCTATAAAACCTGCCAGGCGATGGTTCAGTGTATTCCACACAACGGAAGCAAAGGATTGTTCCATGGAAACGGCAAACGCGCCCGCAAGCAATACCACCTCAAACGGCATTTTAAAAACCGGGAAGTTTCCCAAATCCCAATTCTTATTGCAGGGAATCAGAAGCGCAGCCGCCATGACCAGAAAGCATAAGCCCCATTCAAAGACCAGATAGGGCTTCATATTGGACAGGATCTCCACATTGGCATTGTATACGCCGCCGGAAAAATAATTATTCTGCAGAAATCTCTGCAGATTCTGTTCCGTAAACGCATAAATGATCTTTACCGAAGAGGGATCCGTCAGAAAATACTGTATCCGCTCCCCTTTCACATAATCATAGGGCTCATCCAGGCAGTTAAATACTCCCTGCTCCAGACGGTACCGCTCATCCTCGTTTGCGCAGGTTCCATCCACTTCCACGGTATTGAGGTTTTCGTTCCGATCATACTCCAGCACGATCCGAAGCCCATAATCCGTATTCTGCTCCAGGAGCTTTTTCGTGTCAGCGGAACTGCTTCTGCCTAGCAGGCCTTTTTCCCCGTCCGCGTCCTCCGAATCCCCGGAAAATACTTCATAATCCATATATTTGCGCATCAGGAAAAAGTTGTCGCTCCCGAAACGCTGCATCACTTCATTCAGCTCCAGATTCTCATGCACTTCATTATACAGATAATACCCGCCGCGCAGCAGTTCATCCATAGAATCTTCCATGATGCCTGCCGCAAAGTCGCCTTTCAGCTCCGGTTCCATCAGATCCGCAAGCACCGGATAGGAGGATATCATGGCAAATGAAGAAAATAAAAGTACGATTCCAGCCAACAGAATTCCAAATCTAGGACTGTTTTTCAATTTTATAGCCAACGCCCCACACCACCTTCAAATATTTTGGATTTTTCGGGTCTACTTCGATTTTTTCACGGATATTGCGGACATGCACCATGATCGTATCTGTATTGATGGCCTTTTCCTGCCACACCCGCTCATAGATCTCTTCCGCGGAAAATACATGCCCCGGATTCTTTGTCAGGAGCAGAAGGATCTTATATTCGATCGGCGTCAGCTTCACTGGATTTCCGTCCATGGTTACCTCCACCGTATCCTCATTGATCTCCAGCCCGCCGATCACATGTACATTTTCCTTGGGTTCCAGCTTTTCCATAAATTTCCGGTAACGACGGAGCTGGGAGTTCACCCTTGCCATCAGCTCCATCGGGGTAAACGGTTTCGTTACATAGTCGTCCGCCCCGATATTGAGCCCCATGACCTTATCCACTTCTTCTGATTTCGCCGAAAGCATGATCACCGGAAAATCGTACTTTTCCCGCAGCTTCATCGTCATACGGATTCCGTCCATCCGGGGCATCATAATGTCTACGATCGCCAGATGGATCTCTTCTTTTTCCAGGACCTCCAGCCCTTCCACGCCGTCCGCCGCCTGAAAAACCTGGTATCCCTGACTCTGCAGATAGATCTGCACCCCTTCCCGAATCTCCTTGTCATCCTCTACTACCAACACATGATTAATCTCCATCTCGCCCGTCCTCTCTGCTGTCATCTGTATTTTTTCACTGAACAGTTCCGTCAATAATATTCTAAAATTTTATATAAGCCGGCAGAACTGTTTATCAAATTCACGCATCTGCCGATACCAGTATGATACGAATAAACTGCCGGATTGTCAAATCGTTCAATCATTGTCACGACAGTACATTGATCGCCGCCTCCCCAAAGAAATACCCTGCCCCGATAAATACCAGGTTCCAGAGGAATACCCCCATAGCCGAGCTTACCGTGTACACGCGGAAATCCATCCGCACCACTCCTGCCGGAATCGAGATCAGTGTACGAACCATGGGAAGCAGCTTGCTTACAAACACACCCGCGCCGCCCTTTTCCCGCAGCATTTTTATCTTGTCCTCGATCAGGGGCCGCTGCTTTGGAAATTTTTTGAAGTAGAATTCCAGCAGCTTCTGACCTCCCAGCCGCCCCAGAAAATACAGCACCCAGCTCCCGGCCAGTCCCGCGCCTACGGAGATCAGCAGTACAAGCGGAAAGCTGATCTCTCCCCTTGCCGCCCAGATTCCCGCCAGCGGCATGATCACCCCTGCCGGAAAGCCCGGAAGGTTCAGGTATTCCAGGAACACGATCACGAATATAAAAAACGCGCCGTACTGCAGAAAAAATTGTGTCAATGTCTGGATCGTCATAATGCCAGCCCCCTTTCTTTGATTATCCTTATTCTACCGGACATATCTAAAGCGGACTGTTAGAACAAACAAAAGAATTTCTTAAGAAAATTAAAGAAAAAGTGAATCTGCTTCGCGCTTCATATGAAGGTAATGCCTGTATATATTCCTCACCATTTATTAAAATTTTGTGTATTTTTTACAAACCACATTGCCATCCGCAGAACTTTGATATATAATATATACATAAGTAACTGTTTCACTCTTTGATGAAATGGTTGCTTGTATATCAATTTTTAGAAACTATATTATTACAAAAGGGGGACGATGAATTATGAAAATTTTATGACCGTCACCAGCAGTCCGGCTGACAGGTCATGTTGGATACGACGGTATACCTTGTATAAGGCCGAATGGCCAGAACGGGATACCTTTGTGTATACCTTGCGAGACGGCCGAATGGCCAGAATGTGATACCCTTTGGGTATACAATACAAAACATAAAACAGACCGCTGTATGATGTGGTCTGCAATCATTATAAAGTACCATAAGGGGATATGGCTATGAGCATCTATACCAAGAAGGGGGACAGCGGGAAGACTTCGCTGATGGACGGCATCAGCGTGTCCAAGTCCGATGACAGGATCGAACTTCTGGGCACCATTGATGAGCTGAACAGTTCCATTGGGCTGGCAAAGGTCATTGCCGATCATCCGCTTTATGACGAACTTGCCAGAAGACAGCAGGAGCTGATGCAGATGATGTCAGGGATCGCCGATCCTCGCAATCCCGACCATCGTTTCAGTAAGGAAGAAACTCTGATTTTGGAAGAAGGCATTGATCATATGGAGAGCTTGTTTCCAAGAATCAAGGACTCTGTCCTGTACGGCGGCTGTGAACAGTCCGCACGCCTGGATATGGCACGCGCAGTCGCAAGACGGGCCGAACGGCGGTTCCGGAAGGCAGCCGTGAATTACGGAGCAGATCCGAAGGCAATGCAGTATCTGAACCGTTTGTCTGATTACCTTTATGTAGCGGCACGCTATGCCGACTATCTGGTTTCCGCACAGGAGGCGCAGACCTCATGACAGGAAAACCTGTGGAAAACCTGCTCCTGACAGCTTTTCTTCATACTATATAAAAAGGCTGTCATCGACGGTTTTCTACATACAAAAGCATGAATTTGATAAAAAAAGCATCCCCGCGTCATTCACGGGAGATGCTTTTTTATATCTCTTCTCTATGATAGATCTCATTTTTTCAATACGCTGTAGAAATACTGATTCAGCATTTCCCATGATTTCTTTTCTTCGTCCTTCAGCGCTGAAACATCCTCATCCATCCTGCTGATGCTTTGTTCTATATAGTCGATCAGTTTTTTATTTCTCTGTGCCTTGCCCAGCTCTGATGTAGCTCTCTTCTCTTGAAGAAGCTCTAATATGTAATCCTTCCATTGCTCATCCAGCTTCTGCTTCACCAGTTCTTCAAACAGCATGGGCGGCATACTGCCCTCCTCCAGCAGCCAATTCGCCAGAAGCATCTGCCTGAGCAGGTAAAAATACTTGATCTGCCAGACTTCGTCATCCCGGAAATACGTCCGAAAGTCCAGAGATGCCGTGTGAAGATAATTGCGGGCACACTTCTTCACAGAGAAATATTCCGGCAGGATCTTCTGGAGCTCAAGCCCCTCCGGAGTAGACCGGTAAATCGTCGGCGACGCGAACCACTCATGCACCTCCGGCGTGGACCGGTATACGAGACGCAGGACCCTGCGCAGATCCCACCCTTCCATATCCAGGAGGTCGTCCTGCTGCGCGTCGATCGAGTCCCGGATCTCCTCCAGTCGTAGATATTCCTTCGGATCTCTTACATATATGAAACGCACATCATAATCACTGTTCGGGGAGGAAAATCCCCAGGCTCTGCTTCCGGCCTCTACAGCCCAGATGATCCTGACCTGCTCCCGCTGTTCTATTTCTTTTAATTTTGCCCGAATAATCGCATCCACTTTCATTCCCTCGCATTTCATATTCTGTCCTTCTGTCATTCTAGTACAACGAATAATAAATAACTAGCCATATCGCTTGTCTGATTTTCCAGCTACTGCGTTAGATTTTCTAGCCGTAGCCACCGCTACGCCGTCGAAAATCTGCCTTGTATCTGAAAAATCATCCTGCGCGATATAGCCAGATACTTATTATTCGTTGTACTAGTATATAGCAGGCAATTTCTAAATGCAATGCTTACATTTTTAAATTTCTGTAAATTAAAGTTACTGTGTTACTGTTCACACGGTGTCGCGCACTGCCGCACGTCATCCGGCCAATTCAGTGATGAGGCGGGCATCCGGCCAGTAAGTAGCAGTTGCCGGCATCTTTATTCCGCCAGAGTCTCCGGCTCCGGATATGCTCCACCGAAGGTCTCCACAGTCACTTTTTTCATTACCTGCGCTTCCAGAGGCCGGTCCTGATAATCCGTCGCGGTCTCCGCAATCCGATCGACCACGTCCATTCCCTCCGTCACTTTTCCAAATGCCGCATATGCCCCGTCCAGATGGGATGACTTCTTATGCATAATGAAAAACTGGGAGCCTGCGGAATCCGGATGCATGGCACGTGCCATGGACAGCACTCCCGCGTCATGCTCCAGAAGATTCTCAAATCCGTTCTGTGAAAACTCTCCCCGGATGCTGTAGCCGGGACCACCCATACCGGTTCCGTCCGGACATCCGCCCTGAATCATAAAGCCGCTGATCACGCGGTGAAAGATCAATCCGTCGTAATACCCTTTCTTTACAAGGGAAATAAAATTCCGAACCGTGTTGGCCGCAATCTCCGGATACAGCTCTGCTTTCATGATATCGCCGTTCTCCATCTCAAATGTAACAACTGGATTCGCCATAGTCTTGTCCTCTTTTCCTTTTTATGTTTTCTTTGATTTTTGCTGAACAGTCCGTACCTATTGTAACGAAAAATCTGCCCCGCGTCAATTTATGTTTTTCAAATAAAACAATCCGCCTCATGATTTTTGCCTGCTCTGGTTGAAATGTACATATCTTTTTCTTTTTTTTAGTTACTTGTTATATTGCCTGTTTTTCCATTCTCCGATATACTAAGTCCAGAAACAAACGAAAAACATTTTCTTAAGGAGGCTATTTAAAATGGCAAGTTTATCATTAAAGGGGATTCAGAAAATTTATCCTAACGGATTTCATGCAGTGCAGGATTTTAATCTTGAGATTGAAGATAAGGAATTTATCATCTTCGTAGGACCTTCAGGATGTGGAAAGTCTACCACACTTCGTATGGTAGCTGGTCTGGAAGATATCTCCGGCGGTACTCTTACGATCGACGGCAAGGTTATGAACGACGTTGAGCCGAAGGATCGTGATATCGCAATGGTATTCCAGAACTACGCTCTGTATCCGCATATGACAGTATATGACAACATGGCTTTCGGTCTGAAGCTTCGTAAAGTACCGAAGGATGAGATTGACAAGAAGGTTCGTGAAGCCGCAAGGATTCTTGACCTGGATAAGCTGCTTGACCGTAAGCCGAAGGCTCTTTCCGGTGGTCAGAGACAGCGTGTTGCCATGGGACGTGCCATTGTACGTAATCCTAAGGTATTCCTGATGGATGAGCCTCTTTCAAACCTGGATGCTAAGCTGAGAGTTCAGATGCGTATCGAGATCTCCAAGATCCATGAGAGCCTGGGCGCAACCATCATCTACGTAACGCATGACCAGACAGAGGCTATGACCCTTGGTACCAGGATTGTTGTTATGAAGGACGGTATCGTACAGCAGGTAGATACTCCTCAGAACCTTTACAATACACCTTGCAACCTGTTCGTAGCAGGCTTCATCGGATCACCGCAGATGAACTTCCTGGATGCAGTTGTCAACATTTCCGGCAATGACGTTTCTCTGAAGGTCGGCGATTATGTATTGAAGGTACCAGAGAATAAGAAGCAGGCTCTGATCAAGGGCAATTACAATGGAAAGACCGTTGTTCTTGGTATCCGTCCGGAGGATGTACATGATTCCGAAGAATTTATTGCTGCAAATCCTGACAGTGTTGTGGAATCTACCGTTAAGGTTTACGAGCTGCTCGGCGCAGAAGTATATCTGTATTTCGATGTAGCAGGAACTCAGATGACCGCGCGTGTTAACTCACGTACACCGCTGAGAACCGGCGACAAGGCTGTATTTGCACTGGAAATGGATCGGATCCATCTCTTTGACAAAGAAACAGAGTTGACTATTACAAACTAGTAGTTTAAAATAAGAATAGCAGCTTACGCTTCGGCGTGGCAAAATAAAAGGCTGTACAGTGTACAGCCTTTTTCATATTACGAATTGTTCCCGGCAGGCCGCAGACCTGCCGCGCCGAACAGCTGCCCTATGACGAACTCACGGAGGAGGATCATGGAATATACGACACAGCTGAACTCCGCTGTCAATGAACTGCAGCGGATCACCGGTATCAGACTGGAAGTTTCGGCAGACTCCGCCCAGGATGAGGAACGTGCTTTAAAGCAGCTCCGATGCCTGTGCAATGCCTACAAGGAAAAATTTAATAAAAATCATTTTCTGAAAAACCTCATGACCGGAAGTGTTTCTCCCGTAGAAGCAATGGAGGACGCGCTGCGTCTGCATATCGCTCCGGAGGAACCGCGTATCCTTTTTCTCCTGGAGAAGAAAGGTCCGCTGAATGATACGGTAAAGGAGATTCTGAAGAATCTGTTTCCTTCTCAGACTAAGGCGTATCTGATTCCCATGACAGAATGCGGCGTTGCCATACTCCGCCCGGTAAAAGCCGCGGAATCCGAACAGGAGATCTCACAGCTTGCCCACATGATCGTGGATACGCTGAATGCGGAAGCCCTGACTCAGGTGTGGGTGGCATACAGCGGCGTGATCGGCCATCTTACCGATCTTGCCGGTGCCTGGCAGGAAACCAGTCTGGCATTGAAGGTGGGAAAGCTTTTCTATTCAGAGCAGACCGTATTCCCCTATAATCGGCTGGGGATCGGAAGGCTGATCTACCGGCTTCCTGTTCCGATCTGCGAGGGCTTTTTAAAAGAACTGTTTGGAAACGATATACCGGATTCCATGGATGAAGAAACTATGGCGACTATCAACCGCTTTCTTCATAATAATCTGAATATCGCGGAGACCTCACGTCAGCTCCATATGCACCGCAACACACTGATCTACCGTTTGGATCAGGTGGAAAAACGCACGGGACTGGATCTCCGCAGATTTGAGGATGCCATGACCTTTAAGATCGCGTCCCTGGTGATGAATTATTTACAGACAGAAAGGAACTCAGAACATGAATGATGCTTTTTATGAACAACTTGTAACCAGGAAAACCAAGCCTCTGGATATATTGATCCGCATCCTGATCATTGTCTTCATTGCTGCGGTCGCAGTTGTAGGGACTTTGTTCATTGGTTTTCTCGCTTTTTTCATTGCCGTACTTCTGGCAATGGGCGCATACTATTTTATTTTCCCGCGTCTCAATGTCGAATATGAGTATACTCTTTTAAACTACGACATTGATGTTGCCGCCATTTTCAGCAAGGAAAAGCGGAAAAATATCACATCCTTTGATATCCGTCAGGCCGAGATCATTGCACCGAAGGGTTCTCCCAGACTGAATTCTTATCATCCCAATAAGACTCAGGACTTCTCTTCCGGCAATGCGGACGCGAAGGTTTACGCAGTCATGATCCCGCTGGAACAGGGTGTCAGTTGTATCTATATGGAACCGGATCGGAAGATGCTGGATCATATGAAATCCTGGACCGGGATGAAGCTCTACGAAGACTGATCTGCAGTATGCAAATGGGCGGCCGGAAAATCCTGTTTATCCGCAATCTATTGTTGTGAAATCTTACGGATCGCAGCAATGGATTGCAGATATACAGTCATTTTCCGGCCGCCCTTTATATAGGTCATATGTGGAAAACCTGACGCGGCTATTTTACTTCGATCCGGCTCATGATCTGCCCGATCGGCGCAGAGATCGACAGGTCCGCCCTCACCGCGCGGCCTGTATCAGATTTGTTGATGACCGCCAGATATTTTCCCCGGAAGTAATCAATAAATCCGGCTGCCGGATAAACGACCAGCGACGTTCCGCCGATGATCATCATATCCGCATCCGTGATCGCGCGGATCGCTCCCTGTATCACCTGGGAATCCAGCCCTTCCTCATAAAGTACGACATCCGGCTTGACCAGTCCTCCGCACTTCTCGCATCTTGGAGCACCGTCTCCGTTTTTTACATATTCGGCATCATAAAACGTATGGCAATCCATACAGTAATTCCGCATAATACTTCCGTGCAGCTCGTATACCACTTTGCTGCCTGCCGCCTGATGCAGCCCGTCAATATTCTGTGTCACAACGGCGGAAAGCTTTCCGGCCTTTTCCAGCTCTGCCAGCTTTAAATGCGCCGGATTCGGCTTTGCATCCAATATCATCATTTTCTCTTTGTAAAATTCAAAAAAGGCATCCGTGTGGGCCATGAAAAAGCTGTGGCTCACGACCTGTTCCGGAGAATACTTATATGCCTGATGGTAAATGCCGTCAGCGCTCCGGAAATCCGGGATATTGCTCTCTGTCGATACTCCTGCGCCGCCAAAAAATACGATGCTTGAGCTTTCATCAATCATTTTCTGCAGCTGCTCTATTTCCTGATCATACATTTTCATTCCTCCCGGCAGTCCTCTTCCACATGTCCGCACTCGATATGCTTCTGAACGATCTCCTTCATACAATTCCATATAGTTTCCGAAGTTTCTTCAATCTTTTCATTCCTCTTATAGATCTGAGATTTTCTCACCTGATGCTCCTGCCAGCTGAGCCCGCCAGAAGCGTCATTCAAAAGGAGAGGCTGGAAGTTATCCAGCAGATGCGCGTACTTTCCTTCCGGAGACTCGTAGGCTTCAAATTCCTCCCAGAGCTCACGGAAATACTTCCCCTGGTCCTCCGGCAGAAGGCCGAAGATCCGGTCAGCCGCGGCCTCCTCCCGTGCCCGCTTTGTTTCTGCTCCCGCGTCATCATATGCATAGGTATCTCCTGCGTCGATCTCCACCAGATCATGGATCAGGACCATGAGCATGACCTTGCTGACATCCACCGGCTTCTCCGCATATTCCTGGAGCAGATATGCCATCAATGCAATATGCCAGGAATGCTCTGCATCATTTTCCTTTCGTCCCGCGTCCGCCAGATAGGTCTGACGGAAGATATTCTTCACCTTATCAATCTCTACAATAAAACGGATCTGCTTTTCCAGCCTTTCCAGCTGCTGATTTTTCTCCATCTCTCTCTCCTTCATATTCAAAAATACTGACCGGTATGTAGCGTCCGGTCTCCTTAACGTACCCCCGAACATTTTTCCCTCTGTATAGAAAAAACAGGCCTTTTCAGCCTGTTCGCCCAATTGTTACAGTTCTATCTTACCGCTTGTATCGTCATTTACTACATAGTAAGCAGCTGATTCCTCCGGCTTCAGATAGATCTTCACTTCCTTCATGTCACCGACCTTATTCTTCAGAACCTTGGTCCATACTTCCTTGACCTTCTGGAAGATCTCTTTTTCAGTAAATTCCTTGCCGTCAAACTGAAGGAACATCTCGGTCTTCACTTCCGCCTTCGCAGAAGTCTTCTTTGCTGCCGTCTTCTTCTCCACAGTTTTCTTTGCTGCCGGTTTCTTCTCTGCCTTTGCAGGCTTTTCTTCTACAAGGACTCCTGCCTTGGTCTCAATTGCTTTTGTAGTATCTTTTTTTGTTCCGATTGCTTTTGGTACCGGCTTCGGCTCTGCTTTCTTCTTCTCCGATGTCTTTTCCGCTGCTGCCTTCTTCTCCGCTGTCTTCTTTTCCGTTGTCTTCACCTCAGCCGCTTTCGCCTCTGATTTTTCTTCGGTTACTTCTGTTGCCTTTACTTCCTTTGCAGACGTACTTTCCGCTGCTTTTGTTGATTTAGTTGATTTTGTTCTCGATGCCATAATTGCTCCCTCCTAAAAACACTCAAGTATCAACTTCCTTTATAACTGCTGCCACAAAGTCCGTTTGTCGCACTATTACGTTACTTTTAATATACTGAGTAGTAAAACACTCTATGACGGGTCTATTATACATCATTTTCTGTAAAAGGTCAAATCCTATGCCAAAATTATCTCATATGATTTTATAAAGACTTCATTTTTCGGCAACCGAATGATTCCCGGCTTCTTTGAAATCTCCTCCGCAAAGCCAAAATTGTCGCATCTTCCTTCCCATGGTTCCAAGCAGACAAAGGGCGCGTCCTTGACCGACCAGATCCCGAAATTCGGAAATCCTTCACACCGCATGCCCACATAAGGTGTTCCATCCTTTCTGCACAGCCATACCTCTTCAAACTGTCCGCCGTCAAAGATCAGCGCATCCCTCAGGAACATCTCCTCTGTGACCGGACACATCCCGTCTGTCAGCTCCAGTGTATACGTCTGATCCGGCACACCGGTTCCTGTATTCGGATCCACCAATATGTAAGTAAGAGATTCTTTTCCAGGAAATTTCAAAAGATAATCTTCCTTTTTTTCTCCCTTTTCAGCAAAACGGAAAGCCGGGTGCCCGCCAATGGTAAAGTACATGATCTTTTCGGAACAGTTTTTCACCTTCCACTCCACCTTCAGATTCTTTCCTTTGAGAGTATAAGTGATGTACAATTCAAAATCATATGGATAAACCTTTTTCGTCTCCTCCGAAGAGGCCAGACGAAATGATGCCGCATCCGCAGAAGATGATACACAGGTAAATACGCTGTCCCTTGCAAATCCGTGCTGCACTGTAGGAAATTTATTTCCTTCGATCAGCACCTCGTTCCCATATGTTTTTCCGACATTCGGGAAAAGGACCGGAGAATGGCGCTTCCAAAAGGAAGGATTCCCTTCCCATAAAATATCTGTGTTCTTCTCTCTGTCAGAAATTCCTGTAACCTCTGCGCCAAGCTCCGCGATCTCTACGCTGAGGACTTCATTTTCCAATTTCATCGTCTTCTCCTCCTTTTCCCATGCCAGTGCATTCCTTTGAAAGCTTCCGCTGTATATCACGGTTTTGCCTGCGGCTTTATTCCTCCGAGTCTGCCTGTTCCACCTGCACGCACTTGTCTACCAGATACTCCGCCACCTTTCTCTGGAGAATGGCCTTGCGAAGCAGGTCTTCTCCGACACGCTCCTTAAAAGCCTCCACATCATCAGAGCCTGCCTCTTTTGCATATTCCTCGATCAGCTTCTCATATTCCGATTCGGAAGGCTCCAGCTTCTTTTCCTTTGCCAGAAGGCTGCATGCCAGATTCGCCTTGACGATCGTCTCCGCAGACTCCCGGGCTTCCTTTTCAAACTCCTCGACCGTCTGCTTCATATATGTACTCAGGAATTCCTCAAATTCCAGGCCATATCCCTCCGCCAGCCTTTTATACGTATCCTCCGTCGTCTGATACTCCGCATCTACCTGGTCCTCCGGAAGCTTTTTCACCTCCGTCTCATCCAGCATAGCCATCAGCGCATTACTCTCAAGAGTAGATTTCACCTGCAGCTCGCTGTTTTCCTGCAGCCGCTTCCGGATCTCCTCCTTATACTCCTCTACTGTCTTGGATTCTTCGCTGTGCTCCTTGACCCATTCGTCCGTCAGCTCCGGCGTGATCACTTCGTAGATCCCATTCAGTGTAACGTTAAAATTCGCAGGCTTATCTGCTACTTCCTCATTCCGGTAGTTTGCCGGAAACTTTACAGTAATATCAAAATTATCGCCCGGCTCGTGCCCCACGATCTGTTCTTCAAAACCCTTGTACTCTCCCTCAGCAGGCAGAAACTGTCCGGAGCCCAGGATCAGGGATGCTCCGACAGCGCTGCCTCCGTCGAATTCCTCTCCGAAGATGGTGCCCGTATAGTCAATGTCAACGGTATCTCCGTCCTTGGCTGCCCGGCCCGTAATCTCCTTACGCTCCTGAGATGTAGCCAGCTGACTGCTGATCGAACTCTCAACTGACGAATCCGACACCTCCGTATTCTCCAGCTTGGGAATCTCCAGTTTTTTGTACTTGTTTATCGTGATGTATTCATCCGATAATGTCGAGCCGCAGCCGGCCAAAGACACAGCCAGCATACTGCTTACCAGCACTGCGATCCATTTTTTCTTCATCTTTTCACCTCATAATTCTTTGCAAAAGCTTTTTCGGCAAATCGGTATGGTCTGCCGATTACTGTTCAAGTATACCATATTCCATGATTGAAAAAAAGTCATTTTTAGATTTAATTCCGGTATTCGCTTCCAATTTATAAATCCCGCGGCTTAAAGCAGGGGGGACAAAAGCCGGCTGAACTGTTCCTTCACCCGGATGATAAATCCTCTCTGGTCATAGACCTTCCTGGTAACATGAGTACATTTCGTCATATCCGTCTCAAAGATCCGCTCCAGACGCTGTACGGTGGGCTCACTGTAGATCACCGCATTGACTTCAAAGTTCAGTTCAAAGCTGCGGATATCCATGTTTGCCGTCCCGACACAGGCCACCATCCCGTCCACGCTCAGCGTCTTCGCATGGAGAAAACCGTTGTTGTAGACGTAGCATTTCGCTCCGGCCTGAACCAGCTCGCCCAGATAGGAATAGGTCGCCCAGTACACAAACGGATGGTCCGGTTTGCAGGGCACCATGATCCGTACATCAATCCCGGAACGGCTGGCGATCATCAGCGCATCCAGAATCGAGTCATCCGGGATCAGATATGGGGTCTGGATATAGACATGCTTTTTTGCACTGTGGATCAGCCTGAGATAATTGTCATGAATGGTCTTGGTCTTGGAGTCCGGTCCGCTGGAAATGATCTGCACCGGGTCGCGCCCCTTCCTGACATATGTGGGAATCTCAAACAGATTATCCTGCTGAAACAGATTTTCCTTCGCGGCATAGTTCCAGTCCAGCACAAATCTGACCGCAAGCGAGGTTACTGCCGCCCCCTCAATACACAGATGAGTGTCCCTCCAATAGCCGAATTTTTTATTCTTTCCCAGATATTCCCTGCCCACATTGAAGCCGCCCACAAAACCAATCCTGCCGTCAATGACAACGATCTTCCTGTGGTTCCGGTAATTCATCCGAAGCTGGAACTGCCCCAGAAGTGCCGGAAAAAATTCCGCCACCTGGATTCCTTCGCGTTCCAGACGGTGCCAGTCCCGGTTATGCATCGTACGGCAGCCCATACTGTCAAAGAGAATCCTCACTTCCACTCCCTGCCTTGCCTTCTGGATCAGCACCGGCTCAATCTTCTGCCACAGCTCATCATTCCGGATGATATAATATTGAAGGTGTATATAACATTTTGCCTGCTTCATCTCATCGATCAATGCCCGGAACTTCTCTTTTCCGTCCGCATAGACGCGTACGTCGTTGTTGTCCGTCAGCACTGCCTGACCGGCTTCCAGATTATACAGGATCAGATCCTCAAAACGCCGCAGCTCCGGATTGGCCAGGCGAAGCCGCTTCCGGTAGATCCGTTCTTCCTGCCGGCGGACCGCGTACTTCAATTCCCCTTCAATCTCCTTTGCCTTGAACATCCGGCTCTTATGAAAATCCTGTCCGATCATAAGATACATGACAAACCCGAGAATCGGGATAAAATATAAGATCAAAAGCCACGTCCACACCGTCTGCGGAGACCTTCGCTGAAAAAAAATGATCACCAGAGACAGTAAGATATTGATGATCACCAGATGATCCATAATAAAATGATATGTGACCGCAGTCCCGTTCCAGATCGTTTCCGCCATAAAAAAATCCTCCATCATTCGAAAGCAGCGATTGCCGGATGCCTTGCAGCAAGACGCAGGGCACCGTGAACAGTAACAAGAATACTTCTTAATGTATTGTTTGTCAAGTTTCTGTTCGTATTCACACCGCCATGCGCAAAAAGTAAGCAGTTCGTCCAATGTCTGCTTGCACTTCACCGAAAACAATGTTACAATAGATTACGGAAAAAGAGTAAACAGGAGGATTTGCCGTGAGTACAGTAACGATCGTAATGCTGGTGATCTTAGCGATTTTAATCGCAGCATTTATTGCACTTTATTTTTTTGGAAAGAAGATGGAAAAAAAGCAGGCTGCGCAGAAGGAGCAGATGGATGCCATTGCGCAGACGGTTACCATGATGGTGATCGATAAGAAAAAAATGAAGCTGAAAGATGCCGGTTTCCCGGCTGTAGTTGTGGAGAATACCCCCAAGTACCTCCGGCGCTCCAAGGTTCCGGTCGTAAAGGCCAAGATCGGTCCGCAGATCATGTCTCTGATGTGCGACGCGCAGGTCTATCCGTTAATTCCGGTAGGCGGCAAGCCCATCAAGGCAGTCTTAAGCGGAATTTACATAACCAGTGTAAAGGGCATCCGCGGTTCCCTGGAGAAGCCGCAGCCCAAGAAAAAATTCATGGACCGTTTTAAAAAAGAAAAGAAGGATGACAAAAAGAAATAATCCGTCTGAAAAAAATCAGCACACATTCCCCAGGATGTGTGCTGATTTTTATGACAGATTCAAGGAAAAATCGCCGGCAGTTCTGGACATGATGTTCATTTTGATCGTGCAGTCCGCCATCGGTTCATGATTGACATCCAGCTCGTAGTCCAGTGAAACATCAATCTTCTTGTCTGTCACCTTCACTTCCATATTCTTCGTATTGACGCCTACAAGCATCTGTCCGTACGGCGTCTGATAATAAGTAAGGTTCTTCTTGTTTTTTTCAAAAACCATATGTGAATTCGAAAGCCCCCGCTTAATGATCTCCAGGCTGTCATCCCCCGATATCTTGATCTGATTTTTGGTCACTCCGGGAGTCCCCTCCATCAGCTCATCATAGATCACATAGTGCTTTCCGTTCCGGCAGTAGTAGCTCGCCGGAGTCACCACTTCAATCGGTTCATTCTCTTCCGTCAGATCGGACATTGCGTCCTGATGCAGACCTGAGATACTCACCAGCACATCTTTTGTCATACTCCATCCTCCATGTATTGCAGCCGTCTTACACTGTACGGACCGCACAGTGAATGCACAGTCCTGACATCCTTAATAGCTTTCTATATTCACCACATTCGTTTCCGGTACGTCGAAGGGCATCACCGTGTTGGCAAAATGCCGAAACTTCTCAGCCGTATCGCTGACGTAGAATTCATATCGGCTCCCCGGCGTCTCCCTGTCTCCATTGGCCATATCCCGCTCCTCCAAGAGCGCTTTCAGATCCAGCGCCGTCTCATAGGCCGGATTGACGATCTGGATATCCTCGCCCATATAAACACGAATCCGGGAACGCAGAAGAGGATAATGGGTACATCCCAGGATCATGGCATCTATATCCGTAGCACGCAGGGATTCCAGATAATACTCAATGATCTCCCGGGTCACCTCATGCTCCTTGAAGCCTTCTTCCACCAGAGGAACAAACAGCGGGCATGCCTTTTCAATGACCTGGATCTGCGGGTCCATTCCCTGGATAACTTTTGTGTATACCCCGCTCCGGACCGTGGCATCCGTACCCACGACACCGATCTTCCGGTTCCGGGTCACCTTCACAGCGGCCCTCGCTCCGGGTGCTACCACTCCGAGGATCGGAATATCAAATTCATCCCGCACCGCCTCAAGCGCAAGAGCGCTGGCCGTATTGCAGGCAATGACGATCGCCTTGACCTGTTTGGTCTTCAGAAAACGGATGATCTGTTCCGAAAAGCGGATCACTGTCTTTTGAGACTTGCTGCCGTAAGGTACCCGGGCAGTATCTCCAAAATATACAATATTTTCATTCGGGAGCTGCCGGATGATCTCACGCACTACGGTCAGGCCGCCTACTCCTGAATCAAATACACCGACCGGTGCCCCTTTTTTACACTCCATACTGTTTTATCCCCTGGGTCTTTACTTTTTCGCAATAATACAGAAAGCCTGCCACTGGCAGCCTTTCTGCACATGATGGTGTCCGGTGCGGCAGCCTTTCGATTACAGCGCCAGCACCTTGGAGATCTCATACTGATGATTGGAGATCTTCTTCTTCATGCTTAATGCCTCGTTGATATCGTAATCAACGAACTCGCCTTCCTTGTAGCCTACCACACGGTTATACTTGCCGGCCAGGAGCAGCTCCACTGCCATAGCCCCCATGGTAGACGCATAGACTCTGTCCTTGCAGGTCGGGCTTCCGCCGCGCTGCATGTGTCCCAGGATCGTCGCTCTGGTCTCGATTCCGGTCGCTTCCTCAATCCTCTTTGCCAGGTTGATCGTATCGCCTACACCTTCTGCATTGATGATGATGTAATTCTTCTTGCCGCGTCTCTTGTTCGCCATGATATCCTGGATCAGCGCCGCTTCATCGAAGTTCTCCTTCTCCTCGGGAAGCAGGATCCTCTCCGCGCCATTGGCAATACCGCACCAGAGAGCCAGATATCCCGCGTCACGTCCCATAACCTCGATGATACTGCACCGCTCATGGGATGTAGAAGTATCACGGACCTTATCAATGGCTTCCATCGCCGTATTCACAGCCGTATCAAACCCGATGGTATACTCTGTGCATGCAATGTCCAGATCAATGGTTCCCGGAAGCCCAATGGTCTTCACCCCGTAATTGGCAAGTTTCTGCGCGCCCGCAAAAGAACCATCGCCGCCGATGACCACCAGCGCGTCAATACCGTATTTCTTACAAATCGCCGCTGCTTTCTGCTGTCCTTCCGTTGTACGCATGGATTTACAGCGCGCAGTCTGGAGAAGTGTTCCGCCCCGCTGAATGGTATCCGACACATCACGGGCGGACAGATCAATAATCTCTTCCTTCAGAAGACCATGATATCCCTTGCGGATCCCGCGTACCTTTAAGCCGTGTGACAAAGCCGTCCTTACCACTGCGCGGATCGCAGCATTCATTCCGGGAGCGTCGCCTCCGCTTGTCAGGACACCGACCGTACGGATCGTGTCTTCCATTTCATCCAATACCTGTTTGTTTTCCATTTCTCCCATGCTTCCTTCCTCCTCAGGTGTATTGAGCGCCAGAAAAATCTGCCGCTCAATATCATATAATTAAAAGTAAGTACCCTGCAAAAACTCTGCCGCCGGCAGAATTTCTGCAGCATCAGAATTTACCAGGCACATCTGTTCCCGGCTGCCTCCGCGCCTGAAACAAGGAACCAGGATTCAGGAATTACACCGCCTGATTTTGTACATTCTTCAATGATTTATTTTATACTATTTATATACGGTTTTCAATAGTCTTTTCGACTACTTTTACCCGCTTTTCCCCAAACTGATTCATCAATCTGCTTAATACCTGAGGAGTGATCAGGATATTCCGGTTTCTGGGCAGTCTTTTTACCGCGCGCTCGGCCTGACAGTAGATCACCACCTCGTCTTCCCCGTCGGAATCCTTCAGATGTCCGAACAATGTCTGTTCCTGTTCCAGATAGTCCGCCTTGTCCGGAAACTGGATCCACAACTCCCGTTTTTTTCGGTCAAAGGGGATCACTTTCTCGCAGATCAGCTTACTTGGCCTCTCGTCTTCCTCGGACACTCTTCCTCGGATAAATACCTTCTGGTCCACCTCCAAAAGCTCCCGGTTCTTCTCATAGTCCCGCGGGAATACGACCACCTCCACGGTTCCCAGCAGGTCCTCAACGGTCACAAATGCCATCATCTGGTTTGTTCTCGTATATTTTACTGTTTTGTCCGTGATCAGTCCGCCTATGGTTTCCCTGGCTCCGTCGTGAACCTTGGAACGCCCTGTTTCCTCATCCGGCTGAAAATCCGGCGTGACGGCAGAAATATTTTTTCTCCATGCCGCTTCATAAGCATCCAGGGGATGTCCGCTGATGTAGATCCCCAGCACTTCCTTTTCAAATGCGAGCTGGTTCTCTCTCGTATATTCCCCCACATCCGGCAGCCGGATCTCGAACTGGCTCTTTTCCTCCTCTTCCACCAGATCAAACAGAGTCATCTGCCCTGTCATGGCATACTTTTTTTCCTGGTTCACATGATCCAGGATCTGCAGGTAAATACTCATAAACTGCTTCCTTGTTCCTCCCAGGCAGTCCAGCGCGCCGGACTTGATCAGGTTTTCGATCACCTTTTTATTCAATGCTTCCTTAATAGACATCCGGTTAATAAAATCTTCCAGGTTTTTAAAGCTGCCAAATTCCTCCCTGTCCGATACGATAGCCTGGATCACCTGCTTCCCGATGCTTTTGATCGCCGCAAGTCCGTAACGGATCTGTCCGGAATCCACCGAAAAATCCGAATAGCCCCGGTTAATGTCCGGCGGAAGGATCTGGATATCCATCCCCCGGCAGGCATATACATATTCCGCCACCTTGGACGGATTTTCAATGACGGAGGTCATCAGCGCCGCCATAAATTCCACCGGATAATAATATTTTAAATATGCGGTCTGATAGGCCACCACCGCATAGGCGGCGGCATGGGACTTGTTGAACGCGTATTTCGCAAAATCGATCATCTCGTCATAGATCTTATTTGCAACCTTCTCGTCAATCCCGTTCTTAACACACCCCGGTACATTGGTCTCTTCATCGCCATAGACAAAGATCTGCCGCTCCTTGCGCATCACATCCCCTTTTTTCTTGGACATGGCCCGCCGCAGCAGATCGCTCCGCCCCATGGTGTAGCCAGCAAGATCCCGGACGATCTGCATGACCTGCTCCTGATAGACGATGCAGCCATAGGTGGGCGACAGGATGGGCTCCAGCTGGGGGCAGTCATATACAATGGATCCCGCCCCGTTCTTCCCCTTGATATACTGGGGGATAAAATCCATCGGCCCCGGACGGTACAGGGCGATCCCCGCAATGATATCTTCCAGGCTGTGAGGCTTTAATTCCTTCATGAAGCTTTTCATACCCGGACTTTCAATCTGGAAGATCCCGTCTGTTTTTCCGGTTCCGATGTAGTCCAGCACGGCCTGGTCGTTATAATTAATGGCATTTAGATCCAGCTCCGGCGCTTTTTGCTTCACCATCCGCACTGCGTTCTGAATCACGGTCAGGGTCCTCAATCCCAGGAAATCCATTTTTAAAAGCCCCAGCTCCTCCAGCGTGGTCATCGTGAACTGCGTCGTAATGGAACCATCCTGGGCCCGGGATAACGGAACATATTCATCCGCGGGCTCCTGGCTGATGACCACGCCGGCGGCATGCATGGAGCTGTGCCTGGGCAATCCTTCCAGACGTTTGGACATGTCGATGACATTTTTCACCTGCTCATCCGTCTCATAGGCTTTTTTCAGCTCCGGGTTCATCTCCAGCGCCTTCGCGATGGTAATGTTCAGCTCCTTCGGAATCATCTTCGCGATGGAGTCCACAAACGCGTAGGGCAGGTCCATGACCCGGCCCACATCCCGGATCACGCCCCGGGCCGCCAGCGTTCCGAAGGTCACGATCTGCACCACCCGGTCCTTGCCGTATTTGCGGACCACGTAATCAATGACCTCCTGCCTTCGTTCAAAGCAGAAGTCCACGTCGATATCGGGCATGGACACACGCTCCGGATTGAGGAACCGCTCGAACAGAAGCTGATACCGCAGGGGATCGATATCAGTGATCCCCAGGCAGTAAGACACGATGCTGCCCGCCGCGGAGCCTCTTCCCGGCCCGACAGCGATCCCGTGGTCCTTGGCATATTTGATAAAGTCCCACACGATCAGGAAATAATCCACATACCCCATATTTTGGATCGTATCCAGCTCGTATTTCAGCCGTTCCCGATTCTCCTGAGCCTCTTCGCCGTAACGCTGATCCAGCCCTTCATAGCACAGTTTGTTCAGATATTCCCAGGAGGTCATCCCATCCGGCACGTCGTACTTAGGCAGCTTGGTCACGCCGAACTCAATCTCCACATGGCAGCGGTCAGCAATCTTCTGTGTATTCTCCACTGCCTGCCGCGCATAAGGAAACAGCGCTGTCATCTCTTCCTGAGATTTGACATAGTACTGCCCGCCTTCATAGCGCATCCGGTTCTCATCCGCCAGCTTTTTTCCCGTCTGGATACAGAGCAGGATGTCATGGGGCTTCTCGTCCTCCGCATAGGTGTAATGCACGTCATTGGTGGCCGCCAGCTCGATCCCCAGCTCCTCGGACATCTGCAGCAGACGCTGGTTCACAAGCTTCTGCTCCGGAATACCGTGGTCCTGCAGCTCCAGGAAATAATTGCCCTTCCCGAAAATGTCCTGATACTCCAGCGCTTGTTCCTTCGCGTCTTCGTACAGCCCCCGAACCAGGTATCGCTGCACCTCCCCGGCAAGGCAGGCGCTCAATGCAATGATCCCCTCATGGTACTCCCGCAGAAGTTCCTTGTCCACACGAGGCTTATAATAATACCCGTCCACAAACCCTTTGGACACAATCTTCATCAGATTGGCATAGCCGGTATTATTCTCCGCCAAAAGGACCAGATGATAATAACGGTCATCCCCGCCCGTGATCTCCCTGTCGAACCTGGAGCCCGGCGCCACATAGACCTCACATCCAAGGATGGGATTGATCCCTGCTTTTTTTGCTTCCCGGTAAAAGTCGATCACCCCGTACATGACTCCGTGGTCCGTGATCGCCGCGCTGTCCATGCCCAGTTCCTTTACCCTTGCCACATATTCCGATATTTTGTTTGAACCATCCAGGAGACTATACTCCGTATGGACGTGTAAATGCACAAACCCCATGCTTCACCTCCCGCCCGCAGCCGCTTTTCTATTTCCGCCAAAAATGACTGCCGTTTTGTAAATATTTACTTCCTGTGTAAAAAAACAAGGTGGTTCCCACAAGAACCACCCAGCCTGCTCCGTATTAGTTGCTTCCGTTCATCATGAATCCGATCAGCCTGTCTGTATCTTCCTTTTCATAAGCAAGGATCTCCAGCTCCGGAATCTCACCATTGGAAAAGATATTCGCCATAGATACGTACTGGGAAAGCTTGGACTTCAGATTCAGTCTGTCCCCTTCTCCTGTCACCAGTTCTACCTTCCCCTTGCACTGATCAACCACCTTGAAAAATCCTTCTATGTCTGTAATATTCTGTACTTTCATAATTCAAAGACCTCCTCAAAAAATATTATTTTCTGTTTCTAACTTTTTCTGAGTTACGCTATCATTATACATGATTTTCCAAAGAATGCAATCTTTTTTTATGTTTTGAAAATTCTTTCTGGTTACAGGTCACACCTTGACCAGGCGTGCCCTGTAACTCAGGCCGTCATTTTAAATTGCCTACGGCAATGGACGGCCTGAATACCAGCTCTTATGTGCATCCTCCCGACCAATCAGCGTGGTGATTGGTCGGGGTGTGACATGTAACTCTTTCTGTCCTCATTTTTTGTCTTCTCTGCAAGGGTGTAGATAAAATTTCTGAGTAATTATCTGACAATTTAAGCACCTGCATACACAGGTGCTTAAATTAGTTCAATATTTTATAGGTTCTATTTACAACATCCGACTCCCAAAGTTCG
>CAJSZT010000052.1:0-34392 GCA_910573785.1 Lachnospiraceae bacterium | reverse complement strand
AAGGTTTCTTTCGTAACCCGGACCCATAGTAACAATAAAGTTTTTACAGATGCAGTAAAAATACACCGTGCCGGACTGGAGGCAAAGGAAAACCTCGTCTGCCATAACGGAGGATTGTACTATATGAAACAGATTGATGTTATGCTTGGCATCAAATCCGACAGGAAAGCATATGGTTATCTGTGCCTTGACCTCACAACACAGTCAAAGGAACTTCGGAAGGTTGCAGCCAAAGCTGAGGATGGGAATGAATCCCCCAATGAGATCTACGGGCAAATGCAGGAAGCAGGCCTATTTATGTTAGTCTCGTCAAGGGCAGTCGCAAAGGAGCGCATCCTGTCGCTGTATTATACGAGGAATCAGGTAGAGGAAATCTTTCGCATCGGAAAAGGGGAAGGGAAAATGCTCCCGCTTGATATCCACCATGAGGATACCTTGCGAGGGCATCTCATGATGACTCTCCTGTCAACGGCAGTCCTGAAAATACTGCAGGACCGGCTGCTAAATACAAAACTCTCCCCATCCGAGGTATTTTCTGTCCTCAGCCACCAAGGGGCACTTGTATACCCAAACTCATTGATTACAAGTGAGCCAGTGAAAAAAATGAATGATATATATAAACATTTTAAAATCAAATGCCCTGAAGAAATACCATATACTCCAACCGAGGATGAGTGCGCCAGGATGTAGAGAGAATTAAGTAGCGGGAACTACGGTTTATGTATACCGGCCGTCAAAGCTGTCGCAGGACTTACAGCAGGCTGATGCCTGTAGTCTGTTAGAAAAACGCGGGTACACTTTTGGCGCGCCGGAACGGTGCATTATCCAGCTTATGCAGAGGCTGGCGGATGGCGAGGAATTCCCCCATGAAATCGGATTATTTCTTGGCTACCCGCCGGAAGATGTAAGCGGCTTTATCGAGAACAGGGCCAAAGGGTATAAATGCGTGGGGGAATGGAAGGTCTACGGTGATGCGGATAAGGCAAAAGAGACATTTGCAGAATACCAGAAATGCACGGAGGTCTGTATTGCGCAGTTCGCACAGGGTAAGTCTATTGAACGGCTCACAGCGGCCGTTTGATATATAAAAAATATTCTACCTGTACGGTTGCAATCCGAAGTCGCATTTTCATTGCAATAAATTGCATAAAAATGTGACTTCGGATTGCAACCGTACAGGTGGAAAATATTTTAACAGAAAGGCAGGATACATATTATGGGAAAAATAGCGGTAGTATATTGGAGCGGGACCGGAAACACGCAGGCAATGGCGGAGGCGGTCCTGGAAGGCGCGAAGGCAGGCGGGGCGGAGGCGGATCTGCTTACAGCTTCAGAGTTTGACGCTTCCAAAATGGACTCCTATGACGCAGTTGCTTTCGGCTGCCCGGCAATGGGCGCGGAGGTGCTGGAAGAAGGCGAATTCCAGCCGATGTTTGATTCCGTGGAAGGAAAGCTCGGAGGGAAAAAGACCGGGCTGTTCGGCTCTTATGGATGGGGCGACGGGGAATGGATGCGAAACTGGGAGGAAACCTGCAGGACGGCGGGCGCAGTGCTTGTGTGCGACAGCGTGACCTGCAATGAGGCGCCGGACGAAGACGCGCTGGATGACTGCAGGGCGCTCGGAAAGGCACTTGCATAATTCATGACAATAGATTGCATGCGCAATCTATTGTTTTAGGAAAGGACTGTGGAAGATGAACCTGCAAAATCAGATATAAAATCCTGCACCGTTTCTGAATTTACTGTTTCGGGAGGAAAATATGTCGGTGCTGCTGTCGGGTATTCCTATGGCACAACATCCGTAGACGACTTTGGATTAGCAACCTACCTCATTAATGAGTAAAATGCGACTGCGTTAGCAGGCACAAAAGTGCGAAGCACGGATTTTACGAATAAATGAGGTAGGGGCTGTTGCACTAATATAGTGCTTCAGCCCTATTTTTGATGGAAAATTTTCTTCATCTACATACAAAAATAGAGCCAGATACTTGTAAAATCTGGCATTTTGGATTCTAAATCTGCCGCTTTGGATTCCGGCTCTACTTTGGATTCTGAATCAGACGGATCCTGATGGTTTTCTCCTGTTTCCTGGTGATCCGGTCTTTCTATCACGGTAATGTTGCGTTTGACGTGATAAAACGGATGGCCACTGACTGGCTCCACAAAGTAAACCGCCTGGTAGGTGTCCGGATGGTTGAGATCAAAGTCCTGCCCTTCGCTGTTTTTGGCTTCATGGAATCTGACGGTTACTTTTCCCTCCGGGATTTCCATACCAGAAAAATCTTTTTCAATCTCAAAGCTGCTTCCGGCTTCGATCTCATAATCCCCTGCCGTTACGATCTCCTCCTCCGTCAGTTCCGGCCGGACTGCTTCCAGGGCCGGGTATTTGGCTTCATAGGAGAGTGGTTGTGTTTCTGTCTCTTCCGCAAATGCGGCGGCTGGCTGGATCAGGGCTGACAGGGCCGTAACCAGGGCCAGCAGGCCTGATACCGTTCTTCTTGTGAATTGATGTTTCAATAAGAGTTCCTCACTTTCTTTGTTTTTTGACATGAAAAAAGCCGCAGACCTGTTTTTAAGTTTGCGGCGAATAGAGTTCATGGATTCTGTTTTGGATGGCACTTCATAAACGACCGGCAATCATTGTACTGAAATCATAATCCTGAAATTTAGCGAAAATCATCGGATAATCATAGAAAGCCGCACGCCGGGTTCTGTGAGGGACATACCCCGCAAGGGGTATGTCTACTTGAACAAATGTGTCCGAAAGTTCACATTCTAATCCGAAATTTGTATTGACATTTTACTTGATCTGTCATAGACTTATTTATGCGGATGGTGTTCCGATACAGAGAAGCCATTTATTTTTAAACATCCTACCTGAGAGGATATCTCCGATCGGGGTACATTCTATTGTCTGGTTTTATCTTTCCTGCTATCCGGGGGATTTTCAAAACTGCCATAGAGAAAAAGCAAACAAAATATTTTTAGTGAAACCGCATTGTCTGCAAAGGTTATTTTTGATATAGTTATAGTAAAGAAGGCTTTCCTGTATGGTTTTACGGAAAGGATAAAGGATATGGGTACAGAATACTTGAAACAGGCTCAGGAAACTGTGGAGCCCGAAGCGCAAGCCTCTGCCATCCAGCATGAGGACGTGGCTTTAAAGACGGCCTTCCGGTATTTTGCGGATGTGCTGCTCCCGTATTTCGGGATTAAGGGGAAAGCCGTGAGTATTGCGGCAACGGAATTGGTGCATCTGGACGTAAAGGTCTTCCACGAAGATTTTAACTTTGACATGGAGGACGGCTCATGCGCGCATTTTGAGTTCCAGAGCACAAACGAAGGGCTGGATGGCTTAAAGAGGTTCCGGGCCTACGAGGCGCTGTATAGCTACCAGCATAAGGTTCCGGTCACCACTTATGTGCTGTTTTCCGGGAAGATCCAAAAGCCGATGGCGGAATTTACAGAGGGCGTGAATACATACCGCATCGTCCCGATTACAATGCAGAGCCGCAATGCGGACCAGGTGATCAGGGAGCTTCAGGAGAAGCAGGAATGCGGCGGGGAACTTACGAAGGAGGATCTGGTTCCGCTGACGCTCTGCCTGTTGATGGGCGGGGATATGTCCCAGAAGGACAGGGTGGAGGAAGCGTACCGGATCACACGGGATGCAGGTTCTGTCGGGCAGGATGAGCAGGATAAGATTGAGGCAGTATTGTATATCATGGCGGATAAATTTTTAGAGTCTGCTGAGAAGAAAGAATTGATGGAGGCGGTTGGAATGACAGAATTGGGACAGTTACTGGTGAATAGAGGAATTGAGCAGGGAATCGAACAGGGAAGCGAGCAGGAAAAAATAAAAATTGCTAAAAACCTGATTGGGACTCTGGATGAGAGGATAATTGCGGAAAAGACAGATCTTCCGTTGAAAACGGTACTGGAATTAAAGAAGAAAGCAGCTATTCCTA
The DNA here is from genome assembly GCA_910573785.1 of Lachnospiraceae bacterium. Lineage (GTDB taxonomy): Bacteria > Bacillota > Clostridia > Lachnospirales > Lachnospiraceae > Schaedlerella. The sequence goes on along the minus strand of CAJSZT010000052.1, from coordinate 30,424 downwards.
TGGCGTAAGTAACCTTTTAAACTTTACGCTGTTTGTTATGAAATGGAATAGAATAGAAGAACAAAAATAGAATCATTGATGGAAAGCCACAGACTTCTAAAAAAGAGGCCTGTGGCTTTTATTATTTTGAAGTATCCGGCAATGCGCCAGTGACGTATTTTACCGGATTGTCTCACAGGATGCAGGAAGAGTCATGGGAAGTGGAAGGAAACTAGTACAACGAATAATAAATAACTAGCCATATCACTTGTCTGATTTTCCAGCTACTGCGTTAGATTTTCTAGCCGTAGCCACCGCTACGCCGTCGAAAATCTGCCTTGTATCTGAAAAATCATCCTGCGCGATATAGCCAGATATTTATTATTCGTTGTACTAGTACAGCAAAGTATATATACATTGGGTTCAAATTTGATTTTGGGATATGGTCTGCTTTGATAAAAATAATGTTTGGATTCTGATAAAATTATCAGGATATCGACGTGCTGACCCTAGAACATAAGATATACTTTTGGATTATAAGCACCAGAAAATGTTATTTGAAAAAGCTCTTTAGGCGTGTACAAAAATATGATACGAGGAGGTTTGAGGGAAATAATATATAGCGCGCCAGGTCAATCTGCTGTACAGCATAACATTCCTGATGCTGTAAAGAAAATCCATATAAAAGAGAAAAGAGCTGTATTTTGGATGTCATACAATCTGAAGGAGGATGAGAAAATATTCCACCTGTTCGGTTGAATAACAATTTTTCTTTTAGAAGAGAGTCCGATATTACAGCAAAATGAGTTAGGAGGGAAACTATGCAGATCTTAAAACATGAATCAAGTTATTATCAGACAACAGGGTTTAAATGGAGACAGCGTATTGGATTTGGTATCAGCGATTATGCCTGTAATCTGGCATATCTGCTTGCCAATACATACCTGCTGTTTTACTATACCAACTGTGCGGGTATTTCCGCGGGCGCGGCCGGCTTCATGTTCGTAGTAACAAAATTTATTGATGCTGTGACAGATTATGTGGTAGGCGCCATGATTGACCATACAGATACAAAGATGGGACGTTACCGTCCATGGATGCTGTTCGGCGCACCAGTGCTTGCCGTCGGAATGGTCCTTCTGTTTTCTGTACCGACAGGCTGGGAGGCAGGCGCGAAGCTGGCATGGGCTTATATTACCTATATTGTATTTTCCTTTGGATATACATTGGTAAATATCCCATTGACACCTATCGTTACAGCGTTATCCTCGAATCCGGCGGAGCGTACCAAGATATCGACCACCCGGCAGGTTTTTGCAAATCTGGGCTCCTTAACCTCTTCTCTGTTTGTGATTCCAATGGTATATTTTTTCGCGGGATCACCGGATGCCGCAGGGGCTGAATTGGCGTCAGGATACAGGAACACGAATATTGTGCTCGGGCTGATCGTGATTGTCATCATGTGCATCTGTGTATTTACGATCGTGGAAATCAACCCGCCCACACAGGCGGTGGCGAAATCCACGTTCCTGCAGGATTTTGGAAATGCGTTTAAAAACAAATATTATATTATGCTGCTGGTTCTGATCTTTTTTATGTATGCAGGATACCTTGGAATGTATGGAGCAATGCAGTATTATTATAGTTATATTGTGGGAGATGTAAGCGCGATGCCGACAGCACTGTCACTTTTGACGATTCTTGCAATTCCGACGATGCTCGTTGCGGCTTTTTTGAATGGAAAAGGGATCCATAAAGTCAAGATCACACAATTAGGAGCTGTGATAGATCTGATCGGTTACATCATCCTGTTCTTTACATCCAGCAGTACGGTTGCAACGGCAGCTTTGGGATTGATAGGGCTTGGATTCGGCTTTCGGTCGGGAATGTTTTTTGCAATGATGCCGGATGTTTTCGATTATACGGAATGGAAATGCGGAAGATGCCTTGCAGGGACACAATCAGCAATTTCCGGTTTCTTAAATAAACTGGCGTCCGCCTTTGCGTCGGCTGCTGTTTCGGCATGCCTTACATGGGGAGGATATAATGCATCGAAGCTTGACAGTGCGGTAGCGGCAGGCCAGAAGATCGCAGAAGTATATCCGAAGACCCACATGGCGATCAATTTTGCGTTCAGCGGAGTCTCTATCGTTTCCGGAATTATTGCAATTCTTGTCATGATCCCGTATGATCTGGATAAAAAATATCCAGAGATCCGCACGGAATTAGACAGCCGCAGAACTGGGAAATCAGAGGCATAACGAAAACAACTGTTCAGGAGAAAACAGTGAGAAGAGGCTCTGAAATTGTAGAAATGAAAGAAAACTGGGAGGAATACACATGCAAGGCTTGATGAAAAAGATGGAACTGCTTTTGGAATTGCCCATTTTTTATACAGAGGGCAAGGAAATGCCGCCAAAGAGTTTCGGGACGTTTCCGGAAGAAGAAAGTCCGTTTGCGCATGCGCCGTTCCTGACAAAGTTATTGATAGAAAAAGCAGAACGGCAAAAACTTCCAGTGATCTATCAAGATGAAAACGAAGTGTTTTTTATTTGCGTAAGAGGAAAGAAAGGGTTTTATCTGACAGGCCCGGTTTGCGTAGAAAAACTGGATTTCGCACGGCTCAATTCTTTTTATAAATTTTATGGAATTGCTGTAAAAGAAGGGAGGCCTCCTTTAAAAACAATGCTCTCCAGGATCGCGGATTTTGCTGCTGTAATCTACGAGATAGAGAACGAGGGGGCTGCAGAGATAGAAGAAATCCTGAGAATCAATGCATTAGAAGAGAATGATGTGACGGAGCAGTATACCGGTAATCTGGATTTTGATAAAATGCAGTATTTTGACGAAGAAAAGTATCATCATACGTATATGGAAGAATGTTACATTATGGAAAGCGTCAGGGAAGGATGGCCGGAGGAGGCCAGAAACAGGGTACAGGCGCCGGCAGGCGACACGGGAATTCTCTCCGAAAACAAAAAAGATCATTACAGAAACCTGGCGGTTGCAGCGACAACGATCGCATCCAGAGAAGCAATCAAAGGAGGAGTGTCTCCGGCAAAAGCATATCAGCTCAGTGATATTTTTATTAATCAGATTGATAAATGTACGGATATCAGGGAGTTGGAAAGGTACAGCAGTAAAGTGGTCATTGAATTCGCAAAATTGGTTGAGGATACAAAAAGAGAAGAAAGTGTATCTGGTTATACAGAGAAATGTAAACAGTACATTTGGAAGCATTATAATAAGAAGATTTATCTTGAGGATATTGCGGTTACACTTGGAATCAGTCAGGGGCATCTGTCCAGGACATTCCGTAAAGATATGGGGATGAGCATTCAGGATTATATCCAGAAATTCAGGGTGGAGCGCGCGGCAAACCTTTTGAAGTATTCGGAAGCCGATCTGACAGAAATCAGCGATTACCTGTGTTTTCATTCTCAAAGCTATTTTGGATCTGTGTTTAAGCAGTATATGCACATGACTCCAAAACAATACCGGGATGCATATAAAACAAAAGAATTTCAGTCAGAATAGGACAAAGGAGGGACAGCAGGGGATGTGGAATTATGAATATACCGTACCGGAAAATAAAAAAGTACGTCTGATCGTGCATACAGATTGTAAAAATGAAATTGCGGGAAATTTATTTTCCTGCCTTTGAGACCGCTGTAAAGAAATCGCGGCCTTATACGGTGATGTGCTCCTATAACCGTATTAACGGCACCTATGCTTCGGAAGACCCATGGCTGCTCACCGATATTCTCCGTGATGAGTGGGGATTTGAGGGTTATGTCATGTCCGACTGGGGGGCAGTCAATGACCGGGTTGAGGCGCTGAAAGCCGGCCTGGATCTGGAAATGCCGTCTACAGGCGGGGTCACTGACCAGGAGATCATGAAGGCCGTTCAGGATGGTACTTTGGAGGAGGCAATATTGGATCGTGCCGTAGAGCGGATCCTGCGTATTTCCTTCCGTTATCTGGACAACAAGAAAAAGCAGCCTTTTACATTGGAGTCAGACCATGATTTTGCGTGCCGTATTGCCGAGCAGTCCATGGTGCTTTTGAAAAACGAAGAGGTACTTCCTCTGAAAGAAGAGGAAAAGATCGCGTTTATCGGAGGATTTGCAAAAACGCCTCGTTTTCAGGGCGGCGGAAGTTCCCACATCAACAGTTTCCGTGTCAGCAGCGCATTAGAAGCAGTTTCCAGTATAGAAACAGCTGCGGGAAATGTAACCTATGCGGAAGGTTTCGGCGTTGATCAGGATGTCTATGACGAGACGCTTGCGGCAGAAGCGATAGAAGCGGCACGCCAGGCGGATAAGGCGGTAATCTTCGCCGGTCTTCCGGAAAGTTTTGAGTCCGAAAGCTATGACCGGGCACATATGAGGCTCCCGGACTGCCAGAACCGCCTGATCTCGGAAATCATCAAGGTACAGCCGAAGACGATAGTTGTGCTGCATAATGGTTCTCCGGTGGAAATGCCATGGCTGTCGGATGTAAAAGGGATTTTGGAGGCATACTTAGGCGGACAGGCTGTAGGTGAGGCGGAGGTCAGGCTTCTCTATGGCAAGGTCAATCCTTCCGGTAAGCTGGCAGAAACGATTCCCTGTAAACTGACGGAGAACCCGTCCTACTTAACATTCGGAGAAAGTGAAAAAACCGTATACAGCGAAGGGGTATTTGTGGGATATCGTTACTATGATGCAAGACAAATGCAGGTAGCCTTTCCATTTGGCCATGGATTGTCTTACACGACATTTGCATATAGCAATCTGAAACTGGACCGGCATGAACTGACAGATCTGGATACTCTGACAGTCAGCGTGGATATTACCAATACCGGGAAGGTCAGGGGAAAAGAAATTGTACAGTTATATGTCCGCGATAACACCGGCGCCTGCAGACGCCCGGATAAAGAATTGAAAGGCTTTGAAAAAATCAGCCTGGAGCCGGGAGAGACCAAGACGGTTATTATGACACTGGATCACAGAAGCTTTGCCTGGTATCACACAGATCTGAAAGACTGGTATGCAGCCAGCGGAAAGTACGATATTCTGATAGGTGCGTCCTCAAGGGATATCCGTCTGTCGGAGTCTGTGCAGATGAATACATCTATCAGGCTTCCGTTAAAGCTGGATCTGAATGTGACGCTGGAGGAACTGGCTTCTGATGACAGGACCAGAAAATACGGCGATTATCTGAAAGATAAGTCGTATGCGTACTTTAACCAATATGAGGGAAATGGAGCATTGGCCGGGGATATGAATCATGCCCTGGTGGATTCCATGCCGATGCGCACACTTGTTTCATTTGGAATATGCACGAAAGAAGAAGTGCTGGATGTATTGAATAAACTGATGGAACTGTAGAAAAAACAACGCGGATATAGGAGAATGCATTATGTTTGAAAAATTATTTAGCCCAATTACCATTAAGGATATGGAATTGAAAAACAGGGTAGTCCTGCCTGCTATGGGAACGAAATTTTCCGGGAAAACAAGGGATGTGACAGAAACTTTGATCAATTATCATGTGGCACGTGTAAAGGGCGGAAGCGGTTTAAATATCGTAGAAGTCTGCAGTATACATACGCCGAGTGCTCCGAAAGGATTTCTTTCACTCAGCGAAGACACATACATTCCAGGCTTCCAAAGGCTTACAAAGGCCATTCATGAAGCAGGAGGAAAGGCAGGGCTGCAGCTTTGGCAGGGGAGCTTGGCCGTAGGTATGGATTCGGAAGCACAGATCCTGCTGGCAAGTGATATGGAGATGTCGCCGGGAGTAGTATCTCCGGGAATCAGCAGCGCGCTGGCCGGGAAGATTGCCGCCTGTTATGGAAAGGCGGCCGGCCGGGCCGTGAAAGCTGGGTTTGACTGTGTGGAATTCCATTGCGCGCATAATTATCTGCCCCATTCGTTTCTGTCAGGAGGGATCAATCACCGCGCGGACGAATACGGCGGCAGTTTTGAGAACCGTGCCAGATTTCCTCTGGCATGTATCCGTGCCATCCGTGAGAATATACCCGAAGGAATGCCGCTATTGATGCGGATCGACGCACATGATGATTATCTGGAAAATGGACTTACCATTGAGGACGTGATCGCATTTTGTAAACTGGCAAAAGAGGCAGGGGTGGATGTTCTGGATATATCACGCGGAAATATCCTGACCGCAGGTTTAAAATACGAGGTACCTCCGGTGGATATCCCTCATGCGTTTAATATCAAAAATGCTGCCAGAATCCGCAAAGAGACCGGAATGCTTACCATCGGTGTGGGCAGGATCAATACGCCGGAGCTGGCAGAAAAGATTCTCGAAGAGGATCAGGTGGACATGGTTGTGATAGGACGTGCCCAGCTGGCGGATCCGGAATTCTGTAACAAGGCAAAAGCCGGAAAATTGGAAGAAATAGATTATTGCGTGGGATGTAACCAGGGATGTTATGATGGATTTGAAAACAAAGAGTCTCCACATATTACATGTCTTCGGAATCCTGCCGTTGGAAGAGAAGCAGAATGTAAGATTATTCCGTCAGAGAAGCCCCAAAAAGTTCTGATCGCCGGAGGCGGTATTGCCGGTCTTGAAGCAGCAATTATTTTAAGGCGGCGCGGGCATCATCCGATTTTATGTGAGGCTTCTGATAAACTTGGCGGCCAGTTTTTGACGGCAGGCGAGGCCCCGAGAAAAGAAGAAATGAAAAGGGCTGTTATTTCCATGGGAAAAAAGCGGCCCGTATGGGTGTTGACATCCGCATGAATACAACAGTTACGGAAGAAATGATCCGGGAGATCAAACCGCATGCGGTAATCAATGCAATCGGCGCGGAACCGGTAATTCCTCCGATTCCGGGCGTAGAACAGGAGTTTGTCGCAGACTCTCATGCAGTACTTAACGGGCAGGCTGTAGTGTCAGGGAATGTGGTTGTGATCGGCGGCGGCCTGGTTGGTATGGAAGTAGCGGAGTATCTGGCGGCAAAGGGTTCAACAGTAACGGTACTGGAGATGATGAAAGAATTTTGCGCGGATATGGGAAGTACCCGGAAGATCTGTGTAACGGAAAATATTTATGCCGCAGGGATCACTCCGGTAACAGAAGTCAAAGTGACGGAGATTAAAAAGGGTGCCGTGATAGGAGAAAAAGACGGAAATGTGGTGGAGTTCCCCTGTGATGCTGCTGTCATTGCGGTCGGGGCAAGGAATCGCGACGGAAGCGCGCTCAAGAGGGCATGCAGTAGAATTGGCTGCGGTTACTTAGAAGTTGGAGACGCGGTGAGGGCAAGAAGAGCCATCAATGCAACCAGAGAAGCGTTTGACGCTGCTATGTCATTTGATAAAGAAGAGATACATGCGTAATATCGTGAAGTAAAAATATAAGATATAGTTGATCCAGCTTTATAAACTTTACTACGAAATTAGGAGGAATTTGCGTTTGAAGGCAACAAAAGCATATCGCCTGTCCATGACAGAACAGGCACAGAAAATTGTAGATCAGATGACTTTGGAGCAAAAAGTCTGGCTGATGAGTGGAAACATTGATATCACAAAACTGTCTGCGGAGGAGTTGGAAGAGACAATTACAGCAGATGAAGAAAACCACTATAATGTAAAGCCGTATGCAGCGGGAGGAATTGAAGAATACAATTTACCGCCCATGCTTTTTGTGGATGGACCCCGCGGTGTTGTGTGCGGAAATCGGATGGCAACATGCTTTCCGGTATCTATGGCAAGAGGGGCAACCTTTGATATAGAGCTTGAGGAAAGAATAGGGCATTGTATTGGAAAAGAAACGAGGGCATTTGGCGGCAATCTGTTTGCAGGGGTCTGTGTCAATCTGCCATATCACCCGGGGTGGGGGCGCAGTCAGGAAACTTATGGGGAGGAAACCTATCAGATCGGACAAATGGGCGCCGCGTTAGTCAGAGGCGTTCAGGACGAAGATGTTATAGCATGTGTAAAGCATTACGCGTTTAACCAGATGGAAAATGCGCGTTTTAAATGTAGTGTAACCTGTGACCAGCGTACAGAACAGGAGGTTTATCTTCCGCATTTTAAAGACTGTGTGGATGCGGGAGCAGCCGGCATTATGAGCTCTTATAACCGCTATCAAGGTATACACTGCGGGCATCACAAGTATTTGCTCCGGCAGGTATTGAAGAAAGAATGGGGTTTCGATGGCTTTGTAATGTCCGATTTCTGCTGGGGAGTGCGGGATACCGTGGAAGCCGCAAACGGCGGACAGGATATGGAGATGCTCTGGACAGAACATTTTGGGAGCCGCCTTATAAGGGCTGTAGAGGATGGTTTTGTACCGGAGGAGAATGTAAATGAGGCGGCGCTTCGTATCGTACGGACTCTTCTTGCATTTGATAAAGAGCATAAGGAATATGATATGTCGGTGGTGGGATGTCCGGAGCACATCGCGGCAGCAAGAGAGGCGGCAGAGAAGGGAATTACTTTAATTAAAAATGAGAATGTTCTTCCTTTAAAAAGAAGCAGGACAAAGAAGCTGGCTTTGATCGGAAAGCTTGCGGATACGGCAGTGATCGGAGATCACGGCTCAAGCTGGGTACGTCCTCCCTATGTTGTAACTCCAAAAGAAGGATTGAGTGCGGCCAATGAAAAATGTGAAGTAATCCTTGATGACGGTTCAGACATTTCACGCGCGAAGAAACTGGCGGCAGAGGCGGATGCTGTAATCTTTGTGGTTGGATACAACTATGACGATGAAGGTGAGTTTGTATCTGAAAATGAGGTGGACAATTATATTGGATCCACGGGAGGAGACCGGAAAACCAGTCTCGGTCTGCATGAGGATGAAATTGAATTAATAAAAAGGGTCAGTCCGGAAAATGAAAAAAATACGGTTGTCCTCATTGGCGGCAATATGATCATGATGACGGAATGGTATGATTGTGTCAATTCCATTATTATGGCATATTATCCGGGGATGGAAGGCGGTACCGCGCTTGCGGAGATTATCTATGGGGATGTAAACCCATCCGGAAAACTGCCTTTTGTGGTTCCTTATTCGGAGAAAGATCTTCCCCATGTAGATTGGGAGGCAACGGATCAATATTACGAATATTATCATGGTTATACCCGTTTGGAGAAACAGGGAATCAGGCCGTTGGTGCCGTATGGCTTCGGACTCAGCTATACTACATTTGAGATCACTGACCCAAAAGTACTCCTGGAAGGAGAGAACCTGAAAGTAACGGCAAAGATAAAGAACACTGGGGAAATGGACGGGGAAGAGATCGTACAGGTATATGTGGGATTCGAGAATTCGGCGGTTGACCGTCCGGTAAAACAGCTCCGCGGATTCAGACGTATCGGTGTAAAAGCCGGGGAGGTAAAAGAGGTTATGATCACGACACCTCTGGAGAAACTCAAATGGTATGATCCGGCTTATCGTGAGTGGCGGCTGGAGTCTATGGAGTATTCGATTTATGTTGGCTCAAGCGCGGCGGATGAAGATTTAGTACAATGTTGCATTAATAATTGAGTAATAAGTGCTCGCTGTCCATGCCATTACTGCGTTGGAGTCAGTCAACGATGCTACCGGCATCGCCTCCTTCCTCCGCCTTGTACTGACATGAACATCGAACGCTTATTACTTCAAAATTAATGCAATATTGTACTAGTACGAACATCAATTCGTTTGTAAAAATTCGGAGGTTCCTAAGTGAGACTCAGCCGCGGATAATTTTTTGGATATGTGACAATGCTGTATTTTGAAGCTGTAGAGTTACTGTGAATAGTAACGCTGTAGAAAAAAGCGTGTACATCGCGGGAGAAGGAGAGGACAACTATGTGCGGAAGATTTTTTGTAGACGAAGAGACAGCCAGGGAGATCGAAAAGGTGATCCACAATGTAGACCTTCAGATACAGAGAATGCGCACAGGCGATATCTTCCCTTCCCAGCCTGCGGGAATTTTGATACAATGCGGTAAGCGCAGGGAACAGACTGCGGAAATCGCTTCGGGCAGCATTTCACCTGCACTGGAACTGAAAGAAATGCAGTGGGGATTTCCGCAGTATCAAAAGAAAGGACTTCTGATCAATGCCAGGGCGGAGACTGCGTTGGAACGGAAAACATTTCGGGACAGCGTGCTGCACAGGCGCTGCGTGATACCGGCAAAGCATTTTTATGAGTGGGATTCCGATAAAAATAAGGTAACATTTTTCAGGAAGGACGCGGCCGTTGTGTATATGGCGGGATTCTACAACCGATTCGGGGATGAGGAACGTTTTATCATCCTCACGACACAGGCCAATGCCTCCGTGTCCCCTGTTCACCACAGGATGCCGCTGGTTCTGGAGACAGGGGAACTAAAGGAATGGGTATATGACGATCAATTTGCGCAATATGCCCTTCATAAGACTCCGCCGGTGCTTGGGCGGGAGCAGGAGTATGAACAGCAGAGTTTGTTCCTGACATGAAAAAAAGGGCATTTCCGTAATGGGAATGCCTGAAATGCTAATCTGTCTTTGCCGCTGAGAACTGGTTTTGTAAAGTTTCTAATTCTGCTTTAAGCCGTTTGTTTTCAGCTTCCAATATATTGTTATGATCTGCAGCCTCTATGAGCTGTTCATTTAAGGAGGCAGTTGTCTGAAGGTTCTGCTCATAATCATGATAAAAGCTGGGGAAGTACTTTTGAAGCACCAGCTTTTCTATTTGTTTGTATGTATCAGACGATGGCGGAATCCGCCCGTCTTGCTGGTAAAGAATCCTGTTGATACTGGCAGTCCGGATATCATTCAGCTTTAACACTGAATCATGTGTGATGAATGAAAATTTACTGGCTTTAAGCAGAAACATATTGCTTTTGGAATCCGGGTGGTCAGTGGGATGGCAGACATCAGGATGTTTAAGCGGGGCATAGGAAAAAATCGGGAGGATATAGAGCAGTTTCTGCTTTACGCCAATCACCAGTCCCCTGTGTTCATAGGACATCTCCGGAATATAGTTTTTCCCAAACTCAAACTGGTATATTTCACCCTTATGTTTATGTTGCTTTTTACTCATGCATATGGTAAAGTAAAAGCACCCGCAATTCCAGCGGGTACATTTTCAAACATTCTAAATATCTGATATGAAAATTTCTATTCCATTTTCAAGGCTGTATCGCCTGATTTCAATGTTTGAAACGAAAAAACAAACCGTTATACCGTTGCTGTGAACACCATAGGTGGGAACATAAACTATACTGGGAAAGGAGTGATCGCATGCCTTGATTGTACTTGTATTCCGGCAGCCAAAGAACTATAATATAAGGGAAAACAAAGAGGAGTATGGATGGGACAAAAAGATATCGTAGAAAAACATCTGGAAGATTACAACGATGTGTTTGCCGACATCGTAAATGCGCTTGTTTTTAAAGGAAAACAGGCAGTGAGGCCCAGGGATCTGATTCCTGTGAAGGTCAGATCCCAGTATAAAGCAGACGAGGGGAAGCTGCATGAGGAAGAACGGGATAACGCAAAGTACTGGTCAAAGGGGAAAGTCAAGATCGCCCTGTTGGGACTGGAAAACCAGACGAAGCCAGACCAGGATATGCCTTTCAGAGTCATCGGATATGACGGCGCCGCCTACCGGTCGCAGTTGTTAGATGAGAAGTCAAAAGAACGCTGCCCGGTACTGAGCATCGTCCTTTACTTCGGAGAATCCCACTGGAACGGTCCGAGGTCGATTTTGGAGATTTATAAATGTCCAAAAGGGAAAAAAATCAGGAGGTGACCAAAACATGTGTGAAATACTGGATCAGATTGAAAACCGCGGAATCCAGAAGGGGATGGAGATTATGCGTGCGGAGAAGGATGCGGTGATTGCAGAAAAGGAGGCTTCTCGCTGGAATTATTTTATATCAGAGGAAGAATAGGAAAATATTCCACAGGGAGGTGTGGCAGAAATGATGAAGCTTCCGATTGGGGAAGAATTTTTTGGCAATATCAGAACAAAGGGATTTTACTATGTGGATAAAACCAGATTTATTGCAGATCTTTTAAAAAACCGGGGAAGTGTGAATCTCTTTACAAGGCCGCGCCGTTTTGGAAAAAGTCTGAACCTGGATATGCTTAAGACGTTTTTTGAGATTGGGACAGACGCCGCATTATTTGAAGGACTGGAGATCGAGAAAGAAGCAGAACTATGTGAACGACATATGGGGAAATATCCTGTTATTATGATCAGTCTGAAAGATGTAACAGGAGCATCCTATGAGGAAGCGTTAAAGGTGATGTCCCGAGTCATAAAAACAGAAGCCCGCAGGCATCAATATTTGCTGGAAAGTAATAAACTTACAGAGATAGATAAGGAGTCACTGCGGGAACTGTACGCAAAATATCTGGAAGAGGATGTACAGCAGGAAAGTATCAGGCTGCTTTCAGAAATGCTGAACAAGCATTATGGAAAGGGCGTGATCATTTTAATAGATGAATATGATGTTCCTTTGGATAAAGCATATCAAAATCATTATTATACACAGATGGTACATTTTATCCGGTCTGTATTCAGCCAGGCGCTTAAAACAAATAAAAATCTTGAATTTGCTGTTATTACAGGATGTCTGCGTATTGCCAGAGAAAGTATTTTTACAGGTTTAAATCATTTTAAGATCCGCGGCATTTCCGATGTGGAATGTGCGGAATATTTTGGATTCACAGATGATGAAGTCAGAACAATGATGGAGTATTATGGGGTGGAAGATAGGTTTTCTGATGTAAAGGAATGGTATGACGGATATCATTTTGGAGCGGTTGATGTATATTGCCCCTGGGATGTGATCAACCAGTGCGACAAATTGAGAGTAAAAAAAGACGCGGTCATGGAACCGCACTGGGAAAATAGCAGCAGCAATGCCATTGTTCAGGATATTTTGTCGGAAGCTACGGAAACGACGAAAGCAGAGATTGAAGTATTAATTTCCGGCGGATATGTAGAAAAACAGTTGCTTCCTGAACTGACATATACAGATTTTGACAGTGAGGATATAGATACCCGTCAGACATATTTATGGAGCGCGCTTTTTTCTTCGGGTTATCTGACGGATCAGGGGGAGACGGATGGGGGATACTATCGGCTGGTTATTCCCAACAGGGAAGTTCTGGGAATTTACGAGAAGAAGATTCGCTCATGGTTCAAAGTAAAAATACTCGGCGATACAGCTAACTGGAAAAAGTTCTGTATGGCCGTCAGAGATGGAGAAGCGGAGATAGTTGAGAAAATCTTAAACAAGTTTATGGCAGATTCCATTAGTATCAGGGATACATTTGTAAAAAAACCAATGAAAGAGAATTATTATCATGGAATGCTGTTTGGATTGCTGAAAGCAGAAGGAAGGTGGATTGTAAAATCCAATGCGGAATCGGGGACAGGTTACACGGATATCAAGATTACAATTCCGGCAGAGAAGATCGGGTGTGTTATCGAACTAAAATATGCGGAAGACGGGGCATTTGATTTTGCGTGCCGTGAAGCGATGAAACAGATTGAGGATGGGGGATATGCAACTGCGCTTATACAGGAAGGAATGCAGACAATCCATAAGTTTGGGATCGCATGTTATAAGAAAACATGTAAAGTGATATACAGGGGATGACAGAAGATGTATTTTAAATGAGAAATGGAGAGCAGCTTATGGTCGAGTGCATTGTTGTCGGAACGGCCGCAGTATTCGCGGGACAGGGAATCAGCCGTTTCACCCACATAAGCAAAAAATCAAAATGCCCGGCATCGGCAGACTGCTTTGCCGGCTGTTTTTGCGCATGCGGGTGAAATGACTGTGAATAGTAATCATAAAAACATTTCTATTATGCCGTAATATCCACTTTTAAAGCGAACGGCTGCGCAGGCTGTGGCTGCGGCATACCGGTACTGGTATAGGAATAACCGCTGTCGGGGATGATGAGTGCTGCGGCAGATTGGGAATCCTTACCCGCTTCGGACAGTTCTACCCGGTCTGCTGCGGTTTTTTTGGAATCTTCCTCATCTTTCTTTTCATTCAGCTTGCTGGTTTCGTCTTTCTGGTCTTTTTCTACTGCGTTCTGTTTCAAGTCGTCATTTGTCTTCTGGGCTGCTTCCATCATCTGGTCCATGACATCCTGGGCCCGGCCTTCTAATTCTTCCATCTGGGCCTTTTTATTTTCACTTGGATTTTGATCATGTTCCAGCTCTGATTTTAATACGTTTGCCCTTCCCTGCAGTTGTGTGCTGGCAGACTGCATAGCGCGCATCTGTGTCAGCGTATTTCCAGCCATCATAAGATTTGTCATTGACATAAAAATTCCTCCTTGCTTATTGTGTGATATTCAAAATATCGGCAGAATAAATGAAGATTTTATTCAAATGAAGCAGACGGGCTTTTTTTTGCTGTCAAAGGGTCAAGAAGATAAATTATTGACAATCCGACATGCATGTCGTATAATATAAGACACATATGTCGGAAAGGAGGTATACTGATGAATAAAAAAGGACAGAAAACAAGGGAGCATATCAAGAAATGCGCTGCAATTTTATTTGCGGAAAAGGGGTTTAAACAGGTCACCATGAAGGATATCTGCGAGGCTGCACAGTTGAGCCGGGGCGGTTTGTACTGCCATTATGAAAGCACCCGCCAGATTTTTCAGGAAATGATCGACGATATGATGAGCCGGCAGGATCAGGAATTTGACCTGAGAATCGGGCAGAACCAATCAGCCGTAACGATATTGGATGATATTTTGGAGGGCTACAGGAAGGAAATGCTTGACAGCCGTTCCTCATTAAGCACGGCAATCTATGAGTACTTCAGCCTTCCGGAGATCGCGGGACAGAAAAATGCATTATACCAGCAGTATCTGATATCCGCGAATACATGGAAAAAGCTGATACAGTACGGCATAGACCGAAAGGAATTCCATGAGGTGGACATTGAGGCGGTATTTCATCTGATCGTATTTTCGTATCAGGGGGTAAGGATGTACAGCAAGCTGATGCCGGTGGATGAGGGAATACCCTCCGGGATTGTCAGACAAATCAAAAAAATATTGGTAAAGGAGTGAATGGAATGGCAACGATTTTTGAACGCTTTTGTGAGGAACCAAACGCAATGATCAATCCATGTGATGTGATGGAAAAAAAGGCCGGTTTTCCGAAGGTGTGTATCACAACATTTTCCGAAGGCGTGATCCAGGAATTTGTCCGGAGGAATCCGGCAAATGTGATTGCAAGCTTGTATACTGCGAATGGGGCGCTTCCTGTGTACGAGATCGAGTACGCGGGCAAAAAGGTGGGATTATTTCTCTCCAGGGTAGGCGCGCCCGCCTGTGTGGCCGGGCTGGAGGAAATCATCGCCATGGGAGCAGAGAAAATCATACAGTTTGGCTGCTGCGGCATCTTGAACCAGGCGGCCGCTGACAACAGGATCATTATACCGTCGTCAGCCGTCAGGGATGAGGGCACAAGCTACCATTATATTCCAGGAAGCGAGGAAATCCATGCGGACAGCGCTTCAGTCGATACGGCGGTGAGATGCATGGAAAGCCACAAGATTCCCTATACGGTGGGAAAAATCTGGACCACCGACGGGATCTACCGGGAGACGCGGGAGGCGGTGGCGGAGCGCAAAAAACAGGGCTGCATTGCAGTTGAGATGGAATGCTCGGCCTCCATGGCCGCTGCCAGATTCCGCAATGTACCGATCATCCAGTTTTTCTACGGGGCGGACAGCCTGGATTCTGACAAATGGGAACCCCGGGACCTGACGGACTACGGCATGAGCGCTGGAGATAAATATATGACCATCGCTTTGGAATGCAGCCTTTTATTCCCGTGAAGTAAATCTCCATGCAGCCATGGCTGCATGGAGATATGACATTCGACTATTTCAAAGGAAGTGTGACAAAGAATGTAGCCCCGCCCCCATCCGTGTCTTTACAGCCAACTTTACCATTCATCATTTTTGCAAGCTCGTCTGCTATGCTGAGTCCTAATCCAAAATTTGATTTATCTGTCCTTGATTCGTCGGCGCAATAGAAACGGTTAAAAATATACGGCTTAACATCTTCTGGAATGCCCTTTCCGTGGTCGATTACGAAAAATGTGATATGTTTTGCCGTTACTGCTGTTTTAATTTCGATTTGCTCATTGTTTATGGAATGGTGAATGGCATTGTCCATAAAAATTGATAATATCTGAAAAAGCCGTTCTTCATCTGCACAGAATTTAGGATAACTGCTTTCACTGATTTCCAAGCGCAGGCGGATTTTTTTGCTGATGCAGATCGGTTCATAAGCTTCATATAAGGAGATTAACAATGTGTCTATATCAATGATATTTTTGCATAATGTCCATGATTTGGCATCAGATGAAGCCAGAAGCAGCATATCCTTGACCAGTTTCGACATTCTCATGCATTCATTGTCTAATATGTTAACAGATTTTCTAAATTCAGTATGATCTATTTGTAATTGTTCCAGCTTTTCTGCGTTTGCCAGAATAACGGCAAGCGGGGATTTCAATTCATGCGAAGCGGAAGCGATAAAATCCTTCTGGCTTTTCAACATTACTTCCGTTGGTTCTAATGCTTTCTTTATTAGAAAATGGCTCATAATCGTCACGGCAATAAGGGAAAGAAACCATAAGGAAACATAAAGGAAAGCCTGTTTTGTTAAAATATCAAACAAGGACTGCTGCCTGTAAATCAGCGACAGGTGGTAAGCCGTGTTATTTGGCATTACGATCGTTGCAAGTATCCCTAAATATTCGTCATTTCTCGTTCCATGAAACTCAAATATACCGCTTTGGTCTGTAGTCGGTTTCTTATCATTTGTGATTATGAAAGTATCTTCTTTGCCAGTCTGTATGCGGAAACGCTCCAAAAGAGTGTCTGCATCCGTAGGAAAGTCAGAATCTGTCTGGTATATCATCTTTCCAGAGGTATCTTGAATATAGCAGAATATAGAGTGTCTGTACTCATGGTAGAAATCTGCAATGGATCTAAAATCCTGACTGCTATCTTCAAACTGGTATATCATCTGCGTTGCCATTTTCTGAAAAAAAATAATCTCATTTGATTGCTCCATGTGGATATAGTTTTTGCAGAGAATCATCATAATTGATGTAATGATTAACATAATAGCCGTTATAAAAAAGGCGTTTAATTTTTTTGACAGTGGTTTCAGCATTTGTGGTCTCCAATCTGTCGCTTGTATGACATAAGAATTTTATTTCCGTTTCTGGGTTAGAGAGTATCCAGCCCCATATACAGTTTTTATTTCACAGATACTCTTTAATTCCCTTAACCGTTTCCGTAAAAAAGAAATGTAATTATCAACATTCCCCTGTTCAACTTCCGATGATGTACCCCATATTTTCAATATCAATTGTTCTCTTGAGAAAAGTGTTTCTGGACTTTTCATAAGGACATATAACAATTCAGACTCTTTTGCTGTTAAAAAAATAGTCTTTAGGCTGCAAGTCAGTCCACGGTTTGATTTATTAAAACACAAGTCTGCGTAGCAGAGATTATCTTCTGCTTTTATTTCGCTTGGACGCCTTGTTAAAGCCCTCACACGGGCAAGCAGCTCCTGTATATGGAAGGGCTTGGCTAAATAATCGTCAGCTCCGCCGTCCAATCCCTCTATCTTTTCATTAAGGGCGGTCATCCCTGTAATGATGATAACAGGAATCTGGATGCCTTTTTTCCGCATAGCTTTAATAATTGTCAGCCCGTCAATAACGGGGAGCATCCTGTCCACAATAGCTAAATCATAGGAATAATCTGTATGTAAGGCATACAGCATGGCACTTTCCCCATCATTACAAGCATCAACCATATACCCGTTTTTTGTTAATTGTGATTGTATCAAGCTGCAAAGCTCTAAATCATCTTCTAAAAGAAGTATTTTCATTTTTTTAATCCTTTCCTGGTTAGGAATATAGAATCCACTTAGTATTAGTATAATATGAAATTCTGTAAAAATCCTCTAAAAAGTCACTTATATCTTTTTGTATTTTACAGGATTTTTAGCAGGGTTTTTAGATACAATGGCTTTGTTATCTGAATGCCGTGCATCCTTGCGGGGCATCTAAAAACTATGATATAAGGAACTGTGCAAAAATAATCTTACCGTTTTACTTGTCCAAATCTTCATACACTGCGTTGTCGTCAATCGACGTACCCCGGTACGCCTCATTCCTCCGCCTTGTGTCTGAAAATTTGTTCTGCGCAAAAAGGCAAGTTATTTTTGCACAGTTCCTAAATACAAACATATCAAAAAGAAAGGCGGAAAAGAATGATGAAGATCAAAAAATTAATGCGGGCATTCGTGGTTGGGGCAAGTATTTTTACTTTGGCAGGCTGCGGTGCGCCAAAAGGAGCAGGCACAAACGGAGAAAGCGAAGCTAAAGATACTTATATTGAAAATGGCACAACAGGCTCTGACAAAAAAGAGATTTCCAATGAGAACAATTCAAATGATGTCGGGAGTATGGATGGTGATGAAATCATTGCGGCATCTGATTTGCAGGGAGATGTAATCGAGTTTTCAGATCTTGGATGCGTGGTGAACCAAGTAACATCAGATCATGCTGACGAGGCTGTCGTCGCCGCGGAAGGGTACGAAAATGAGGGGGCAAAAGTGACTGTTAAATATGGAGATCACTGCATATTCCAGAGAGCAGTGATAAGCATAGCGATTGGAGAAGCCACGGTCAATGACGCTGCCAAAGAGGATATCAAGAAAAAAACATCATTGCTGCTCTATGGGAATTTTGACAATACAGAAAATTTTACAGCTGAAAAAGTAATCATTACCCAATATGAATAGGAGGAAGGAATGGACATGGCATTCTATCAGCTTGCGTTTCGGTACTTGAAGCGAAAAAGAGCCAAGACAGTCTTATTGTTTTTTGTGCTGCTCATTGTGAGCAGCATGATACTAAGCACAAACATGATTCTCCGTGCAACGGCTGATTCAAAAACGGCAATTGGAGAAAAAACAAAAGCAAAAGTTGTCATGGGGATTTTGAAAGAGGATGACAGGATTACATTGGATGACGTGGAATGGATAAAGGATTTAGAGGAAGTTTCCACTGTAAATTGCCTGGCAAAAAACGATGCGTTTCCTGTAAATTTCCAATTGGTTACGGGCAGCGATTCTACAGAAGCATCCAATCAGAAAGTATCCCTTCTATCCTACGATAATCTGGAAAATGACAGCGGGTTTTCAGAAGGGGTATACCGTCTTGTATCTGGCAGCTATATTGCGGGGGACATAAAAGGGATTGTTATCAACTCTTATCTTGCGGATGCCAATCAATTAAAATCAGGAGACTGGATAGAATTAGAAAATACCAATGGAAAGCGGGTTTCCTTAGAAATTGTCGGTATCTTTTTATCTGGAAATGAAAGCAGGCAGCCTGAAGGAATGGATTCTGTAAACCGTATTGAAAATCAGATATTCATAGATAACAGTTCCTATTCGGATTTATTTGAAACGGAGGGTTATGCCAAAGTTGCTGTTTATTGCAAAAATCCAGAGCAATTAAGTTTATTAGAGGAAGAATTGAACAAATATTTATCTGATAAAGCAGATTCTACGACATCTGATACCTTGTATCAACAAATGGCTCTTCCATTAGAACAGATTACCAGGGCTGCAAAGCTTATGCTTGTCCTAACGCTTCTGGCAGGAACAGTGATCGTATCTTTACTGCTTTGTATGTGGATGCGGACACGGCAGAAAGAAACTGCTATTTTTATCAGTGTTGGAAAATCAAAAGCCAGTATTTTTTTACAGGTATTTATGGAATCATTTTTCGTCTTTGCATTCGCTGTCCTTGGCTCATGTTGTCTTGGAAACTTTATGGCGGGCATTTTACAAGGTTTCCTTACGGAATCTGGAACAACAGACATTTCTTTAGAAGTGTTATTACAGTTCAAAGATGTAGGCATTCTGGCAGGTTTGGGAAGCCTGCTTGTATTGGCGGCAGTCATAGTTTCCCTGCTCCCGATATTAAGAACGAACCCCAAAGAAACTTTATCGAAAATGGAGGGATAGACAATGAATAGTTTCCAAATGGCGTGGCGTTCGGTTATACGCAAACCAGTCAAAAGCATACTTCTGTTTTTTGTAGTATTTATGATCAGTCTGTTTTTTTTATCGGGCATGGCCAGCCGAAATGCAAGCATCGCCACCCAGAATAAGACAAAGCAGGCAGTAGGGGCTGGATTTCTGATAGAAGCAAACGAAGCAAACAAGCGGAACAGGGCAGATGAAATTCTTGAAAAAAAGACCGAGGGGGAAGAAGGGAATTTCGATGGCGTGAATGTCGAAAAAATAGAAACAAACTATGGTACGTCATGGAGAGTATCATATGATAATTCGTTCCAGACAATTTTAATCCATGATATGGAAAAGATTGCCGCTGTTACCGGCATTTCCGAGTATAATATTACAACTGCCGTCACAGCAGTGAATCCTGTGGATTTTTCCAGAATTGAGGATGATGATGTAGACCAGAGCTCTGATTTACTTTGTGTCAGCTTAATCGGCAATAAAGATATGGCATTGGATGCCAATGTCCTGTCAGGAAATGTAACAATGAAGGAGGGACGGATGATAACGGAGGAGGATGTTGACGTATGCGTGATTTCAGAAGAACTTGCCGCAAAAAACAACCTGTCGGTTGGAAACAGAATACAATTTAATGACCGCCGTGATATAGAGAATGGAACCGTCTTTGGGGCGGAGATTGTTGGGATTTACAGGGTTCAGCAGAAAATGACGCCTGTTATGTCCGGAGATACTTACCGTTCTGAAAATATGATCTTTACCGATTTAGGATTTCCAGAAAAAGCAGAAGGAAGTACATCAGGTGCATTGTACGAAAAAGCATATTTCAAAGTGGCAGACGTGAACCAATACGATGAAATAAAAAAAGAGATACAGAAAGCGGATATTGGATGGGAACGCTATGATTTGATTGACAACAACGGAAATATTGATAAGATGTCGAAAAATTTCAATGATTTGGAGAATGTCAGCCAGATATTAGTTATCGTAGTTGCAGGAGCCAGCCTGATCATCCTATTTTTAGTATTTGTTTTTTGGATGAAAGGGCGGGTGCAGGAAATCGGAATTTTATTAGCCCTTGGCACACCGAAGATAAAAATATTGGGGCAGATATTATTGGAAGCATCCATGATCGCTGCCGCCGCCTTATTCCTCTCTTTTACGGCTGCGCCCGCCGCTTCTGATATTACAGCGGATTATCTTGTACAGCAGCAGGTGCAAAAGGCAACGGAGAAGTCTGTCTTAGAGGAAGGAAAAGTTGCAAAAAATGCGGTGGATTCAGAGGAAACAGTTACAGGCGTTTCCGTCGCCGTTACACCAGAACTCATGCTGTACGATTGGTTCGGCGTAGCGTTGTTGGTTGTAATATCGGTTGGGGCTGCCGGCATTCTGATTGCCCGTAAAAATCCAAAAGATATTTTCAGTGAAATTAGTTAGGAGGACAAAATGATGGTATTAGAAGTCAAGAATGTGCAGTATTCTTATAAATCTCAGAAAGAAAAAGAAATTTTAAAAAATGTTTCCATGCAGTTTGAAGAAAAGAAGTTTTACACGATTGTCGGTGCAAGCGGGGCAGGCAAAACGACGTTCCTGTCCCTGCTTGCAGGATTGGATCTGCCTGTGAGAGGAACCATTTTGTATAATGGTGAAAATATACAGGAAAAAGGACTTAACTACCACAGGAAGCATCATGTTTCATTGGTTTTTCAAAATTATAATTTGATTGATTATCTGACGACAGAGGAAAACGTACGGCTTGGCGGAACAAAAAAACCGCAGGATTTATTGGAGAAAGTAAACATTCCCTGCGAGGATTGGAAAAGAAATGTTTTGCAGCTATCGGGCGGCCAGCAGCAGCGGGTTGCCATTGCAAGAGCACTGGCAAGCAACGCGAAAGTGCTGCTTGCTGACGAGCCGACGGGTAACCTTGATGAAAACACGGCGGGGGAAATCATAGAATTACTAAAAAGAACGGCGCATGAGCTTGGAAAGTGCGTCATTGTAGTAACGCACAGTAAGTATCTTGCGGCACAGGCAGATGAAATTATCATGATTAAAGATGGCTGTATTGAATCAGTTACAGAGCTGCCAGATTAACCAGATGCAAAGCGCTCTTGTGCCTGCCTGTCAATGTCCGCAAAATTCGTTTTACATCAATCGATCACCTGAACAGATGTGATCGTGGGCTGGTCACCTTTGTCCACCGTTCCATTGCTGTCCTGCACAGGCGTATCCTCGCAGATTTTGTCCACAACTTCTATCCCTTCGGTTACGTGGCCGAACGCGGCATAGTTTCCGTCTAAAAACAGGCTGTCCTCATGGACGATGAAAAACTGGGAGGATGCGCTGTCGGGAGCCTTGGATCTTGCCATGGAGATTACGCCCCGCACATGGGAAATCTTATTTTCCACGCCGTTTTCGGAAAATTCGCCTTTGATCGTTTTGTCCGAACCGCCGGTTCCATTCCCCTTCGGGTCTCCGCCCTGGATCATAAAACCGCTGATGATCCGGTGGAAGGTGAGGCCGTCATAGAAACCGTCCTCGGCAAGCCGGATAAAATTGGTGACGCTGATCGGCGCGGTATCCGCATCCAGCTCCAGGGCAATGGTGCCGTAATCCTGCACTTCGATTTCAACATGGTGCAGCCCTTCCAGATAGGCTTCTTCTTCCGAAGAGTCGTCCTTTGTACTGCTTGTGTCCGTATCCTTTGAAGTGTCTTTGTCCGTACCTTCTGTACGGTCGGTGTCTGTACTTTCCGTTTTGCCTGTGTCCGCCTGCGCGGAATCATCCCCTTTCGAACCGCATCCGGTGAGGACGGCGGCAAGGAGGGTGACGCACAGGAAGCAAGTAAATATTTTTTTCATATCATTACCTCCGATTTGTAAAAGATTTCCAGCATGAAACTGATTGTTTCATAAGGTATACCCAAGGGCACCCCATTATGGCCATACGGCCGCTTCATAAGGTATACCCAAGGGCACCCCATCATGGCCATACGGCCGCTTCATAAGGTATATTACCATACGGAAAAGCAGATTTCAATTCATGGGTATTGGAAAGTAGAAATATATGATATACTTAATTTAAGAGCTGATTCCTGGGCCGCGTACAATACTGTCCGGTCACAGGCCAATTTTTTCAGACAATGGACAGAACGCCCATGGGGGCAAAATATGATAAAGGAAAAGGTGCAGAAATTATGAATACAAAGAACAATGAAAATCTGGAGTGGGAGGAGATCAGCACGGAGCACATCGTGCAGGATGAATGGATTGATTTCAGGAGGTCTGCCTACCGTTTCCCGGACGGAAGCGTATTTGAACCCTATTACAGCTACAGCCGCAGGGATTATGTCGTAATCGCGGCATCGGATGAAGAGGGGCGGTATCTCTGCGTCCGGCAGTATCGGCAGGGAATCGGGGAGGTGACAACGGAATTTCCGGCAGGGGGCATCGAGCGGTCGGACGGCAGGGAGTATGGATCGGGAAATGATCCGTCCGTGTCGGAGGATGCGCTGGAGGCGGCCAAACGGGAGCTGCGGGAAGAGACAGGATATGTTTCGGATCAATGGACGCATCTGATCACCGTACCCTCCAACGCAACTCTGGCGGATAACTATGCCTATGTTTTTATGGCGGAAAACTGCCGGAAGTCCGGGGAACAGAATCTGGATGAGACGGAATTTCTGAATGTCAGAAAATACACCCCGGATGAGATCGAAGATCTGATTGAACAGGGCAGCTTCCAGCAGGCGGTTCATGTGATGACATGGCTGCTGGCCCGAAGACGGAAGGGATAAAATACTACGTTTCAGAAACGGTTAAACAGTGTCAGACAGGGGCTGCCGGGAAATTCAGCGATTTCCCGGCAGCCCCTTTTGGAGCATAGCTGGAACTTTTTTTAAAAATAAAATGAACCGTTCATAAGGTCACGGCAAATATAGAGTGAAAGGGCATTGGAGGTGAGACGTTGGACGCAAGAGAAATTGAGAGATGTATTGACGAGTTTGGTACGGATATTTATAGATTTTGCCTGAAACTCTGTATGGACAAAGCAGATGCCGAGGATTTGTACCAGCAGTCTTTTTTGAAGGCGCTGGAGACTGGGCAGACGCTGGACTGGGAGCAGAATCCGAAAGCCCTGTTTTTTTCATTTGCATATAATCTTTGGAGGAGCGACAGGCGGAAACAGGCCCGCCGGAACAAAATCGCCCCCTGCGGCAATCTGGACGATGAAGCGGAACAGGTATTGCGCTCCGAGGAAAGCATTGAAGAAAATTATTTTCGAAAAGAGCTGATTGCGGAGGTCGATCAGGTGATCGGGACGCTTCCGGAAAAAATCCGGGTGCCGCTGACATTGTTTTACTTTTCCGACTGTTCCGTCGAGCAGATTGCGGCGATTATAAAAAAGCCGCCCGGAACCGTGAAGAGCCGGTTATTTAAAGGCCGAAAGCTGATTAAAAAAAGATTGGAGGAATCTGGCTATGAACGATGAACGTTTTTATACTGAGAAAGAAAAGAACCTGGATGAACTTATCCGGGCTTCTATGAAGCTGGCCGATGAGCCGGCCCCGGAGCTGAACCAGAGACTCAAAGCTGCGCTGTACCAGAAGGAAGCAGCCATGAAAAAACAGCCTGCGACCCGTGCGCTGTCCCTCTGGTATCTGCCCATGATCCTGAATCTGGCAGCATTTGCGATGCTGGCGGCGGCTGCCTTAATGGTAATCAGCAACACGTATCTGTCTTACTTCGCCGCAGGCATCTGCTTTTACATCGGGCTGGCGGGCGTACTGCTGACCATAGTCGGCGTGAAAAGAACAAACATGAAAGAGGACATTACGATCCATATCAGGAAAAGAGGTGTATTGGCATGAAACATACAAAGAACAGGAAGCTTTTGCTTTATATCACGGCCGGGGCGGTTTTCCTGCTGGTCTTCCTTCGGTTCGGTCTGTTTTTTCTGAAAAGCGAAGGATTCAGCGGACTGTCCGTGGGGATTCCGCTGCTGCTTCTCGGCGTCGTTATTTTTGCTTTCTGCACGTCCGGTTTTTTGGCGGCATGGGTATATGAGGACTGCGGGAAACGGGGCGACGACCCGATATTATGGGCGATTGTAGTTTTGGTCGCCACCCCCTTGATCGGATGGATGATTTATGTTCTGCGCCGTCCGGAAATAAAAAGGGACTGTCCCGCCTGCGGGCATCAAATTTCGCTGAGAGCAAAATATTGTGAAGAATGCGGAACGCATATGGAACATAAGGAGGATGATACAATCATGGTAAAACAGGAAACGCATCACTTGAAATGGATAATCGGCGGCGTGATCAGCATGGCACTTATGCTGGTTTGCCTCACTGGTTTTATTGTCGCTGTTGCCGCGGGAAACAATATAAACACGAACGCTGCTTCCAATGAACGGGTCTGGAACACGGGCGTTATCGGAATGGCCTCAAACAGTTTCAGCGACGGTGTCTGGAAGCTGAAATTCGGCAGCGCCAGCGAAGGTTTTATTAAGGAACAAGATATGAAGATCCAGGACGCGGACACCCAAATGCTTCACGCAGACATTTCCTGCAAAACCGTCCCGGACGGCGCAACCCTTGTTTTGTGGCTGGTACAGGGAGACACGGCCCGCTCCGTTGATGTGACAGATCTTTCGGAACCGCTGGAATATCCGCTGGATGAATTTGAAAATGGAAAAATCCATGTAAGGCTTCAGATCAATGGTGTGAAAGATACGTCTTCAGAAATATATATACAATGACTGTGAATCCTGACAAACAGACCTTGTATTTCGCAAAAATCCGGATGTGCGCCAAATTGCCTTAACAGATTTTCCCACCCTGACGATAAATATTATAAGCAGAAAGCAGAGAAGAAAGGAGTCGGGAAGTATGCAGATTCATATACAATCAGGCAGAGGAAAGGCGGGAAGCACCTGGAACCGGGTGCAGATGGCGGCAAATTCGATGAACCGCAAGGCAGCGCGGGACGCCCAGTCCGGAAAGCGGAAGGACGGACAGGAACGCAGGGAGGATCGGGTAAACATTTCTCCGAATAACCAGATGGAGGGCCGGCTTGACTTTTTGATGGAGCGCAAGCGGGAGCTGATCGAGCGGAAGAACGAGCTGATGGCAAGCGGCGGAGACTGGGATTCCATCAAGGCCATGGTGGCTCTGTATGAGGAGCAGATCAGCAATGTGGAAACAGAGATTTCGCAGACCTTGAAGCAGATGGTGGAGGATCAGCTCGAGAAGGCCGAGGAAGAAAAGAAGGACGAGAAAGATCCTAAGACCAAAGAGGAACAGCAGATACAATCTTTGAATAACATCAGCAACGCTTCCCTGGATTATAAGCAGGTGAGCCAGATTCACAAGGCCCATGACCAGAAGGAGCGGGATGCCAGTGTGATCTCCATGGAGGTGAAGCTGGACGACAGCAGGGGCGGAGCCAGCAAGGGCAAGCGGGAACGCCTGGGGGATGTGCTCAGCGAAGCCGACCAGCTTTACACAAAGGCCATGAAGGGGTATATGCAGCTGAATGAGTCCGTGAAAGAGGCGGGAGAGGAGAATGCAAAAGAGAAGGAAAAGCTGAACGACGGGGAGGAACAGGAGAAGGATACGGTTTCCCAGCCCGGGGACGAGGAGCAGGATATATGATCAGCAGGGAAGATATGCTGGAGCTGACGCGGCGGATGACGCCTGCGCGGACATCCATCACAAGGATTGCGGGATGCTACGTGGACAGGGACGGGGAATTTGACGGCAGCTTCAATACGAATTTCCTGAAGCTGTCGGGATCGGATAAGGCCAGGAATCTGAAGCTGGCCAAAGCGGTCCCGTTTTCCGATACGAATCAGAACCTGATAAAATATGAATTTTCAGCGGAGGCCCAGAAGCCGGGCAGCATGTGGCAGCTCCTTATGGCGCTGAAGGAATGCGGCTTGAAAAATGACGCCCTGCTGGATACCTTTTACGATGTTGTCATGGAACGTTATCAGACGGATTCGGAATATGCCGTTCTGATGTTCCATGACCGCTACGATATCCCGGTGAAAGCGGCGGACAAGGAACGGCTGTGGGAGTCGGAGGAAGTGTTTGAATATCTGATCTGCGTGATCTGCCCCCTTGCGGACGAATACGAGCCGGGGGAACCGGAGTGCGGATTTTTATTTCCTGCATTTACAGACCGCAGCGGCGACCTGAACCATGTGAATGTATTTCAGAAAAATCCGGACAGGCCGCACAGGGAGCTGGCGGGAGAGATTCTTGGGGCGGAGTGAAAAAAGGAGGAAAAAATGGATCTGAAAAAATTTACCTGGACAAGGGAACCGGAACATTATGAAATAAACCAGGACACAATCGAAATTGTCACAAAGCCCCATACAGACCTGTGGCAGAGGACGTATTATCATTTTCAGAATGACAATGCTCCGGTGCTGCAGATGGAAACGGAGGAGCAGTACTTCAGCTTCGTGGTGAAGACGGAATTTCACGACAGCCATCATCGCTTTGACCAGTGCGGCATCGTGATGTACTTAGACAGTGAGAACTGGCTGAAGGGCTCCATCGAATATGAAAATGACGAGTTCCAGCATTTGGGAAGCGTTGTGACCAACAACGGATATTCGGACTGGGCGACAACGGAGATTGATGCCTCTGTAAAATCCATGTGGTATCGTTTCAGCCGGAGGGAGGATGATTACTGCATCGAGTGCTCCTCGGACGGGACTGCATTCAGCCAGATGCGGATCTGCCATATGCACCAGGGGAAGGGGAAGATCCGGTTCGGCATCTACGCATGTTCCCCGGAGGATTCTTCCTTTAAAGCGGTATTTTCCAATCTGCAGATCACAGAATGCCAGTGGAAGGCGCATGACGGGCAGCAGCCGGATTAGTCAGATACCCTGCAAGCAGCTTTTTCTATACTGTGAATGAAAAGGTTACTATTCACAGCCATATAAAAATCAGCAGACAGATTCGTCAAGCACAGCTTGTAAGAAGCTGTTTGATGATTTTTATATGACCGGAATCAGTCACTTCACCCACATAAGCAAAAAATTAAGACGCACAGTATCGGCAGACGCCTTTGCCGGCTGTTTTTGCGCATGTGGGTGAAGTGGCTGTGAATAGTAACATGAAAAGGAAAATGCATGTGAAGAAAATATTAGTTGTTGAAGATGACCTGGCCCTGAGCGCAGGTCTGTGTTTTGAACTGGATACAAGCGGCTACCTGACCGTGGCGGCTTACGGCTGCCGGAAAGCACGCCGTTTTTTGGAGGGCGAGCACTTTGACCTGGCCATTCTGGATGTGAACCTTCCGGATGGAAGCGGCTTCGACCTCTGCCGGGAGATCAAGGCTGCTGCTGCGGATCTGCCGGTCATATTTCTGACCGCAAAGGATCTGGAAGAGGATGTACTGAACGGCTTCGACCTTGGCGCGGACGACTATATTACCAAACCCTTTCATACCCAGATCTTAAAACGGCGGATTGAGGTTGCGCTGCGCCATGGAAATTCTGGCGCAAAGGCTGTGGAGGACGGTTACGACGACGGATTTCTGCGTCTGGATTTTCAGGCGCTGACGGCTGTCCGCAGCGGGGAGAAGCTGAACATTACGCCCAATGAATACAAGCTGCTGCGGCTTTTGACCGCCAACGCGGGAAATATCGTGACACGGCAGACTTTGCTGGAAAAGCTGTGGGACTGTGATGAAAATTATATTGACGACCATACGCTGACCGTCACCATGAACCGGCTGCGGGCAAAGATCGAGGAGGAAGGCCATTCCTATATCCGCACGGTCAGGGGGATGGGGTACATTTGGACAGGCGGGAAGTAAAAAAAGGGGCGCCGTTTATGGAGAACAGAGATGGGCAGAATGAAATTTTTATCTGAAAAAAGGATACTGATGTCCACGGCCCTTGTGCTGATTCTGTGCGGAAGCCTGTGGGAATATATTCCCTCCGGATGTCTGCGCGCGCTTCTGCCGGCAGCAGGAGTCCTCATATTTGTTCTTGTTTTTCTGTGGGATGGGCGTCAGAAAAAGGAGCAGTCGGATTTTGCAAATGATATCTGCGGGACGGTGGATGCGCTCATGAACGGGGAATCTCCGGAGAATTACCAGCCCTATGAGGATTCCCAGGTATCGAAGGTTCAGGGGAAGCTTTTGCAGTATTATGACAGAATGCAGCAGGGAAGGGAACAGAGCGAGCAGGATAAGCAGACGATCCAGGAGCTGGTCAGCGATATTTCCCATCAGGTGAAAACTCCGATTGCGAATATCCGGATGTTTACCAATATTTTGCAGCAGCATCGGTTATCTGACGAAAAACGGGCGGAATTTCTCGGTACTATGACCGGGCAGATCAACAAGCTGGATTTCCTGATGCAGTCTCTGATCAAGATGTCCCGCCTGGAAACCGGGACATTTACGCTGCATATGGAAGAGGGCAGCCTGTACAATACCATCGCCCAGGCGGTGAACGGCATCTGGGCAACAGCGGATCAGAAGCAGATCCGGATTGACGTTACGTGCGACAGCCATGCGGTTGTGAGGCACGATGCCAAATGGACTGCGGAAGCGCTGGGAAATATCCTGGATAACGCGGTAAAATATACGCCGAAGGGCGGAAGCATTTCTATCTGCGTGCGTCCGTGGCAGTTTTATACCCGCATTGATATCACGGATACCGGAATCGGAATCGCCGCCGGGCATTACAACGATGTGTTTCAGCGGTTTTACCGGGCGGAGGAAGTGGCGGGGGAGGAAGGCGTCGGGCTGGGGCTGTACCTGGCGCGCGGCATCATTACCCGGCAGAAAGGGTATGTCAGCGTGAAGTCGAAGGTGGGGGAAGGGACGACGTTTTCGGTGTTTCTGCTTCAATGAAATGCGCGGTCACATAAAAGAGATTGTCACATAAGGGGAATTGTGGTATATTGTCATAGGGAAAACAAAGAGCCAAAGGCGGCTTACCCCTCCGTTTTTTTTACGGAGGGAATAAATGCCCTCCGGACGAAAGAAAGGAGGGATTGCCAATGTATGTTACATATGCTGACTTATTTCAGTTTTGTATATTCATTTGCGCCCTTATCGGATTGTGTTATACGATTTTTAAGGGAAAAAAGAAATAGCCGCCACTCCTACCATAGTGACGGCTTGCCTATAATTAATAGGTAAGTTCCAAAACGAGGGGGAGCCGCTTCTTTGCTTTCCCTCCATGTATACTATAGCATATTTGCAGATAAAATTTCAAGGATATAATTTCAGCTTTAAAAGGTGATTTTGAGTTAGTTTTGTCTAATTGCGTATATATTCATTGTCAGCCAATTTTTCAAAGTTTTCCTTGAAGCTTTGGATAGTTATTCACATCCATATGGAAAGAG
>CAJSZT010000051.1:0-34945 GCA_910573785.1 Lachnospiraceae bacterium | reverse complement strand
TGTCGGTATATGAAAATGACGGATATAAGAGTCAGGAAGTACGGATACGGGTGCCGGCCGCGGCGTCGGCGTAGGAATCGGAAATGATGGGGATGTATCAAATCAATGTCATGCTTGGCTAGAAAAATATAAATTATTTGGATGCAGGGAGGTACGGGATGGAATATGTACAGATGACGCTCAATGACTGGGTGGAGATGAAGCAGAAGCTGAGAAGGGAACTGCTTGGGATCAAGCAGAGCTTTGTGCGGATCGGCTTCATGCTCCGGCAGATTGAGGAACAGAAGCTATATGAAAATGACGGATATAAGAGCATAGCGGAGTTTGCCAAGGCGGAGCTGGGGCTGGAAGCATCTACCACAAGCCGATTTATCAGCATCAACCGGGAATATTCCGCAGATGGATATTCCGAGATACTGAGTCCGGAATACGCAGAGCTAGGGAGGAGCCAGCTGGAAGAGATGCTGAAGCTGCCGGAGGAGGACCGCTGCATGGTACAGCCGGAGACTTCAAGGCAGGACATCAGGGATCTGAAAAAGTTCAATAAGGCGGAGCCGGAAATGGGCGTGGCCGATGACCTACGGGAGGTGATCAAGAATTTTTACAAGGACAACGAAGAGATCCTGAATGCGGTATTTTCTGAAAAGGACCTGGGGACTGAGAAGGAAAACATCAAGAGCCTGGCGGAGATCATCAACCCGTCAGGGAACCGTTCCTACAAGAAGGGCCTGTTCTTCCTGATCATGTATGAGGATAAGATTGCCGTCAAAAAGTTCGGTGCTTCTCCCCAGGAAATAACCTGGGAGGAGTTCATCGGGGTGACGGTGGATATTTTCAGGGATGCGGCAGAAGGCGGGAACACATGGAAGAGATACTTCGGGAAGGAAGGAGCTGAGAAGAGTGCTCCTGTAGACGCTGCACAGGCAGGGGAAGCTGATCCTGGCGATGCGGGAGATTCAGAGAAGTCTGAAGGTGAAGAAACGGCGGAAACACTGAATGCGGAGAGAAGTCAGAAAGATCAGGATGAAAAAGATCCGGAAGAACCGCAGAAGCAAGATGAAGAGAATCCGGACAGGCAGCAGGCGTCTGTTGAGAAAGAGCTGGACGGGCAGCAGGCATACGCTGAAAAAGATGCGGATGGGCAGCAGGCATTCGGGGAAATTGCAATTGCGCCGGCGCAAAAAACGCCCGAAAACACGGAAGCGGAAGAGG
Source organism: Lachnospiraceae bacterium (assembly GCA_910573785.1). Lineage (GTDB taxonomy): Bacteria > Bacillota > Clostridia > Lachnospirales > Lachnospiraceae > Schaedlerella. The sequence continues at coordinate 33,733 of CAJSZT010000051.1, read as the reverse complement.
ATTCTATGGAGCCGGAACCGCAGATGAATACAGAAAGTGTTCCGGAGAACATGACAGAAGATGACGTGATTCCGGGGCAGATGGAAATTACGAAAGATATGCCGGAATATTGCCCTCAGTTCATGAACGAACCGGAAGAGCCGGAGACGGAAGAAACAGGTCAAAACCAAATTGCGCCGGCGCAAAAAACGCCTGAAAACACTGAACGGGAAGCCGGTTTCCAGGAGGTAGAAGATCTGGAAAAAATGGTCAGGCCGTATGGTACCAGAAAAGCATATCTGGATAAACAGACAGAATATAAGGCGGCGTTATATATAACCGCATTCATAAAAGATCTGCGAAACAAGACATTTACGGAACTGACTGACGTTGGACGATGGGAAAAGTGGCTGAAAGCGGAAGTGGATGATCATGGAGAGGAGATTGATATTGTTGAGTGAAAACAGCGGACTGATGATTCCAAAGCCGCAATGGAAGAAAAAAAGGAAGCGGCATAAGCAAAGCATCCTGAACACAGCAAAGGGCACCTGCTTCCTTTGCGCGAGACTGCACAATGATCATAGGCAGAAATATACCGAAGAGCACCATATCCTCTTCGGATCTGGCCAGCGTGATATTTCCGAGGCGGAAGGGCTGAAAGTAGATCTGTGTCTGGATCATCACAGGGCAGGGCCGGAAGCAGTGCATAACAATCAGGAAATGCGGGAGCTGCTCTGCCGGATCGTCCAGGAAGAATATGAGAAGAGCCATACCAGGGAAGAATGGATGGAGATCAGCAGGAAGAATTATTTGGAGTGAGGGAGGATCAGCGATGGAACCAGGAAGCCTTGCAATCGGGGATCATGTAGAATACCGGAACGGGGACCGGACAGAAACCGGATATGTGACATTTATAACAGGATGGTATGACTATGAATATATCGACATCGGCAGCAGGCCGGTGATGCAGACCGGGCAGAAAAGCACGATCGTAGATATAGAGGACATCATAAGGAAGGTACCTCCGCTGGAATAGGCGTATGGATACACAGGCAGGTATGTCACACAGCGTACAAGCCATCTTTCTTCATCTTCCGGCCTATAGCGCCGGAGGATGGGGAAAAGAGAAAATAGGAAGGAGAACAGATGAAGAACGTGGGAAAGGCAAGAGCCGAAGACGTGAAAATATGTGAGGTATGTGGGAGGATGATTGTTGGTGAATACGACTGGGTTTTGACAAGGAGGAGAACGAAGTTGTATTTCTGCAAGGGGATGAAATGCGGGAGGAAAAACCATGTTAGTTGAGAACACAAGGGAGGAGACGCTCAAGGCGTTCCTGGATGGCAACAAAAAAACAATGGTAGCCGTGAGGATGGAGGACGGAAGAATGCGGTTCGTGCATCTCACAACCCTGCTTCCTGCAGACGGGGTGTATTTTATCGACGTGGAGCTGGAACCAGGAGAGGATCACGGGGAAATGCTTTTACGGAATCACCAGGGGGGGAGTCAGAAACGGTGATCTCTCCAGCAGATCAGGCTCTTGGCAAAGACAGGGGAACGAAAAAAGAAGATGTCGGGAAGGTGAAGCCCAAGAAAAAGACGGCCGGGGATATCATTGAGCCCTATGTGAGGCAGGGGCTTCTTGATTCAGAGATCGCAGAAAAGACAGGGATAAAATACAGAACGGTCTGGGCGGCCGCTAAGAAGATCCGGGAGCGGCTGGAAGAAACAAAGGGGAAGAATGCTGACCGTCATCTGTGTAAGACCTGCAAATTTAGGGCGGCGACTTATAATCAAAAAAACTCCGGGATCAAATGTGAATACGCTTTAAAATCCGGAACGAAGCGTACCCGGGGATGCGATGTGGAAGACTGCGACAAGTACGAGAAGGGCGCACCGGTCAAGGCGAAGGATGAAATGTGAGTTAAAAAATATATGGGGCGTGTGGAGGAAAATATGGGTGGAAGTTATACAAAAACGAAAATATTAGCTTTCTTAGCTAAAATACTGCTTAAGTTAGTAACCCGCAGCGAGGTTTCTGGAAATGAAATCCAGTCTTTGGAAAATATAGTGGGCGCTATGGGAGAGTATCTGGAAGATGAAAACGAATTTAGATATTAAAGGCTAAATACCAGAACAAACGAAACGGAGAAAAGATCATGAACAGGAATAAAAAGGGCGTCATGCCGGAGATCACCAGGGAAGTATACAAGAATGTCAAGAAATATGACCGCCAGCAGTTTGCCGGGTTCTGTATGGATCTGTACAAGTACGGATATGAGGACGGCAGGGAGAGCGTTCCGGGAGTAGAACTGGAAGAGGTCATGACAGCGGTTGCGTCTGCAAGGGGAGTCGGAAAGAGGACATTGGACAATATCAGGAACCGTGTAGAGCAGCTGTTTAGGAAGGATTTAGAAGAATGAGATCAGTGCTAAATTATCCAGGAAGCAAGAAGCGAATCGCTTCCTGGATTATCAAACACATGCCGCCCCACCACAGCTACCTGGAACCATATTTTGGATGTGGAGCCGTGCTGTTTGCAAAGCAACCGGCCCCGATCGAAACGGTCAACGACCTAGACGGGGAAGTGGTGAATTTCTTCCGGGTGATCCGGAATCCCGGAAGCCGGGAGAAGCTGCAGGAACGGATCACCTATACGCCATACGCCAGGCAGGCATATGAAGAGGTTGTTCGGGATGATCCGGTGGAGCCGGTGGAGCGCGCTGCCTGTTTTGCAGTGAAATCCATGCAGAGCCACGGTTTCCGTATGACCAGAGACAGTGGAGGGTGGAAAAAGGACGTGAATGGAAGGGAATATGCATATGCTGTCAAGTACTGGAACGAGCTGCCGGAGTGTATCGCAGAGATGGCAATAAGGCTAAAACAGGTACAGATTGAGAACCGGCCAGCGTTGGATCTGATCAAGGACTATGACCATGAAAATGTGCTGATGTACCTGGATCCGCCATATGTGTGGTCAACCAGGGGAGGGAGGAAACAGTATAATCACGAAATGTCAGATCAGGATCACATAGAGTTGCTGGAGGTGGTGACTGGCAGCAAGGCGAAGGTCACGATCTCCGGCTATGACTGCGAATTGTATGACTTTTACCTGGGAAATTGGAATAAAGTGCAGATTGCGGCCAGGGCGCAGGATAACAAGCGGCGGATTGAGACATTGTGGATGAACTACAATCTGGAAGCGGAGCAGATCAAGCTTCAAATTTAAAGGGAGGTAAAAAAAGGAAATTATGAAGAAATTAAGCGATATGGCAAAAATATACGCAAAGTCATATGTCCAACTACCATATGGACGGGAAATTGAAGGGACGGCGGAATTGTTGCTGCAGGTGGCTGAAAAGCTGACAGAATACGAGGAGATTATAGACAAACTGGCGACCTATGTTGTAGAAAAAGCAAGTTATTGTCCGGTTGTAGATTACATTGATAGATATAAAATCCGTCCCGGATGCGTGGGTCTCCGGAAGCCCGGGTGTAAAGAGTGCATGCTGAAGCACATGGAGAATTTTAAGATCCCGTACCGAATAACCTGTGTCAAAATATATGAAAAAGATTGAACAGGAGGATAAGAAAAAGATGGAGAAGATAGTGAGATACGTTTTTAGACTCTTAGCCATCTGCCTAACATGCTATATGGCAGTAGAGTATGGGTGGTATTGGATATTTTTTCTGCTTTTCGCTATGCTGAGTTTTTAGGAAAAGCAGGAAAGCGTTCGGGAAGTATGGAGCCGTGATATAAATAAAAAGGGGAGTGGTTGCATTGGACAAAGATAAAGCAAGGACAGCGGCAGTCAAAGAAGAGAACGAGAAAAAGAAAGAATATCTGAAAAGCTATCTCCGGCATGTCCGCAGGATTCACCGCATCAATGAAGAGATCCGGGAGATCCGTTCCATGAGGGCTTCCATATCATTGAACAATGACGGCATGCCCCATGGATCCGGCCAGGAAGATCTGTCAGGATATGCAGCGGAGCTGGATGACATGGAACGGAACCTGATACAGGAACGGTATCACCGGATACGGACATACCAGGACATTGCTGCCAGGATCAAGAGGCTGTCCAGCGAAAACGAGAAGGATGTTCTGTTCTATCGCTACATAAAGGGGCTTGACTGGTGGGAGATCGCGGAGAAGATGCGGTATTCTGAACGGCAGGTACATCGGTTACATGGTAAGGCCCTGGCTCACATCCGTTTGCCTGAAAATCTAAAAGATGTCATAGAATGTCAGTAACATCTGTGATATTATGGTAGCATCGAAAAGCAAGGGAAGAGGGAACTTCCAAAGCTGGCCGATCAAACCGAACCCTCATATACGAAAGGCGTTCTGCATAAAGATGCAGGGCGCTTTTTGCATATCAAAATAAATGGAAAGGGGAGATACTATGCCGCTATACAAACGCTGCAGCAGATGCGGCCAGCGCATCCCGTCAGGTTCAACCTGCCCATGTATCAAAGCCAGGCACAAAGAGTACGACCGATACAGCAGGGACAGGAAAAGCAAACAGTTCTATGGCAGCAGGCAATGGCTCCAGATCCGGTCAGCAGCAATGGCAGCAGATGACGGCATAGATGTCTATCTCTTTATGACAGAAGGGAAGCTGGTACCGGCCGACACAGTCCATCATATCATCCCATTGCAGGATGACTGGCAGAAGCGCATGGATATCAATAACCTGATGAGTCTAAGCAATGGGACACACAGCATGATCGAACAGATGTATAAAAAAGATAAACCAGGAACACAGAAAAAATTACAGAAGATGCTGATGGAATACCGAAGCAGATAGGGGAGGGGCATGTGGAAAAGTTTTGGACGGCCAGGAACGACCGCACGTCCTCCCTTCTTCACATAAATTTCCGAATACGAAAAATAAGTTGGCAAAAACGGAAAGGAGGGGGATCCAGATGGGGAGGCCAAGGAAGATCGTGGACATGCAGAGCGCCCACAACACGAAGGATGAGAAGCAGAAAAAGAAGCAGGAAGAGCGGTATGTGACCACCGGAAGGAACCAGCTGAGGACCCCGCCGAAATGGCTGGTGGATGATGTGGCAAGAAAAGAGTGGCGCCGGATCGTCAAGGAGCTGAATCAGATCGACATTGTAGGGAACTTGGATTACGCAAACCTGGCCGGATACTGCAACGCATACGCCAACTATATCAAAGTGACGGAAGCCATGCGAGATCAGGATTACTGCATAGAGCGTGAGACCAGGACCGGGACGATCACAGTCAAGAATCCGATGGTCGATATCCAGAAGACCTACGCCTCAGAGATGCGGCGCTTCGCTTCCCTGTGCGGGCTGACGATAGACTCCCGGCTGAAAGCGGCGGTCAATAAAAGGGACAAAAAAGAGAATGAGATCATGGAGGAGTTTGGTGCGATTTGATGGAAGTATATGAGAATATCAAACAGTATGCCCAGAAGTGCATAACAGGGGAAATTATCAGCTGTAAAAAGCACAAGTGGGCCTGCCAGAGGTTCCTGGCAGACGCGGAAAAATTTGAGACAGACCAGGACTATCCCTATTACTGGAGTGAAGATTCCGCAAAGAACATCATAGACTGGTTTGCGCTTCTGCGGCATTCAAAAGGAGTTTTAGCCGGGGAGCCGATCAATCTGACAGACTGGCAGCAGTTCCGGATCTGCCAGCTGTACGGATGGAAGCGGAAAAAGGATGGAAGGCGGCGTTTTAAGAAATCCTTTACAGAGGTAGCCCGTAAAAATGCAAAATCCCAGGAAGAGGCGGGGATCGCCCTTTATGAGATTTCTGTGATGGCGGCCAAGAACAAAGAACTCTGTGAATTTTATACAGCCGGTGTGAAAAGAGAGCAGTCCAAGATTGTATTTAACGAGGCTGGATTGATGCTCCGGGGATCGCCGCTGCGCGGAAAATTCAATGTAACGAGGGATTCTATCGTACATATCAGGTCAGGGAGCTTCATAAGGGCGCTGAGTAAAGAGGATGGAAAATCAGGGGACGGAACCAATCCAGCGGGAATCTGTATTGATGAGTATCATCAACACAAGACAACAGAATTTTATGACCTGGGGCTTGGATCCAATACAAAGGAGCCGCTGCTCATGATCATCACAACGGCGGGGATGGATCTGACATATCCCTGTTATGTGACGGAATATACCTACTGCTCCAAAATATTGGATCCGGATTCGGATGTGGAGAATGAGGAATACCTGGTTGATATATGCGAGATGGATTCGGAGGACTATGAGGATATCGGCGGGCTGGATGATGAAAGCCTCTGGGAAAAGGCAAACCCGATCCGCATGACGTATGAAGAAGGGAAGGAAAAGATCCGGGAAGAGTATAAGATCGCAAAGGAAATTCCGGAGCATATGACGGCCTTCCTGACGAAGTGCTTAAACGTCTGGGTGCAGGCCAAAGAGAACGGCTACATGGATATGGCGAAGTGGAAAGCCTGTGAGACAGACGTGATCCTGATAGATACCCGCGGTATGAGCGTATATGTGGGCTTTGATATGTCCGCAAAGACGGACCTGACCTCAATAGCATTTATCATTCCATACAAGTCCGGTGAGTTTGATGCCGAAGGAAAAGAGATCGTGAAGTATATCGTATACTCCCATTCCTTCATTCCGAACCGTGAGAAGCTGATGGAAAGAAAGGCCAAAGACAAAGTCGATTATGACGCATGGGAACGGATGGGATTCCTGACAGTGACGAACACGCCGATCGTGGACCAGAGCGCTGTTATGAAGTATGTATTGGAGACCTGCGAAAAAAATGAATGGAAGATCGAGTGCCTTTGCTTCGATCCGGCCAATGCAGCCAAGCTGATGATGGACTTGTCGGACGAAGGCTACACCGTGGAAGAGGTATTCCAGAGCCATAAGTCACTGAATGAATCGACCCAGGGCTTCAGAGAGCAGGTGTACTGCAGGAATATTTTGTACACTTATAATCCGCTTTTGAATTATTCCATGAGTAATGCGGTGATCCGGCAGAACCAGGGACTGATCAAGATTGATAAGGATGCAACAACAAAGAGGATCGACCCGGTGGACGCGATACTGTGCGCATATAAGCTGGCGTTGTATCACACATTTGGAACAGATTTTCTGGATTCAATTGATGCGTTTTTAGAAAGTGAGTGGTGATTATGGGGATGTGGAACAGAATCAGGAATGCATGGACGGCATTGACCATGCCGACGGTAAATATGGATGATGAGGAACTGCTGGACTGGCTGGGGATCACAACCAGGGATAAGCGGAAGATCAGTGAGGTGACTTACTTCACCTGCATGAAAATGCTGTCGGAGACGATGGGAAAGCTGCCGCTAAAATATTATCAGGACACACCGGAGGGGAAGATCCGGGCGGAACCGACAGATATGACAAGGCTTTTGACAGTCCGGCCGAACCCGGTCATGACGCCCACCACGCTGTGGTCTTCCGTTGAGCTGAACTGTCAGCATTACGGAAATGCGTATGTATGGATCCAGAGGAACTTCCTTGCGGATCGGTATGGCGGGGAGGTCATAAACTATGGATTGTGGCTGATGCCGTCTTCTGACGTCACCGTGCTGATGGACGACGCGGGAATCTTCCGGGAAAAGGGAAAGCTGTATTACCAGTACACGGATGCGAAGACAGGGGAACTGTATGTATTCCCCCAGGAGGATGTCCTGCATTTTAAGACAGGGTACAGTCTGAATGGGATCATGGGGGAGCCGGTCAGGAAGATCATAGGCTCATCCATTGACGGGGCGCTGGAAAGCCAGAACTTCATGAACCATCTCTATGAGCAAGGGCTGACTGCAAGCGCGGTGATGTATTTTCCGGCAGGTGAGCTGGATGGAAAGCGGCGGAAGGAACTGCAGAACCGGTATGAAAAATATCTAACCGGGAGCAAAAATGCCGGGAAGATCGTACCGGTTCCGATCGGGCTGGAATTGAAGCCGCTGAACATGAGCCTGACAGACGCCCAGTTCTTTGAACTGCGGAAATATTCGGCGCTGCAGATCGCCGGGGCTTTCGGGATCAAACCGAACCAGATCAACAATTATGAAAAGTCCAGCTATGCCAACAGTGAGACGCAGCAGCTGGCTTTTTTAGTAGATACCATGTCATACCGGATGAAGGCGTATGAAGAGGAGATCAATTATAAATGTCTGAACCCGAAGGAGATCAGGGAAGGGTATTACTATAAATACAATGAAAAAGTGATCCTCCGGACAGATTCGAAAACACAGATGGAAAATCTGGCGTCTGCGGTAAATAATGGCATCTATACGGCAAACGAGGCAAGGGAATATCTGGATCTTCCGCAGAAGGATGGAGGCGATATCCTGATGGTGAATGGAAACTATATGCCGATCACTATGATAGGACAGCAATACAGGAAAGAAGGTGAAGGAAATGAAGGAAGCGAAGATCAGGGGTGACATTATCAACAATGATACCAAATGGATCTATGACTGGCTGGAATGGGAATCTACATGCCCGAACGATATCAAGTCCGTAATTGATACGCTGGATCCGGGGGAGGAGCTGCGCGTGCTCGTGAACAGTGGGGGCGGGGATGTATACGCAGGCCAGGAGATCTACACGCTCCTGAGAAAATGTAAGAACTCTGTTGCGGAGATCGACAGCCTGGCGGGCAGTGCTGCCGGTGTGGCGGCCATGGGGGCCGCCCGTGTACTGATCAGCCCGGTGGGGATGATCATGATCCACAACGTAACCGGAAGCGGGTACACAAGCGGAGATTATCACCTGTATGAAAAGCGGGCCAAGGCATTGAAGGAGCTGAACGCAGCGCTGGCCAGTTCTTACTCGGAGAAGTCCGGGAAACCCCTGGAAGAGATCTTGAAGATCATGGACCGGGAGACCTGGCTGACGGCAAACCAGGCGATCGAGATGGGATTTGCGGATGAAACCCTGGGGGCCGGGATGCAGGTCACAAATGCCTATGACGGACTCCGGCTGACGGAAGAGATCCGGCAGAGAGTCATTCAGGAGAAGGCGGAAGCGGATAAGAATGAGAAACTAAAAAAAGAGATTCTGGGAGACTTGGAGCTGTACGGCGTCTAAGTCTTTCTTTGTGGAAGGGAGAAACAAGATGAATAAAAAGTTATTGGAATTACTGAATGCGATCAATGAAAAGAAGCTGGCGATCCAGAACCTGGTCGAGGCCGGAAAGCTGGAAGAGGCAAAGACAGAAAAGGCAGAGCTGAAAAAGATGCAGGACAAGTTCGATCTGCTGAAAGACCTGGATGATAAAGGTCTGGAGGAAATGCAGAACCGTGCGGCAGCAGGCACCGTGGATGCCATTACGTCAGGGGGAACAGATCCGGAAGAGCATGAGGCACAGAAAGACGCCGTGCATGAGTTTGCCAATGCCGCAAGGAGAAGGTTCCGGGTGTCTGATGATATGAGCGAGGGCAGCAATCCGGACGGCGGGTATACGGTACCGGAGGACATCCAGACAAGGATTAACGAAAGACGGGAGGCGAAGGCGTCCCTGATCAATCTGGTGGATGTGGAGTCTGTTGCCACGAATAAAGGTTCCAGGACATTTAAAAAGAGGACGCAGCAGACCGGCTTCACCCAGATCGGGGAGGGCGGAAAGGTTCCAAAGAAGGATACCCCGCAGTTTGAGCGGATGGATTATGAGATCAAAAAGTATGCGGGATATTTCCCGGTGACCAATGAGCTGTTTGAGGATTCTGACGCCAACATCAGCTCTGTGCTGATCACCTGGATCGGTGACGAATCCCGTGTGACCAGGAATCAGATCATCCGTACCGTGATCAATAAGAAGGAAAAAACGGCATTGTCCGGGCTGGACGATATCAAGAAGGCACTGAACGTTACACTGGGAGCGGCTTTCAAATCCACATCCAGGATTGTGACGAATGATGACGGGCTGCAGTATCTGGATACGCTCAAAGATTCCGACGGGAAGTATTTATTGCAGCCGAATCCGGCCGACCCGATGCAGATGCGGCTTTGCGCCGGCGCAACGGTGGTCCCGGTGGAAGTGATCCCGAACGCGGATTTCCCTTCTGACGTAGCTACGGCAAAGAAGAGGAAGATACCGATGGTCATCGGTGACCTGAAAGAAGGGATCAAGTTCTTCGACAGGAAGCAGCTTACGATCATTTCCTCCAACATTGCCTCAGCGGGAAGCCTGAACGCTTTTGAGGAGGACCTGACCTTGTTCCGGGCGATTGAACGGGAGGACTGCCAGATGAAGGATGACCAGGCGTTTGTGAACGGGGAGATCACGATCGACGATGCATCAGTAGCAGGCGGGGAAACGCCGGCAGCAAAATAAGAATGGCCGTCAGGCAGCAGGAGATGAGATATCATGTTAGAAATCGTGAAAAACAGATGCGGGATTGCGGGATCCGTTACAGTCTATGACGCGGACATTGAGCTGTATATCAAAGACTGCCTGGCGGATATGGCCGCCTCCGGGGTTCCGGAACGGCTCCTTGCAAATACGGATGACTATGAGGGCGTGGTCACGGCGGTCAGCCTGTATGTAAAGGCATACCTGGGAAACGACCGCACGGATACGGAGAAGTACCTGCAGCTCTATCGGAAGAAAGTATTCCGGCTTTCCCTGGAAGAAGGTGGTTCCTGATGTGGAATGGAAGTATCCGATTGCTGAAAAAAGAAAACAGCGCCCAGGACAAAGACGGGTTTTACCAGCCGGCGGGGGAGCTTTCAGAGAGCATCCCGGCCAGCTTTACGGATGTGACCCGGAATGATGAGATCCTGGCATCACAGGAAGGGTATACGGCGGATCAGAATATTGAGATCCTGGCCTGTAATTATTCCGGGGAGGGTAGTCTGATGGATGAATCAGACGGAAGCATTTACGAGGTCAGGAGGACATACAGGCGGGACAGGTCCATGAGTATGATCCTGACCTGCGAAAGGAGGCAGAATGGCACAGTTTGAAGTGGAAGGCATTGACGACCTGATGAAGGAACTCTCTTCGCTGGATGCGGAGAGGCTGGCCCCGGTGATGCTGGAAGAGGCCGTTCCCATCTTGAAGGACGCTGTGGTGAAGGGTGCGTCTGCCCATAGGGACACAGGGGCAATGGTCGATTCCATAAAACAGTCCGGGGCATCCAGGAACCAGATGGGGTATTATATCTGCGTGCGCCCTACCGGGAAAGATAAAGACGGGGTACGGAACATGGAGAAAATGGCAGCGCTGGAATACGGCGTTGGGGGACGGCAGGCGGCAACGCCTGTCCTGACGCCGGCCGTCCATACGGCGGAAGAGCCGGTGCTGAAAAAGATGCAGGAAGTATTTGACAGGGAGACAAAAGGATGACGGAATTTGAAAAGATCATAGCGGCGATCAAGCCCTTTGGATTTCCTCACGCTCCGGATATCTATGAGGGCAGTGAGGAACATTTTTTTGTGTATAATTACGCGGACGAAAGGGCTGATTTTTATGCCGACAATGCGCCGGCAGCAGTCAGGGCAAGCGTACAGGTACACCTTTACGTCCCGGCAGAAGAAAATTTCATCGAACTGAAAAACAAGGTGCGGAGGGCGCTGCATCAGCAGGGCTTTACCTATCCAGAGGTTACGGTACTGAGAGAAGCGAAGAAGCGTCACCTCGTCTTTGAGTGTGACATTGAGGAAGAATTGGAGGAATAGGTTATGGCATATGTAGGATTAGCAAAACCAACGGTAGCGAAACTGGATGAAAGCGCGGGGACTCCGAAGTATACGGACGGCTTTACTTGCGGTAAAGCGATGGCATTGGATATCAGCCCGCAGTATGCGGAGGGGTCACTGTTTGCGGATAACAAAAAATTAGAATCCGATAAGGAATTTAAGTACGCGGACGTAACGCTGGGGACAGATACTCTGCCGATCCAGGCACATAAGGTCATGTTTGGGCATGAGGTTTCCAAAGAGGGGGAAAGCGGTACATCCATCAAAAACAGGACAACGGATTCATCCAATTATGTGGGGCTAGGGATCTATATGGATGAAAAGGTGGACGGCCTGAAGAAATATGTTGCGATGTGGATCTATAAAGTGAAGTTTGCGGAAGGGCAGGAGAGCTTCAAAACGAAAGGGGACAACATTGAGTACCAGACGCCTTCTATTGGAGGACAGGCAATCGGGATTGATGATAACCTGTGGAAAGAAACTAGGATCTACGATACGGAGAAGGAGGCCCAGGACTGGATTGATGAAATGGCCGGAATCAAGCAGGCTCAGACACCGGAAGGGGGCGGAGAATCAGGAAGCGGAGGAGGCTCCGGAGAAGGTGAGGTTTCTGGTGGTGTAGATGAGAGCGGAAAGCCCGGAGGCGATGGCACGGAAGATGAAGGAACCAGTGGAGGAACAACCGGCGGTGAATCGGGCGGTGAGGAAACAGGAGGAGAAGAAAACGGCGGGGAGACTGTCTGAACAGGAGGTAAGACATGTTTGAGGAATTAAAGTATATTGAACTGTCCGGGGAAAAGTACCCGGTTAAGTGTGACCTGGTGGTCTTGGAAAAGATTCAGGATGAGTTCGGATCCCTGGATACATTTGAAACAAAGATTTACCCATGGGTTCCGATACTGGATGCGGAAGGGGAAAAGGTCATGGATGAAGAGGGAAACGTGGAGACAGAATTTCAGATGCCGGATATCCCGGCCGTGAACACGGCGCTCTTCTTCATGGTAAATGAAGGCGAGGAGATCGCGGCGGAGAAGGAAGGCCGGGAGCCGCGATCTTATTCCAGGAATGAGATCGCCCGCAAGGTGGATATCAGCCCGGTAAGACTTGCGCTGAAGCTCCACGAGGAATATTATCGGTGTTTCGAACTAAAAAACGAGAAGACCACGCAGGATCAGAAGAGCCGGAAGAGGGAAGCAGACAGTTAGATTTTGCGTGGCTGGTGTTCATGGGGCTGCAGATGGGGTATACAGAAAAGGAAGTCTCCAGGATGTACCTGGGAAAGTGGCTGGAGTTGTATACCCATTTCAAATGGTTCCATAATTTCAAGATGAAAAGGTGCATTTTCGAGGAAAAAAGGAAGGTGTCGTTGCTGGACTTATAGCATGGCGCATGCTATAATGGATGAAAAGCAAGCGGGGAGGGATGAAGCATGAAGGAGAGAAGAAAAGCCTGGATACAGTTGATCACGGGGATTATTTTACTGCTGTGCATGTTTTGTACTCCCGAATTTGCGGTACTGGTATTCATCGGGCTGGTTGTGTTCTATATCGGGAAGAGATTATGGCACGTTCCGATTGGGACGATCAAGAGGAAAAGAAAATAAGATGGAAAAACCACCTGGTTTTGAATCAGGTGGTTTTTTGAACCTGTCTTTATCCGAGATGGAGCTGGGTTTTTAAAGCATCCTGCAATACCTGGGAGAAATTAATATTTCTTTCCAGGGCCGCAGCGTTGAGCCATGCGGGCAATGTTACGGTACGGTTGACGGAACGGTTGACATGAGCCTGGCGGATGGAGGGCATATAGACATCAACCAATACAGCACGCTCATTCGGCTGGATCGCTACCTGAGCCAGAGGGGTGGGAGCAGGGATATCCTCCTTATCCTCCTCCAGGCCGTAAAGGACGCAGCCGAGGAGCTCCCGTGCGGATAAGAGCGCGTCATCATCATTGATACCGCTGGTGGCGCATTTTAAATCAGGAAAATCAACAGCGATTTCCTGTCCGGGTTCGTAAGTGAAAACAGCGGGGTAGAAATAACGTTCTACTTTTTTCATGGAAATAACCTCCTTAAATCTGATTATGCCGGGAGGGAGCCGGAGCTATCTGAATCTTAGCCCCGACTGTTCTTCAATGCGTTTCAGCGTTTTGAGAGGGATGTCTTTGTCGGGATGTTTTACTGTAGTACGTCCCTTTTTGGTTGGATGCTTGTATTGGTGGTGACTTCCTTCCACATTGACTTCATACCAGCCATCCGCTTTTAGCATTTTGATAACTTCCCGTGATGAATAGCTTTTCATTTGTAAGCCCTCCTGATAATAGTATATTAACACATATAAAAATATTTGTCAACGAAAAACAAATATTTTTATATGTGTTGAAAAAGAAAACGGACCACCTGCTTCGGCGGGTGGTTTTTTTCTCCTTCTTGTAACATCTATGCGTCTAATGTATAATAAAATAGCGCTTTGATGGGACAGGAGAAAAATCTTCTACTACGGAAGGAGACGATATACTATGAAGAAGCCAAAACGATTTATTGCTTTTTTACTGATGATGATGTTTTTATTGGGAGGATGTGGAGGTGAGGGTAGAAATTCAGAAACAGATTTGAAAAATGAGGAGACTGATGAAGAAAAGATTAAAGTTACTCAGATGGAAAATACCATTGAAGGTTTTGAAAATGCAAGCATAAACTATGAAAAATATAATTCTTATGCGTCAGAAAACGGATTAGGAGACACTTTGATTTATATTGAGGGGAAAGTTTTAAACCAAACAAGGATGGGAGATAATTCAGAGTTTCCAATGCTAGCATTAGTTGTAGAACAAAAAGATGGAAATAGATGGTGTGCGAGCATAACATCTGATTCTGAAATAGAAGAAATAGCAGATAAAGATGTTAGAATCTTTGGAACCTATATAGGTTTTTCTGATGTGATGAATCTCCCGGCCATTTCTGTTGCTACGGAAGGAGGAAATAAGTATGAAAAGGCAAGGGTGGAAATTAAAGAGGATGATCAATATAAAACTGTGTGGGATTTTTTAGAATATACACAAGGTTATGAAAATCAAAAATCAGATGAAGATATACAAAGTGCAGATATTTCCGACTCTAGCAGTAATGAGTATGGGAGTATGCTCATTGAATATGGTAATATTTTTTTTGAAGAGTTGTCAGTTCTTTCTAATGAGCAAATATCTCAGTTGATTCAAAATGGTGCGAATACAGAGGCGGTTTTGAATGAAATATCTTTAAATTTGACGGAGATTAGTATAGCAGAAACTAAACTGCAAGAATATTATGAAAAATTTGATGAGAATAGAAATGAGCTTCCAATGGGTACACCAATAATGACATTACTTTCACATGCACAATCGGCATTGAGACAGTATGCTATTGCACTAGAACATTTGCGGGATTATTTGGGTAACCCAAAACAAGAGTATATTGACGATTTTGTAAAGTATATGGGAAAGGCAACAGATTCACTAAATTCATTTAATGCATTGTTTTCATCGGAAAAAGAAAAAAATATGATAGAATAAAAAAATACTTGACTTTTGCATACCATTAGTATATAGTTTTGGTATGCAAAAGTGAGGTGATGAAGTGAAAAAGAAGATGGGACGTCCGACAGACAGTCCTAAGGAAATTCAAATTGCTGTGAGGTTTGACGTTGAAACTTTACAAATATTGGATGATTTCTGTGAGCATGAAAAAATTAGCAGAGCAGAAGGTACAAGACGTGCTGTCAGGAGGCTCAAAGAAAGATAAGAGCAATCGCCCACCTACCAAGCAAGCCGATTGCTCCACAAAGAAGTTTCCTTCTGTAAATATTATAATGCAGAATGAAACTTCTTTCAAGAACAAATTTGGAAGGAGAATAATTATGAATGAATTAGTAAGAACAGCAATCACTTCCATGGAAGTAGCGCATATGGTGGACAAGAAACACGCGGATTTATTAAAGGACATTCGTAGATATGTGGGGCAGTTAGCCGAAGGGAAAATTTCCTCGGGCGATTTCTTCACAGAAAACACTTACTTAGATTCCAACAACCAGAGCCGTCCCTGCTTCTTGGTAACAAAGAAAGGCTGTGAGTTCATTGCCCACAAAATGACAGGACAGAAAGGGACAGAATTTACCGCCCGGTACATAAACCGTTTCCATGAGATGGAAAATGAAACAGAAGAATCCAAGCACGACAGAAATCCCGGTCGGAGAGGTTGCCAGTTACCTGAAAGCCCTGGACAGAGTTGCGGTCCGCCAGAACCTTGCCCCGTATAAGATTGCAGAGAATTTTAAGAAAGTATCGGAACAGTTTGGGATACAGCTTACAGCGGACTTTGTGAAAGTGCCAGGATACGAGCAGATGACATTGGATGTTGTGGCTCAGTAGAGGGAGGTAGAGTGGTATGCGTAGAAATTATGATCCAGAGACATTATCCAAATATAAATATCCGAACCTTGTAGCTGAGTTCTTGGAGAGTGGATACCACATATGCACATTATCTGAGCATATGGGGTTAGGCAGACGGAAGGAAAATGATCCGCTTATGAGAGAAAAACTCTTCGGTAGTGATGAAATAACATGTGACGAAGCTGTCGGACTTTCAAAATTATTTAGTTGTAAAGTCGAGTATTTGTTTTCTGATACGTTAGAAAAACTAGGTGATATGCCTGTAGCGTATATCCGGCATTATGAAAGCAATAAACGGATGGAAAGAGATATGGAGCTTTATGAACTTTCTGAAAAAGTGAGGAAAGCATTAAAAGAAAAGCCATATTTGCCAGAACTTATAAAATACGTATTAGAGTTGGATGAACAACAGATAGAACAGATGATAGAAATCTCAAAAAATGTGAAAGCAGCATAAAACAGACACCACTCAGAAATGGGTGGTGTTTTTCAATGGAAAAAGGCAGGTGAGAGATTTGGCGGCGAAAAAGATAGGTGCCCTGATCACGCTGGACGGTGAAAAAGAGTTTAACCAGAATGTCACAAGCTGCAACAAGACATTATCCTCCTTAAAATCAGAAATGGGACTGGTAAAAGCGCAGTGTGAAGGGCAGCAGAACTCCCTGGAATCTCTGACGAAGAAGCATGAGGTCCTGACAAAGATCCTGGAAGAGCAGAAGAAAAAGGAAGAGGAAGTCCGCAAAGGATTAGAGCATGCAAAGCAGAATTATGAAAAGGTAGCTGACGGCCTTTCTGTTCTGAGCAAAGAGCAGGATGTCCATGCGAAGAGGGTAGAGGAGCTTAAGGCAGAATATAAGACCGCCACGGATCGACTGGAAGAGATGACAAAAGCCGGGGACGCCTCAGAGGATGCCATGAAAGCCCAGGAAGAGGCAGTGAACGCCCTTGCCCAGGAACTGAAAAAGGAAGAGACTGCGCTGAAAGAGGTCAATGCCGCTATTTCCAAAGGAGAGCAGAACTATAAGACTGCGGGAAACAAGATCCGGGACTGGGAAACGAAGCTGAACACGGCGGAAGCCCAGACCATCCGCGCATCCGCGGCGCTGAATAAAAATGCGGCGTATATGGATGAAGCCCGTAATTCTACAGATCAATGCGCGTCCTCTATTGATGAGTTCGGAAAGGAAGTCAAGAAAGCGGAGGCAGTGACCATCGACTTCGGAACGGTTGTCAAGACAAATCTGGTCAATTCGATGGTCAATGTGGTAAAGGATACCGCAGTATCAGCCGCCCAGTCCATGCTGAGCATGGAAACAGCACAGAAGCAGTTCCAGGCCAGCACAGGGGCGACCACAGAAGAGATGCGAAGATACAAGTCCGTCATGGATGACCTTCATAAAAATAATTATGGGGAAGATATCAATGACGTGGCCCAGTCCATGGCTCTGGTCAGGCAGTATACCGGGGAGCTGGATGCTTCTAGGATCCGGGACATGACGGAAAATGGGATTGCCATGCGGGACGTGTTCGGGATGGACCTGAGCGAGACGATCCGGGGCGTGGATTCCCTAATGGACAACATGGGTGTGACATCGGAAGAGGCGTTCGACCTGATGGCAAAAGGGGCCCAGAGAGGACTGGACAAGTCCGGGGAGCTGGCCGACAACATTGCGGAGTACGGCTCCCTCTGGTCCCAGGCCGGATTCAGTGCGAAGGAAATGTTCGCCATCCTGGAAAACGGCCTGGATTCCGGAGCCTATAACCTGGATAAGGTCAATGACTTCGTGAAGGAGTTTGGAAACAGCCTGGCTGACGGAAGGATTGAGGAGAACCTGGGAAGTTTTTCCAATCAAACAAAATCCCTGTTCCACCAGTGGAAGTCCGGACAGGCTACAACGAAGGATGTATTCCGTTCCGTGATCAATGACCTGGCAACTGCAACGAACAAGCAGGAGATGCTTACCCTGGCAAGCAATACGTGGAGCGCCCTGGGGGAAGATAACGCGATGAAGGTCATCACATCCCTCAACCAAGTGAACACAACGTTCGATAACGTGAAGGGTACCATGGAGGAGATCAAAGAGGTCAAATATGATACCCTGGAATCCAGGTTCCAGACCCTGGGAAAGAAATTCCAGACCGATGTTGCCGTACCAATCGCGGAGAAAGCCCTTCCGGCCATGGAAGAGGGTCTGGATCTGGTGGTGGAACATATGGATGAACTGATCCCGGTTATGGGAGGCGTGGCAGCAGGAGCAGTGGCTTTCAAGACGGTTTCGGCTGCGGTCACTCTGTATAAGACGACCACAGAAGCTGCTACTGTAGCAGCCGAGAATCTTAATGCTGTAAGTAAGGCAAATCCATGGGTGCTTGCTGCAACGGCTATAGTGGCAGCAGGCACGGCCCTGGCAATTTATACGGATTCAGTCAGTAAGGCATCCGCGGAGGCGAGGCTTCTGGCGGAAGAAAACCAGAAGATCTGTGATTCTGCGAATGAAGTGGCGGCCTCTACGAAGGAACTGATTTCTGATTACGGGAACGCAAGTGCAGAGATGCAGGCCCAGGGGGAATATGCCAGAATCCTGGCCGGAAGAATCGAGGAATTATCCCAGTCGGCTGACGGGAATAACGAAAAGACACAGGTCATGCAGGGGTATATTGCGGAGCTGAATACGCTGGTACCGGAGCTGAACCTGGCATATGATGAACAGTCCAGGAGTCTGAACCTGACCAATGAAGCCATTGAGGAATATCTGAATAACAGCCAGAAACAGATCGAGATGCAGGCCGCCCAGGAATATGCCGTGGAGCTCATCAAAAAGAAAACAGAGCTGGAGATCGAGAGCATCAAGATTGAAAATGAGGCTGCGGATCTGAAAGAGAAGACCAACGCGCTGCTGGAAGAGGAAAATGAGCGCGCGGGAGGGGTTGCGAGTACTTACGCCCTGTTAAACGGTTTGAACCGGGATCAGAGGAAGACATATAAGGAACTGACGGAGGCCCAGGAAGAGAACACGGAAGCTCTGGAAACGAACCGGGCTACGAAGGAAGACCTGCAGGCGCAGATTGAGGCGGCTTCCCAGCAGCTGGAACAGTATGGGGTGAAATGGTCGGATGTAACAGCGGCCACGGACGCAAACACGGAATCCACCAATACCAATGCGGCGGCCCAGACTGCGGCCGCGGATGTCAACAGCGCGGCGGTGCAGAATATCACGGAGACTTACCTGGGGATGCAGGAGACTGTTTCCGAGGTCCTTGCAAGCCAGATGAACATGTTTGAAGAGTTCAATGCTGGGACCGAGATTTCCAGCGAAAAGCTGCTTGCAAATATGCAGAGCCAGATTGAGGGGGTCACGAACTGGGCGGATAATATGGCCGTCCTGGCAGAGCGCGGAGTCAACCAAGGAATCCTGGATAAACTGGCGGAGATGGGGCCACAGGGTTCTTCGTATGTGCAGGCGTTCGCAGGCATGACGGATGAACAGCTGAAACAGGCCAATGAGATGTGGTCGCAGTCCCTCGACATGAAGGATGCTGTAAATGAAAGCGTACAGGGCATGCTCGAGGAATACACCAATTCCCTGAACGGAGGAAAGGAGCAGGTCTCTGCGGCGATGGAATCGATCGGTGTGGATGTCAGTACCGGGCTTGGAAACGGGATTCGTTCCGCAATGGATCAGGGGAAGATTGCGGTGGATGAAATGGGGCAGGCAGTGATCCTGCAGGCGCGGGCAACATTTGACAGCCATTCCCCTTCCAAAGTATTTGAAGGGATCGGGCAGGATGTGGTTTCCGGGCTTGCGGAAGGGATCGGTGGAAGCCAGGAGCAGGCAACAACAGCGATCCAGGCACTGGCGGATCAGATGATCGATTCCACAAAGCAGGTATTGAATGCGTCAGATTTTAGCGGGATTGGAAGGGAAGTTGGCTCTGGACTGCAGAACGGGATCCAGTCACAGAAAAACGCGGTGGTCAGTACAATTTCTTCCGTGGGAAGGAGCGTAAGGGATAAGGCAAAGGAGGAACTGCGTGAAGATAAATTCAAAACAATTGGAAGCGCAGTCTCGAAGGGGTTGGCATCCGGAATCAAGGGCGGACAGTCATCTGTCAGGAGTGCGGCAAATTCCGTCACGCAGGCAGTCATCAGTGAAGGCAGGAAGCTGGGAACCAATACGCTGTACTCTGCGGGATATAATGTGTCAATCGGACTTGCAAACGGGATCAGCGCAGGACGCTCTGCAGTGATCAATTCCGTGGCATCAGTTTGCGCATCGGCGGTAGCGGAAGCAAGGTCGAGGCTGCGTATCAATTCCCCGTCTAAAGTATTTGCGGAAATCGGAAGCTATACGGCGGAAGGTTTCGGGGTCGGATATGAAGAAAAGATGGGAGAGGTGAACCGGGTCATCCGGGACAGCATGGATTATTCCGGATATATGGGCTCTGTGGGAACGGCAGGATCCGGGGCAGCAGGAACATCCGGAGGGGCAGACATCATACAGATGCTGCAGCAGTACCTTCCCTACCTGGCAAATGTAGGGAATGGGGAGGTTTACCTGTATCCCAGCCGGAGGACATTCCGGAAAGAAATCTCTGAGATCGCGAATGAAGGGATCGGAATGAGAAATGTAATGGAAAGGATGCGGTAGGATGTATGTGAAAGGCGCAGTGATCAATGGGAAGCGTTTGTGGGAGGACTGGGGGCTGCGGATTGAAGACTGCGACATAGGCCCTCCGGAGGTCAACGACACTTTTGTAGATGTGCCGGGAGGAAAAACACTGGATTTTTCCGAGGCCAACGGTCCCATCAGCTATAAGAAGAGGGAAATCCACCTGGAGTTGGGAGCCATTAAGGAAAAGAACGCATGGCGCACCTTCCTTTCCAGTTTCATGAATGCGTACCATGGAAAGAAAGTGGAAATCACATTTGACGATGACCTGGCATTCTACTATATTGGCCGTGCTTATATCAAGGCAGATGTAGAGAGGACGGCAAGGATCGGAAAATTTGAGATGGAAATCGTTGCAGAGCCGTACAAATACGAACTGCAGGATTCACAGGAGCCCTGGAAATGGGATCTTTTTAATTTATGCACAGGCGTGATCCGGTATCTGGGAGAAGTGGAGATCTCCCAGGTTAAAACGCAGATCATCATACCCAAGGGGGATATGCTTACGGTACCGGTCTTTGAAGTATCAAGGGCTGACAGACTGAAAGTGCTGTATGGTTCGAAGGCGTATGAACTCCGGAACGGAAGAAACAGATATCCGCAGATCAAGGTGGGAGGAGTATCGGAGGTGCGGCTGGAATTTCAGGGAACGGGCCTGGTCAAGGTGAGATACAGGGGAGGGAGTTTGTAATGTATGAGGCACATATGGACGGGAAAGCGCTGTATTATCCAGGGGATGAGGAAGCTGTGATCATAGAGCCGCAATTGGAACTTGCGTTGAATGATGCGGGTTCGTTTGAGTTCCTGCTGCCTTCCGGAAATCCAGAATATGAAAATATCCAGAATCGGAAGAGTATGATCCAGGTACTGAAAGATGAAGAGGAGATCTTTTACGGAGAGGTCAGGAGATGTGGAAAGGATCAGGATAATATCAAAGATTGCCTTGTGATCGGCGAGCTGGCCTTCCTCCACGACAGCATCCAGCCCCAGGCGGAGTACCACGACCTGACCACCCGGCAGATGTTGGAAACCTGGCTGAACATCCACAACAGCCAGGTCGAGGAGCGGAAGCGCTTCTATGTGGGGATCGTGACGATCCATGACACCAACGACAGCCTGTACCGGTACACGAACCGGGAATCCACACTGGACGCAATCAGGGAGAAACTGGTGGACCGGCTGGGGGGATATCTCCGGATCCGGAAGGAAGGCGGTGTACGGTATCTTGACTGGATCACCCTTCCAGAGTATGGAAAATACTGTGAGCAGCCCATTGAGTTCGGCACGAACCTGCTGGACTACGCGGAGAACTGCAGCGCGGAGGATCTGGCAACGGCGGTGATCCCACTGGGGGCCCGATTGGAAGAGAGTCCCATTGAAGGCCTGGAGGCTTATACGGACATTACATCGGTCAACGGCGGCGTGGATTACTTATACATCCCGGAAGCTGTAGAGCGTTATGGCTGGGTGAAGAAGGTGGTCACCTGGGATGACGTGACGGTTCCGGCGAACTTGAAAAAGAAGGGGGAGGAGTGGCTCAAAGACAACCAGTATGAGAGCCTGGTGCTGGAGCTCACCGCTCTGGATCTGTCTGACCTGGACAGTGATTATGAAGCGTTCGCCCTGGGAGATACGGTCCATGCATCCGCCTGGCCCTACGGGATGGACAGAACCTTCCCGGTACAGGAGATGACCATATACCTGCAGGAGCCGGATAGGAACAGGCTGACACTTGGTACGACTGTCCGGAAGAATTATACTACGCAGATGAAGGATTCGAATAAAAAGGTCAGTACCGAACTGGATAACGTCCGCCAGACCACATCCTGGATGCAGTCTGCCATCGACAACGCCACGGCCATGATGACCGGCTCCAAAGGCGGCTATAAGATATCGGAATACGATGAGGACGGCCGCTGGCTCCGGGACCTGTACATGAACGCTCCGAATAAAGAGGATGCTTCCCTGGTGATGCAGATCAACATGAATGGTATCGGATTTTCCAGGGAGGGGTTCGAAGGGCCATACAAGAACGCATGGACGATAGACGGTGTATTCCTAGGAGAGTTCATCAAGGCCGGATCGATCTCCGCTGAGAAGCTGTCCGTGGAGTACCGGGAATCCGTGAATGAGGAGATTGTGGCAAAGTTCAACGTAGCCGCCGGAAGGATTGAGGCTGAGGTCACTCGGGCCCAGGGAGTGGAGGTGGAACTGGCCGCATCCCTGAAAGTGACTGCCGATTCGGTACAGACCAAGGTATCAAAAGGGGAATTTGGCTCTTACGCGCAGCAGTATTATGACAAGGTGATTTACGGGTTTAACCAGAGCAGCAAATACGTGCAGATCAATCCCGGGGAGATCGCTATATACGATAACGGCGTATCGGACAGCAAAAAGCGGGCTGCCTTTAACCACAACGGGAGCCATTTTTACCGGGATGGATATCATGTGGGAAAGATCGGGACGAACCAGATGCAGTCAGACGCTTCCAAGAAGGGGCTTGTCTTCGACCTGGAAAATGAGGCGACGTACATGTCCTGGTCCGCGGCAATGAGTGCCAACGCGAATACGTATTCCCAGAAATGGACGTATACGTTGAAGAGTGTTGGAGGGCAGGCGGCGGATACGCTGAACGCGGGATGTGATGTCGATATGCATGGGTATACCCTGAAAAATGTGGATCTGGAAAGCGTGAGGGTGGGGAATACCAGGACTTGGGAGGGGGAAATCCCGATCATAACGGACATCCGGGATAATGGGGATGGTACCATAGGATGGTCTTACAGCACCATAACGGTAAAAGACGGTTCTGTTATGGCGGCACCGAGGGCGTGATAACAGCGGCGGGAGCATGCCTGCGGGACAATGCTTGACAGAGGGAGGTGATGAAATGTCAAATACGGCCAGGACGGATGAAGATATCAATAAAGAAAACAGGATAGCCTGGGGCGAAGGATCCCGAACAGGAGCGCGGGAGGCGGCGATATACGTTTTCCGGGAATGCGAAAGGGAAGTCCGGGACGCCAGGGACAATGAGCAGATCGATGGGAGGATGGAGCCTTATGGAAGAGAGGAAGCGGAGTGAAAAAGGCGATATGAAATGCGGCAGTATCAGTGCGGAAAAACTGAGGGCAGATTATAAGAGGAAACCGCAGCCAATGAAGCCGGTGACGGTAAGATTGGATGATTTCCGAAAGAACTTAAACCAGGTGGTGGCTGGATCGGAGCTGCCGCCTTTTCTTTTGGAAATGGTTTTGGGAGAGATGCTCTCTGCCATGAGCAGGGTTTCCGAAGCGGAACGTGAACAGGACAGGAAAGCCTGGGAGAAAGCATGCGCGGAGCTGAAATACGAGCAGAACAAGGAATCCGGTAGGAAGGCTTGCAAGGACGGTGAGGCAAATGGCTGATATCAGCAAGGAGATACGGGATTTTCAGGACGCGGTCTACGGGGAGGAGATCAGGGGTAGCATGGTCTCCCTGGCCGAGAAGGTGAACACCGAATCTACCGCGGCCAAAGAGGCGGCGGTCAACATGGCGGAAATGGCGGCGGAGGCAGTGCTGAACGCCAACACGGCAGCCGACAGGGCGGACGCTGCAGTTACCAAAGTGCAGAAAACGGCAGCGGATATCCAGGAAGCGGCAGAGAGAGGGGATTTTTCCGCAACGATAGCGGTGGAAAGTGTGGTCACCGCAGATGCCGGGGGTCAGGCGTCCGTAGAGAATATCGGGACAGAGAAGGACGCCAGGTTCCGTTTTAAGATCCCGAAGGGAGATAAAGGCGACAAGGGGGAGGATGGAACTTCCGTCAATATCAAGGACAGGCTGGATTCAGAGCAGGATTTACCTGAAAATGGGAATAAAGGGGATGCGTATATCATCCAAGGGGATATCTATGTCTGGGACGGGGCGCAGTGGAATAACATCGGAATGATCCAGGGGCCCAAAGGCGACCCGGCCACAATCCGGATCGGGCAAGTAACTGGCGGGGAAGCCGCTTCGGTGGAGAATGTAGGGACGGAAACGGATGCGGTTCTGAACTTCATTATCCCCAAGGGGAGGGATGGAACATCTGTCGGCTTAGGGGAGCCGGAAATCTCGGTGGATACCGGGATCGGGGAACCTTATGCGGAGGTCACGGTCAGCGGCCCGGATGACGCGAAGGTATTCCGCTTCGAATTTCATAACCTGAAAGGGGAGCCGGGGGCGGAAGGCGCCATTGATGAAAACGCGGTGGTCAAATTTACCGCCGCCGCGGAACTGGGGAATATCCAGAGCGGGGAAACTCTGGCGGTCATCCTGGGAAAGCTGGAAAAGCTCATTTCAGAGATGAAGGAGGTTGCTTTTTCCGGGAAATATTCCGACCTTACAGGCGCCCCGGAGGATGTGGGCGATCTGACCAACAATGCAGGATACGTCACTACAGATACCTGGAAAGCGAATACGGCAGACAGTGAGGGCTATGTGGCATCCGGAAAAGGCCAGGCGGACAAGGTCTGGGGAACGGACGCGCAGGGGAATCCTGGCTGGGTGGACCGGGTCAAGGCGGAAGACCTGAAGAATGACTTCGTCAGTAAATCCGGAGATACGGTAGCCGGAACCCTGAAAGCGCAGACCATGGTGATCGGGACGGCGCCGTCAACAGAAGTCGGCGCGATATGGATCGGATAAGGAGGAGATGCGGAAATGTTTGATGTAGATTATATTATTCCCTGCTATGGGAGTCCGGAGATCATACGGCCGGGATTGCGGAGCCTGGCGAACCAGTGGCACAGTGAGTTTCTTCATGTGATCCTGGTGGATGACTGTTCCCCGAATACAGACTGCGGCTACCAGGACCTGGTCGATGAATTTCGGCCATATCTGGATATCCAGTGTATCAGGACACCTGAAAATATGGGCCAGGGGTTAGCCAGGCAGTGGGGGATCGACCATTCCGACCACGAATATTTTATGTTCCAAGATGAAGATGACATGCTGGCCAACGCCCTGGCGTTTTCCATTTTTATCGGGGCGGTGGAGGATAATATTTACCAGAAGGAGGAGGACACAGGCGGGGAAGGGAATATCTATATCCTGGATGGGGAAGGAAAGCCGGTCATTGACAGAACAAAAAAGTCGGTGGCGGTCGTGTCCGGCCCGCTGTTTGAATTTGACGACCATCATACCCGGGTGATCGAGGCGGGCAACCGGATCTGGGTCAATGCCAAGCTGTACAACAGGAAGTTCCTGGAAAAGCACAATATCCGGTTTAATGAGGCCCAGAGCCGGCATGCGGAGGATTATTATTTCATGAGCTGTTTCTTCTACTGCCTGGATCACGATTCAGATTATACGGGGATCCTCCTGGACGATCACCAGCTGACCTACCTGTGGTACCCTAACGAAGGAAGCCAGAGCCGGAAGGATCCGCACTATGGTTTTATGCTGTCAGGGTATACGATGAACGGTTCGGTGAATATCCTGGAGTTTATGAAGGACACGAAACGGCATCAGATCGAGTGGAATGAGGAACGGGAAGCCAAGTACCGGCACACGGTCCTGAATATGACGGTCTATTCGTATTTCACGTTCCTGTCGTTTATCCGGTGCGTAGCATCCACGGATTATGTCCCGGCGTTGGAACTGGACTGGTATATGCTGCGGGATTCCTGCAATATGCTGCGGGAGAAGTGCGTGGAATACTATGATACATATACTTACACGGAGAAGATGGAAGAGTATTATACGGTCCGCCATTTTTCGGACGTACAGTTCACAGAGCCGTGGGTGGATCTGGATACCTACATTGCGGATGGCTGTGAGGAGCTGCGGTGGAGTTATGGGGAGCTGCTGCAGTGCAAGGAAAAATACAGGTTTAATGAATGGGGGCTGCTGGTATGAGTGGTCTGGCAGTCAGGAATAAAAGTGGGGAGTTGCTGCAGTATACAGGAACCCAGTTTGAAGGGTTAGAAAATACAGGCACGCATCATCTGTGCGTACGGACAGGGGCTGGGGTAGGAGGCGTTAGGAAGTACGGGCTGACGTCTGCGCCTCTGAATGATAAGTATAAGGGGCTCAGGATGCGGATACCGGACAATGGGGGCGGGAACGGGGGGAGGGACGCGTATATCGCGCAGAGGTATTCCACTAGCGCCTCTGCGTCTTCTGCCAGGACGTATACAGCGTCCAGGGTGAGCAATTATGTGTCCTCTACGACTTTGAGGACGGTAAGCAGTACGAGACTGAGTACGGGGAACGCTACCAGGGTCAGTACGCATGCGCCGATTTATTATGCTACAAGCCGTTTTACCGGTTCATTAACGACGAAAGATACTTATTATGGAACTGTTGCTACATCTACCTACATAACAAGGACACTAACAAAGGGAATGTTTTTGACTAATTCCTCGTCTACATCAATTTATGATACACAAACTTATGTCACACGTGCTTACGCAACTGCCAGAGTTATATCATCAATCTATGGAAACGTGACCCGTGCGATAACATTAGAGTTTGTTGGAGTTTATTCTGTAACCCGAACACAGACATCCAGGGCGAGTAATTATGTGACATCTAGGACCTTATCTACCGCGAGCAGCAGCAAACTAAGCACCGGAAACGCGACGAGGAGCTCCGCATATAACACCAGTAGCAGTATGTCAACCACAAGCTCAAAGCTGACCCATAACGCAAACCTATGATCTTCCGGCCAGACTTCACCAGACTATCGGCGGGAGGGAGCGCCGCCGAACAGCCAGAGGATGATTGGAGAATTAACAAGGCCTGCAGATAGGGGCCTTGTTTTTATGTAACACGGTACAAAAAGAACGGGAAGAACAGGAGGACATTATGAAGATTCGTGCAGAACCGTCAAGTCTTGATCAGATATCTATTTAATGTGATTTCAAGGAAAGGGGAGAATGTATATGAACGTGAACTACAAATTTATTTTCGCTGCGGCTTTCGGTTTTTTATCCTCACTTCTGGGGGTATTGGCGATGCCGGTCTTGCTGGTGGTGCTGTGCAACATCATTGATTACGCCACCGGCCTGATGGCGTCCCCGTACCGCTCACAGGATATCAATTCCTATAAAAGTATCCGGGGAATCGGGAAGAAAATATGCATGTGGCTGCTGATCGTAGTGGGCGCCATCATTGACCAGACGTTATTGTATGCTTCGGACACGGTAGGAATCCGGATGCCGTTCACTTTTTTGGTGGCCTGCATCGTGGCGCTGTGGATCATCTGCAATGAGATCATCAGCATCCTGGAGAACGTGAAGGATATGGGAGTAAAAATCCCCGGCTTCCTGGAACCGCTGGTCAGGATCATCAAGTCCCAGGTGGAGGAGATGGGGGAACAGCAGGAAAGCGAAATAGAAAAGAAACACAGAGAGGGCGAATGACCGTCCTCTCTTTTTGCGCCGGCGCAAAAGTCCGGCAGGAAGGAGAAATGTATGCCAAAACTATTTTACATTGCAGGACACGGTGCCGGGGATCCCGGAGCATCTGGAAACAGATATCAGGAAGCGGAAAGGGTCCGGGCACTTGGAAACAGATTAAAAGCAATCGGTGGAGCCAACGTGATCCTGGGGGATTTTAACAGGAACTATTATGCTGACAACGGGATCAGTACGCTGAATATACCAAAGGATTACCTGATCCTTGAAGCGCACATGGACGCAGGGGCACCATCTGCTAGAGGCGGGCATGTTATCATCAACGCGGGATTTACAGCGGACAAATATGATTCTGCGCTTGCGGCTATGCTTTCCAGGATTCTTCCAGGCCGTTCCAGTATGATTGTTGGGAGAAATGACCTTGCAAATCCGAACAGAGCGGCCGCATGTGGGTATAATTACCGTCTGGTAGAATTTGGATTCATTACAAACGCAGAGGATGTCCGGATATTTAATTCCAGGATGGATGATATTGCATGCGGGATCCTGGATGCGTTTGGAATTGGGAAATTAGAGTTGAAATCAGAGGAGGAAGAAGACATGAGAGAGATCGTTCAGGCGAAAAATGGAAAAGGGCAGTATTATTTTGACGGATATGCGTTGCATGGTTTTTCATCAGGAGCAGAAAAGAAGGTTATCATGGATATGTATAAGCGGCATACCGGGAGGGATCTGAAAACGCATGTTTATTCAGACGAGGACTTTGAGAAACTGGCCAAAGTTCTTGCAAGAAATGGAAAATAGACTTCGCAGCCAGACAGTGACTGAAGGGGAAGGTGTGCCGATTCCGGCAGCTGCCCGGCAGGGCGCGCAGGTTCGAATCCTGTCTTTCCATGCGGAGTTTACTGAAGAGAGATATATTTATGTCATTTCTACCTTTTACGGGCCAGTTCTTCTGTGCCGATATCCGTCAAAATTCCGGTCACTTCCTTATACGGCATCGTATACCTCTGCGAAAGATACCGCATGGATGCGGCAAGTTCCCCGTCAGGACCACCAAACTGCTAAAACAGATAATCAGCCATAACCCCTGTATTTACAGGGGTTATGATATGTACAGGCGGAAGACCAGCTGCTGGTTCTCCTTATCTACGACAATATCCTCCACAATGCTCCGCATAAAGGTTCCCTTGGTATCAGAGTCCACATCCGGATCCTTGATCACATCATAGACATTTCGCACACAGGAGAGGACGGTTTCCCTGGAGGGTTTTTGGGGGGAAGCAGCGGAATCCAGTTCTGAAATCTGCTCCTGGATCGCGGCGCGGGTCCGCTGAAGCCTCTCTTTATTTTCTTTGTATTCCTCTAAGCTGTCAACACCATTTTCGAAGGCAAGACGTATCCGTGCTTCCCGGGAGCTTATTTTTTCAAGCTCATGCATCAGAGAAGAGCGCTGTGAAGCCAGGTCCGCAGATTCCGGGGTGCGGTATTCATATTCAAAATCCATGCCGGCAAGGAGCTTTTCAAAATACTCATATACACCGGAAATGGCTTTCTTTTCACTGATAAATGAAGAGCCGTCGTGTATGCCCTTGGCATATTTGTAGCACTGGAATCCGGGAGAGCGCCGATTGCTTCCGTTATAGGCAAGAGAGGATCCGCAGATTGCACATTTGAGCAATCCGGAGAGCCAGTGCTTGCAGGCGGAAATATTACGGCGCTTCATCGGGGAGTATCTGCTGTGTATCTTTTTCATGCGTGTATCGAATTGTTCTTTTGTCAGCCGGACTTCGTGGGGGCCCATAAAGGAAAATCCATTCCAGACTACCAGCCCATAATAAAAAGGATTCATCAGGATCCGTTCGATTCCTCTGGCTTCAAAGGGATTCCCGCGGCGGGTCAGATATCCGAAGCTATTGATCTGCCGGGCGATTTTGGTACAATCTTCATCATGGATATCGTATCGTTCAAAAATATAGGATACAATCTTGTATTCCTCTTCATTGATCAGATACGGTTTCCCTCTGCCGACAGCCTGATATCCAAGGCAGGGGACGGCCTGATATCCGCCGCGGAGGGCCTTTTCTTTCATCCCGCGCAGGACTTCATCAGAAAGCCGGATAGAGTAGTATTCATCCATCCACTCAATGATCCGTTCGATCAGGCTGCCGAAGGGACCTTCTACCAGAGGTTCGGAGACGCTGATCACGTCAATGTTATGCTGCTTTTTCAGCAGGGACTTGTAGACGATGCTTTCCTCCTGATTCCTGGCGAACCGGCTGTATTTCCAGACAAGGATCACATCAATGGGATGCTCCTGGGATTTTGCAAGGCTGATCATCCGCTGAAACTCCGGTCGTTTCTCTGCCTTGCGGCCGGAAATTCCGACCTCATAAAATATTTCCAGTATGATGATGTTATGCTTCAATGCATGTTCCCGCAGAAGTTTGGCCTGAGACTCCGGAGAGAGCTCCTCCTGCTTCTCAGTACTGACACGGACATATCCGTAACCATATTTGGTTGCGGATGCATCTTCTATGGATTGTGTGTTTAAATCAGGCATTCTATCACGCTCCTCGTACAGTATATAAAAATAAGTATAAAAATAGCACCTTGCCATAACAGGTGCAGGCGTGATATAATCCTGTTGTGTGTTGGGGATTATATCATGCGCACCTGTGCATGACAT
Organism: Lachnospiraceae bacterium; assembly: GCA_910573785.1. Classification (GTDB taxonomy): domain Bacteria; phylum Bacillota; class Clostridia; order Lachnospirales; family Lachnospiraceae; genus Schaedlerella. The sequence continues at coordinate 2,877 of CAJSZT010000051.1, read as the reverse complement.
GGTTACCAAAGTGAAAGCCGTTCCTGTTGGCGCAGGGGCGGTTTTTAATGTTCAGTGAGCTTTTGCTGTTCCCGCTCAATTTGCTGGATGCTTTTTTGGGGAGTAGGCAAATCCTCTGGCATAGTTCCACCGAGTTCCTTTATTGTTTGACGAACTTTTGCGCCTACTTCATAATGAGTTTTATTTGCGGCTTCTTTTCCAGTAATATGTTCCTTGCGTAATTTTTCATCAGTTTGTGTAGCACGGAAAAGATTGGCAGCTAACTCTGTACTACCCATGTAATCTAAAATTTTCTGACTTTTTTTCAATCCTTTTCGAGCATGTATTTCTTTAGCACCGAGTCCGCCATATAAACCTTGATATCCTTTGTTTTGAAAAACAGCATAATCTTTTTTATCCTCAATGCCAGCCATTCGGGCGGCATCAGCAAGGGATTTGTTGTGGATGATCATTTCATTTCGGATAGCAAGACGCTTTTTGTCTTCATCAAGTTCATCATAATGTTCGATGAGTTCTTGCTGTCTGGTTTTTACTGCAAAATAAGACTGACCGAGCGCAATAATTTTTTTGTTGGAATTACCATTCATTACAATGAGGTAACAGGCATATCTGGAAAGCTCTAAATCTTCAATCTTTCGTTCTGCGCCAGAACCTATGTTCACCATTTTCCCGACATCAGCAAAATGGTCCTGAATAGAATTTTCACTATTATTACAAGCAGCAACAGCTTTTTCTATTACTTTCTTAAAGTTCCCCCATTTAGCATAACCAAGCGCAATTTGCAATTCTCTGGCGTACCAGAATTCCTCATCATATTCATTGACATGACGAATGGATTCAAAAAGCGATTCAGTATAATTGGTTTCTTCATCAATTGTAAGGGTTTTTGATAGTACGCGTTCGGATAGAGCCTGTAGCTGTGTTTCAAATTCTTTTTCTTCCATTGAATCTCCTTCAATAAATTTTTTGTTGACATAATTACAAAAGTGAAAGCCGTTCCTGTTAGCGCAGGGGCGGTTTTCGTTTATTGCAGTAAATCAAAGATTTTGATAGTCAGACCATCAAAAATGTAAACAGGTATTTCTTCATCGAAAGAATACAGGTTTGCATCTTCTTCGCCTTCAAAGACATAGGCCTGGACAATCTTTACGATGGGGTTCACGATCCAGTATTCCCGAACACCAGCAGAACGATATTTGAATAATTTGATTGCGCAATCTGTCCGGGTGCTGCTGGAGGATAAAACTTCAATAATCCAATCAGGGGCCCCTTCGCATCCATGATCGGACAGCTTATCTTTATCACAGATGACAGAAATATCGGGTTCTACATAATTCATATTGTCTTGATTTAGGAATACAGCAAACGGGGCCAGGAATACTTCGCAAGTTCCTTTTTTTATCAATGTAGTCAGATATCGTTCGGGCAAATGAATATGTGATCCGTTGATGCTCTGTATTCGGCGGTGTCATATCATAAATGCGGCCGTCAATCAGTTCCGCCCGTTGGCCTTCCGGCAGAGCGTAAATATCTTCAATGGTGTAAATTGTTCCCTGTGGAATTGCCATAATATTGCTTCTCCTTTTATGCTACCTTTGTATAATCAATAATAGACACTTCACTGGCCAGCTTTTCGGCTGCAGCAATGATTTTTTCGATTTTTTCTAAAATATCAGTATTAAACAATTCATCACCGCATTGGGTACATTTCATACAAGGGACATTTTTGATAATTAGTACACAATTTTTCAATGCTGACATATAAGTGGTTGTTGAATCAATCATATTTCCATATTTACAAGATAGACATTTCATGACTTTTTCTCCTTTCTGGTTTTCAAATCTGATTCAAAGGTTTCCGTATCCGGAACATAGGCTGTTATAATTTTAGAAGCCTCTCCACTGTCACTTGCGACAACATGGATGATTTTATTATCTGCAGAATAGCCGAATATAAGACAACTGGGCCAGGGAAAATCACCGGAATACTGTTCGATAATTTCTCCGGTAAGAATACAGTTTTTAATATCTTCTTTAGTTATCCTGCGTTGTTCGCATCGATTCGAAGCATGCTGGCTCATAAATAATTTATGCTGGTTTGCATATTCTCTTAGTTTATTAATATCAATCAATTTTTATCACTGTCCTTTTCTATGGTTTACAATGCCCGCAGGGAGAATAGCCTTGTCCGATCGCGCCGTCTCTGGTTCCGTCATAGGTTGAATAATTATGCGGAGCGATTTTCTTTACATCGCGGCATGTTGGATAATGAAATTTCATTGTATTTGTATTTAGCACATAACTGCTGGTAGTCTGCTGCTGTTCCGGATTATCATATGCATTGAAGTTATTTCCGGGATTTTGCGGCTGTGCGGCGGCAGATTCGGCTTGTGCCTGCTCCTGGGCGATCCGTGCGGCCTCCGCCTGCTCCGCGGCAGCCCGTTCCGCTTCCGCCTGCTCCTGCGCAAGGCGCGCAGCTTCTGCCTGTTCCGCGGCAACCCGCTCGGCCTCCGCCTGTTCAGCAGCAATCCGCTCGGCCTCTGCCTGCTCCGCGGCAATCCGTTCCGCTTCTTCCGCCTGTTTTTTCTCTACATCTTCGAATTTCAAGGAGATTTTATTACTTGTGACACCAGAATACTTTGCATATATATCAAATTTCCCTTCAGAAGAAGAGGTAAAAGTAATCTTGTCATCCTTGAAACTCAATTCACCGTCAGATACCGTAAAAGCAGATTCCGGAATCATGCAGTCTTCGGGGGTAGTTTTTAAAGCAATGTTAACAACTTAAATATTATTCTTCCTACTAACCACAATATCTTGTATTTTTGATTTTTAATCGCAGATAAATTTATTCCATCTTTTTAGTGGTATGGCATA
>CAJSZT010000050.1:0-35475 GCA_910573785.1 Lachnospiraceae bacterium | reverse complement strand
ATGGATGTTTTATCCTATGTGCGAAGAAAAAGTTTCCTGGCCTTTTATTGAAACGTTGCAATAGCCCCAAATAATGCAAGATTTTATTCAAAATTTTTTAAGCGTCAGAGCTGAATAAAAACAGGATTGACATATAATTATAATTTAATTATGGAGCATATACAATTTGAATGGGATACTGAGAAAAACGAAATTAATAAGAAGACGAATCTGCTTGTGGTATGTCATTGTTATCGGGAATCTGGTTCTATTATACGTATTATATCTGCAAGAAAAGCAACTACTACAGAAACGAGATATTATTGCGAAGCATAGGAGGCGCGGTCATGAAGGAAGAATATGATTTCAGCAAGGCTCGTAAGAATCCATATACGAATAAGCTCAAGAAACAGATCACCATAAATATTGATGCGGATACGATAGATTATTTCAAATCACAGTCTAAGTTTTCTGGTATTCCATACCAGACACTTATCAATCTCTATCTTTCCGATTGCGCAGAAAAGAAGAGACAGCCGCAGATAAATTGGAACTGATCCATCTCCACATGATTTCTGTCGCAGACCAGTTCCCCACCCTTGCAGATCAGCTCCGCAGCCTGCAAGGAGGAGCGCCGATGCCGGTATTCCCATGCAAAGTCCGGATCATTTCTTTCTTCCTCTGTGACCTCCGGGTGTGTAAAATAAAAGATATATGCGCGTCCTTTATGCACCAGTACATCCGCATGCGCTCCGATCCCGCTGTCATCCCGGCGCAGTCCCGGTTCCCGCAGGATATTGGAGCATCTCTTCCAATGTACCGCGTCTTCACTGACATACACCCCAAGCCCATGCCAGGGATCTGTGAGCATCCAGTATCTTTCCCGGAAGAAAAATACATTGGGCCCCTCATGGGGACAATCCGTAATCTCCGCGCCGCCTGGGATCCAATGATACAGATCCGTGCTGAACGCGCTGTAAGTAAATCCCTGATCTGCCTCATTTTTGTACCACATCATCCAGCGTCCGTCAGGCAGCTGGATGATACAGGCATCAATCACCCAGTCCGAGGCCAGCTTCGGTTCTCCGGCAAATGTCCAGTTCCACAGATCCTTACTCGTATAATGGAGTATTTTTCTTGGATATTCCCAGCTGAACGGAATCCCGCGCACATAGGATACATACATGTGAAATGATGTCCTTGTACAGGTAGACCGCCGCAATATACCAGTCGCTGCTTTCCATTTTTGAGTAAATGATAAAATGGTCATCCGCCCTCAGTGAATCGCTCTTTTTGTCTCCCAGATAACGGATAAATTCCGCTGTCCCTTCCGTGTGGTTCTGCTTCGTCTGAAAATCGTAGTACTCCTTTGTAGAACCGTTGACCAGGTAGGCATTCATATTGGCATCCTTGTGGATACTTTCCGGCAGGACAGCGGCCTTGTTCATCCGAATGTCGCACAGCGTATACCCCACTGTCTCGTTGCCGGACCGGATGGGCAGCACTACGGAAATGGCCTGGCTGGCCGGAGTCTTTCCCGTCTCATAGTAGTCCACATCGTGGGGCAGGATATACTGGAAACCCTTTTTCTCTTTGTCCACACATTCTTGAAACCAGTCGGTTTCCATGAGGCTCCCGCGGATATTCTGCAGATAATTGTACTGGTATCCGTTATTTCCCAGCACGAATACATCCTGGATGTAACTTTTCATGGAGGTCATAGAACCGAAGCGCTTCTTCAATTCCCTCTGGCAGGATAGAAATTCTCCATAGTCCAAGCTGTCCTGTTCCATGGTCACCAGCCGGATCACATTTTCATCCATGGAAAGGGTATTCAACAGCGCCTTTACGTCCGATGTACAGAAATCCATGTTCAGCTTAAAAGTTTCAGTAATATACTGACTTCCCTCTTCGATATTTTTTACAAGTCGCCGGGTGTATGTCCAGCTCGTAAGCAGGATGGTTACTGTCATGACGATGCAGAGGACAGGAACCATCAGGAAGGTAAGCTTCCTTCCAATGTTTTTGTTGATGTATTGATTGAATCTGCGCATTTTATACCACCACAGAATAGATCGACTTGTCTCCGAGGCAGTTCTCTGTCCTTGTATATTCTTCAATTCTTTTTTCCCGATTTTTCAAAAAGCAGAATGTCAAAAGCCAACCTTTCTTCTGTCCCCTGCTTTCCATATAATTCAATAGCTGCCGCAGTCCCTCCTCATGCTTTTTGGGACCGGACCACAATTTTAACTCAACAATATACTCCCGGCGGCCATAAAAAACGACAATATCCATTCTGGTATTACTTCGTGTCTGCGGCTCTACAACATAGTGCCCGGTTCCGTTGATAATTGGTTTTAAGAAGCACAAAAACAACAGCCTGCCCTGCTTTTCAAAAAACGCTTCATCCTCCCGGCGGTATTCCGCTTTCATCAAGTCCTGGAATTTTTCCAGGATAGCATCCATTTCCAAATCACCGTTTTCATCAACAAACTGCGTCCTGGATGTGGAAAGTACCTGTTTCCCAATCACCTGGTCTGCAATAAAATGATCGTATATATATGTTTCAAACATAATATTGGAAATCTTGCAGAGTCCCTCTTTTTCCCCAATAATACCAAATGTCACGCCCAGATTGATCTCCTTGTTTGACACCTTGTACGGAATCTGGTTTCCGTGAAAAAGAATGCCCTCCACAAAGCTCCGGAATTTCGGATTATTTTCCAGGTTCTTGATCATATCGTCAAACAGGGGGTTTGTACCCTTAAGGATCTCCCGCACCGCCGCGCGGACTCCCTGCGGCGTCCAGCAGTCCTTCAGGGACAGCTCGCCGGAAACGCGCTCGTCCATCCACAGACAGATCAGACTGACAAGAAATGGGTAGCCTGATGTATAACGGCGGATTTCACAAGCTACATCCTCCGCGTCAATCGTAAATTCCTGCTCCTCTTCATATTCCCGTATCATGGACGATATTTCCGGCACGGAAAGGCTCATATCAATAGGAAAATCTACCGCGATATTCCATGGAGAATTATACTTTCTTTCCTCATCCGGCCGCAATTTCAATTTCAGATTTTTCACATCATAGACCCCAGCCAGGATCACACTTTTAAAGGTGACCGTCCCCATGGCGCGCTCCAGGTATAATTCCCTTAAAAGTCCCAGAAAGTTCAAAAACATCTGGTTGTCTGAGCTTTTATCTACTTCGTCAATAAATAGAAGGACTTCTTCCTGCTGTCCGCAAAAATCCGTGATCCGGTCCCGCAGGGTATCCAGATTTTCTTTCCCGGCCGTGCATTTCCAGATGTTCTGCTTCGCTTCGCTGTAACCGGAAAGCCGGAGATTTTTCTCGACCCGCCCGCAAAATCTCCTGACAAATGCATCCTCTGATCCGAATGCATCCATTCCCATTCCCTCAAAGCTGATGTTGATCACAACATATTTTTCTTTCAATCGGCTCCAGAGCAGCATAAGTGTAGTCGTCTTTCCATACTGGCGCGCGCGGTTGATCGTAAAATAGGATTCCTGTTCGATCAGTCTGATCATACGGCTGAGCTTTTCGGATGTATCCGCCATGTAATGTTTTTGCGGAATGCAGGTTCCCGCAATGTTAAACCTCTTTTTCATGAAATTACGCCCTTTCTTTTTCCAAAAACTCTTCCGCAGCCTCCCTGGAGTGAAATATGATGATCTCCTTTTCGGGATATTCCCGAAGAAGGCGCTGTATTTCCGGCCGGCATTCCGAGTGAAAGTTTTTTACAAATTCGAGAAACTCTTCATCCCATTCCGTCTCGATCCAGGGCATATCACAGCGCGGCTTGCCGAAGCGTGACTCGATTCCCTGCAGGCATACCTCCAGCGGGTAATCCAGCCAGAATACAGTATCGCACTGTTTCAGGCGCAGAGGCAGTGTCCTTGCGTAGTTGCCGTCGATGATCCACTGGTCCCGCTCCAGGATCCCCTTTAGCTTTTCATCAAATTCTTCCGCAGAACAGGTAGTTTTATCCGCTCTGTGGTAGATCATGTCCAGATAAAACAGCGGCAGGCCGGTGGTGTTCTGCAGTTTCCTGGAAAATGTACTCTTTCCGGCTCCCGGCGAGCCTATCACGATTACTTTTTTCATAAATTCTGTCATTCCTTTCGCTGTGTTCCGGCGCTCAGTATAACTTAAGGCTATCATATATTTTCAGCCATATCAATGAAAAAATATAATTCTCCGGAAAGTTTACTTGACATTCTATGTATATTTGCTATAATAAAAATATGTAAAGCGTACTTTCCATTCAAAAATCGCATAAAGAAATGATACATGGATCGCACGCAGAGAAGGAGGGAATCATATGAACAATAAGAAAGAACTGAGGCCATATTTGATCAGCCTCACAGTCGGAATGATTCTGGTCGGAATTGGATTGACAACGAACTTTGGCTACTACTCGAAGCTAATCCTTATGACAGGATTCGGGCTGGCATGCGGTGAGGCTGTCCATGCTCTCCGTCTTCTGTACTGGAAAAGTCCAAAGAGGCACGAGGAATATGAAGCCAAAAAAGAAGAAGCCCGCATCAACAGCATAGATGAGCGGAAGCAGTTTCTGCGGATGAAATCCGGCCATATCACTTATCAGATCATGGTTTTTGTTTTGCTCTTTCTTGCCTTGGCGCTTGCTCTTTTCCGCACAGACAGCTGGATCATCGGAATGGTATTTCTGCTTTTTGTCTTCCAGTATGTGACGGGAATTATCGTATTCCGCATTCTGGAAAAAAGGCTGTAAGCCACATAGGGAGTTGCAGAAAATCTGAAGGCTAACTGAGGGCTGCCGCGCCGGAGGTGAAAAAACTCGGGCACAGCAGCCCTTTTTATACCATCGTATGCAGAAAGGCTGCCAGTGGCAGGCTTTCTGTATGGTGTCTTATTGAACTGCCCTGATGCATTCCTACAAAAAGGGCACCATCCCCTCAGCTTCTTACTACTGCCCGCTCCCCAAATATTCATCCAATACAATCTTATCTTTATTGACCACATACCCGCTGCCGCCAATCTCTTTCACATTTTCCACCATGCTCACGATCAGAACCGGAGTCCTGGCCTCCTTTTCGGCGGTCAATACCGCAAACCATCCGATCTCCGTCCCTTCGGTATCTTCCACGGACGCCTTGATCTCCGCGGTCCCGGTTTTTCCGGCCAGCACAATGTCCTCCCGATGCGCCGCATAGCCTGTTCCCTCGGGGCTGTTCACGGCCTTTTTCATACCCTCCAGAACCTGCGCCGCAGTATCCGCCGGAAAAATCCCGGGCAGCCAGAACTCCGTCCCGCTTTCCCCGCTGCGCGCCAGATATGGCTTCAACGCATTTCCTCCATTGCAAAATGCCGTATACAGACTGGCCAGGTGCAGCGGATTGACCAGGATCTGCCCCTGTCCGTAGCCGCTGTCCGCCAGCTGGATCTCACTCTCAATATGCTCCGTATTGGAAAACCGCGAAGAAGGCATCACGATCTCGAAAGGCAGCTCCTCGCCGAATCCCAGCTCCTTCAAGGAAGCTTCCAGTGTCTGGGCGCTGATCTTCAAAGCGGCCTTGGCAAAATAAATGTTGTCCGAATAGATCAGCGCGTTTTCCATGGTCACCGGTTCGTATGCATGAAGGGTCGTCACAAAATAGTCCCCCCAGGAAGTATCCTTCTGCCAGCTCAGCCCTACATTTCCAAAATCCTCCTGCGGATCCACCGTACCGGTCTTCAAACCGATGGCCGCAATGACCGGTTTGAACGTGGAGCCGGGACACCAGACCTGCCGGAAACGGTTCAGCAGCGGTTTCCGTTCTTCTTCGTTGAGCGCATTCCACTGCGCGTCCGACAGTCCCAGAATAAAATCATTGCTGTCGAAGGACGGTGTACTCACCAGCGCCAGAACCTCCCCGGTATACGGATTCATGGCAGCGGAACAGCCCGGATCCTCCTGGAACTGCCGGTACAAAGATTCCTGGAGATGCGCGTCGATGGTCAGGGTGATGTCCCGGCCATGCTCCACCGGGCGGCTTGCCAGCACGGACTTCTGTGCGCCGTCCTTGTCTTCTATATAAATGCTGCATCCGTCCCGGCCTTTTAACTCCTTTTCAAACAATCCTTCCAGACCACTCCTGCCGATCACACTGTTTTCATTGTAACCCTCGCCCGCATGCTCCTCCAGATCCTCGGCAGTCACATTGCCCACATAGCCTGTCAGATGTCCGGCGGCGGGGCCAAAGGGGTATGTCCGCACCTCCGTATCAGTGATCATCACCCCCGGGACCGCAAGCAGAGCATCCTGCCGTGCCTTTTCCTGAAGCGCCTTTTCGTCTGGCTCCAGGGCCATCAGGTCAAGCTCGCTGACCTTCGGGATGGTTTTGACAGGAACAAAGGAATCCTCCTTTACCCAGGCCGCTCCCAGGCGGTTTTGGATCGTCTCTGGATCGGTATCCAGAAGCTCGGATAGCTGCCGCAGGGCGCTCTCTTCATTTTCCAGCTTCCCCGGCACGATGCCCACCGACGACGCGGTTCCCGGCCCTGCAAGCATCCGGTCATTGCGGTCAAAGATCTTTCCCCGCGCCGCAGGGGCAGTATCGATCCGCACCTTGTCCGAATCCGAAAGTCCCGGGAAGATCAGACCGTCATGCCAGAGGATCTGATATCCGTCCTCTGTATCCGTAAAATGCATTTCATTTTCGAAGCGGATCTTACCCGCAGCCGTATCCAGGGACATCTCGTACATGACCGCATTCTTTTCCCCGTCATAATCCTGGATCTCAACCTGGATGTTTTCAGCTTCTATGCCTTCATAAATTGCGGAATTGCGCTGAATAAAAGCTTCCTGATCCTTATATGCGGAATTTTCAGGGTCTGTCATCTCATACATTCCCTCATAATCCTGCTTCCCGATCAGAGCCATATATCGGCTAAGGAGCTCCTCCGGAGTCTCCCTGCCGTCCTTTTTTACGAAATATACACCCGCGCAGGCCGCAATGCCTGTTACGGCAAACGTCAGTCCGATGGCAGCGGCACGCGAAAACCTTTTCCCTCTGTTTTTCCGCTTAGTTCTCTTTTTTCTCTCCATGCTTTTCCCTCCGAAATGTAAGGAGCTATACCTCTTGAAACGGCCGAATGGCCATGATGGGGTGCCCTTGGGTATACCTCTTGAAACGGCCTGCACCGCAAACGGCTGTCCGCCGTCTTCCATATCCTATATCCTACATTCGCGGTGTACAGATGTCAACCAAAAAAGACCGCGCTCTCGCGCGGCCTTTTTTGAAAAAGGGATTCTTAGTGAAATGATACTGTTTTATTTGCAAAGCTTCTTAAATTCGTCTGCTACGAACTGTACCTTCGTACCGATGATAACCTGTACCGCTGTCTTACTCGGCCGGATCACGCCTGCTACACCTGCGGATTTGATCTTCTTTTCGTCCACTGCCGTGTAATCTTTGATTTCCAGACGAAGTCTTGTGATACAGTTATCAATGCTGGCTACATTGCCTTTTCCACCTACGCCTTCCAGGACGATCCTTGCTACTTCCGTAAAATCATCGTTTGCAAGCTGAACGGCTGTCTCGTCATCATCATCTTCTCTTCCTGGTGTCTTCAGGTCAAACTTCACGATCACGATCCGGAACAGTACATAGTAAATCACAGCAACTACCAGGCCGATTGCCGGCAGTAACAGCGGATTTACAGCGAACGGAGCCTTAAAGCTCAAAATCCAGTCAATCAGACCTGCACTGAAGTTAAAGCCCGCGCGTGCCGGAAGCAGAGATACAACTGCCAGGGAAATACCTGTCAATACAGCATGGATCAAATACAGAACCGGTGCAAGGAACATGAAGGAAAATTCCAACGGTTCCGTAACGCCGTTAAAGAATGATGCCAGCGCCGCGGAGAATAACAAACCTGCAGCGATCTGCTTCTTGCTGTCTTTTGCTGTATGATACATTGCCAGTGCCGCTGCCGGAAGACCAAACATCATAACCGGGAAGAAACCAGACATATACATACCTGTCTGTCCGATCACACCGCCTTCGATGCTTCCCCAGAACTTGCCGATGTCGTTGATGCCCGCCACGTCAAACCAGAATACGGAGTTCAGCGCATGGTGCAGACCAAATGGAATCAACAGTCTGTTGAAGAATCCGTACAGACCTGCGCCTACTGCTCCCAGGCTCATGATAAATTCACCGAACGCGATCAACGCATTGTAAATGATCGGCCATACAAAGAACAGAATCAATGAAGCAAAAATGGACACTGCCGATGTTATGATCGCCACACAGCGCTTTCCGCTGAAGAATGAAAACGCGTCCGGAAGCTTCGTGCTCTTGAACTTATTGTAGCATGATGCCGCGATCAAGCCGCACATGATACCGATAAACTGTGTCTGAGTCTTGGAAAATGCCGGATCGACTTCCTCTACCGCTACCTTGGTCAGCATCGAGATCACGCCCGGCGACAGGATCGTCGTAACCATCAGCCAGGATACGAGACCTGCAAGACCTGCTGTTCCGTCATTGTCATCCGCCATACCTACCGCGACACCAATTGCGAACAGGATTGCCATCTGGTCAATCAATACACCGCCGGCTTTCAGCAGGAATGCCGCAATCACACTGTTTGCGCCCCAGCCTGTGGGGTCGATCCAGTAACCAAACCCCTGCAGGATCGCCGCTACCGGGAGACACGCTACCGGGAGCATCAAGGATTTTCCTAATCTCTGTAAATACTTCATACATTATCCTCCTTCTACCTCATATTCCTTATGAAATCCCTTTATCTATTTTATACCGACATTTCCGCCGGCAAAAATACCATGCCTCTGTCCTCTTCTGGACAGTTCTTATATTAATTCTTCTTGATCACAAGAATGTCGTCTCCCGGATTCACATCCTTTCCGGAAAGCCCTTCCACATCTGCGTATGCATCCGTATTGCAGATCAGCATGGGCGTCACCGTATCGTATCCGGCTGCTTGAATCTTTTCCAGATCCATTTCCAGGAGAAGGTCTCCTTTTTTCACCTTATCCCCGGCCTTCACATGGCCCGTAAAGCCTTCGCCCTTCATTGTAACGGTGTCCAGCCCCACATGGATCAAAATCTCCGCCCCGAAATCAGCGTTCATACTCACCGCATGCAGCGTCTCGAATACTATCGCGATCTCGCCGTCTGCCGGAGCAAATACCTTTCCCTCAGCCGGAACGACTGCCACGCCTTTTCCCAGCAGCCCGTCGCTGAACGTGGGGTCATTGACCTCCCGCAGAGGAACTGCTTTTCCTTTTACAGGCGCCCCAAGTGTAAATGTCTCTGTTTTCTTCTTCAAAAAATCAAACATCTTTTTCCTCCTCTTCTTCTGACATTGTAACCCTCCGGATATGGATGGACAGGTACATGACCTCCTCACCGGATATTTTACTGCCTGTTGCCTTTTCTATATATTCTGCCACCATCTCACTGCAGATATATTCTTTCGGATATTTTTTCCGCATCATGAACTCAAGCTCCTGCTCCTCGTCCGAAAGCAGTTCTTTTCTGTAGATACGCTGCAGTAAAAACTTGACATGTGTAACAAACCGCTCATAATGGAGGGAATCCTCGTCCAGCTCAATGTTCATTTCTGCTTTCACGATATCCAGGATTTCTTTCAAAAGGTTCGGAAATTTCAGGGCGTCCCGAATATCCGTACCGTATTCCGCATTGACAAAATGCAACGCGATAAATCCCGCTTCATCCTCTGGAAGGTGGATCCCCAGCTTCAATCCGATCAGCTGCACTGCATACTGCCCGAGCTGAAACTCCTGCGGGTAAAAACGCTTAATCTCCCACAGCAGCGCGTTTTTCGGCTGAATTTTCTGCATATACCTTTCCAGTGTAAAATTAATGTGGTCCGTAAGTGTGACATAAATGCTCTGGTTCAGCTTCAGCTTTAAATTGTTCTTCGCGTAGGAAATGATATCGTTGGATATTTCCACATGCTCCATCGGCATATTGGCAAGCAGCTCTTTCAGCTTTTTCGCCACGCTCGCGCTTTTAATCTCAAAGACCTTTTCGATCTTGGACTCCGGCACTTTCTTTCCCGGCTTCGTGCCGAACCCAATCCCGCGCCCCATGATCACCAGCTCTGTCCCCGTATCGTCATAGGACGAAATAATATTGTTATTTATAATCTTTTCAATAATCATGCGCTCCTTGCTCCCCCTTGTAAAACCACCAAGCAAAAACAGACCACGGCTCTGAACCTTTCTATGAATTTGAATAGACCACAGGTGCTCTCAGGAAACAAAAAAACCAGATTTTATAAAACGCCCTGAAATCCTCGTTTATAAAATCTGGTTTTGCCTGCCAAACAGTAACAATCCATCTGCTGTCTATGTTTAATTTCTTAGTCTATTATAACACCTTTGTGCAGAATGTCAATCTTTTTTTATTTTTTATTTACCTTTTGGTTATTTTTGCTTTATTTTTTAATTATTCTTTTTATATTTTCTTAATGTTTTGTGCAATTATTACAAATTTTCATTTCAACAAAATCCCATTATAGCCATTCGCGTTTTCACGGAGCACGCCCAGGGGCATCCTGCTATGGCCATCCGCCCGCATCAGGGGGTATAGTCGAAATATTCCACGAATTTCATATGGTTTTTCGCCTCCTGCTCCCTCAGATAACGCTGATCGCCCAGCTCCCCTCTCTTTGCGCCGCTGGCATCGATATAAATGGTCTGTCCGTTCATCTCCACAGCCGTGAGCACATACCCCTCCTGGCGGAACTGGCTTCTGCCCCAGATGCCCCGCACAATGTGGGATTCCATCCCGGCACGGTTGAAAAGCTCCGACAATATTTTCGCGGATCCAAGCGCCGTCGCCTTGTCCCTTGTGACCGCAGACAGATTATTGTATATGTAAATGCCCTCGAATACGTCCTTCATCCCGGAATAGCTGGCCGTTTCCCCGTCTGTCCCGGAGGTAACGGTCAGGTTTTCATCCAGCCAGTCCAGAAAATAATCGGCGGTCCGCTTTTCCCCGTATTCTTCCGGGAGATCTTCCATCGCCTTGGAAAGGATCTCCTCTGTCTGCTGCCGGATCTCTTCGATCTTTTCCTCCTCTGCCTTCTCGTTCACCGCCAGCGCCTGCCCCACCTCTTCCAGGTTCATGACCCTGCCGTCGTCCGCATATTCCCCGGACATCTGGATCCCCTCCGCGCAGGAGAGGAAGAGAATCGCCTTGGCAATCTTTTTTTCCGTGACATTCGCCAGATCTGTCCCGCCGTGTTTGACGTAAACACCATTTTCCGTCATGGGGATATCCACAAATCCGTAAAAATAATCGTAACCCTCATCCTCCAGGGCCGTTGTCACACGCAGATATTCTTCGCCGCTGAGCTTCTCGGGAAACTCCACGATGCCGCCCTGCTTTTGATCCAGCCGTTCCCGGAGCAGTCCGTATGCCTCCGCCTCTTTTCCGGTGAGCTGCATCGTATAAAAATCAGAGATGACCGAGGCGCCATCCCTGGGCTCATCCGTCAGCGTTCCTTCCACCGCGGCCGCGATACTGTTCTGCCGCATCCAGTACATCAGAAACATCAGGCTTAAAAAAACCGCCCCTGTCCAAAATGCCGCCCGCGGGTGCTTTTTGATCCAGTTTTTCATGATCCTTCCCTCTCATTCTTCCCTCATCCCCAAACGATTCCGATGGTTCTTTGCACCGTCGTTTTTTAGGAAAAATAAAACCAGATTTTAAAGACATAAAACAAATTTATCTCTTTAAAATCTGGTTTTGCCTGCCTTGAGTAACAACCCAGTCGAATATTTCTTTAGACTAATACTAGCAAATGCAGTACAAGTTGTCAAGGAATATTCTGGTTTCTCTTCATTTTTTGGTTATACGGAGTTACATGTCACACACTGACCAATCACTACGCTGATTGGTCAGGAGGATGCACATAAAAGCTGGGATTCAGGCCGTCCATTGCCGTAGGCAATTTTAAATGACGGCCTGAGTTACAGGGCACGCCTGGTCAAGGTGTGACCTGTAACTATACGGAGAAATGACTGCGGATCCTGTCTATTTTCCCGCGTACTTCAAAAAAATCTCTGCAGATCCAGGCGCAATATGGCCGGATCGTTTCGGAGGGTTCGATCAGATCGGGAACCATGACCGTGATGCAGCCTGCCGCGTGTCCCGCCCGGACTCCGTTTTCGCTGTCCTCAAATACATAGCATTCCTCTGCTCTGCACCGGATCCGTTCCGCCGCGCGCAGGAAGATATCCGGAGCCGGCTTTCCGCGCTCCACCTCCGTCCCGCTGACCACCGCGTCGAAGTAGTCCCGGATCCCCGCTCCCCGCAGGTTGGCTTCGATCTGCCCGGGGAGGCTGCTGCTGGCCACCGCCATACGCACGCCCTGTTCCCGGAAAAATCGCAGGATCTCAGGCACCCCGTCCTTGACAGGAACGTGGACCGCTAGCTTTTCGCGCATCCTTTTCATGCATTCTTCCATCACGGCCAGGCCGTCCGAGACCTGATAATATTCCTCCACTACCCTGCGCATACGTTCCCCATTCGTACCCGTGATCGCTTTTAAAAATCCGCTGCCAAGATTGATCTGCCGTTCTCCGGCCAGCTCATGCCAGGTCTGCTGATAGACCCGTTCCGTGTCAAACAGCACTCCGTCCATATCGAAAATCGCGCCTGTATGATCCATTTTGTCTTTCCTCCATATATTTCACTGAGTTCTCTCATATCACAGCACTTCGTACATTCTAACTATAACAAACAGCCACACAAAAATCCAGAACTTTCCCATAGCCGCATTGATTTATTTAACGCGCTTTTTCCCGCCGTGATTCCAGTTCCCGTGTCATTTCATCCCGCAGGCCGTCCAGCTTATAGTAATATGTAAGCACCGCGATCAGCACGCACAGGACGATCGGAATCCAGATAAAACAGATTTCGATGTATGAGAGCGCCTTTTCCGTCTGGACCGCATTCGCGACATAGCCGCCCTTATCCAGAAATGCCCCGATAACAAAGCTGGTCAGCCCCATTCCGCCCTTCACAAAAAATCCCTGGAAGGCGGCGATCAGTCCCGCAACACTGGCGTTCTTTTGATACTCCGAGTAGTCGATCACGTCCGGCTGCATGGCAAATGTGATCCCGAAAATGCCGTAGATCCCAAGCCCGGTGATCACCAGTCCGATCAGCAGGCAGGCAGCAGAATTTCTTCCCGCGAAGATCAGCATGTCGCCTGCAATGTACAGAAAAATACTGAAAAACATCAGGTTCCGTTTGCTGAACCGCTTTTCCAGAGCCGGAAGGACCAGCAGCATGGGCAGGCCCGAGAGGATTCCCAGGATGCCCACCAGGGACAGCCATTCCGGACGGTTCAGGTTATACTGGAAATAGTAGATCACTGTGGTGCTCCTGACTACATAGAGCGAGAAGTAAAACAGGTTCAGTAAAAACAGGATCCACGCCTGCCCGGTCAAGCCTTTGAAATCTTCTTTCAGGGAGGAATGCTGCTGGGTAACAGTCGGCGGAACCACCTCCTTTGTGCTTGCAAAGGTCATGAAGAAAATGCACATTGCAGCAATCCCGTAGACCGTCATTGTTACCAGATATCCCCTGGCCTGGTCTCCATTTCCAAAAAATTCTACCAGCGGGGCAGTGATGGTCATGACCACCGCAGTTCCCAGCATGGCGCACACCATTCTTGTGGATACCAGAATATCCCTTTCATGGATATCCGAAGTCAGCCTCGGCACGATAGTATTCAGCGGGATATTGACCACCGTGTACGCAGTACAGAGCAGACAGTAGGTCACATAGGCCCAGATCAATTTTCCGCTGCTCCCGAAGTCCGGGATCAGAAAGGTCATAAATGTAAATATTGCAAAGGGCACTGCCCCTAACAGAAAGTACGGCCTTCCCTGTCCCCATTTTGTATGAGTCCGGTCCACGATCAAGCCCATGCCGGTGTCTGTAAATGCATCTATAAATTTTGTAACGAGCATCATCGTGCCCGCCGCTGCTGCCGAAATCCCAAATACATCCGTATAAAATACCATCAGATACGAGGCCATGGTGCTGAACACCAGATTACACCCCAGATCCCCGATACCGTATCCAATACGCTTTCCCCATTTTCCCATGGTTTTTCCTCCTGTTTTGTAATGGCTTACCAGTCTATAGCTTCGATGGCTGCCTTCTCCACCGCAAGCCCCGCTTTGTACCGTTCCATAAAGAGCTCAAAGCCTGCCGCGTCTCTTGCATACGGTGCTATCGTTTCTCCGGATAATTCCTTGAAAATCCGGTTTTCCAGGTAATCCTCCAGCTTTTCTCCGGGTCTTTTATCCGCCAGGTATGCCGCCAGCAGAGCGATCCCCCAGGCGCCGCCTTCGCTTGCCGTATCCATCACCGTGACCGGGGCGCCTACCGCTGCCGCCAGATACCGCTGGCCGACTCCTTTTGTCTTAAAAAATCCGCCGTGGCCCATGATCCGTTCCACCTTGACCTTTTCATCCTCCATCAGGATATCCAGGCCCATTTTTACGGCTCCCAGCGAGGTGTACAGATGAACCCTCATAAAGTTCGCCAGGTTAAAATTGCTTTCCGCGGTACGTAGGAATGCCAGCCTTCCTTCATTCAGCATGGTGATATTTTCTCCGGAATAATAGCCGTAGGCCAGAAGCCCGCCGCAGATCGGGTCTCCTTTCAGGGATTCCGTGTACAGCTTTTCAAACAGCTCTCTGGTGCTTGTCTGGATCCCCATCAGCTCCGCAAATTCCCCGAACAGTCCTACCCAGGCATTTAAGTCGGATGTGCCGTTATTCGCATGGGACATGGCACAGGGAAATCCGGTGGGAGTGGTGACCATATCAATCTCGCGGTATACTTTGCGAAGCTTCTTTTCCAATACGATCATGGCAAATGTACTGGTGCCTGCGGATACATTTCCGGTACGGGGCGCAACAGAGTTGGTCGCTGTCATACCTGTTCCGGCATCTCCTTCCGGCGGGCACAGCATAATCCCTGCCTTTAAGCTACCGGATTCATCTAAGAACGCGGCGCCCTCTTCTGTCAGCTCTCCGGCATTTTCTCCGGCAACGAGGACTTTTGGGAAAATGTCCTCAAGCTTCCAGGAATACCCGTGCGGCTCCACCAGCCGATTGAATTTTTCCACCATGGAGGCGTCATATGTGCGGGTATCTGAATCGATCGGGAACATTCCGGACGCGTCGCCGATGCCGATCACTTTTTTCCCTGTCAGTTTCCAATGGATGTAGGCGCTTAAGGTTCCTACATAATCCAGAGCTTTCACATGCTCTTCTCCATCTAGGATCCTCTGGTACAGATGGGCCACACTCCAGCGAAGCGGGATGTTAAAATCAAACAGCTCTGTCAGCTCGTCCGCCGCCTGCTGTGTATTGGTATTTCTCCAGGTCTGGAAGGGCGCGATCTGATTCCCGTCCTTATCCAGAGCCATGTACCCGTGCATCATGGCGCTGACTCCAATGGCGCCGTATGTCTCCGGGACAACACCGTATGCGTCTTCTACAGCTTTCCGTAAAGAGCTGTAGCATTTTCGCGCCCCTGCGTGAATCTCTTCCAGGCTGTAAGTCCAGATGTTGTCGATGAAGGAATTTTCCCAGTCGTGGATGCCGACCGCAAGGACATTTCCCTGCAGGTCTATCAGGACACCTTTGATCCTGGTAGAGCCCAGTTCAATGCCCAATGCGGTTTTTCCGCGAATGATCATTTCTTTTTTATCCATGTTTTCCTCACTTTCCAATATATGATTCCGGAAGCGGATGTACTGCATGCCCGTTGCCCGTCCGCTTCTGTTCTGCCGTCCGTTTCCGGAAATCCATATCACTCCTTCGTATTTAGAAGCAGGTGAACGCTCCGTCGATCACGAAATCAGAGCCGGTTGTAAAGGTGCTGGTGTCGCCTGCCAGGTATACGCAGATGGACTGCAGTTCATCCGGAGTTCCCAGCCTTCCCAGGGGCGCCATCTCATTCCACTTTTCGATCAGAGGGATCAGGGTCGGTGAGTTCAGGGTCAGCTCTGTCCCGATGTATCCCGGGCTGATGCTGTTGACCCGCACGCCCCGCTTCGCCCATTCAATGGCAAGGGATTTTGTCAGCTGGATCACTGCTGCCTTGGATGCGTTATACGCACACTGGGGCTGAGGTACATTGACGATATGGGCGGACATAGACGCCGTATTGATGATGGAGCCGCCGCCATGAGCCAGCATGTATTTTCCTGCCGCGATATCGGTCAGGAAGATTCCGTTCAGGTTGATGTTGATCACCTTGCTCCACTGCGCATAGGTCATTTCCTCCGCCGGCGCGTTGATACAGATGCCCGCATTGTTGTGGCAGAAATCCAGTCCTCCCAATTCCCGCGCAACCTGCTCTACCATGGCGTCCACCTGCTCCGGATCCGTGCAGTCCGTGCGGATCGCGATGACCTTACGGCCCGTCTTTTCCGCCAGCTCTGCTGCGGTCTTTTCTGCCTCCGCAATATCCAGATCCACGATCGCCACGTCTGCGCCTGCTTCTGCAAATGCCGTTGCCGTACTCTTTCCAATCCCTCTTGCCGCTCCTGTTACAAATCCTTTTTTCCCGTCCAGTTTCATTTTTTCAATAATTCCCATGATTCTTCTCCTTTTCTTTTAATTAATTTTGTAAAATGATTTATCAAATTGTAGTTACATAATAATCCTCAAATTTCCAAAAGTCAACTCGTGATAGTTTACAACTTTTTGACCCTAAAATTATGCAAGATGCACAGTAGCTTTTTTATATCATTCTGTGCTATAATGTTATTTTGTTAAATCGGTTTACAAATTAAATTTATAACCGATCTGTATTATTTTTCAACTGTACGGTTGCGGTTCGAAATATCGGTTTTATGCAATTCATTGCAATAAAACCGATATTTGGGATCAGCAACCTACGCATGAATGAGCAAAATGCGGCTGCATCAGCAGACGCAAAAGTGCGATAGCACGGATTTTGCGAATGGATGCGCAGGTTGGATGATCTTTAGATCATTCAACCGTACAGTTAATTATTGTTTAGAGGTTCCATCATGAAAAAGAGCATTACCCCCAATCAGATCAAGCAGAACAACCGAAGCCTGATCTATCATTATATTTATCAGAATCATAAGGTATCTCAGCAGGACATTTCCTATGACCTGCGGCTGAGCCGGCCAACGGTCACGACCAACCTGAATGCCATGGAGCAGGAAGGGCTGATCTGCAAGAGCGGTCAGATCGATACCGAATATGTAGGAAGAAAGGCCGCCGCCTATTCCATTACGGCTGACTACCGGGTCAGCATTGGTGTGGAAATCTTGAAAGAAGAAGTGAAGATGATCGCGGTCGATCTGTACGGTGAAAAGCTTGACCGGACCGTTTATGAGATTACGTATGAATATGAGGAGTCTTATTTTAAGACGGTATGTGATAAAATACTGGAATTTAAGGATTCCATCGGCGCGGCGGATGAACAGCTCCTTGGGATCGGATTTGCCATGCAGGCATTGATCTCTCCGGACCGGCAGACTGTCCTGTACGGTGAGATTCTCTCCTGCACCGGGCTTTCTATTGAGAACTTTACACGATATCTTCCTTATCCCTGCGCATTTATCCACGACGCGGACAGCGCTGCCGTATCGGAAATGTGGGTGTCGCGGGAGCTGACAGACGCGTTTTACCTCTCTCTGAGCAGACATCTCGGAGCGGCGATCATTTCCAAAGGAGAAATTCTGACCGGGAAGCACGGGCACAACTCCACCATCGAGCACATTCAGCTCGATCCCGGCGGGGCGCTCTGCTACTGCGGCAGACGGGGGTGTATGGATACGCTCTGTTCTCTGAGCGCGCTTTTAAGAGGCCCGGAAAGTCCGGATGAATTTTTTGAAGGGGTCAGAAGAAAGGAGCCTTCCTTCCTGGAACGGTGGGACGGATTTCTTGACAATCTGGCGCAGGCGGTGAACCTGCTCCATCTGATCTATGATACGGATTTTATCCTGGGGGGATATCTGGCGCAGTATCTGCGGGAGGAAGATCTGGAAGCGCTGTATGAAAGGATCCGGAAGCTGACGCCGTTTGCAGAGGCCCAGGATTTTCTCCGTATCAGCAAGATGCCCCGGCATAATGTCACGATTGGGGCCGCGCTTCCATTTGTACAGACATTTTTGAATGAGGTAGCGGGGCAGTGAGATGGATTGACCTGACATGGGAAAAGATAGAAATCATCAAAAAGTTAAATATTGATTGTTAACTATCCACAGCCATTTCACTCATGTTCAAGATCATATGCAAAATGCAGTTTGTTCTTGGCAGAGCATAGGCTGAGTAGTAAAATACAATCAGCGATTAGGTTTCAGATACTTGCGAGGACTGAGACCGAGAGAGGACCTGCGGGCCCTCTTTTTTTATTACTATCGTATAGGAAAAGCTGCAAGATTTAGGATATTTCAATTTGATCGGAGGATATAAGCATCCATTCCGTGATAAAATGACCCGTGTCTATATAAAAAACACCACATTTGAGGATGTATATGCGTTGTATCAGTTTGATGATCAACTTCGTGAACTTTTTCTCAAATATCTTTGCCAGATTGAAATGAAAGTACGAAGCCTGCTATCCTATGCATTTTGCGAACAACACGGTGAATTGCAGAGCAGCTATCTGAATGTTTTAAACTATAACTGCTCACGCAAGAATCAACAGGGAATACACAGATTCAAGGAAAAATCAGCCGCTGCTTTTCACATGTAAATGAACACGAACTGGGGCAATATTTAAAAGGCAATTGATCATACAGATCGAAAAATATCTAAAGGGCAGCCAAAGAATCAGCGAATCTCTTTTGCTTGATATGATGGGTTTTCCAAAGAATTGGAAAGCAATTACACGATATAAAATTTAACCGTTACACAGGCAGCATGATATTCAGCGAAAATTCCGTCCCGCTCTCTACTTCCATCACGCCCTCATACCGCTCCACAGCCTCCCTGATGTTCTGCAGACCCACCCCATACACCGGCCTGCGCGTGAAGTGCAGCCGCTTGGAGGACCGTATTTTTCCGTGCTCCACAGGCACCGGTTCGTGGATGCTGTTGCGGATCTCCAGCACCCAGTAGTTGGGATGCATCTGCGACCGCATTCGGATCCATCCGGCAGGCGCTCCCGCCCGGATCCCGCGCTGGCAGGCTTCCACCGCGTTATCCAGTGCGTTTGCCAGAATGCAGCAGAGATCCGCGGCCCGGATCTGCTCCTCCCCCGGCACGGACATTCGGATGGAAATGTCGATTCCCAGCTTCCGTGCCTGGCGGTATTTGGGATTCAGCAGCGCGTCCGCATAAACGGATCCGGTCCGCACAAGGGCTTCTCCCTCCTCCATCCGGATGTCCAGCTCCGTGAGGTAATGCAGCGCTTCCTCTGCTTTTCCGTCTTCCAGAAGCTGCGCAAGACATAGCCCATGATTTTTCATGTCGTGCCTCATTTTGATCATCTGGTCGTACTGTCCCCTGTAGTTCTCCAGATGCCGGCTCAGCATTTCATATTGCTGCTGCGCCAGCCGTTCCAGAAGGCGGCGTTCCAGCATAATGACGCAGAACAGATGGAGACCCGTCCCGGCCGCGGCGATCAGGCTGCAGCACACCGCCGTCGGTAAAAGGGTTCCTTCCTGCCATTCCCCGATTCCGGTAAATATATCCAGTATCATGATTACCGCCGCATAGATGAATAGGATGATATACATGAGGTAAAAAGCATCCCGCTCTGAAAAATCCCGGCGGAGCAGGTGGATCCTCCGCAGCAGGATTTCCATCATCAGGTACTGCGCCAGGCGGGCGGCAAAGCCGGCAAAATCCAATGCCGCGTCCGAACAATACCCTGCTCCGTTTATCACCGCCGCCGCGTGGAGCAATGGAAAGATCGCGCAGAACGCCAGCTCCGGAGCACAGTACATCCATATCGTGAAAAAAATCTTTTTGACCGTATTCCCATGGAACAGCAGCATATTCAGCACAAGCCCGCAGAGAGAAAGATAAATGAAATTTTCCAGGGTGGTGCCCGCCAGCACAAAGGTCTGATTCAAATGACCGTAAAGGAACGAACCCAGGTAAAGCCACACAAATGCAAAACGGTATTTCGCGCCGAACATATTTTTCAGGAAACGGTATTCCAGAAAAATATCCAGGAGTCCCAATGAGTAAGTCCAGGCGAGAGGCCAGATCCATGCGCTCAAAGTACATCACCGCTTTCTTTTAAATAATGCATAAACGCCAGACCGAAAGATTTGTATCTGCGCTTGGATAAGGGGATGCGTTCCTCGCTGTCCAAGCGGATCTCGTTTTTGTCATAATACTGGACATGGCGCAGATTTACAATGTAGCTGCGATGGCATCGGAAAAATGTTCCGGGGAGAGCGGGGACTGCGGCGGCCTTTGAGGATGCGTGCTTCGCGGAAGCCGCAAAGCCGGATACCGTACTGCCTGGTTGCGGTATTGCTTCTGCAGTGTTCGGCGCTTTGCTGTACTGCAGTGTAAAGGCTGTGGAGCCGGATGCCGGCGACGGGCTGGTCAGCGCCGGTTCCAGGTCTTCCAGCTTTCCGTAAAACGGGACGGTTTCTTCCGAAGTGTGCAGATAGATCTTTCGGTCCAGGACTTCTAAATACAGGATCTGCTCCAGGGGAACCCGCCGGACAGCCGTTCCCTGCCGGACGATGACCGCGCGGCTGCGCTCTTCGCATAGGGAAGCGTGAAGCTGCAGGAGTATCTTCTCCAGCTTTTCGATATCTACAGGTTTTATCAGATAATGAAACGGGTGTACATCGTATGCGTCAACCGCGTACTGTGCGTGCGCCGTGATGAATACCAGGCGGCTCTCATCCCCCCGCGCGCGCAGCTTCCCAGCCAGCTCCAGACCGTTCATGGGTTCCATCTCGATGTCCAGAAGCAGGATGTCATAGGGTTCCCGCGCCAGAAGGGCACTGCCGTTTTGGTAGGTTTCTATGCTATATGCTATGGAATGTCTGTCTAAAATCGACGATACCCAGCCGGACAGCCGGGCTGACAGAGTCTGCTCGTCCTCGCAGATCGCAATTCGGATCATTGGAAAATACCTCCGCTTATTTGTACGTGACGAATACGTTATTCTGTTCTGAACCGTTACGGCTTTTATTTTATTATAATAAAAAAAAGATACGGATACAAGCCGATTGGCTGAACGGGAGGAATTTTGATGTGAATGGGTAGTTACTGGCTGTATGCGTTACAGTTTGCGGCCGGTCAGGCCGTGAACTGTAACAATGGGTATATTTCTGGAGATTGAAACGTCTGGTGCTGATGAATCTGCATTGCAGCTTATACTTTCGTATCCACAGATCTCAGGGCATTCTCCACGTCCTGTCGCGTGATGCCGTCCAGCGCGCCGGCCGGAATCTGCTTTCCTGCTGTCCAGGTCGGATCCGCCGCCTTTACCGCCGCGACAAAGACGCGGCTGCACTGACGTTCAAACTGCTGCATGGTCCAGCCCGCTGCCAGGCGGTCATCCTTTTTCATCTTCCGGTACAGGTTCGTATACACCTCCGACCGCCTTGTGGTGTCCCCGTTATGCACACCGTTTTCCCGCAGAAATTCCCGCTTCGTGGACTCAAACATCTCCTCCCGGCTGCTCTCCGGTATGGGGATGACGCGCTTCCGGCTGTTGATATTTTCATCCGTCAGAAGCAGTCCGGTCAGGCCTGTGGTCGGATCGATCCAGTCGCCGTTCTTGTCATACTGGCGCATCAGGTTCTTGATCGCGTGGACATTGGTAAACATTGCGCCGTTTCCGTCCTTCATCATCTGGCTCATCACGGCTTTGTACTGCTTGCTGTTGGTATCAATGCCCGCAGCCTTGAGCTGTGCCTGAACCGGCTTGCTGTTGATCTGGGAAAGCTGGATGTTATTTACCAGATTTGTCTTCGGCGTCCCGAGCATATTCTGCAGTAAATAAGTATAGTCAATCGTTCTCTGCATAGTCCTCTCCATTCCTCCGCCAAGCAGGCGGCGCAAAAGTAATGAAAGCCTGCGTTTTCAGATGAGGCTTCCTGGCTCTGAGTGGTTTCGTGTATACTTATATATCGGAAGAAGAGTCCATTTCCTAACCTTTTTCAGCCCGCGAAACAGAGTTTGATCAGCGCTAAAATCAGCAGATGCACAGGGTAAAACAGATAAAAGAACCATTTTGAAAATGTGCGTCCTCGTTCCGCGCGTTTTCCATTGTAAAAGCACAGCAGTACAACCCCGGCGGCGATCACGCCCAGACTGGAGCAAAATGTCCGCAAAACCGCCTCGGCAGCCGGATACAAAAAGCTGTTGTTTCCATACTTGAAGCCTGCGAAGATCAATGCGGCAACTCCAAAAGAAACCGCAGCCTTTTTCTTCGACTGCCGCGCATGGGAAAACATGATCGTATAAATCGCGGCCAGGAGAGGCCAGTCGCATATCACGGTAGCCAGAACAAGCAGTATCTGTATGAGCAGCCTGAAAAAGTGATTTGCAATTTTTTCTTCTGCAGCCAGAATTAAAAAGCAGAAAAATAATGTAAACAGCATGTTCAATCCCACAAATCGGAACTCGCCCTCAGAGGAAAACGCAAGGCAGAATGGGATTTCAGATAAAAGAGCAAACAGAAAGAGCCGGACCGCATAGTTCTTTTTGGAGCGGGTGTATTGGTATCCCTCCGCTAAAAACCAGCACATGACAGGCGCCGTAAAATAGCCCACATCCAGGAACAGCTCCCCCAGAAATGTCCCACGGTCTAAAAAGATCGTCGAAAGATGGTTCAGCAGCATCGTAAGCATCGCGATATACTTGATCGTGTCACGATTTAGTCCGCAGTTTTTTTCTGATATCATAGTCACTTCACCTCCGCAAGATTTTCCATGTCAAACTGATCTGCCGGTGTATTCACCGGCGCTTGCGGGCGGAAAAAGCGGCGGCTTCCTTCACCCAGCCCATCAGTTCCTCGTCAATCTCCTCCGGATCGGAAATGAGGACGTGGTGCGTCCAGCGGTTCGGGTAGGGCTCCGAAGCAACGTCGATCCGCATGGATTCCGCGCGGCAACCCAGACCGAAGGTGATCACAATATAGTCCTTTGGACGCTCCTTTGCCTTCCGGACGGGAAGGAAGGAGACGAAGGCAAAATTGTGCTTATTCGAAAAGGAAATCTGTGTTTTTTGTACTTTAATGTTTACGTTTTCAATCTCGGAGAGAATTCTCTGTTCAAAAAGCTCGTACAGCGGCAGGGCGCCTGAGTGGGTGTCGAAAAAATATAGGATTTCCTGGTTCATTTGGATTGTTTTCCTTTCTGATGTGCTGAAACGCTTTTGGTTTTGGCAATCCGATAAAGTCAAAATTGCTGTTTGGAGGATTCTTTTGCGCCTCCGCACAGCACATCCTCAATCTTCTACTTCAATGTCTCCCCCAGCGCCTCCAGCAGCTTCGGTACATCGATCGGCTTTGCGATATGCCCGTTCATCCCGGCATCCACCGCAGCCTTCTTATCTTCTTCAAATGCATTCGCTGTCATTGCGATGATCGGAATCCCGGCAATCTCCGGGGCTTCCAGCCCGCGGATCCGCCTGGTCGCCTCGTACCCGTCCATGATCGGCATCTGGATATCCATCAAGATCAGGTCGTACCGGCCGGGTTCGGCTGACTTCATCTTTTCAACCGCCACTGCGCCGTCGTCGGCCACATCCATAACAAAGCCCGCTTCCTGCAGGATCTCCACAGCGATCTCCTGATTCAGTTCGTTGTCCTCTACCAGCAGGATCTTCTTTCCTTCGAAGGAAATCGTTTCTTCCGGAGCCGCATCTTCGGCATCCCGGTTTGTAAACGGCGACTCCAGGACCTCCCGAAGCTCGGACAGGAAGATCGGCTTGGAGCAGAAGGCAGTGACGCCCGCGTTTCTTGCTTCTTCCTCAATATCCGACCAGTCGTAAGCGGTCAGGATGATGATCGGGGTCTCCTCGCCTATAATTCCACGGATGCGGCGCACGACCTCAATTCCGTTCATGTCCGGCATCAGCCAGTCGATGATGTAGGCGGAGTACACGTCATTCTGCTCCTCCGCCAGCCGGGTGCGGAGCACGGCCTCCTTGCCGGAGGTGGTCCAGTCCGGACGCATGCCGATGGTTGCCAGCATCTTGGTCACGCTGGAGCAGGTATTGAAATCGTCGTCAACCACAAGCGCGCGAAGACCGTTCAGCTCCGGAATAATCTCCTGTCTGACAGAACCGGAGCAGATCTTGAACTGCAGATCCACATAGAAGGTGGAGCCTTTTCCCACCTCGCTGTCCACGGAAATCGTCCCGCCCATCATATCCACGATATTTTTCGTGATGGCCATGCCAAGGCCGGTGCCCTGGATTCCGCTGACCGTACTCGTCTGCTCCCGCTCAAACGGCTCAAATACATGCTCCAGAAATTCTTTGCTCATCCCGATCCCGGTATCCTTGACCTGGAACTCGTAGCACGCGCATCCCTCGGGCGCATTTCCCTTCTGCAGGATGCGGACGCTCACGATACCGCCGGGCTTCGTGAATTTCATGGCATTGCTCAGAAGGTTCAGAAGGACCTGATTCAGCCGGAGCTTGTCGCACAGCACATGCTCATTGACCACATCCGCGGTATCAATGAAAAATTCCAGCTGCTTGGATGAAATATCTGCCTGTACGATGGTTTTCAGGTCGTGCATGATCTCCGGAAGGGAGGTTTCCTTTTCCTCGATCTTGACCTTTCCGCTCTCGATCCGGCTCATATCCAGGACGTCATTGATCAGGCTCAGCAAATGATTGCTGGAGGTGGTGATCTTGGCCAGATAATCCTGGACCTGTTCGATGTTGTCAATATGCGCCGCGGCAAGGGACGTAAATCCGATGATGGCATTCATCGGCGTCCGGATATCGTGGGACATATTATTGAGGAATGTGGTCTTTGCCCGGTTCGCATGCTGGGCCGCCGCAAGCGCGTCCTGAAGGTCGATAGTCTGCTTCTCCAACCGCTCTTCCATTTTTTTCTCATCTTCAATATCCACAAATAATCCTACAAATGTGATAGGAGAGCCGTCCTCCCGTCTTGACAAACGGCCCGCCGCATGGAACCACCTCCACCCGGCATGGCGGGTTAGAAGGCGGTACTCCACGTCGTAGGTCTTTTCACCGGTATAATCCAGAACGGTATCCCAGTATTCTCTAAGTACGCTTTCCTTATTTTCCTCATGGAGCAGATCTGACCAGGATTCCAGGCAGTTCGGAAAATCCTCCTCATTTTGATACCCCAGCATGTTCCGAAATTTTTCCGACCAAATGCAGGAAATGATCTCTGCCTTTTCATTAAATTCCATGCTCCAGAGCCCTGACCCCATCGCGGCCTGGATATTTTCCATAGCCGCCTGTTCCCTCTCGATCTGGGCATAGGCCGCCCGGATCCGGTTTCCGTCTTCCTTTTCCTGTTCCAGCAGGATCCTTGCGTGCTTTCTGGACTGTCTGGCCAGCACATGGAACAATATGAGCATTGAGAGAATGGTCATGACAATCTGCACCACGCCGCGCATCAGCATTCCGGAACTGATGGAGCTGATCTGATCGCTGATGACATTATCCCGGATCAGGATCGTCAGCATCCAGTTCGTCCCCTCTACCGGGACATAACAGAGATCCTCCGTGAACCCCTGATAGTTGAATGAAATCTGCCCCGACCTGCCGTTTTCGAAATCATCCCGCAGCTGTTTATAGTCGGTTTCCTCTGTCATTTCCGCATCCATGACCTCGGAAAAAAGGTTGCTCCCTGCCTGTTCATTTCCGAATACGTCATTTGTCAGGCTCTCTCCGCTGCGATGGTAGATGTTGCAGTAGGTCTCATTTCCGTGGGACTGCAATGTCAGGGAACTCAGCATTTGGTCGATATTGATCTGGATAAAGCATGTGGTGATCTCTGTTCCCTGGAAAGAAATCCCTTCCGCAGGGATCGCAAGGACCACCTGCTTCCTTGCGCCGTAAAGATTCAATGTGCTGATCACCGGCTCTGTCAGTTCCTCCGAGAGAAAGCTGTACCTGCTGAGGCCGGAGGTGGTGCTGTGCTGCGTATAAACGATCCCGTTTTGATCTACCAGGGCAAATTTGTCCACGCCGTAAAGCTTTCTGACCTTTCCGAGAAAGCTGCGCAGAGACTCCTGGGATTCCAGATTGTAGTCTTCTATGATACTGAGCGCATTTTCCATATAGGCCACATTTCTTTTCAATTCCTCAGAAACCACCTGGGCCCTCCGTCCCGCCAGCTCTTCCAGATAAAATTCGCTGACCCGGTTGACGGCCTGACTGGTACCCACCCTTGCGCCGTTTGACACCCACAACGTCGTAACGAGAAGGACCGCCGCAATGAATACGCCTCCCCGTACAGCAAATGTAATTGTCTGCTTTTTTTGTTTCTCCTTCATTTTTTTTCGCTGTTGTTCCATCCTTAAGCTCCTTAAATCCTGTTCCGTTCCTCTGCAGATCGGCACGGGTCTGTGCGCAGTCCCGCTCTATGCATTCCCTTTACTCAACCTCTCCATACAGCGACTGCAGCACCGCCGCGGCACTGTCCTGGTAAACGATCTTCGTAGTCTCCTCTGTTTTTTCGGGATAGACGTCCCCGGGAAGATGTCCGTCCGCGATCTTGACCGCTACCTGAACGGTATCAAAACCGATGGAGTAGCAGTCCTGAACTCCCAGCGCGTAAATGATCCCGTCTCTGAGATATCCCAGGGCTTCCTGGTCGTGGTCCATCCCCACGATAGCGATCTCCTTCTCCCGCCCGGCTTCGATGACAGCCCTTGCGGCTCCCACCGGATTGCACATATTGCAGCAGATGAACCCGGCAAGATCCGGATGCTCCTTGAGAATCTTCTGCGCAAACTGATATGATTTTTCCACAGAATCTTCATCATACTCTATTTCCGCAATTTCCATATTCTGGTATTTCGCGATCACATTCTGCGCGCCTAAAGCCCTGTCCTCATGGCAGGGAGCGCCCTTAGTGCCTACCAGGAGCGCAACCTTTCCCTGATATCCCAGCTTTTCGCAGAGGGCTTCTGTCAGGTCAGAGCCGTCCTCATAGTTGTGCGTATTTCCCACATAGGCGATCCGTTCGCAGCCGTCCTCCTTTGCCGCGTCCGAGCTGGAAAATGTCATCACCTTCCGGCCGTCTTTAATCAGCTCGTTGATGGCAGGCGTGACCAGATCCACATCCGCGACATCCACGCCGATCACGTCAAAGTTCCGCTCGGAAGCGTCAGACAGACGCTGGATCTGATCCTGAGCAGAAACGTTACTCGGAGCCAGATACTCGTAATCAATGGTGATCCCCTGCGCCTCATACTGCTTCGCCGCGTCCTCAATTCCAATGGCCACCGCGTCCCACCAGGGATGATCCATTTTATATGTAAAATAAAAATTATACTTTTCCTTTGCAGGCCGGTAGCCGTCCAGCTCATCGTCAAAGCGCACGATCTCCGTCATGCTGCCGCTCTTGCTGTTCTGGTCATTGAGGGCCGGCGCCTCATCCGGGATCTGCCTGACTTCCGTGTCTGCCTTACGGCCGCATGCAGGCAGGCCGAGACAGCAGATGCCAAAAAATGCCGCCATTTCCAGTACATTACATATCTTATGCCGCAGTTTTCCAGTCTCCATATCGGCTTCAAATGTTCTCTTAAACATGGGTATGTTAACTCCTCTCATGAATCAGGGGGTATGACCTGCTTGCGCATCAGCGCAATTCAATATATTGTACCAAATTGCTTCGCAATGGCTTGCGTACGTTATCCTATTATGTTACACTATCTCTAACGTAGTATTATCGAAAAATTTTCTGCCAATTCAAAGAATTGTTTCTCGAAACATTGCAATTATATAATGAATTGTCAGAAAATATTTCCGCAATCTGGTACAATTGGAAATCATCAGATTCAAAGCAGGTTTTCCCCTGCTTTTTTTGTTCGATGAATCAGATGCTTTCCTTATTAATTATAACACATATCCTCGGTTTTCGGTAGAAAAAAATAGCAGGAACAGATGTCTCCTGTTCCTGCCATTTTTTTCCTGTCTGGTTATTTTTTCCTGCTCTGCCATACCTTGGCCAGAATGTCCTTTAACACGAGAAAGGCATCCAGGTCTGAGTAATGGTATTCCTCTTTCAGCTCGTCTACCATGGCGCCAAGTCTGAAATGTACCTTGCCACTTTGATACAATACGCAGGAATAAAATTACATAAAAATGCCCTAAATAAAGGCTTCCGCACATTTGCTGTGTACGGAAGCCTTTATTTTTTTGCCTATTTAGCAGTGGGGTATTGAAAGGTGTTTATGTATGAACCCTCTTA
Source organism: Lachnospiraceae bacterium (assembly GCA_910573785.1). GTDB lineage: Bacteria > Bacillota > Clostridia > Lachnospirales > Lachnospiraceae > Schaedlerella. The sequence goes on along the minus strand of CAJSZT010000050.1, from coordinate 7,050 downwards.
AAAGATAACTAGACACCCGTGTTCATTTTGAACCCTCACAAATAAAAAATCAAAAAGTAACGCAAAGCGATATATTAAGACTTTATTATTGGTAACACATTTTGTACTCTTAATTTAGTCAAAGAAAATTTTACCCCTATTTTACAAAAGCCTGCTAGTGGATTTGACAAACAGTAAATATAATTATATTTGTAATCTGAAATTACAATTCGACTAAAGGAAAGGAAGAATTAATTATGAGAACTAAAAAAATTATTGCTGTAATTTGCACTTTGAGTGTTGTTACAGCAAGTATGGTTGGGTGCAACAACACAAAACCAACAGTGACTTCAACTTCTGAAATTTCAGCAAAAACTGCTGCTGATGAAAAGACTGATTCTAAAAAGCCAAAGTATGTCTTTTTGTTTATAGGAGATGGTATGTCCTATCCGCAAATTCAAAGTACAAATTATTATCTTAATGCTCTTGAAAATAAAACAAGCATGGGTAATAAGGATGATAACACAATTTTAACGAAATCTAAAGATGTATTGGAATTTTTAGAATTTCCTGTAGCCGGTAGTGCTCAGACCTACGACAGCACATCATTTTGCCCAGATTCTGCGTCTACAGCTACTTCTTTATCAACAGGTCATAAAACTTATTCTGGTACTATTAATATGAATGAAAATGCTACCGAAAGTTATGAAACAATCACGGAAAAATTGTATAAACAGTTGGGATATAAGATTGGTATTGTTTCAAGTGTTAATCTGAATCATGCAACTCCTGCAGCTTTCTATTGTCATCAGGAAAGTCGTTCAAATTATTATGACATAGGGCTTGAACTTATAAAAAGTGATTTTGATTACTTTGCAGGAGGTGGTCTTTTGAAACCAACAGGTGAAGAAGAAAATCAAGAGGATTTGTATAGTCTGGCTGAAAAATCAGGATACACTATAGTGACAACACAGAAAGAGGCTGAAAAAGTAACCTCGGATACAGGAAAGGTTATAATAATCGATGAGCATTTAGCCGATTCAGATTCTATGGATTATGAGATAGACCGTACTGATGATGAATGGTCACTTGCAAATTATGTTTCAAAAGGTATTGATTGCCTCTCAGAAGATAATGATAAAGGATTCTTTATGATGGTGGAGGGCGGAAAAATTGACTGGGCTTGTCATGCAAATGATGCCGCTTCAACGATGACTGATACAAAAGCATTTTCTAATGCAGTAAATGAAGCAGTAGATTTCTATAATGAACATCCTGATGAAACTCTTATTCTTGTTACCGGAGATCATGAAACAGGCGGTATGACAATAGGATATGCCGGCACAAATTATGACACCTTTTTACAGAATCTTTCTAATCAAAAAATAAGTTTCCAAAAATTTGATACCGAATTTGTTTCAAAATATAAGGAAAACAAAACAGACTTTGATGATGTGATGAAAGATATTTCTCAACAATTCGGTCTTGTAACAGAAAAAAATGCAGGTAAGGATGCAGAAAATACAGTTGAGAAAGATAGCTCTGATAAACATCCTACGGGGGTAACATCTGGTAGCTTGGTATTAACTGATTACGAATTGCAGAAATTAAAGGATGCATATAAAAAGACCATGTCTGCAAAAGAAGGAGAAGAGCTGGATCAAAAGGAATATGAGCTTTATGGTTCATATGATCCATTAACAGTTACCATTACTCATATCTTAAACAATAAATCTGGTATTAGTTTTACAAGCTATAGTCATACAGGACTGCCGGTGGCTGTTTTTGCCAAAGGTGTTGGTCAAGAGAATTTCGAGGGATATTTTGATAACACCGAAATTTATAAAAAAATAGCAACTCTGACAGGGGTAAAATAATAAATGCTAAAAAAATTTATAGTGTTGTTTCGTAGAATTTGGGGTTCGCAGGCGGTCAGCTATAGAACCCTTATTCCTGGTGTTATACTTATGTTGATATTATTTCTGGTTCCAACAGGATTTGAAGATGCTGTTATTTATCAAGGTGCAGATAAAGTGAAAGCGATTGTTACTGAAGTAGATGATTCAGCAATACGAAGCGTAGGATTAATTCGGTCTGGGGAACAGATTTGCACTGTAAAAATAGAAGGCGGCCGATTTAAAGGACAAATTGTAAAGGCAACTAATCTTTTATTTGGAAGTCTTTCGCAGGATAAGGAATTTTCTGTAGGCGATGAAGTATTAGTTGCAGTCAGTTATGATGATGCTAAAATTACATCTGTTACGATGATTGACCATTTCCGAATTGGGTGGGAGTTATTACTTGTTATCATTTTCACTTCTTTTTTGATTGTATTCGCGGGACCAGGCGGCATTAGAGCAATGCTTTCGTTTGTTATTACTGTTTTGTGTATATGGAAAGTAATGATCCCTTTTTGTCTAAACGGTGGAAATGCCATAGTATGTGGTTTGTTTATAATAACATTGCTGACAGTAATCATAATATTATTTGTATATGGCTTTAACATATGCAGCGTTGTAGCGATTTCAGGGAGTATGCTTGGAGTTATAACCGCTTGTGTACTTGGTGTTATTTTCACATATGCTTTAAAACTACATGGTGCAATTATGACTGACAGCGAGTCATTGCTTTATTCTGGGTATGAACATCTTAATTTAACTCAAATCTTTATGGCAAGCATATTTGTTGGGGCTTCAGGTGCTATGATGGACTTATCCGTAGATATTACAAGCGGAATGTGTGAAGTGATTCGTAAAAAGCCAAACATCGGAAAATTAGAACTTATAGGAAGTGGAATACGTATAGGCCAAGCGGCTATGGGAACTATGACAACTACACTTTTACTTGCATATACAGGAAGTTGTATAACACAATTAATGGTTTTTATGGCACAAGGCACACCTATTATAAACATATTAAATTACAAATACATTGCTGGTGAGATACTTCAAACTCTTGCAGGCAGTTTTGCTCTTGTTACTGTTGCTCCTTTTACTGCAATTGTGGGAGGGTTGGTATTATCAAAAAAACCCAAAAATCAAAATTAATTGAATGAACAAAAAACAAGGAACACATTTTGTATAAAAATCTTGTTCCTTGTTTTTGTTCATGAATATTCTAATAGCCATAAAGTATTCTATTTTACATTTAATCTATTATGAGTAAACTCTCCTCTGCATCAAAGCTGCAGGAGGGTTTGTAGCTATAAGATAAAATTTCATCAAACTTTCATTTAAGTGTTGAGATACAATAGATAGGTAACAAAATAAAAACAGGGATTCACTTTTATATGATATATTAGAATTAGCCAAAAACCAAATATCAAAACGAAAGGAGAATCCCTGCATGTCAAGTTTATCACATCCTAAATACCACCGTCAACGTATTGTAAAATATGCACAGAAACACTCTGTAACCAAAACAGCCCTCAGGTACAGGGTGAGCAGGAAAACAGTGTATAAATGGCTTTCAAGGTATGACGGGACGCTTGCAAGCCAAGCTCCGTAACAGCATCCACAGAACAACCTCTACAGATGAGTTTATTGGTAAAATCAAATGTGCATCCTGTGGTAATCTTTACCATAGATATTCCTGCTATGGCACATATGTTTACTGGCGGTGTGCGGACAAGTCAAAGACCAGGACAGAATGCTGCGGAAAAGACCTGGCTGATTTCAATATCCGTAAAGTGTCCGCTTATATTATGGGCATGGAGGAGTTTGACGGTGCTGAATTTGAAAAACAGATTGAATGCATAACGGTGCTTGAGGATGGCAGCCTTGAGTACCATTTCAAGGAAGGGGGAACAAAGCTATGGCAAAAAGCGTGATCACAATACCTGCGACAAAGAACAGATTTACAGCAGATTCACTCGGCAGCCTGAAAAAACGCAGGGTGGCGGCATACGCCCGTGTTTCCACCGACCATGAGGAACAGCAGAGCAGTTACGAGGCACAGGTAGATTATTACACAAATTATATCAACAGCAGGGATGACTGGGAATTTGTGTCAGTGTACGCTGATGAAGGCATAACCGGCTGTAATACAAGGAAGCGCGACGGCTTTAACAAAATGGTGGAGGATGCCCTTACAGGACGGATCGACCTTATCATCACCAAAAGCGTATCCCGTTTTGCAAGGAACACTGTTGACAGCCTTACCACCATCCGCAAGCTGAAAGAAAATGGCGTGGAGTGTTATTTTGAGAAAGAAAATATCTGGACATTTGATGGCAAGGGAGAGCTGCTCCTAACCATCATGTCCTCACTGGCGCAGGAAGAGAGCCGTTCCATTTCGGAAAACTGCACATGGGGGCAGAGAAAGCGTTTTGCCGATGGCAAGGTAACGGTGCCGTTCAAAAGGTTTCTCGGCTATGACAGGGGTGAGGACGGCAACCTTGTAGTAAACGAGGAACAGGCGAAGATTGTACGCAGGATTTACGGGCTTTTCCTGCAGGGGCGTTCGCCTTATGCGATTGCCAAAATACTGATGGCGGATGGAATCCCCTCGCCAGGCGGAAAGAAAAACTGGTCGGGCAGCACGGTCAAAAGCATACTGACAAATGAAAAATACAAGGGTGATGCACTCCTGCAGAAAGTCTACACAGTGGATTTCCTTTCCAAAAAGAAAAAAGTTAACGAGGGCGAAGTGCCACAGTATTATGTGGAGAGCAACCATCAGGCAATCATCTCACCACAGGAATTTGACGCCGTCCAGAAGCAGATGGCGGTCAGGCATCCTGGGAAGAACCGGCAGAGCTGCGTCGGAACTTTCTCAAGCAAAATAAAATGCGGTGACTGCGGAAGCTGGTATGGTTCCAAGGTCTGGCATTCCACCAGCAAATACAGAAAGACAATCTGGCAGTGCAACCATAAGTTTGACGGTGGCGAGAAGTGCTGCACACCACATCTTGATGAGGAAACAATCAAGGAGCTTTTCATAAAAGCTGCCAATATCCTTCTGACTGAAAAGGATGAGATTATTGAGAACTTTAACGCCATAAAGGATAGGCTCTTTGATTTGCGGCCGTTGGAAACGGAACGGTCACAGCTTCAGGAAGAACTGAATGTGGTAGCAGGACTGGTACAGCAGTGTATCAAAGAAAATGCACGGATTGCCCTCGACCAGAAAGAATATCAGAAACGGTATGATGGGATGGCAAAGCGGTTAGACAGTGTGCAGGGGCGACTGGATGAGGTAAGCCGAACCATTACGGAAAAACAGGCACACAGAGAAAAAGTAGAATTATTTCTTGATGGACTGCAAAAGCAGAAAGAGCTGGTTACAGAATTTGATGAGGATTTATGGTACAGCTTGATTGAATATGTGACAGTTTTTGAAAAGGAAGATATTCATTTTACTTTTAAGGATGGAACGGAAATAAGAGTGTAAGCCTTAAATCACCAATTTATGAAATCATAAGGGGGTGCCTGCCAATAAAACGATAAAAAGTGCAGTCTGGAATCGTTGTCTTCAGATTGCACTTTTCTGTTATTATGCAAATTTTAAAATTTGTTCTTCACTTTGTTTATTTTCAGTGATTAAGTTCCCTATTCCTAAAGCTTGTAAAATTTTAATATCTGAATCAAATTCTGGCAGGAAAATGAGATATCCCTCCAGCAAGGCTTTATCTTCGAAGGATGTTTCAATTACTAATGCATTATCACCATATTGTGCCATTTGAATTGCAGGAATGCTTAAAATTGCCCCTGCCATATCAACTGAAATATATGGGAGAGAAGGGCTGATAATTAAATTCGTCATTGTTGAAATGGCTGTCAGATAAGAATTAACAATAATATTTTCCACTTCTTTAATGGCGGACAAATCCATTTCATCAAAAGGTTTATCATAATTAGGTTTTTTGCCAAGCAGACGCTTAAGAAGAAAATAAGCTGCATTCTTTTTTAAGAGAAACATCAGACTGCCATCAATACCATTATGTATTTGTAAATAAATAGCCACGACCTCTTCTTCCTCTGACCCAATTATAGTGTTTAAATCTTGAATTGAAATCAGTCGGGCATCTGGCATATGCATACTTAATTTTGTGTTCAATATCACAGACATAGATGTCGTAGCACTTCCAGTACCTATGTTTCCAACCTCTCTTAATACATCAAAATATATACTGTTTACTTTATTTGCAAGATATTTCATTCTGATTCAACTCCTCCTTTTTGCATAGCAGTGCCATTGATGATTTTATGTCGTCCAAGCACTTTCTCATGTTGATTTTCTATATTATGCCGTAGTTATACTATTATCGCTGTTCGGCTTCTCTAAATGTTATTTTATCTTGATACATTTACAATTTCAAGTACTGTTTAAAAGTGTATATAATATTAAAATTTATACTAAACATAAATTAGATACTAAAAGGGATAATCGAATTTTATTTTCGGTTTCCGTATCGCTTTTCCTGTATATAAATTAACGTGAGTTCGACGGATAATTTTTAGAGAAAAAATGTACGCAACCCCAAAAACAGATATGTGAATTTGCTTTTTTAGAGATAACATTTATCCAACAATCATTCTGTTGGTGTTCTCTGATTAGCACTATTCTCTCTATTTTTTATATTCATCGAACTCACGTTAAATTATTGAGTTGCAACAGCCATTAATATTGAACCCCCTAAATTAAAAAATCAAAAAGTACGGATTAAAATCAAATTGTTAGGAGCAAAATCAAAAGGTTTGGGGGATAATCGAATTGTATCAAAGACACCATTTACATAGACGACGTAGTTGGGGGTGTTCACCTCCTTCTGGTATCTGACCAGAATGGGGTATTTCTTTCCCCATGCCTTCGTCCAGTCAATCTTTTTCTCCGTCTCCTCGCTGGTCCGGTCGATGATATCCTGGATCTCCTTTACGTCCATGTCGAACTCGATCAGGTCGTCCAGTGACACGTGATACAAAATCGACATCTGCTTTGACTGGCGGATGTCGGGGAGCGTCTCGCCCGTTTCCCTTAGTTAAAGATATTGTTGGGTATCTCAAGATGTGTCATTCGATTTTGCCGATAAAGCGGTAGAAGATTTCCACTTCCTGTTCCCGGCTTCCGTCC
>CAJSZT010000049.1:0-38063 GCA_910573785.1 Lachnospiraceae bacterium | reverse complement strand
CAATATCATGACACTGGATATCGCCATGCGCTTTGATTGCTTCCTCTATACTTTTGATGTACTTATAATCAGCACCAAGCAGATAACTGACTTTTCCATTAGAGCTACGGATTTCCCAAATCACGGAACCTCGCGGTGTAATAGCAGCGAGATGTGAGAGTAGTTCCCACACCGCTTTTATGTCGTATGGTCGATGCCAGACTACCTCCTTCCAGCAAATATTTTCTATCTGGTGTTTTCTCATGAACGCCCACTCCTTTCTTTTACTACCATTGTCCCAAATCATGTTTGTGTCTCCAGATTCTGTAAGCGACTACGGCTATGATGATAATTGCAAAAATAATAGCGAGTATTGGCCAGACCTCCAGAATCCACTCTACGGCCGTGTGGATAAAGAAAGCGCTGAGCATTAGCATGAATGCGGCTTCCACAATACGGTCGATCCATTTCTTTGGTTCCAAACATCTACACCTCCTGTTCTATGTCGGCCGGGTTTACTTTATCGCTGTACGCAGGAACTGGATAGCCGGGGATGACAATGTCGCTATCTATCTCATTACCCCAACAGTCCCAGCCTGGCTGACGGCGGCGAGCGAAGAGTTCGAGGTATGGCGGGTGTGATAGTCGTTCTATGACAGCATATTGCTCCTCAGGCTTATGGCTATGTGGGGGTTGATATGGTGCAAACATCCAACTTGGCTGAGAATGACACTTAACCGGTGCCTTGCCACGTGTAGCCATCATCAGCGACTCATGAGCTGTTCTAGCGTAATGGCCCAGACCCATTTTAGGCTTAATCCATACTAACATGCAGCGGTATGTGAAGCCCCAAGCCTCAATTACTTCTAATGCATCTCTCAACAAGCCATTTGGGCACCACAGGTACAAATGTGCATTGTCTTCAACCAAATCTTTAATTGGCATAGCTTTAATGCGATCTAGCGACATCAATGGATAGTGACTTTCTGCGCTTCGAACATTTGTTCCTCCTTTTTGGTTCGTACTCCAGGGCGGATCTGCAAGTATGGTCGAATATTTGTTCGATGTTGTGTTGATTACTGACTTAGTTATTTGGTTTTCTGTATTATGATTATTTTTCTGCATATAATTTGTCCTTTCTTATAGCCCGTGCGGCTTTGGTGTCATTTAACGACATTTCCGCACCGAATAATAATGTTTAAGGTAAAAACCTTCTGAACGACAAGACATCACTTAACAGAGGTCAAAGTCGGTTTTAGAAGTATCAAAAAACGATGTTGTCAAATATTTAACAGAGTATTGATAAATCTGGCAATACTGCTTTTGTTACCGTTTGTTAGCTTCTTGGAGCATTGCTCTATAAGCCGCAAGACAGGAGCTTCTGATGTTATTCTGAGCCTGGATAGTCCTCCGGTACATCATGATTTCTTTTAGGAGCTCATTGCGCTCCCAGATAAAATAATGGATGAACAACCCAGCAAACACTCCACAAATAATAGTCAAGATAATAACAGCTAATTTTAGTTCCATAATAGTCATCATAGTGTTCACCTTTCTTTCCGCTACAGTCTTCTGGCGCAAATTGCTTTTGAACCAAAAGACTGTAGCTAAGCATTGTGTTTAGTGGTCTTTGGTTGTAAAAAAGAGCTACTGTTGTCCAATCTGCTGCAGGGTACGCATAGTATAGGCATCTACAATAGCCTTGCACCTTCCGGCTGCCCAGGGAGCTTGGCTTACAATCTCTCCTTCCAGTACGGAGAGGGCAGCGGTGCAGTCAAGAGCGGTTTTTGCTACTGCTGAACGACAACAAACTTCGGTTGCCTCTAATCTGGCGTGATTAATAAGGGCACGTGACTGCCGGTTAGTGGATAAAGACATAATCCCAAAGTTGCTGCCGATTGGGGTGTTGATAACGTCTCCGGTAAGAATTTCTTGTCCTGCTGCGTTGAAGTTGTTCATGATAAAATTCTCCTTGCTTTGATGTTGGTAGGTTGATGAGTTACATGATGATTCTAATAGTGGTAGGTTATAAGTGCATTGGGATCACCTCCATATGTGAATTTAGTATTTTTAACATAGGAGCTAAGAAGAAATAAAACATCATCAAATTATTACCCCTATATATTTCATGGGACAAATTAGAGTGAGTTGAGCAACAAAAATAAAAAAATTATTTTTTATTGAAATTTGTGTTTTTGATAGAGAAAATGAAAAAAGTTAAATGCTGAAATAATACAGGGAAATTTTCCATAAAAATAGCCGCAATTGCTTGCGACTATCGTTTTTTACTTAAAAATCAGTGTAGATCACCTCACCTGCTTCTTTTGGGACATCATCAATGCTTGAATAGTCATCGGCATCATTATCGAAAATGTCCAGAACACAACTATCTTGTGTTCTTTCAAGAATATATATGCTTGAAAAACATTCTTCGCAATATATTCTCAGATCATATTCTGTGTCTGGTTTCCCATTAGTGTGGGGAACACTGAAGTGGATCTTGACGGTATGCGATCCATTTTTAAGGGCGTTTAGAACTACTACTTGGGACTCCCTGGTTACTGGACAATAATACGTCAACGCCACGCCGCACCACCTAAGTTGGAATTTTGTTAGTATCCAGCTGTTGTATTTACCGTGGAGGATTTCCACGTAATGAGAATAGAAGTCCTTATCGGCATTGACCGAGAAGTTTACTTCCGCAATGCCAGCGATATCTATAGAGTTGTCAGATTCGTCTTGGCAGAGCGTAATTTCCATCCGGATAGGCAATGGCTCACCTTCGCCTAAAAGCTTTAGCCCCGATCCGTCGTCAAAGCTCATGACCTGGTAGCCTCCATCATCAAATCTGCGATATGTATCTAATTTTTTCATATAATTACCCCCATTTTCTTTAAGAATTTAATTATTGTGTCATCGCCTTTCCTCTTATGAGAACAAGCGAATTCCACAATAATCTGAGGTAATATACTGAATTTGTACAAAAAATATGGATAAGTTGCGTGAGAAACACTGATTTTAAGTATTAAAGATCGAAACAAATTAGTTTGTACTAACCATTGTAGCACAGATAGTTGTAATTGTCAAGTATTATTGCATTTTTTTGATAAATATACTGATAATTTATACTGAATTATTTTTTTGATTAAGCAAAATAACGAGGAGGTCTTATTTAAAGACCTCCCCTCAAACCTTATTTTGTAGACTCTTCTTTGTATACTGTTATAGCCGCAAAATCTTGCAAAACGATATGATTCGTAGAACCTTTGACCCAGTTGTTAATTGTGTTAGATCCGTAAGCAAGACCCACATCAATAACTCTAGCCCGAAAGCGAACATAAGCATTTGCTCCAGGAGAATAGTCTCCTATATTTACGCCCGTAGTTCCAATAGTATCGCCACGGTCAGTTGCTCCATCAACATTAGAATTCCAAAGTTTTGTAGTACCGGGAATATATTCAAGGCAATCTGGTAAGAGCGTAACAATCATAACGTTCATTTGATCATAAGTCCCAGTATTACGATATTCTATTTGATATTCAATTTCCTCTCCAATCTCAACATCCTCTAGATGATCAGCCCAGCTATTGCCTGTACCAAGATGGCGAACTGTGTGATGTAGGGTAAAATTATCGATACCGTCATAAACGACCCGGACTTTAATACTTACTAGATCCGCGAAGTAATAACAGCCCGGTAATTCGCCATTAGGGTTCTCAAAACCAATAGAAGTACCACCAGATTTCGCTTTAACGATATCGTCGCTAATGGTGCGACCAGTATGCCTATTGCCTTCAGCATCGTACCAAGGTTCAATTGCATTATTCTCTTCAAGGGCTGAGCCATAAATATATTCCAAATGAAATTTCTCGCCGTTCTCACTGTTAAAAACAATATTGTCCCTAATTTCTTCCGGCACAGCATTTGTAGCTGATATAATACCATGAATGTTAATCTGGGTATCGGAAATTTGTGGAATATTAAAAGCTACTTTGGTATTATGAGCAACGCCGCGACCATCTTCTTGCCAGGTGTTTTTGTCGCTGATAGTATTATTATGGACAAAAGCACGAATGATGTAAGTTTCGCCATCTTTAGCAATAATACTATCGTGAGACCACTTATTGTCTTTACCATGGTTGCCATCATCTACACGAACACCTACAAAATATTGTTCATCGTACCATTCAGCAGTTTCGTCTTTGATAGAATTAAATTTAACTTTGCCTACATCGACAAGGCTATCTAACGCACCAGCATCAATGTCTTTCTTGGTGTAAAGGGGACGACCATCACCGTTACTATATTCAAGATCCAACAATGACCTTTCTTCATGAATCTTCATGGTAGTATCGTTGTTAACTTTTACGCCATCTGAAAAATCCGTATCGCTACTTTCAACTATTTGTATAGAACTATTTACAATATTATTTACAATAGTCACTTTTGATCCCCATACTACAATTATACAAAGTATGATCAAAACTAAAACACAAACTGCAATTATTATAGGCCAATCCCGTTGTAGATGGCCTTTTTCTTGATTCTGTTTTTCATTATTCCTTAAGATATTCTGATAATTATTTTGTACTATGTTTTGTTCTGTTATAGTCTCTTTATTTAAAAGAAGATTAATTATCTGGATAAACGTATTTGTTTTTTGGCTGGAATTGACATGTTCGTCATTATTGTCTTCCGTGCCACTTTTGTTGTCTCCTAGCACTCGTTTTTTTATTGGTTCGGGGATTTTGTTTGCTTTCCAGTCCTCGTATAGTTTTTCCGCAACAGATTTTAAAAGGGCATCTTCCTGCTTTCTATATGTATCAAGCTCATCTGAATACTTCGTGGTTTTTTCACTAAAATTATGAACTTTGCTTCTTCGTTTCGTAGCAGTGCTTATACTCCTATACCCATCTAGACGTCCAGAAACAGCCAACATCATTTTCAAGTCTTTTTCATCATCAATATAATATGAAAGGATAGCGTCATAAAATAATAAACATTCTTCTTTTGTTAAATAAATTTCTTTTGGATCTTTTTCAAGTAACAAACCGATAAGCGTCTTTACAGGTTCAATATTCTTTGTTCCAGAAGTACGAATTCTACCTAAAAGATGTTCTATTGTATAAATAGCGTTTTCTTTATTATCATCTCCCATTATTATTTTTCACCTCATCAATGCGTATTCTAGCCTATGCGCTATCTATCCATAGATAAAAATATGCTTTTCCGGGATTTTTCCGGTATTCCGATATTTTTCCGGGATATTTCCTGTAGTTCCGTTATCTGATTTGATATTCTAATATCAATACAAATCTCTTATTTTTACAAAAAATTATATCATTAGATATAGCATAAAGCAAGGGATTTGATACTACAGAAAGGAGGCGGTACTGCTTTTATCAGCTATGCCGGCTAGTTGATAAAAAATTGTTAAACAACTCAATAAAGCAAATAACAAGATAACTACAATCTATAGATTAAATATTTAATTCAGAATGATCCTGCGAGACCGAAATGGTAGGCTGGGCACCAGAATGGTGCCCTCTTGCCACATTATGCGGCTCCATGGATCAATTTATGAATTATACGGCTCTCGCAGGATCTTTAGCGAAAGGAGCCGTAAATATGAAAATAAATAAAAACACACTGTTTAACGGGTATTTAGAAGGGGATAGGTTCGTAATTACAAAGGATATGCTGGATGGCGTGGATCAAGACACGGCTAAAACCATCAAAAATCTCTATGAAGCAGATCATCAATGTGAACAACGCAACGGGCGTTGCATTAAACTCGATGGCAAACAATGTAGAAAAAAATGCTCTGAATGCAAGGAGATACCAGATGGTATGGTGAAGGGTACACCATTGTCTTACGATAAACTAATGGAGACAGGCTATAAGCCTCACAATGATATTTTTCCATCTCCAGAAGAATGGTGTACTAAACAGGAACTGTACATAGAGATGTATACTGCAATTAATACCTTAGATAAGAAGGATAGGGAGATTATCTTATTGTTCTCAAATGGTAAGACAGAACGAGAAATCGGAGCCATAATGGGTATGCCGCAAAGAACAGTAAACTATCGCAAAAAGAAAAGTTTTATCAAAATCAGAAAGATTTTAGAAAAATATTGAACTTTTCTTGCTCAGAGTAAGTAAATTTGTCCCATGAATAATAGAGGGGTAGATGTGAGGTTATTTTTATCACTGCTACCTCACATCTAACCTCTGACACAATAAATTTTATTTATAGAAGGGAGAAGTAATCATGAAAGCTCAAAAGAACAAAAATCAATCAAAAAACCAGGCTACACAGTTAAATTCCGTAAAAGATTACGGAAAGCCAGCAGTAGAATCACGTTCTGCCGGGATTCCGCTCAGCATCGGTCTGTTACAAGAAGATTCTAATAATCCCAAAGAACCTCCGACACTTGTTGATCATGAAACCTTCGGTAAATCTTATCGGGTGCAAGACGGTGCTGTTTATACCATCCGCCTTGGGGTTCACAGCGATCCCAATGGAGTTGGCGCTATTACGAAGGACTCTGCCGTCGCTTGTATGATTCCTACAGTGACTACGAAGCGGGCTCAACTTTTAGCGATGTTCTTTATTGATGAGTTGTATCCAGCCAAGTTCGCAGACTGCGTGTATTTAGTTGGCGACAATGCGTTCAAGTTGGAATACTTACATAAGACAGCTAGGCTAGAATCTAACAATGAATCCAGAGAAAGCCTCACTCTAAGCGATGATACTGTCAGTGTAGAAAAAGATAACATTTTGATATTTTTTAATGGTCTTGACGAAGGACTACCAGAGTGCAACAACTTTACTTACGACTTCCTCACCTTTGAGGTAATGGTAGTATTTGAGAAACAGCATATGGCCTCACAGAGAGTCCGTGTTGTTAGTAATAAACGCAAGACTTGGCATGAACGCATTCAAGCTAAAGTCGGAGACAAGATAGAAATTGAAGTGAGCTATACTAATTATAGTAGTGACAGTATAGAAAACCTTACCATTACGACAGATATACCAGAAGGCTTCCAGTTTATCAAAGATTCTGCTACTACAGATGGAGCAAGGCGTCTAGACTGTGCGCTGATGAAGGAAGATGATCTCACCATCCTGAGAATTGCGCTTGGTGAGTGCAAACCGGGCACAGCAGTTTCCGTTCACTATATTATGGAAGTTATCAATAAAAACCTGCCTGACAGTCAAGACGGATTATGCAACTGGGTACAAGTAAGTGCAGACTCAAATGTGCAATATGCCTATACAGAAATATTCTTCAAGTAACCTACTTACAGCTAAAAGCCCTCTTCTGGGGGCTTTTAGCTTGTAATGGGATGAGGGATCTTATTAAGCCTAGTTGATCCTTCTAATCAAGAATTATCGTTTGATAGCAGTAGCCGAAAGAATAAAGGTTTATTTTCAGCTTATCGGGCGTCCCATTGATACGGTTATGCTCATCTGCAATCTCCTGATAGAGTTCTGCGTTATTAAACATTTTGTACGTTATCACGTCTAGCGTGGTTTCTGTACCAGTGTCGGAGATTTTAACGAAACTGCGATGAATGTGGAAGCTAGGTAAGCTCTCATAATACAGCCAGCCTGTTAGTGATATAAGAATAAAAATGGCGGTGAATCTTTTAGAGTTTTTCATGTTGTTACGTTCCTTGAGAAGCGTGAATTTGGTGGTGTGTGTTCATTTTTGAGTTAAGTGCAACAAAATGTGTCTTTGTGAGTTATAAACATGGCTGTTCTCTCAAAAAAGAACAGCCATATGATTTATGAATTTTCTATAGTTCATATGTTATAATGGAAGTGCCTTACTTTTACATATAATCGGGTTTTCTTTGCATTTGTTGATGTGTGTTAAGCGACATCGCATAAATAATCACAGCAGCAAATGCTCCCGATTATGAATGGAAGTAAGGCACCTTGCGGTGTCGCTTTTTGTAAGCTGGGATAATATAGCAATACACTTCTAATACTACTAATGAAGGAATGAATATGGTTAGCCAAAGCAAAAATACTCGTACTTCGTCTGAGAAGCATCTGTATACTACAGTTCTATGTTGCTTAATAATCGGTGTTTTAGTGTCAGCATTTTCCATCGTACTAATTGGTAGTTGCCTGCTTAATTTTCCCGATTTTGGAGCTGTACTCCGTGCCCCTGTTTACGGTATTTTTATACTTTGCACTGCTGTTCCAATAGGTATTACTATGTCTACATACACACATCTACAAATTAAACGCTTCTTCTCCAAAGTTTCTGATTCTAAGAACAATAAATATTATTATATAGCTAGAATAGGGATTATTCTGTGCTTTGTACCACTGGTAAGTATTTTTATTGAAATTTTATTCGCAGCACTACTTATTAGTTCGTTTTAGTAATTGTGTTCAATTGTAGCTATTTGTTCAATACTATTCTCCTGTATTTGGCGATTTTTTATTTTGTGAATGATTTGCATTAACAGAATTGGTAATGCCCATGTTGATAGCGGTTCCAGTGTTTGCATCATTTACGGCAACATCAGGTTTATTAGAAAATCCGTTATCGTTCAAACCTCCTCCCGAATTACCAGAGCTACCGTCCCCATTATTTTTAACTGGAATTTCTGTGCCATTACCATCCGATAACACTTCTTTCTCTGGTATCCCATTATTATCGAGAACAAATAATTGGACATTGAGTACATCAGCGCCAGAGTCGTCATCACGCGCATTAATATAACTAACCATTTTCTTACTATTAGTTATTAGTACATTAGCAAAATTTTTCTCTTCCACAATTTCCAAAGTATCCACATCAATATTCTGGACAAAATAATGCATTGCTCCTTCATCGGTTCCAGTAAAACTAATCGTGTATTTATCGTTATCGAATAAGAAAATGTCTTTTTGGCTACCATGCACTTCAATATATATTTTCTCAGGCATAACCTCGTTCAAAACATTATTTATTATTGTTCCAACAACTTTACCGTCAGTAGTACGAATTTCCACGTCCACGGGACAATGACTTCCTACATGAGTAAATATTCTTCTACCTCCAATATTAGAGTTTGCTCTTAGCCTTCTAGCCTCGTTGGCTCGCTTATTTTGGGCAGTATTTAAGGCTGAATTTACACTATTGCGTGTTTTGTATTCACTTGTGGAACGCTCTGAACGTAAAAAATCCATGTATCGTGCCTGGTTATGTACATTGTCGGTGTCAAAAACTATTTTCAAATTGTTATAGTCATCCCAATTTTCACTATACCAGTAGCTTAGACCGTATTTATCCCAATACGAGTCTTTTCCCCAACCATCTTTTTCACCAGAACTTCCCCACACCATACGTGGTACCCAACTTACAATATCTTTAGCGTTATTGATATTAAATATATATGGATAAGAGCGTGCTGTATTTTCAGTAATAACGGCAACATCTGGACACGCAAAAGTATACGCATATATATTTGAGGCAGTTGAAATTCTTTCATCTGTCATTCTCGCGGATACCATATTTGCGACAGCGGCACCTCGGCTAAACCCAGTGATAATAAATTTTACCTTAGAAAAGTCCCGACCTCGCGTACTCAAGAAAGATGTTATTCTTGTATATAGATTGTCGGCAGCATTGGAAAAGCCAGTGTGCAGCCCCTTATTATTTGCGCTTGCATTAAAATTATCTAAAATTTCTTCGGTATTGTCAGTTCCTCGTACTACAACCAACATTAAGGTCTCACCACTATCCAGTTTCTTTTCGCCGATGCTGTAAGTTAGAAGCACTCCATTGCCTCTCAGTACATCTTTTTCGGTGTTAAAACCAAAGCTTTCAAATGTTTTTTTCATATTATTTTCACTATAAACAGAATTACACATTGAAATTAGCATATGTGCCAATTGAGGATTATATTGTGTAGAATCAGTCTTTTTTATACAACCTTCTAGGGATACGTCAAATACTTCATATCCGTCATTGCCAGAACTGTCCTTACGATAAACTTTATAGTCTTTTGGAGTTAATGGTTTATTTCCTTCTGGAGTAACAGGTTTGTTCTCTCCCGAACTAGTTCCAGCGCTACCATAATGGATCTTAACATTTTTAAGAAAATCATAACCAGAAATTTCTACCCATGTTTTCCAATCATTTTCACTACCGGCATAATAAATATCCGTTAATTTATTACAGCCATAAAATGCAGAGCCGACTATACTATACGTTTCAATATTCTTTATTGTCACGCTAGTTAAATTACTGCAATTATAAAAAGTACAAGCCAGAATAAATTGAACTTTTTCAGGTATTGTTATATTGACTAAACTGCTGCAGTCACAAAAGACATATTCTTCAATGTACTTTACACTATTTGGTAACGTTACGCTATTTAATCTCTTACAATTTTTAAAAGCGCTTTTTCTAATAACCGTGATACTATCAGGAATTGTTACTTTAGTTAAATTTTCACAGTCTTGAAACGAATCACTTCCAATTTCTTGTATGCCATTTTCTATAATAATGGATTTAATGCGGCTTCTTAATGGATACCAAGGTGGATCATTTATAGTAGATGGCGAGCCACTAGAGTAACTTCCAATTTCGTAATCTCTCATCTCTCCTGTTCCACTAATTGTTAAAACACCATAGATGGTTAGAGCCCAAGTGGCGTTATCACCAAGCGCCCCACAAGTTCCAGAAGCCATAATCTCTGAGTCTGTTACTGAAGCTCTGGCAGACTCTTTGGTTTCCGAAAGAATCATAGGCTCACCCTGTTCGTTTCCAGAATCCGAACCAGAAAGCTGAGAATTTGTGGCATCTTCTGATGGATTTCCTAACTCGCTCGTGCCACCAGAATCTGGAGTCGTCGTTTGCTCATCCTCTGTTACTTCTATGGGCGTTAGCGGTGTCGGATCCTCAGGCGTTGTAGCTTCTTCCTCTTGTAATTCAGCCCCTGTCTCTGTTTCCACTGGTGGCTCATCTGTCGCCAAAGCATTCAGCGGTAGTATTGTCAGCACCAAGCATAATGCTAACATGGTTGATAGTAACCGTTTTTTCATGTTTGTTTTTCCTCCTCAAAAAGATTCTGGGATAGATCAGATTTACGTGAGCATGCTATACACATGCCAAAAAATCTGCCGTCTCCGGCATTGAATGACAAACAGTATATAATAGAAGGTTTTAGTGGTTAAATAATTCTAATCAGCAAAAACCGGATAATCCCTCAAGATTATCCTTTAACGCCACAAATCTAATCAAATCCCCTAAGATGTAACACAATATTTAGAATGTTACATTCTGAGACTAACCCTCACCCTGCAATATCCGGGAAAAGATGATTATAAACAGGTATTCACTGCTTTTGACAAATTTTTCCAAAAAAGTACCGGAAAACCTTGAATCTGGGTATTTTTGATGGTAAGATAGGTATCAATATAAATAAACGGTTACAAAGCCCTCTCGTCCGGGGATACACTTTATTTACGTATCTTTAGACAAGGGGGCTTTAATCAATTATGGCATCAACAGAACCTATTAGAAGCAAGAAAGAACTTAAAGGATTAGCAAAATATTATCTGGACAAAGGACAAATGCGTAATTACACCATGCTGATTATGGGTGTATATACCGCACTCAGGATTTCTGACCTGCTTCGTCTTAGATGGTCGGATGTGTACGATGAAGAAAAACAAATATTTTATAAAGAAGTAACACTCACGGAGAAAAAGACTGGTAAAACTAAGACCATCGCCCTGAACAAACAGATTCTCGGGGCTTTAAGGCTTTATCTGCCACATCGACGTGGTGAGTTTATCTTCGCCAGCAATCGTAAAGAAGACAAGGCAATTAGCCGGGTGCAAGCTTGGCGGATTATCCATGCAGCAGTAGAAGCGGTGGGTGTTGCTGGTAAAATTGCCTGCCATAGCCTAAGAAAGACGTGGGGATACCATGCGTGGAATAAAGGCATTTCACCAGTTGTGATTATGACTATTTATAATCATAGTAGCTTTAAGGTGACGATGCGATATTTGGGTGTGGAGCAGGATGATTTGAACGAAGCGTATCTTAAAATGGAGCTATTCTGAGCAGAACTGATGATAGATATAGGAGAAAAATAATTCTCTATACGCCTTAACCAACATATAGAGAATTACTTTTTGTCCGACAACCCTAGCATATAGTCTGCAGAAACCCCGTAATACTTACAAAGTGCTACCAAGTATTCTATTGGCATCGGACGCTTATAAAGTTCATATTGTGAGTAGGTCGTTTGTGCAATTCCCAGCATTTTGGCTATGTCTGTTTGCGTTAAATCATGATCTTCACGTAAGGCTCTCATACGCTCGGGGTACTTCATAGTTATCACCTCGGACTTATTTTAGCAAAAGCGAAACTTATTATTGCTTTTTAAGTCGGTGTGAGTTAAGATAACGACCATAAAAATATCTCAGGAGGTAATAACCATGGAGTTCAAGGCAATGGCAGAGACCATGAATGACAAAGAGGCAGCATTAGTTCTTCATCTGGTGGAACCGTTTAGCAGAGTAGGAAAGATTATCCGGAATTACGAGAGCAATTCCATCAATGTCCATTATTCTATACTACGAGAGCAAAATAAGATGCAGCATCAAATTAACTTTCTGCCAGATGACATTTACTTAGTGCCAGATGATGATTTATTAGACGAGATTAGAATTGAAGAAGGTGAAGTACTTTATAAATATCGTCAGTTTATGATTGCTAAAGGCTATAGTGAGATGTGGCTGAATAATCCGTATGTTGAATTATAATTCGCACCGCACTGGTGCAAGATTGGTGCATGGGATTAAAACATAAAATCATTAGCAAAACATAACGCACCATGGTTTACGCTATTATATAAAACCATGGTGCAAAGAGTATATACGTGTATCAACAGTGACAGCTAGACACATTAAAAAGTCGCCTGACGGCGAGGGGCTGGATGCATGCAACCGCTATTTTACCGGCCGGATGCCTTGCAGCATGGTGCAAGGCACCGTGAACAGTAACTGTTACTATTCACAGTAACATTATAATCCCAAAAAGCATTTACATTCACAGCCTTGTCTGCTATACTGAACAGGTGAATACAAATCGGATCGTGCTTTTCTGGCTGTCCGGCAATTCTGGCGTCTCGCCATATTTCACAGTAATTGCAGCCCATTGATTTCTATATTTACAGAAGAAAGGATTTTTATTTATGGTAAAAAACTTTAGACCTGAAGACAAAAATTTATGGGATGAGATCTTCAATACGATTGTGGATGTCATGCCGGAGCAGTTGTTTCCGCTCTTCAAAGAGGTGTATGGAAAGGAATATCCAAAAGGAACGCCTGTCATCCGGCTTTCTACCGTGTCCTCCACCTATCTTGAAGACCCTGACGCGCCGCCCAGTTCCCGGCGTTCCGATACGGCGATTCTGGTAAACGGAACCGACTATTATCATCTGGAATGCCAGATGCACAATGATGAGTATATGGTCATACGCATGATTACATATGACATACATTTTGCAATGCAGCATTCGACTTCCAAAGATGAACAGGAAGGCGGGTTCATTATGCGCTTCCCGAGTTCCGCAGTGATTTATCCGGAAAAGAACCGGGAGCTTCCGGAAACCCTCCGGCGCCGGATCATTTTCCAGGATGGCAGCCAACACATCTACCAGGTTCCTACCGTCAGGATTCAGTCTTATTCCATGCAGGAAATCTGTGACAAACATCTGCTGATCTTTATCCCCTACGTTCTGCTTCGGCTGCGTCCCAAGCTGAACCCGAACCGAAAGAATCCGCTGACCGAAAAGGAATTGACAGACCTGGTAAATGAAGCTATAGTTATATTACAAAAGGAACTGGAACAGGGAAATCTGACGCGGCAGGAGTACAGCGATTATCTCAATCTCTTCCGATTTGCTGCCGATAAGATTTTTAAGGATAAAAAGCACTCCAAATTCCGAAAGGAGGTACACCAAATGACGAGCTTATATGACCAACTGCCCAGTGTGCGTGAAAAGAGACTTCGCGCCAAGCTGGAAGGGATGCTGGAAGAGATGCGTCTCGAAAAGGAGAACGCGCTTGACGCTCTTGCAAGAAAGGAAGCCGAACTTGCAGAAAATGAAGCCGAACGCGCAAAGAATGAAGCCGAACTTGTACGGCTGAAAGAAATACTGGATCAACACCATATTGTACTGACCCCATAAAAACGGATTATATGCCCCGCAGCGAGCTGATCAATCACAGCCGGCTGCGGGGTCTTTGACTTTACCTACGTTGGGTTTCAGGCATTTCCGGACAAGTACCGCTGACACTTTGCGGACCTTTCGGCAGTTACACACCCTGCCGCGGCCCCTTTTCCTCTGCCCATTCTAATCCGTCAGCCCGTAGAGTTCTCCATATTTCTTTTTAAAATGCCGGATCAGCGGTTCTGCCGACACCTCCCTGCCGCAGACTGCCTGGATGACTTCTTTCGGTTTCCGCGTGTTTCCGTACCGGTGAATCTTTTCGTTGAGCCACTTTGTGATCTCGGAAATTTTTCCTGCTGCCAGCAGTTCATCCACAGACCCAAGCTCCTGCTCAATCGTATCCAGGTACATTCCGTCGTAAATGCTCCCCAGAAGGTAAGACGGAAAATATCCGAAGGACGCGTCCGACCAGTGCACGTCCTGAAGAATCCCCTGGCTGTCATTTTCAGGGGTAATCTGCAGATATTCCTTCATTTTCTGATTCCAGAGCGCCGGAAGCTCCTCCACCGGAACCTGGTCACGGAAGATGGCCTGCTCCATCTCATAGCGCAGTATAATATGGAAGCAGTAGGTCAGCTCATCGGCTTCAATACGAATATAGCTATTTTTTACATGGTTGATCTCACGGTAAAAATCATCCAGAGAAATCTCCCGGAATTGGGGAAGCAGCTCTCCCAGCCTGTCATAAATGGGAAGCCAGAAGTTTTTATTCCGGCCCAGGATGTTTTCATAAAACCGAGACTGGCTCTCGTGGATTCCCATATAATTGCAGCTTCCCGCTACCGTCTTGTCGTATTCGGGATTGACGTTCTGGTCAAAGATCGCGTGGCCGCCCTCATGGATCGCGGAAAAGATGGCGGACAGCGGATCGTGCTCATAGTAATGGTTGGTCACCCGCACGTCCTTTGAGGAAAAGCTGGTAGTAAAGGGATGCTCCGTCTCGTCCACGGCCCCGGCGTCCCTGCGGAATCCGATATAATCCAACAGCATCCACTGTACCTTTTTCTGGGCGTCCGGGTCGGAGTACACATGAAATCTCGGGTCCTCCGGCTGGTTTTTTGCGGCAATCTTCTGAACCAGCGGGATCAGTTCCTGCTTCAGGTCTTGGAACAGCCGGTCGATGGTGGCGGAATCCATGCCTTCCTCAAATTCATCCAGCATGGCGTCGTACAGTTCTTTGCCCGGGTCGGTATAGCCCGTGATCTCCCTGCGCATGTCGATCATTTTCTTCAGATGGGGAGCATAGATGGAAAAATCCGAAGACCGCTTTGCCTCCTCCCAGGCCGTCCCGGATTCCGCCTGGGCCCGGACAAACGCCTCGTACACGTCCGCCGGAATCCGACGGTTCCGGTCAAAATCCCGTTTCATACGGCCAACGATGAACTTCCAGGTGTCGTCCAGAGCATCGTATTCCCCGGGCTCTGCCAGCTTGTCCAGCATCTCTCCCAGCTCCCCGGACGTGGACAGCACGAAACTCTCTGCCGAAAAATGTGTCAGCGCCTCAATGTGCGCGGCCTGTCCCAGCTTCGGCGCCTTCGTCCTCATATCCCAATACAACAGGTTTGTCACATGGTCATATTGCTGCATTTTTGATAAATACTGTCTGAACTCCTCAAATAATCTGCTCATCATTTTTTCATCCTTTCTTTTTTTGATTCAAACTACGGCATAATAGAATCATAACACAGTCAAAGCGCATTTGCATCAGATAAACGCTCATTTTTTGCATCCTTCAATATTTAGAAATTTCAGAATATTTTCGTTGAACGGCTGGATATCGTTGTACAAAAATCCGATTTCCCGGGGCGGAATTGGATTTGACAACGCAATTTCCATCAGCGTTCCGGCTTCTAATTCCTGTTCCACGAATTGTTTTACAACGCAGGATACCCCTATGCTCATTTTGGCAAATTCAATCAGCATATCCATTTCATTCACTTCCAGGATATGCAATGGAATGATGTTGTTTTTGGCGTAGTATCGATTGATGTGTTTACGGGATACATTATCTTGATCAAGAAGCATAATATTCGCGCATTCAAATATTTCATCATTCTTACAATTCAGCTTTTCCCTGTATGCCGGAGCGCAGACAAATGTATAGTCGATCACACCCAGGGAATGATAGACTGCCGCTCCCGCATTCTCCGGTTTTACCACCAGCGCCAGGTCAATGCCGCACGCTTCTATCATGGAATACGCCTCCGCAGAAGAGGTACAGGTGACCGCCAATTCCGTGTTCGGATATGAGCCGGAAAATGCTTTTAAATAAGGCATAAGAAAATGCTTGCACAGTACGCTGCTGGAAGCGATCCGCAAATATCCTGTATATAGCGGAAATCTGAGGCTTTTTTCTGTATCCGAAAGCATACCAAGCGCTTTTTTGGCCTGGTCGTAGAGCAGCCTTCCTTTTTCCGTAAGCTCGACACCCTTTGATTTTCTGATGAAAAGTGTGGTGTTCAGGTTTTCTTCAAGCTTTCTGATCGTAATACTAACCGCCGGCTGGGAAATATAAAGCTGTGCGGCGGCTTTGGATATGCTTTTGTTTTCAGCGACAGAGAGAAAAATTTTATACTTTGTGAGATTCTCAAATGTATCCATATCCTATCCCCATCCCATAAGTTAAATTTATGCTTTTTATAAAAATCATATATTTGAATTATATTACCACAAACCCTATAATGCAATCAAATATATGCCCAAAAGCCGAATGTACATACAGCATAGGCATCTTGCAGCGAGGGGCTGGATGCCCGCCCCATCGCCGCATTGGCCGGATCTCTCCTGCATTCCTTACAGGTTCATGGCCGTTTCATAAGCCGCCCAGATTGCGTCCATAATGTTGGTCGGCTGTTTCGCGTCGCCGATCAGATGCACATGGCCGCCCTTGATCTTTTCATACAGTCTGTTTTCCGGGATGTAGCCAACCGATACCACCACGTGATCCGCCGGAATCTCGTGCTTTACCTTCATTCCCTGGGGCCCCAGCGCAAACATCCGCTTCGCCCGGTTCGCCGTATTGGGGTAATTCTTTTCCGTCTCAACCACAACGGCAGTCCCGTTTTCATAGCTCTCGACCACTGCGTTTTTAATCACCTTTACCTGGTAATGATCCAGCAGTTCCATCAGCATATTGTAGTTTGCCGCAGACAGGCCGAATGCATTGAGAATGGTTTCCGTCATTTCCACAAGGGTGACTTTCTTGCCTTCCCTGCCCAGCATATAGGCGATCTCGCGTCCGGTCATAGCTGTGAGCTGGATAAATATTTTCGAACCCTGCTCGTGGATCCCCTCTGTCAGGTACTTCATCTCCGCCACATATTCCTCCGGAAAATTCACCGGATTCATGTAAGCTGCTCGGAGGCGATATCCCCACCCGGGAGGCACTCATCGTCAACACGCCGAAGAAGTATTCCGGATTGACCGGCGCGGAGATCTTTACCGGCTGTGAAGCGGTCTCCATCGACAGCGCGTCGAAGACAGTCTCATTGAAAAATGCTTCCGGAGAGGCATTTGCGGAAAGCTATGACAAGCTGATCATTGCCACCGGCGCGGTTCCCTTTGTACCTCCGGTGGAGGGTGTCGGCCTTCCCGGCGTTTTCTGTGTGCGCACCCCCGACGACGCAGTGTCCGCGCGAGCCTATGCGGAAGAGCAGAAATGCCGCAAAGCGGTGGTCTGCGGCGCAGGCTTTATCGGACTGGAGGTGGCGGAAAATCTGATGGCGCTTGGACTGGAGGTCACCGTCATTGACGCGGCTCCCCAGATCATGCCCAATGCCTACGATCCGGAGATGGCGGATTACGCGAAAAAACAGCTCAAAGCGGCTGGTATGCGTGTGCTGACCTCCACCAGCCTGAACGGGATTGAAGGCAATGGAAAAGCGGAAAAGGTCCTGACCGACAACGGCCCGCTGGCGGCGGATCTCGTGATCCTGGCCATCGGTGTGCGCCCGGCCACTGCATTTCTGGCGGATTCCGGTCTGGAGATGTTCAAGGGAACCATTTTAGTGGATTCCCATATGAAGACCAATCTGCCGGATGTCTATGCGGCAGGCGACTGTGCCATGGTAAAAAATGCACTGACCGGTCAGCCCCAGTGGTCCGCCATGGGCTCCACCGCCAATCTGGCAGCCCGGGCAATGGCAAAATCGATGAACGGAACCGGACACGGCTACGGCGGCTGCCTTGGGACCGGTGTGGTCCGCCTGCTTCCTTCTCTGAACGGAGGACGCACCGGCCTGACGGAAGCCCAGGCAAAGGAGGCCGGCTATGAGGTCACTTCCGTGATCTGCGTCGTGGACGATAAGGCCCACTACTATCCGGGCGCGTCCTCATTTCTCATCAAGCTGACAGCGGAAACTGCCACGAGAAAGCTGCTGGGCCTGCAGGTTCTTGGAGCGGGCGCTGTGGATAAGCTGACGGATATCGCGGTTGTGGGAACCTCCCAGGGCATGAAGCTGGATGATTTTGATACACTGGATTTCGCGTATGCGCCTCCGTTTTCCACTGCCATCCATCCCTTTGTCACCGCATGCTATATTCTGGAAAATAAGATCGACGGGATCTTTGATTCCATGACTCCTGCCGAGTTCATCGCCGGCGCGGCCAAGGGATACACGGTCCTGGATGTGCAGCCTGCTCCGGCAATTCCGAACGCGCGCTGGATCGACCTTTCCTCCGTAAACGGGCCCATCGAAGGGCTGGAAAAGGATGCTCCGCTGCTGCTCGTATGTGCCAAGGGCAAGAGAGGATATTTCCTGCAGAACCGTCTGAAAGCTTTCGGCTACACGAACACGAAGGTTCTCGAAGGCGGCGCCTTCTTCAATGAGGTAAAGGTTCCCCGCAGCGGGAGCAAGCTCTCCGCAGAAGAGATCAAGCGTGTGAAAGGACTGGGCTGCCTGCAGGATAAGCGGTATGACGATGTATTCAATGTCCGTGTCATCACCCGGAACGGGAAGCTCACGTCCGAGGAGCAGGTAAAAGTCGCGGAGGCAGCGGAAAAATTCGGCTCCGGCGAAATCACCATGACCACCCGCCTGACGCTGGAAATCCAGGGCGTAAACTATGACAACCTGAACGCCCTCTTTGATTTCCTGGCAGAAGCCGGGCTGAAAACCGGCGGTACCGGCTCCAAGGTGCGCCCGGTGGTATCCTGCAAGGGAACGACCTGCCAGTACGGGCTGATCGATACCTTTGCGCTCTCCGAAAAGCTGCATGAGCTGTATTACATCGGATACCACGACGTATCCCTGCCTCACAAATTCAAGATTGCGGTGGGCGGATGTCCCAATAACTGCGTCAAGCCGGATCTCAATGACTTAGGCATCATCGGCCAGCGCCAGCCCGAGATCGACCTGTCCAAATGCAAGGGCTGCAAGAACTGTCAGGTTCAGAACAGCTGCCCGATCAAAGTGGCGGAACTGGACGGCGGGAAGATCCGGATCACCCCGGACAGCTGCAACCACTGCGGACGCTGTATCGGAAAATGTCCTTTCGGCGCCGTAACCGAATCCCTGACCGGCTATAAAGTCTATATCGGCGGACGCTGGGGCAAGAAGGTGGCGGAAGGCCGCTCGCTGGACAGGATCTTCACTTCCGAGGAGGAGGTCATCGACGTGGTGGAGCGGGCCATTCTGTTTTTCCGGGACGAAGGCCAGTCCGGGGAACGTTTTGCGGATACCATCGCAAGGCTGGGCTTTGAATATGTACAGGATAAGCTGCTGAACAGCAAGATTGATAAAAAACAGATATTAGAAAAGCATGTAGTGGGCGGGGCGACCTGCTGATCTGAAGCCGCGGGATCCCCTAAGTGAAGGAACCGCGATCCCTGCGCCGCAGTGGGATCGCTATACATTTATTCTCTACATAGAAGGAGCTGCCCGAAAATGACCGCATACCCGCAATAGATGGTATGCAGATGTCATTTTCGGACAGCTCTTTATTTGCTCATTTCTCTTCTGAGGTATATTCTTTTATAATCGGCGGGATCTGCGCCATCAGATTATCAATATCCTCAAACATGGCGCTCTTGGTCGTTCCCAGCCGCGACGCCTGTCGGATATGCTTCACCACGTCCTGATTCAGGCTCTTGATCTGTTCAAAGAAACCGCACAGCATATCCAGCGCATTCTTGGAATCATCAATGACACCGGAAATCTCGTTATGTACTTTCGTAGCGCCTTCCGCAGACTGGGTGATCTCATCAAACATCTCATAGGTCTCATTGACCTTCTCCAGGCTCTCTCCCAATGCCTCCTGGGAAGCGTTGATGTTCGTGTTGAGGTGTTCTGTCCCCTGCTCCACATCCTGGATGCCGGAATCCACCTCGCCGGTCAGCTCCTTGATCTCATCCGCCAGCTTTTTCACCTCGACCGCAACCACCGCAAATCCCTTCCCCTGCTCTCCAGCACGGGCCGCCTCAATGGACGCATTGAGCGCCAGAAGGTTGGTCTGCTCGGCGATAGACACGATCTTGCCCATGCACCGCTTGATCGTCTCCACCGCGGTCTGCAGATCCTCGAACGTAGTCTCCATTTCTTTAAAGTAAGAGTCCACCTGCATGGAACTGGTTTTTAACTCCTCCACGCCGCCCTGGGCGCGGACGACCGACTGGGAGATGCTCTCCTTCACTTCTGAAAATTCACCAGACACCTGTTCAATACTCATGAAGTTCTGCCCGAACTCCTGCAGCCGCCCCTGAAAGCTCTCAGCCTCCGAGAGTACATGCCCGAAGGACTGGCCGATCCGGTCCAGCTCCCACAGAGAATCCACCTCCTTCTGCACCAGCTCTGAGTGATAGTCCTTCAGGGTCTTCATCACATGCAGCACCGGATTCAGGCTTTTATCGTGTACAGGCATATTCTTTGTCTCCTGCCTGTTCTTTTTCCAAAATGCCATATTCTTTTCCCTCCTATTCAAATGCTGAAAGCGTCAAAAGGTATTTTGGCGCTTATAATACTCTTTTGACACTTGTATCATTCAAATACCACGCAGGTCATGGACTGGTTTACGAAACGGTTGTTATAATGCTCCCCGTATCCTACAAACCCCGCGTGTCTGCCCAACGCGCTCATCTCGTTCAGATATTCCTGCATGTAATGTTCCTGCGTGAACAGCAGATAACGGAACAGGCAGTTCACGGAAAATACGGCTGAAATATTTGGAAAGTCGTGTTTGATCTTGCCGATCGTATTTTTTACAATGGCCCTGTAATCCCCCAGTTCCAGCAACAGCAGGACATCCGAGTCGTTGACCTGCCTGAAGCAGCAAAGCGCGTCACCTTGCACCTCCTTGATCGATACGATGCAGGTGTCGTCCCCGTTCAGCTTTCCAAAGGGATTTTTAAACGTCTGTGTAGTGATATCCTTCTCCGAGATCTTGAGGATGTCCTGGTAAACCTGTCTGGCCGGACGGCCATTGAGGGTTCCCAGTATGTATTTTGTCTTATCTGTTCCGGAGGCGATAAAGCGGTGGTTCTGCATCTGGTGATAGATATTTTCCTTATATGCTTTGACCCTGCCGTTCTGGTTCTTAATGATCCCATAGACCACGGCATCTTCATAGACTCTGCCGTTTGCAGAAACCTTGCCCGCGTCGCCGGTCCCGCCTACCAGGGAAATGTTCCTGCGCTTTAAGACGCTGTAGATGGTGGTCAGAACGCAGGCATCGTTGCCGGTGCAGAAATCGATACAGACCGTATCGCGCTCCGTACCGCTCACCGCCTTCACATCCCGCTCCAGCCGGTCGATGTATTTTACCGGCATGGCCGAAACCTCTTCGAGTACATTAGCCACGGCGCTGACCCCTTCGGAAAACGCAATGACGCCGACCCCCTTTTCTACCACTCTGGTATCATAGCTCATGCCGATACACCCGATACTCGGCACGCCCGGGAAAAGCGCCTCCAGTTCCTTCACATGCGCTTCAAACTGATCTCCGTTTGAAAGCAGCATGATAAACTGCGGCCTGGTCACCCCGCGGGCCGCTTCCTTCAAGTCTCCGTGCTGGCTCATTCCAAAAAACTGTTTCATTATGCAGCATCCCTCTTTCCTGAAATAGTGATGTCCGACTCGTCAGACATATATGTGATTTATATCTTTTTATTGTGCATCCGTATTCCAGTTACACCGTACTGCAATCTCACCTGACCTTTATTGCGGGACGCTGCCTGACCGCCCGCAGATTGCAGCGGACATCTTCCGCGCAATGGCATATCCTGTCGAAATACCGGATTCTATAATCTATTATAGTTGAAATACCTATAGAACGTCAATTAAAATTTTTTTCACCTGCGCGGTTGCAATCCAATAAGTTACTGTTCACCCCCTGATCGGGCGCTCACAGTAGCGGCATCTGCCCAGTAACCATAAGGCTCCATGAGCCGCAAGTGCTGATTCACCTGCGGCTTCATGGAGCCAGAGCTTCTATCACTATTTTATTATCACTAAGGAGCAGTAGAAAAATATTCCAACTGTACGGCAGATTTATCTGGCGCTTAGTATAATATCTCCCGATTCCACCTTGACCGTGATCGTACCCTTCGACTTTCCTTCCAACGTATAAGCCGCCTCACCATCTCCCGAAATCTGATGTCCCGGGGCGCCGTCGGGAAGATGGATACTGCCGTACTCGCTGCGGGCATTCACGGAATATTCCGACAAATCCCGGGGGAGCCGAATCTCAACGTCACCATATTCATTTTTGCAGGACAGGTCCGCCAGTTCCTCGGCATCCAGCTCCAGGTTCCCGGATTCCAGCACAAACTCCGCCTTTTCCGCAGAAAATCCGTCCAGTTCCACGTTGCCGTAATCCACTTTCGCTGTCAGGGAATTACATGTGAAAGCGTCTGCTTTCAGGCTGCCGGATTCCAGCTCTGCCTCTGTATTTTCGACCTTGATCTGCTTCAATGTAACATTTCCATATTCATTTTTCAGGATTAAGTCCTCTGCGGTCACGGACTCCGCCTTGAGATCGCCGGATTCCATATCCAGCTCCAGATCCTGAAAGCTCACATCGCGGAGCTCCGCGTCCCCATAGCTGATCTCCAGCTTCGCGTCCCCGAAGGCCATATCCTCTGCGGAAAAGTCTCCCGAATCGTTATACACATTCAGCTGTCCCATCTCCTCTCCCTCCGGGATATACAGGTTCACCTCCGCATTCTTGATCCCGTCCTGAATGCCGAAAGTCCCGAGGTAAAAGAAATTCACAGCAAAACCGAATTGCTTCTGTCTGCCCGTATGCGTCAGGGTCAGCGTATCATCCCTCACTTCCCAGAAGGGTTCGCCGTACTCACCGTCCAGCTTATATTCCAGATAAAACTGATCATCCCGGGAAGGCAGGATCCGGATATCCGCATAGGATCCGATCCGGATATCCGTGTCGGCAAATGAATCAATCTTTGTTTTCTTCAAGGTGTACGATTTCTGTTTTGCATATGGGGATGTCACTCCATTTCCGGAAAAGGCAACGCCCGCCCGTCCGCCGAGCAGGTGGCCGACCGCCAGCAGCGCAGCGCCTACGACGATCAGGATGAGAGATACCTTGATTAGTTTATTCGTGTTTATTTTCATGTCTGCGTCCTCCTTTTATAATATTTCCCAGGGATTGTGACATCTTCCTCAGCGCCCAGCGGCACAGACGGAAGGAGCCGTATACGCACAGGATCCCGATTCCCAGCGTGACAAAACTCAACCCGATCGTCGCGATCCCATCCGTAAAGGTACGGAATGTCAGAGCAAATCCGCCTGCCAGGCCAACCGCGGCTCCCCCGACCAGGCAGACCGCCGTCAGGAAAAGGCTCCCCAATACGGCTGCTACGGTGATAACCAGCGCGAATATCACACAGAACAAAGCCAAAAGCAGAGGAAGCGCGATGGGCGCGGCGCACACGCCCAGAATTCCCACCCAGACTGCGTGGAATCCGCGCCTGACGGTCCTTGGCGGTTCCCCGATGTTCTTCTCGGCCAGATTCATGATCAGCTCCCGGGAAGCGTCCTCCGGCGCGCCCAGATCCTGGATGGCCTCCTGCTCATGTGCCGGCCCCGCTTCATTAAAGTATTCTTCAAAATATTCTATGGCCCTGTCGTAGTCCTCCTTCGGCAGGCGCCGCAGATTGTGGGAAAGTATCGTCATGTAGTCTGCTCTGGTCATTTTTCAGTTCCTCCCTTCACAATGTCATCAATAATCGTCTTGTAACGGTCCCATTCCTTCGACAGTTCTTCCTGATAATATCTGCCAGAATCCGTAATGGTATAGTACTTCCGGTTACGGCCCTGATACTGCTCGTCATAAGTCTCAACGAAATGCTGTTCCTGGAGACGGCGCAGGATCGGATAGAGCGTGGAATCCTTGGTGTTGGCTGCCCGCTTGATGATCTGGCTGATCTGGTAGCCGTAGGCGTCAGACTCCGCGATGACCGACAGGACAAGCAGGTCGAACATAGGCGCATTCAACGGAAATGTCATGATATCAGTCCTTTCTATACATTGATTTAAAATATATGTTTTTTTGAACTATATATTTTATTTGTTTATATTATATAGAGTATAATATATTTTGTCAAGAGGTATATTCTAAAGAAAATCAAAAGAAAAAAGTATCGTTGCCGCAAACAATAAAAAAGCATCTGGGCTTTTGGGCTCAGATGCTATAAGTCGGATATCCAAAATTCATTTTTTAAGCTTATCATAGAGGATCTCTTCTTTTCCTGTTGATAGAGTTACTTTTTTCTTAAAAAGTAAAGTCCACGATGCCTGATTTTTTGCATAATCCATTTTATCCTGCGGAAAAAAAGAGCGGCAGCATATCTACTCTGTCTGCTATTTTATGATACAAGTCTGACGACTGGAGCTGTTCGGCTGTTATCCGCCGGCTTCTGATCGAATCAAATATTTTTTCTCTGTCACGAAACAATTCCAGTCTGTCAGTTAGATATTGAAGCCCCATTAGAATGAAAGCATTCTTTTTTATCAAAATTTATTTGCAATGAGACAGCTATTCCTTTTCTTCCCAGTATCAAATGGTGTTCTTTATTCAGCAGCTTCTCAAAAGCCACCACACAATCATATACATTACGCATCCTGCTCTCTGGCACAACACCTTATTTCAACACTTTGACCGACACTCAAGTTGCCTGTCTATATTATTATACTACAACAGCCCCTATAATAGGTCAATCGCAAGTTTCATGGTTTAAACAAGGAGGTTGCTTCCTAATCTGTCTGGATTTCCAGGATCGTATCTGTTCCGGCTACATAATAGGGCGTCATCCCTGGGATATGTTTCTGAAAGGATTCCCCCTGGACATGCGCCTGAAAGTCTTCTTTCGCCTCCCACTTGGATACAAAAACGACTTCATCCACTGTCGCCGGATCCACGCATACATCCATCATAAGGCATCCCCTGTCATGCGACGCGTCTGATGTAAATGCCTTTGCCAGAGGCAGATACGCGTCTCTGTCCTTTACCGTATTTTTTGTGATTACAAGTACCATGTTTCATCCTTCTTTCTTTTTATTTGTTTGCGAGCCCCTTGCATTCTCTCTGTAAATGCTATTGAAAAGACCTGCAGATTCCGGGGTTCCTTTACATTCATGCTTTTGTATGATACAAGTATAATCCGATTTCTGAATAAAGGATTCTCCAATTCTGTCCTTTTTCAGCGTCAAAAAATAACTTTCGTGGATTCAGAATTTCACTTGTGAAATGGTATGGTTCTAAAGCATATACACTTTTCTGACCTGCATGCTGCCTGATAGAATATTACCGTGAACAATAATAATATCCTATCAAAAATTTCACCTTGATTCATCTCATCCAGTAATTTATAATATTACACTTACAATTGACGAAATACACGCGATCAGAGAAGACCATTGCCTGAAAACCCGTGGCTTGTCCTTTGAAGAATATAAAAGACTTTTAGATGCCGAGATCGCTCCTGTGCTCCGTTTACTTTGCCAGGCGAAAAAAGCATCTGAAAAACAATGTGTATGAGTTTCTTTTGGGGCTGTTCCGTTCAGCCCCATCTTTTTCTTTATTCCCGGGTCAGCTTCCGGATCCACTTCCACGACCTGCACCGCAGAAATGCCGGCACGCACTTAAAAAACTGGTCCGCGTTGAGGCACCACACCACCACTGCCGGCGATGCCTTCACCACGAATGCCATAAAAAATGACAGCGGCAGCACGATCAGCCAGATGCTGATCAGGTCCATCTTTACCACGAACATGGCGTCCCCGCCGCCCCGGATGATCCCGGTATTGGTGGGCATCTGGTAGGACATCCCCACATCCACGGCGCTTAGGATCATGAGAAACGTATTTGCCATGGCCTTGGTCTCCGGCCGCAGGTCGTACAGGCCCAGCACCGGGACGCGCAGGAAAAACAGGGCGATCCCGGAGCAGATCCCGATTCCGAGAAATAATTTTTGAAGGCGCCTGGCATACTGCTTCACCTGCTCCATATCCCCGCCGCCGATGGCCTTTCCGATCATCACTCCCGCCGCGGAAGCAGCGCCGACCGCGGTAGATTTTACCAGAAGGAACAGATTGGAAGCGGCGCTGTTTGCCGCGATCGCCGCCGCGGTCATGTGTCCCAGGATGGCCGTCTGCAAAGCCGTGTTCACCCCCCACAGACCATTTGTCACCAGGATCGGCAGAGTCACCTTGATATAATCCTTCCAGAGCAGACGGTCAAACTGGAAGAAATCCCGCACCCGCAGGCACAGATTTTTTTCGGTCTTTGCAATATAAATGATCAGCACGGCAGTCTCCAGGATCCGGGCGGTCAGTGTCCCCACCGCCGCTCCTGCCGTCCCCATCTCGGGCATGCCAAAGCGTCCGAAGATGAGCATATAATTGATGCCGCAGTTGACAAAAAATGTCATGGCCGAGAGGTACAGCGCGATCTTCACGATCTGCATGCTCCGAAGCACGGCCAGCAAAAGCTGGGTCACCGCAAAGAACAGATAGGTAAAACGGATCAGCCGCAGATATCCCGCTCCCTCTGCAATGATCGGCCCGTCCGTAGTAAACAGCCCGATCCCCTGCTCCGGAAAAAGGCTGATCAGTACAAATAAAACCACCATCACCGCCAGCCCGAGCTGCATCATCATGGCCGCGATTTTTTTCATGGGCTTTGTCTGCTGTTTTCCCCAGTACTGGCTTCCGAGGATGACCATGCCCTCCCCAAAAGCGGCCAGCAGCATCTGATACACGAACTGGATCTGATTTGCTGCCGCCACTCCCGCAAGGGAGGTCTCACTGTATGCGCCCAGCATGACATTATCCGCCAGATTAACGCTCAATGTCACCACATTCTGCAGCACCAGGGCAATATATAATGTAAAAAACCGCTTATAAAAGGAAAGTTCCTTTTGATTCATTGCTTTTTGGCTCATTGCTTCAGTATTCCTTATCAGCTTCTCACATAGAAATAATAGTTTGTAACGCTTTTCTCCCTATTATATCGTTAATTCCTTATGCTGACAACCAAAAAAATCAAAATATCGTATATATTTCATAAAATAATGTAAGTATTTCCCACAAAAGTATATTATAATATAATTATTGTAAATAAATCAGCAGCACAATATATCATAGAAGGAGGACACATGATGATTCGAAAGTATGTGTATGGAACACCATTTTCTACAGATGCTGTGACAGCGGAGGTGCCAGCCGGGGAAGGGACACCGGCCTACGGTAAAATTGATACCGGGAATGGATTTTGTTTTACTTATAAGATGGAAGAAACGGATATCGTATACGGGCTTGGGGAGGCCAGCCGGGGGCTGAACAAGCGGGGCTACTGCTATATCAGCGACTGCACGGATGACCCCAACCACACGGAGGACAAGCGTTCCCTCTACGGAGCCCACAATTTTATCGTGGTGTCCGGAAAGGAAACCTTCGGGCTGTTCTTCGACTATCCCTCCGCCATGACATTTGACATCGGATATACCAGGATGGATACGATGCAGGTGTCCTGCGCGGAGGCAGACTTGAACCTGTTCGTGATCGAAGGCGAGACACCCTACGACATCGTAAAGCAGTTCCGGAAGATCATCGGCAGAAGCTATATCCCGCCGAAATACGCTTTCGGCTTTGGACAGAGCCGATGGGGCTACAAGACCAAGGAGGATTTCCGTAAGGTCGCGGACGGCTATCGGGAAAATAACATCCCGTTGGATATGGTCTATATGGATATCGACTATATGCAGGATTTTAAGGATTTCACACTGAATGAGAAAAATTTCCCGGATTTTCCGGAATTTGTACAGGAAATGAAGGACAAAAACCTTCGGCTCATCCCCATCATCGACGCGGGCGTCAAGGTGGAGGACGGCTACGACGTGTATGAGGAGGGAGTGAAGAACCGCTACTTCTGCCAGCGTGAGGACGGCAGCGACTTCGTGGCGGCGGTTTGGCCGGGGGATACCCATTTCCCGGATGTGCTCAATGATGAGGCCCGCGCGTGGTTCGGAGATAAGTACCGGATTCTAATAGATCAGGGGATTGAGGGCTTCTGGAATGATATGAATGAGCCTGCGATCTTCTACACCCCGGAGGGCATCGAAGAGCTGAAAGGGATGCTCAAAGCATTTCTGGAAAATGAAGATCATAACAGCGGGGTCAACGCGGGGACACTGGCTGTTGCTCCTACATCGGATACCAACGACAGCGCGGAAAATGAAATCGCCGGCGCTTCCATCTGGCCGCTGATGGGAAAGATCGGAGGGCTGGCAAACAGCAAGGAGGATTACCGCCGTTTTTATCATACGGTGAACGGGCAACGGATTCGCCACGACAAGGTGCACAACCTGTTTGGGTACTATATGACCCGCGCTGCGGGCGAGGCGTTTGAACGAATTGACCCGTCGAAACGTTTCCTCATGTTCTCCCGTTCCTCCTATATTGGAATGCACCGCTACGGCGGAATCTGGATGGGCGACAACAAGTCCTGGTGGTCCCACATCCTGCTGAACCTGAAAATGCTGCCGTCTCTGAACATGTGCGGATTTTTGTATACCGGAGCGGACCTGGGCGGCTTCGGAGCGGACACCACGAGAGATCTGCTGCTGCGCTGGCTGGCGCTTGGCGTATTTACCCCGCTGATGCGGGACCATGCCGCCGCGGGAACCAGAGATCAGGAATGCTATCAGTTCGAGGATCTTGACGACTTCCGCCATGTGGTCGGAGTACGTTACCGCCTGATTCCTTATTTATACAGCGAGTATATGAAGGCCGCGCTGAATGACGATCTGTATTTCAAGCCGCTGGCGTTTGTGTATCCGGAGGATTCCATGGCCGCACAGGTGGAGGACCAGATGATGCTCGGAAATGAGGTCATGATCGCGCCGGTCTACACCCAGAACGCACGGGGGCGTTATGTGTACCTGCCGGAGGAAATGAAGTTCGTCAAGTTCCTGCCGGGCGGATCCATTTCGGAGGAAGTCCTGGCAAAAGGGCATCATTATGTGGAGATCGCGTTGAATGAAGTGCCGCTTTTCATCCGCGGCGGGAAGTGCGTCCCGGTCGCAGATGCCGCAGAGTATGTGGACGCGCTGGATACGGAGCATCTGACCATGCTGGGATATGCAGGAGCGGAGTACACGCTTTACGAGGACGACGGTGTGGGGAAGGAGTATGAGAAGGAAGAGAATTACCGGACGCTGAGGAATGGAAATTGAAAAACTCATTTTAAGGATTGAATCAATTACAATACCTTACTTCTTGAATGTAAGACAGATCAGGATATGATTTTATACCGCAGAAAAGCTGCCGCGTCAGAGGTCATGCTCTGGCGCGGCAGTTCATTTAATTGAAACACGAAATCACTGCATTCACGCAAAAGGTATTGTATCGGCTTCATATATGAATTAAAATAAAATCAACAAACATCGTATCATATATGCCGTTTCCAACGCGGCGGAAAGGAGGCTCATATGTTAAGTTTAAGAAGGCACAAGAAAACCAGGCTCATTCAGAAAAAGGGGAACTTTGTAAATTTGCTTCGGTATATCCTTCCGGTCATTCTGATCCTTGTAATCGCTGTCTCGGCTGTCGGATGCAGGCAGAAGGACGGCGGTCCTGAGCAGCGGTCGCAGGCGGCCCTGGAGCTTCTCCTCTCCTGCACCATGGAGCAGGCAGAAGATTTTGACGCGGCGATGTCCGCGGCTCTTACGGAACCAGCGGAAAGCAGCGGCATTGGACTGATATCCGGCAATGATAGCGAACTGATGAGGCATCTCACAGACCGTTTTGGCGGATTCATGACGAATGCCTGTATCGAAGACCTTACAATGAGCCGAACGATTTACCGCAGTGCTGCTTTGGCTAAAGATTTCGGTTCTGATATCAGCGCCGATGATGTGGAACTCACAAAACGCCCCGGTGAAGAGGAATGCTATGATTTCTCTGCGGAGATCACAACCTCTGCGGGGGATCCTGCCGCAAAAGCATCCGGGACCGTATTAATGGAAAAGGACGGCGCAGAGTGGAAGGCGTCTCACATCACTCTGACGTTGGATGGAATATAAACATGAAAAAATTCATTCGTATCTTATTATGCACAGCACTTTTATCCGGAGCTATGCTCCTGTCACAGGGCTGCGGAACTTGCGGGGAACACGAAGCCGCGCCGGAGGACACACGATCGGATGCCTCCCGGCAGAGCGAACTGGATTCTGACGTGTCAGACAGCAATACGGAGGATTCTGATACGACAACTGCTTACAAAAAAGAGAGTGCCTCTGATGCCGAGTCTTCGGACCATGCTGCTGGCGGCGCCGCGGATTCTTCGGCTGACCGTACATCCAGCGGGCAGTCACAGGAAGAAACCAAAGTCCCCGGTCCTGCCTGCCCTTCCTTAAACGGCGCTCTCCGTGTCGATAGCACACAGCTTGTGGACAAAAACGGCCATCCGGTACAGCTGCGTGGAATCAGCACCCACGGTCTGGCCTGGTTTCCAGATTATGTGAATGAGGACTGCTTCCGGCAGCTTCGTGAGGATTGGCAGGCAAATGTAATCCGCCTTGCCATGTATACCGCTGAGTACGGCGGCTATTGTACGGGCGGAGACCGGGAAGCTCTGAAAAAATTGATCCATGACGGAGTATCCTTTGCCGAGCGGCAGGATCTGTATGCGATCATTGACTGGCACATCCTGTCTGATTCCAACCCCAATATGTACCTGGAGGAAGCGAAAGCATTTTTCGGGGAAATGGCGGAAAAATATGCAGAATCAGACCATGTCCTGTACGAGATCTGCAATGAGCCGAACGGCGGCACCTCCTGGGGAGAGATCAAAGCGTATGCCGAGCAGGTGATTTCCGTCATCCGCGCTCAGGATGAGGATGCAGTGATCCTGGTCGGAACTCCGAACTGGTCACAGTATATAGACCAGGCGGCTGCGGATCCCATAGCAAGCTATGAAAATATCATGTATACGCTTCACTTTTATGCCGCAACCCACACCGATGACCTGTGCGGGAAGCTGATCGGATCTGTAGAAAGCGGACTTCCGGTCTTTGTATCGGAGTATGGGATCTGTGACGCAAGCGGAAACGGCGCCATTGACACAGCGCAGGCAGATCTGTGGATAGAAACTTTAGATAAATATGGGATAAGTTACATCGCATGGAATCTTTCTAATAAGGATGAAACTTCGGCGATGCTGAAAAGCGGCTGCGGGAAAACCAGCGGGTTTACCCAGGAGGATCTCAGCGAATCCGGGAGATGGGTGTATCGGATGCTGAGGAAATACAAGGGTGAGATCGGAATACTCTTTGGCGACAGCACAAGGCTTGCAATGTTGGTTGAATAGATTGAGAGCATTGCATTTTCATATATTCTTTTCAGCAGTCAAAGTTAATCCTCCGATAAAACAATTCCCTGATCTTTCCCAGCTCCTTCGTCTGCCCCAGAGCCCACATCAGCTTTGCGCTGATGGCCTCCAGCGTCATGTTGCCCGCTTCCAGGATCAGCGGGTGGTTGTGGTAGATGTGGCCCACCTCATATACGCTGAAATCGCATCCTTCCTCCGGAACCTGCGTAGTGATGACCAGGATCTTTCCGGAATGAATCCAGTCGAAGATCGCCTCCTCATAGGAACGGTCAAAATTTGGAATCCCTCCCAGCCCGTATGCTTCCAGAATGATGCCCTGGTACTGCTCCTTGAGCAGCCTGAAAAAGTCCGGCGTCATGCCTGGAATCAGTTTTATGGATAAAATATTTCCTTCCAGATGATCGTAGAAGCGAACTGGCCCGAAAGGCTTATCCGCAGGAAATACACGGATGATCTCCTCGTCCTGAAACCGCGCCAGAAGCGGAAAGTTCATACTGGTGAACCCGTCAAAGCTACGGGTTTTCTGCTTGCGGCTTCTTGTGCCGGCTATGACCCTGCCGCCGAACACGACGCTGACATCACAAGACACGCTGTCCAGGGCATACAAAATACTTTGATAAAGGTTGATCTTTGCGTCCGTATAAGGGTGGGACATGGGCTTTTGCGAGCCGGTGATCACGATCGGCTTCGGGCTGTTCTGAATCAGATAGGACAGGGCCGCCGCTGTATAATCCAGGGTATCTGTGCCGTGGAGCACGACAAAACCGTCATATGTATCATAATTTTCCGCAATCGCCTTTTGAATCGCCATCCATCCATCAGGCTTCATGTTGGTGCTGTCAATGTTCATGAGCTGCAGGACATGAAGCCTGCAGTCCTCCGGCAGACCTGCGATCTGAGAGATCAGATCATCTCCGGTGGAAGTCGGGGAAAGCCCCTTCTTTGTCTTATTGGAAGCGATAGTTCCGCCGGTGGCGATTATGAGTAAATTTTTCTGCATTTGTGTGGTTAACCTCTTTTCCATGCTGCAATTACATCCAGGCCGTCATCCTATTTTTACTTCTGTGCAGCCGTATCCTGTAAGCGGCACAGTATCTGCGTCTGAATCTTTCCTGTAGTCTCCACGGACACAGGAACCGTACAAAAAGCTGTGCTGATGCAATTTTACGTCTGCTGACGCATCTGCACAGATCGAATCATTTTCGTTATCAGTATACTCTTTATTCCTTACTTTAACAACCGTCTAATCCGCTTCTTCATGAATAAAATTTTGCTATCTAATAAATGAGGAGGTTTTGTTATGAATATTCGTCCATGCGCAGCAATCCGCCAGAACTACAACGAGATTGCCGATCTGTGCAGAAAGACTGCAGAGCCGATTTCCCTTACCAAGAACGGCGGGGGAGATTTAGTCGTTATGGATATTGAAACTTATAACCGCAGAGAGAAATCACGACCTCCATACGTTCTCTCTGTCAAATGCCGCAGCGTTTTCCGTTTTTTGAAGAATTGTATACAATTGACTCTTGATGTGATTCAAATCAAATACCTGTCTTTCGCCAACTCCTGAAGCGCTTCATAATCTTTGATCCTATATCCTTCTTCATTTTTTTCCAGTACGCCCATATCCACAAACCCGCTTAATATCATCAGAAAATGCCTGTAGCCGATTCCGAGAAAAAGCGGAACTTCCCTTAATTCCCGAAGAGTTTCATTTTTGCTTTTCAAGGATAAGATGTACTATACGCCGAAACAACGGCACTAAGAATAATGATACACCAACCTAGTTTTTTCTTATCCATTTTCAATCACCTCCCCTAGCAAATTTCATCTATATTTACCTCACAATTACTATTTCCCAAGCAAAAACTTAATTATATTCTTGTTGCAGAATCCAATAAATCTTCTTTCCCTTTATACTTCCAAATATAATGAAAACAGCAGTAATGATCAGAACTCCAAATAACTGTTTATCAAATTTTTCATAGATAATCCCATACAACCACACACCAATGGGAAGGGCACAATTATTAATAGTCGCAAAAATTGCCATTACCCGCCCCAGCATATTCTGTGGACTGACTTTTTGAATTCCTGAAACAATATATGTTCCTGCTATACTCGCCAGAAAAATAATCGCTCCTGCTGATAGACTTAATATAAAATAAGTTTTCTTAGCAGAATTATGTTTTAAAATCATTAGTGAAACTGGAATCATTGCTAAGCCCATACCAATAAATAATTTATATATATTCTTAATTTGAAATTTTCCTGTAATAGCTGCCGCTACAAATCCCCCAGCTATACCCAATATTCCAAGAAACACCTGCACGCCTCCGTTCCAAACAGAATCAAGTTCCAATTTCACACTTATAATATATGGGACTCCTATGGACAAAAAAGGCTGAATCAAGAACATGAAAAATGCATTTAACAGCATAACTACCCCTATATGTTGCTTTTCTTTCAAAATCAACCTTAAAGTATCCTTAAAATCATATTTAAAAACATCTACCATACTATCATAACAATGTTGAATCTGTAATGGTATAGTTAAGTGCAATTCAACACTAGCAGCTAATAAAAAACATACCGTACACAGGAACATGATATAATGAAAATATTCTTTTCCAAATATGCCATAAAAAATCCCTGCCAAAAATGGTGCTAAAAGCCCTGATAATGAAGTTATTTGATTCACTATTGCATTTGCCTTTGTAAGATTCTCATTGGTTTGAATCAATGGTACACTAGATTGAACAACTGGTGCCTCGAAAGCCGATACTATAGATAACAGTATTAGAAGTCCTGCTACAATTCCAAATTCCTCCCG
This sequence comes from Lachnospiraceae bacterium, assembly GCA_910573785.1. GTDB lineage: Bacteria > Bacillota > Clostridia > Lachnospirales > Lachnospiraceae > Schaedlerella. Next base: position 3,145 of record CAJSZT010000049.1, on the reverse strand, counting down.
CCTTTGAAATGCAATTCCCATCAACAAAGTAATCATTCCATAAATACCATCAAGAGCAACCATAAGATTCTTTTTGTTTTTTCTGTCCGCTAAAATACCACCGAAGGGAGATAATATAATTGGTGGAATATAACTTGCAGCCGTTATCCATCCAAATATAGCTGCGGAAGCAGTTACCTCCAATATGTATAATGATATAGCAAATTTGATAATATTAGTTCCAAACATGGATAATGTCTGCCCTGCCAAAAAAAAGATAAAATTTTTTGAAAATACTTTTTTAATCATATTGACCACCTCACACAGGGCATTATATAATAACAAGCCTGACATCTTGTGTCAGGCTTGGAAATTATTTCATTATCAAATTGTACATTGAAGCAATATCCTCAGCAGCCATTTCAAATTTAGATTTTTCAATCAACAAATTCTGCCCTGTCATGATATAGGACGGTATGATACGGATACCCTTATAAAAAATCTCACTGCTCCGTAATTTGTAGGTAGAAATGCTCGGAACCGCATTTTTTCTTGTTTCTTTCTTGCTAATCATATTAAAAGCCTTTTTTGCCACATCTCCCATCAACATGATAACTTTTACATGAGGAAACAGTGCCAGTTCCCGCTCCAGATATGGCAAACTTTTTTCTATGCTTTCCTTCGCCACTGTATATTCTGTTTTTGGCATTTTTACAGCATTTGTAATATAAATTCCTCTATCCAAAATATTTTGAATGGTTTTTACCTGTATCCCAGCTTTTTGAAACAATGGAATCGTTGTTGACAAATAAGCAGCTTCTGTTCCCCCATAAAAATCATCTTCTGGCTCTGCAGGCACAATCTCATTTATCATAACTGCCTGTATCATTTTCGGATTTACTTCTACATGATTAAATTGAAATTTTTCTCCCTCTACATTTAACTTTTGTAATTCTTCTCTTACATTCATCTTGTATCCTCCTCGAAATGTTTTAATGCAATTTTATATCTTTCTATTATCTTTTCCTTTAATGATATTGGATACAATATTGATATCTGATTACCAAAGGACATAATAAAACTATATAGCCATTCTGTTTCCGGCAAAGTGACATTTACCCTAATCTCCTGCCCATTCCACTTTATTACATCATCCTCAAATGTATCGTATACCCGATAGCTAACCTCCTTCGGAAAACTCAATTCTATTGTTATAGGCTTTCCCATTTCTTCCATCAAAGAAAATACTGACTCCTTCATTTCTGAATGGCTTTTAAAGTATTGATCTGTCACCAGAAGTTCTTTAATCCGTGAAATACGAAACAGGCGATAATCATTTCTTTTTAAACAATACGCATACAGATACCACGCTTTATCCTTGTATACCATCTTTAAAGGCTGACACCTTCTCTGGCTGCCTTCTCCCAATGAATTATAATACAGAAACTGAATTTCCTGTCTGCCTAAAATTGAACGTTTCAACATTTCAAAATATTGTTTTTCTTTTTCAACAATACTACCCCATCGTGAAAAATCAATTTCTATCCAGTCAGATTCCGCTATCTGGAATGTTGCCTTCAATTTTGACATTACTCCATCTGTATCTGGATATTGAACAGCAGACAAGCTCTGTACACCGATTAAAATATCCTGCATTTCCTGTTCTGATAATAGAGATTTCTTCAAAACAAAATTATCAAACAAATGGATTCCGCCCCCATGACCTGTCGTTGTATAAACGGGTATACCTGCACCGCTTAACATATCAATATCACGATAAATTGTCCTTACTGATACTTCAAATTTCTTTGCCAGTTCAGGAGCTGTTACTGTTCCCTTATCTAATAAGTAATACAAAATTTTAAACAACCTGCTTTCTGACACTCACATCCCTCCTTATATTATAATTATAGACTAAGTAACCTGACAAAGTATGGCAAGTTTCCCAAAATACTCTCCTAAATTCCCTCACCATATTTTCTGCTCAATCTTTTTCCACAGCTATATTGATATGTTAGCATCTGAATCATATAAAAACAATTGCAAATCACTTCATCTTTAGAAGTTTTCTTTAAAACCATATAGACACCGACACCCCCTCCGGGAGTGGCGAAAGACAAGAATAGCAAGCACTGCCTATGTACGGACACATAGGCGAAATTCCCCATACTTCCCTACCGTCCGTATGATGAAATTTCCATAGGGAAGTATCCCTAACCCTCTTTGCTTTTCTTTCCGCTTTTTCTCTGCCAGTCCTTAACCTTCTCCCGCAGATTTGCTACAATATAACGCATGGATAATTCTATCCAAAACAACTGAACAGACACGAAACCAGACTGTTGTAAACCGGACAAGTTACAGCAGTTTTTTTATGCCCAATTTAGAAAGGCAGTTATCCCGAAAAGAGATTATGCAGACAGGCGGTTGATTGATACCTCTGATGAGAAATTCCAGAACAGTCCGGGACTGCAAAGGTGGGCAGCGGTGGAGAATTTAAAGATTGCTGCACAGACATACAATGAAGTGGGTTCCATCGTAGAACTGGAACAAAAAATCTCTGCCGCTTCCGCCACCGGAAAAGAAGCAAAACAGACCGTCCGCAAGTATGAGAGTCAGATTATCCTATATGGCGGCGCAAGGCGTATGCTGGAACAGGCGGGCATTTCCTTAAAAGGCTTGAACATCAACAAGCTGAAATCGGAATATCCGGCGCTGACCGCACAGAAAAATAGGAGTTACTGGTCAGACCCTGACCAGATTCCATTAAATACTGAATAGTAAAAGTGGGAATAGACACATGTTTGCTCATTTTTTTGCAAGGCATATTTTAAAAAATATGCCTTGTTTCTATTGACATCCTCCTTGTCATATGTTATAATATATGACAAGGAGGTGGGGTTATGGCCATTGTAAAATACAAAAACCAGTCCGGCGTGACATATGCTTATGAATCTATTTCCGAATGGGATCCAGTCAAAAAGCAGTCCCGCCCCAAACGTAAGTATCTTGGCAGAGTAGATCCGGAAACTGGGGAGATCATCTCTACCGCTGGGAAAAGGAGGCGTCCCAAAAAGAAGGACAGCATACAGGACACAAAAGCAACAGATTACAAGACCCTTTTTGAAAATACTTCCGCCGCGTTAGAAAAATCCCAGGCTGATCTCAA
>CAJSZT010000048.1:0-38406 GCA_910573785.1 Lachnospiraceae bacterium | reverse complement strand
ACAGGATGACCTCACAGGACGGGATACCTCTGCGAATGCGATGGCTGGTTCCTGTTTTCCATTTCCCATTCGGGTTTCACTCCTTTCGTTATATGATGTCTATCAGTATAGCAGGAATGGATGGGAAATGCACTACGCCATCTTTTGAGGCGCTTACTCTCATAAGTCGGGATATGCTACGGATGAAAGACATATACGTGCTGATACTTTCCGTCATTCTGCCTGAGTGCTTCTTTGACTGCTCCGCAATTACCGGACGCAATCAGAGAACAGCACTGTGAAAGCAGATGAACCGTACAGAGGTACTCCGCTCCCAGGCGGAATCCTTCCCCTTCCTTTTTTTCCACGTGCAGATCTACCAGGAGTTGTCCTGGCTCAATGGTATATCGCTCCTGATCCGTATAAGAGACACGGTCACCGTAATATGCTTTGATCTTTGTGCATATTTCTTCATCTTCTGTAGATAGAAAAATAGAGTCAAACTCCCAGAGGTTTTCTATTTCCCCGATCTTTTCAATTATCATTTCTGGAGAAGCGTGCCTGTTATGTCCGGCCAGAGCGGTTTTGGTATAATCCGTGCCCCGGATCAAAACACCAAGCGTACGCTCTGGACAAGGCAAAAAGCGTTCCTGGCGTTCCTGGATATATGCCTTTACCTGCTGGTTAAAAATTCCTTTCGGCCAGATAAGCCGAATTCCGTTCGATACTTCATCCATAATGCAGCGCATCACATTCAGAACATTCATATTCGGAGAAAGCGCCAGATAACTGCTCTGGTGCACCTCATCAATGGTATATCCCCCGGGCTGTCGGAAAAATTTATTCCAGATGTCATCACTCTCATGGTCGGAATATATATTTTCATCCGAAGATACGATCTGAAATACTGGGGTATATCCTTTTGCCAGCGCATATCTGGCAACTGTAAATACTTTTTCCCAGATTGCAAACATGCCTTCAATCCGGAAAAACGCATCAATTAGCAGGAACTTTTTATCCGGATTTCTTTTCCCTGGATGAATTACATAGGAAAACAGGAATGTCAGGGTCATGATTTCGTCATAGTACATAATACCGCGCTTGTACCGTTCAATGCTTTCATTTGAAGGAGTACCTTCTTTGATAAGAAGGCGTTTTCTGTCATTATTTGTGTTTCCCTTTATGTCTGTGCAGCTGGTCTGAACGTTTGCTGCAGGAAATGTGGTTTCATCAGATGGTACATGTACTTCCTCCAGCTGCTCAAGACAATCAAGGATCGTGACGGTAATCCCTGGAATTGTGGGGAATAGTTCAACATAGTCGTTCCATTCCGGACTGACCAGAAAGACTTCTTTTCCCTTCCAGCGCGGCAGTACTTTTTTATAAATTTCTACCGAATATTCATTGATCCCCTCAAGAACAATACTGTCATACCGATTGAGAAAGAATAGATCAAGTTCTCCTTCGTAACGATAAAAATGTTCATAATATGAAACAATCTTTTTTAAGATACTAACGCAGTTTCCTTCTGTATCTAATACTGGGATCGGAACTTCATAAGGCGCAATCCGAGCCATCTGTTCAAATGTATTTTCTGCCTTTTCCAGAGACAAAGCAAAAAAATCAAGATTCAGTTGTAAAATTATTTTTGAAATGTGATATACTTTATATTCCGATTCTTCTGAAGACCTGATCCGCAGTTCCAGTACATCATTTTCGTTCAATTCTTTAAAAAATTCTTTTAGTGATTCTTTATCGGGCAGCTGCTCTGTTTCGTACACATAATATTCTCCTGGAACGCTGATAACCATAATGATATTCCACTCCTTTTATTTGTGATAGTATGCATTGCTTCCTTATATTTTTACAACTGTTCTACTACATTTTTCTGAAAATGGTTAAAGGCATCTGGCAAAATAGTCTCCGATACCTGCAATAAACTGTAGCGCCTGTGCTTTCATTTCCCCTGGAAATGCGGTCAATACAGGAGCTGTTTCGAAGTTCAGCACCCGGTCAAATTTTATTCTTTTTAATCCTTTCAAAAATCCCTCCCAATCTGTGGAAGCAGTATTTTCCCGTGTTTTGGTAAATGTAAAAGGAATCTGATGCAGATCCTCCACACCGTCATTATCATGAATATGAAGAACTTTTAAACGGTGGCCAAGAGTTGTCAGAAAGTTTTCAAAATCAATTCCCACAAGATTGGCATGTCCAGTGTCAAAGCAAAAGCCCAGCAGTTCTCCATGGTGTCTGGCATTGAACCTGTCGATACGTTCTGCCATTTTTCCTGCATTGCAGCAAGGCCCCTCTACTATATGGCCGCCGATGGAATTATATAGATTTTCCACGCAGATCATAATATGAAGCTCACGTGCCAGGGGGGCAAGTGAGTCGAGGAACTTTTCAGTCTGCGCCCATTCCATTTCTTCCGAACCCAGATTGCGGGCCAGCTTAAAGCCATGTACCACAATATAGGGGCACCGGAAAAACGCACAGATGTTCATGCTTTTACGTGCAACGATATTCCACAGGTAGTCATTGAGATCTGTACCGCCGTTGGGAACATAGACCGGATAGGGCATGTGCATCTGGTTTACGGTAATTCCCGCAGCTTCAGCGCCTTTTTTATGTGGTGAAAAATACTGTTCCAGCTCCGAGTCTGACCGGTCAAAAAAATCATTCCGTTCCAATCGATATAAAGAGAGATTCGTAAGATAAGAGTTCAGGCTGAAATCCGCACACGAAAAGCCGGCATTTTTCAACATTTCAAACCCGGCAGCCGGATCAGAGTCGTATACTACATTTTTAGTCTGTACACCGATAGAAATCATGTATCCTATACCTCCAGTCTGTCAAGATGAAATGACGGCATGTATTCATCGTTGAAAAATTCAATATTCCGAATGCCCATGTCCATCAGCTGCTTTTCGATTTCCCGATAGTAAATATTGCAAATAAAGATCCCACAGTTGTCAGGGATCTCTTTTAACGCTTCAGGAGGCTTTACCTCCAGCCCGCAGAATTGTGTACCCCAGACGGCCTGGTTATTGTCACAGGTGAAGAGGGGAGGGTATTGCTGCCCATAGCATTTCATATAGTTGCGGCACATATTGCCGGCGCCGAAAAGGACGATGGAGTCATATTTTTTCAAAAGGCTTTCCAACGCGACCTGCCATTTAAAATACTCTGCCACGGTTCTGGCCAGCGGCAGAAGCCGGGGACGGAGCAGCGGGGAAAATGCAGAGACAGTGTCTTCAAAGTCCATAAGCAGGCTGCCGTTAAAATCAATAGACCTCAAGCCGCGGATGAGACTGAGCCAGTCTGTCTGCGGCTGCCCCTGATATGCAGCGGTGAAGGGCAGGAGAGACGACTCCTGCTGTCTGCCGCAATCCCGGAGAAGCACTACCTGAAGACGGCTCCCAAGGGTAGATGCGAATTCATGCATATCCTGCCCGCAGAGGGTGCAGGCTCCGGTGTCAAGGCAGAAAGCGAATATTGGCGGCACTGGGTCTGCCTGGCTTGGCTGTCCGATAGAATCCGGGCAGGACTGGATCTGGCTGGTGGAATCTGATCCAGACTGGCCGACCTGACGGGCGGTATCTGTACCTGTTTTCCTGATCTGCCTTGCCTCCTCTTTATTCAGCTGGTCAATCCACTCGGCGGCCTGGGCACTGTCAGAGCAGACTCCACGGATCAGGTGCCCGTTGTAGCTGCGGCACTGGTTTTCCAGCAGAAGAGTGACGTGCTGCTCCCGGGCGGTACTGGCAAGACGGAGATAGTAGGCCCGGTTCACAATCCATTCCATGTCTTTTTCTATACCGGAAAACAGCGGCGGAACGATCAGGTGCGGGCAGCCGATCTTTCTGCACAGGTGAATTGCAGACTCCGCAATCTGTTCCAGCAGAGGATTCAGATCCGTCCGCTTTGTGTCCCACGGAAGGCGTGAAAGACGGATCAGACGTATGGTAAGGCCTCGGTTATGGCATTGGGTAAGGAAGGGCTCAAGATGCCGTGCCATCGCCTCCGGTGTACGCATGGAAGTGACTCTGCCGTAGGATTTGGGCAAAGAATTTTTCTCCTTTTCTCCGAAACTTTCCAAATCATTGCCGGAACAGCACAGGCTGATATCCAGAGATATATTCTGAAATCCGGCATCGGATATGTCGGTGAATCCCTGGACGGGATGTTTAAAATCTACAATACCGGAGGGGGAATAGATAATGTTCATTTTTAAATACTCCTTCGTTTTAAACTTCATCCTGAAGACTTTCACGGATCTGTGTCGAACTGACTTTTTCCGTATATGGGAAAAATACAAGGTCAGCTCCGTTTTTTTCCAGGAATTCACGTTCTGCCTGCCAAAAAGTATTGTCGCCATGATCGTCTCCCGAAAACTGGCAGTCAAAGTGAAACAACCTGTAGGCATGGCGGATTCCCGCATAATTCTCTGGCAATGCCTCTACCTGGTCTGCATATCTGCAGGAACGGACCACTTCCACCCGGTCTTCACAGGGGATGATGGGATACTTATTCTTCTGCTTGTATACTTCTTCATCCGGAACAACGCCGACAATCAGATAGTCGCACTGTTCTTTTGCGCGTCTCAATAGATTGACATGCCCCACATGGAACATGTCGAACACTCCGGCCACATATCCAATATGATATTTTTTCCGTCCACGATCCACAGAAGCTTCAGATTTTATGATCACCGGTTCTTCCCTGGGATAGGCCCTCCCGGTATCATAAATGCTGTAACCCCTGACATGCATCTCATTCAATTGCTTTATCACAGACAGATAGTTTTTGATGCAAATAATTACTTTGTAACTATCCGGTTCCATTTCATTCAGGATAGCAGGCGGGCAGATTTGGATTCCTTCTATTTTTTGCCCCCATTTTTCTTCCTGGTTGTCAATCACCGCATAAACCTGATATTTTTTCCCATACATTCCGAGAAATTGTTTTGTAAAATTTCCAGATCCAAATAAGATCAGTTTTTTTGTGCCAATGTTTTTAAATACATCTACGAACAGCCTGGTATACTCTGCCTCCGAATAATTCAGCCGCTGTCTGTTTGTATTGACGATTTCAGGGTTTTTCCTATGCCGTTCATGATAAATCCGGAGTTCTTTTTCTTTCCATGATTCGCCACGGAATTCTCTTACCAGATTCTTCCATTTATCCATTTTCCGCATCAAACCATACCGTTCTAATAAAATATCAATCGGCAGGAGCTTCTTTGCCTCAAGATCCCCGGCGTAAAATGTTTCGATCATATGCCAGACAATGGCATTTAGCGGGTATCTCTCTTTACAAAATTCCTGACCATAAAATACGAAAGAACCGTTGATGTAAAAACTGTTCAGCGGAACCATATCAAGATAGCCTTTTTGAAGGAGGACGCCGTTTCCATCATTCTGATCCGGCTCTATGATTTCCGAAGATTGAAGGACCAAATCCCGAAATTCATCCATTTTGAGCAGAAACATTTTTAAATCTTCACGCAAAAGCCGTTTGAGATAAAGCTGCCCGGATTCTGCGTCCACATAGGGCATCGTACAGGAGCCGTTTTCCATCTTCCAATCCAGGATCTGAATTCCCCGTGCGGATAATTCCTGCCCATGAATGATGATTTTTTCCAGACTATTCTTTCCCTCGGCGTATGCCGCACGCTTTTCTACAAGGCCGGATTTATGGATGATTGTCAGCAAAGCATGCTTCGGCCCCCGGCCCATAGAATTTGCCACATGGATGACATCGTTGGTATTTCCTCTTAAGGGACATTCAATCAGATAGGCATTTGCCATTTCATGGAACATTCCGCTCCTGATGAGGTCGATATATATACTTTCTTCCTCCAGGAAAACAGTCTCCGGATAATTATAGATCGGGAACAGACGGCCGGGCAAATCTTCTTTTGGCAAATAGTCCTCTGCGTACAGCAAGGAAGGGTTCCTCAGATCCGGGAGTACCGAATAAAACCGGGGGCATACGAAACCAGAATCCGACAGCATTGCCTCCAGCTCCGTCCGGTTGTAGCAGTGCCCCCTGAATTTGTCTTCCTTCTTGGAATAGACCTGACGGTATCCTTCTATTCCGTCAAAGTTCCGTTCTGTATAAGGGTCACGGTCCCCGCAGAAATAACGGAGTCCCAGACGGTTGTTCATGCCCAGAATCAGAGTCCCGTCCGGTTTCAGCAGGGATCTCCAGCACCTCAGATATTCTTTCGGGGTATCCTGCTTCTCCAAAATCTCTATCGCAATAATATAGTCAAAGTTTCCGGCATATGCCTGCTGCCATTCCAGGCTGGCCGTCTGTTTTGGACATGCAAAGACCAGCTGATCCGGAAATGACTGCGGACATATTTGTGATCCGGACGCCTGCTCTGAGGATGCCGCAGACAGTTCTGTGGGCTTCTTCAGCAGATCGGCGCAGGCTTCATTCCCTTCACCAAGATAAAGAACCTTGCAGTGCGGTTTAAAATCATACCATATGAGCAGTCCCTGCTGGATTTCTTTCATCAATTCTTCCGACTTCATTGACAAGAACCTCCGGTTTTTAATACCGTGCCGGAATCAAAAATGCCGTATTCCGTCACACCCATACTTTCAAGCTGTTTGATAACAGACATATAATTTTTGATGCAGATCAGCACCTTGTATTCCCCTTTCCGCATCCGGGTAAGGAATTCCGGAGACCGGATCGGAATGCCTTCCACCTCCTGCCCCCACTTTTCTTCCTTGTTGTCGATCACCGCATATACCGGATAATCCTTCCGGTACAGGCTCAGAAATCTTTTCGTAACAATGCCGGAGCCAAACAGGATCAGCTTGCGTGTATCCGCATTGTGAAAAATATCCACAAACAGCCGGTGGTATTCCTCGTCGGAATAGTTCATACGCCGGCGATTGTAGTACAAGGTTCCATAATTTCTCCGGCATTGGTTATGGTATTTCAGTAACGTTTTTTGATGCAGTAAATCCGAAAGGAAATCTGCCTCCATTTTCTGCCATGTTTCCAGTTTCCTGTCCAGACCATATCTTTTCAGCAGAATTTCCCTAGGCAAAAGCTTCTGTGCTTCCAAATTCCCTGCGTAAAAGGTAGAAACCATACGCCAGATCAGAGCATTTGCCGGATAATTCTCTTCGCAAAATTCCTGATCATAGAATACGAAAGCGCCGTCCATATAAAAGCTGTTGAGAGGAACCATATCCAGATATCCCTTACGTAAAACAACACCCTGCCCGTCCCCGGGGTCCGGCTCGATCATATCTGAGGATCGGAGTATGGAATCCCGGAATTCATCCATCCGCTGCAGAAACATTTCCTGGTCTTCCTGAAGAAGACGTTTCAGGTAGATCTGTCCGACTTCCGCATGTATATAAGGCATGACATAAGAACTGCCTTCCAGCTTAGCCTCCACAACAGGTATCCCCCGGGAGGACAATTCCTGCCCATAGGCAAGCAATTTTTCCAGATGAATTTTTCCCTCTGCATATGCCGCACGTTTCTCCACAATACCAGACCTGCGGATGACTGTCAGAAAGGATCGCTCTTTCCCACGCTCCAGAGAACTTGTAACATGGAGGACGTCGGAAATATTTCCATCCAGAGGGCACTCAACCAAGTAGGCATTTGCCATCTGATGGAACATCCCATTTTTGATAAAATCGTTATACAGACGTTCCTCCTCCAAAAACACGGTATCCGGATAATTGTAAGTCGGAAACAGCCGGTTGGACAAATCCTCGTTTGGCATGTAATCTTCAGCATAAAGGAAGAAAGGGTTCTTCAAATCTGAAAGAACCGAGTAAAACTGCTGGCTCTTAAATCCGGAAACCAACAGTATATCTTTGATCTCGGCCCGACTGTAGCACCTGCCCAGGAACATGTCTTCCTTTTTGGAATAGATCCGGCGGTAACCTTCAATTCCGTCAAAATTTCTTCCTGTATAAGGATCACGGTCTCCACAGAAATAACGCAGCCCAAAGCGATTATTCATACCCAGCAGCAGCGTTCCGTCCGCTTTGAGCAGTTTTTTCCAATCTGCCAGGAATTTTTTGGGATTCTCCAGTGTCTCCAGTGTTTCCAGCGCAATGATATAATCGAAACTGTTCAAATAATTTTGTTTCCATTGCGTATGAATGGTCTGTTCTTCAGACGCGCATATAAGCCGTCCGCAAATTTCATCCAGAAAGGCGGCACAGGCATCCGTCCTTTCTCCGAGATAGAGAACTGCGCTGTGCGGCTTGAAATCATACCATTTCAACAATCCCTTCTGGATCTCTCTTATAAGCTCTTCCGACTGCATAAATGCCATCTCCCCGGTTTTAAACTGATGGAAGGAATCGTAACTACTTTAACAGGCCGCCGTAACTCCTGATATTGGCAAAGCCAAGTTTTTTCAGGTTTTCCAGCATCACTCCAAATGCTTCGGACTCTTCCTTTACAGCAAGAAGAACCAGGCATTTATCCTTCTTGTCCACAAATTCCTTGATTTCCCTCACACTCTTACTTAAGCAATATTGTTTTTGGCCATGCAGGTCTGTGACTGCTACATCCACAGTTTGGGCTTCTGACTGGAAACTGCTGATCTGAGAACAGGCTGCCATTCCGTATGCTCCCGCTCCGTAGATCACAATATGTGGATGACCTGCGGCGATCTCTTTTATTTCTCGATTTTTCTTTATGATCCGTTTGGCATACCCGACAGGATTTCTCCTGATCTGCTCAACGACTTCCTTCTGGCCCTGTGAAAGCCACTTATAGTATGCCTCACCATTTTTTTCATAGATACCGCATTCTTCCTGGATCTTTACGGCAAATTGTTCTTTCAGGCTGTCGTCAATCCGATTCAGGGTAAACAGATAGCCCATCAGGCGAAAATGAAAACAAATGTGAAAGAGTTCCTTGTGTTTCACATGATTTGCCGTCAAAAAATGATGGATAAAATCATATTCATTTTTCATGGCGTATTCTTTTTGCCTGCTGCGGAAAGAAGAATTTGGATTATCCTGACGGTATTTATAAAAGGCTCTGTTCAGGAACATTGCCCGCTTGGCCCAGTAAAACGTCTGAAACCAAAATCCATTATCCTGAAAGGAAGCCCCTGGCGTTTCATTATATCGAATATGATTCTCATTTAAAAATGCTCGTTTATATAGCGCGTTCCATGTGAATTTCTGAAGAAAATAAGCTCCGGTCTCTGCATTTGGCTCAATCACCCGCCCATAAAATGAGCTGTCCAATGTCAGTTTGGCATAGTGATTCCCCTCTGTTCCGTCTTCATGTTTCCACATTTGGTAAAAGTCCGTTTTAACCATATCCAGATCGTAGGAGACCGCAGTCTGATACATGGCCTGGAGCATATCGTTTTCAATCATATCGTCGCTTTCCACAATACTGATGTAGCGGCCCTTGGCAATCCGGATTGCCTCATTCATGGTATTCCCATATCCGGAGTTTACTTTATGTATCACCTTGATACGGCAATCCCGTAAAGCAAATTGGTCTAAAATGGCTCCTGACCGGTCTGTGGAACCATCATCCATGCAGATGACTTCATAGTCCGTAAATGTCTGCGCCAATATACTGTCCAGACATTCCCCAACATACCTTTCTACATTACAGACTGGTACAAGTACTGATATCTCTGCCATCATTTATCACCTCGCCTGCTTTTCCAGAAACTCTTCAATCAAATCCGGCTGGCCGGAACGCATTTTTATTGTTTCATAAGCATTTTTTCCCATTTGGGTAAGCTTCTCACGATGTGCGGACAAATACAGGATCTTATCAACGATTTCTTCTATCCGACCAACTCCTACCACATAGCCGTTATAACCGTCATCCACGTCATCGCGCGCTCCGGAAGTGTCCGTAATAACCGGGACAGCTCCCGAAGCCATGGCTTCCACCTGGGAAATACTATGCCCTTCCCTGTCTGAACAGGAAACCATGATATCCTGCCTTTCCCAAAACTCCGGCAGCTGTTCCCTGCTAAGGAAACCGGACAGGAGAACTCTGTGCTGCAGGTTCAGGCTTTGGATCTGCTGTCTCATGTCCTCTTCATAATTTCCTGAGCCGGCAATCTCCAGTACATAGCTGCACCCCATCTGTTCCAGCCGTTTTGCTGCCTGGATCAACAGGTCAGCCCGCTTGGCAGTCGTGACCAGGCGGCCCGCATAGCCGATCCTTACTGGTTCACTCGAATTGGAATAGCTGCGCTTTAGCTGCTTTTTCACCGGCACATCCCACTGCAGCAGCTTTATTTTTTCTTCCGGGAAACCACGTTCCATGAGTTTCTTACGTATGCGGGAGCTGATGACCAGACATAGGTCTATGTAGTCTTTTGACTGGACATATGGGTGGTAGTATGTGTCGTCGTCACTGTGTACAATAGCTATTACATGTATACCTCCCCGGCCCTGCTTTTTTGCCATACATGCAGCGGCAAAAATGGATTGGCCAAAATTGATTATTACAGTACATGAGGGATGGCTGTATATTGTATCAATACATTTCTGGATCTTATCATGCTCCAGCGCCATGTCCTGTAATTCTATTGCCTCGATCCCTTCCGCCTTTATCTCAGGGGCAGTGAAGTTATTTGTGATAAATGATACGTCATATCCTTTCCTGCGCAGCTTGTTTGCCATTTGGAATGACCATGTTTCCACTCCCCCAAGCACAAATCCATTATTGAAATCAAAATAAATCTTTTTATCCGGTCCGGCTGTTTCTACGCCATTTGTATGAAATACTAATTGGTCTATAGGGAAACGGCATAAATATCCCATGATAGCGCCTTCGCTGTTTCCAACCGAAATGCAGCGATTTTCCACACCTGCTTCCTGCAGCTGCTTTGTAATTTCATCCACATTTTTACAGGTAATTAAGATATCTGCTTTCCCTGTATCCTGTATCTCAGATAATGCAAGAACCTTTATACCGCAATAGGTTTTCCCTATCAAATCTCTGGAATTATCAACAAAACAATCCGGCTCTATGCCAAAGTATTTACATAAGTTATACGCACGTTTACCAATTCGTCCGGCTCCGAAAAAAATTCTCATTATTTCCCTGTTCCTTTGCTTTCTGTCATTTTTCAGCGGTTATTCAAACATCCGTGTATAGGTCTGGCCTATATCATCCATATGCTCCACACGCATCATAGTATCTGCGTCCCCCTCATACTTTACACAGTCATAAAGTCCAAATGCCGCTTCCGGAAGGTCAGCGTCAATGGATTGATCCAGCCCTCTCAATTCCAGATATTGCTTTATAAAATCCAGAATTGTTTCCTGTGCCTGGGCGACCAATTCCAGTTCCCTGGCAGTGCGGCATTCCTTTGCGTATACCGGATTTCCGGCGCTGTCTATGGCACGGACCGAAGGATCCGGCGAGGTCAAAATCATTTCCAGCAATTCGATGCCCATGGAAAGATCATTTCCGTTTTTTTCATCGTAGACAGATGTTATTTGAATTTTTCTTTCCTTAAAGTCTTCTTTTCTGCATAGATAGAATCCATCCAGTCCAACGGGGAAGAATCTGTCTAAAGCCTCCTGTACCGTTCCCTTTGAATTCAGATCACACAGCAAATACTTTTTCTGCCGGTCAACAGACAGCGTATCCATATATTTTATATAATTTTTACGCATTATAGCAGAGCATTCTCTCAGCCTCTTCTCATAAGGGGAGATGAATTTTTTTAAATCATCAGGGGTCTGCGCATCGCATTCCGGCAGATCTTCGTTTAACAATTCTTCTAAAAACGATCTGCATCTATTCCCTGTAGAAAGCACCTGGCATAAGCCTACAATATCCTGCTCCGAATCCAGCGCAGCTGTCAGACATAGCTTTCTCGATGCCATAAAATAAATAGACGGAACATCTTCTCTGTACCATCTGTCATATATTTCTTTCATCAGATATCCATCCCTGGCAGTAAATAAAATTCCTTCGTATTTTCCAGACGCTGTGATTTTCTTCAGAGTCTGCATATAAATGAGGACCAGCGGGGCGATGAACAGTTTTGATATCAGATTTGGTGATTTTACCGGCACGAGTCCGGAAGTCCCGTATAATACAAACGGATTATTAAAAACGTCCGCCAGCATCAGCCCCAATAAAACATTATTATTCATTCCATGGGAACAGATCAGGAGCTTTCTCAAACTTGATATTTTGAGCATTTCCAAGGCGCTCTTAATCTCATAGGAATCAATTCCGCAGTCCCGGGGCGCGATTACATCCGCATAGGGATTATCCCCTATGTGGAGACATTTCATATCGCCTACATCTCTGCGGTAGATTTTAAAAAGGCCGCTGCCTTTCCTCACTCCATAATCGCAAGAGACGTACAGCTTTTTATAGCCGATGATTCCCAGTGTGCTTAGAATAGGTTCTAAAATGGATGCAGTAAGATACATATCTGAGATCAGATTTACTGTTTTCCCCTGCGCGATCGCATATTCCATAATCGCTGCCATTTTTCTCCTCGGGATCAGATACTGCTTTTCACAGTTTATCTCCTCGTTTTTGGCAGCCAGCTCTTCTTCTTCGCTGATTCCCGTAATTTCCCTCAGATGATGGTAGATATGGTGGATATCTTTCCCTTTGGCGAGAGACTCCGCTGTTCGCCTTTTCTTTTTAAAATCCGGAATATGAATATTCCTGGCTTTTATTCTCTCCCCTGCAAGCGCAAAGATATCTACAGGTTCCAAAGTCTTACGCATGATCAGTGTATCGAATACATCAAAACTGACTGCGTCGTATTGGTCGATCAGTTCTCTCAGCTGCTCTTCATTCTTCTGAAAATACTCTGCCTGCGCAGTATTGATATATTTCATCTGGTACGAACTTGACAGATTTTGCCCACTTCCGCCATATATAGTAATATCCAGAGCAGCACAGCGATACTGGATACGGTCGAATATAACCCGGTAGTTCTTTCTTGCGGAACCGATAATTAAAGCATCTGCCATACCGGCGTCTACATCATCCCACATCAGGACAGGAACTCCGCAAAATTCCCCTTCAAAATGAACCGGGTCAAGTACTCCGACTATCGTGAAATCCTTTAAACCGCTGATTAACTTTTTAGCAGCTTTTCCGGTGCCATATATCAATATCTTTTGATTTTTTAATTGATAAAATCTTTCACGCTCATATTTTAAATTAAACATTTCATCCATTCTCAGCAGGTTTCCTATTCTTGTATAATATGTTGCGGCAGATTTCAGCTGACCCATTATCAATGATGATAGCTTCGGTTATCGCAGTCCTCCACATATGATAGTCCTTGATAGACATTTCTTATAATTTCTACATTTACTGTAATCCACTTATGTTTTTTTGAATTCTGCATCAAATGTTCTATCTCCCTGTATCGCAGTCTGCTTACCCCTATCAATAAAGTGCATGGTTTCTTTAAATCATTAAGCTGAATCACCGGAATGCCTTTCATAAATCGTGGATTGCCTGTACCGTCGCTTACAACGAAACTATCTATACATATTTCTGGAATATATTTACTAATAAACAAAAATAAATACTCTGCATTTATCCCTGCACCGAATATACTAATATTGTGTTTATGCGGTATCAGTTTTTCGATACATACTTGTTTTTTATACTGCATGGCTTCTATAATCTGCTGTAAGCTTAATATCCAGTTTTTTATTGTCAGATCTTCTTTGTAAAATTGCAAAAGCTTTTTGAGGCATAAATCGTTATCCTGTTGTGTATTTGCAGCCATTAATGATGTTATCTGGCTGCCTTCTATTGTGTTATCGTCTGCCTGCGCCTTTACATAGACCACAGGTATTCCCAATCTTACCTCCTGGAATTTTAGCCAAATATCATCCTGGTTTTCAGCCAGAGTATATATTTGTTCTTTCCTAAACCAATCTGTATGGCTGCATCCAGGCGGATACAGGATGCCTCCCACACCAATAGCACATAAATTCATACTCTCTGTATCTTCACACTCATCCAGCTTACTGCTCCAAGTACAATATGGGGCAATAACGTCCTTAGATGCATAGATTCTATGAGTATTTCTGGCAGATATTGAAGTCGGGTGGGTTTTGTATGATTTCAGCAGCGTTTCTATCATTGCAGGTTCATAATACATATCATCATCTACTGTAATTACTATATCGTCCCTGTAATTCTGTAAAGCATAATAATACTTTTTATGAGATTTCAAATTTTCATCCACCCAGCATATCATAAATTGCGGTTCTTCCTTTATCAATAAAAGGCTTTTGGGCAGATCAGCGTACTTATTTGGAAATTCTTCTATACTTAGCCACAGCAATATCTTATCTGCCTGAACAGTCTGCCTTAGGATTGATCTAACTGCCAAATGCACAGTATCTATTCTTGCAGGATAAGACGTAAGTGATATAATTACCTTTCCCATATTTCTGACTCTATATTATTTTTTTAATTGCAAAGCTATGTAATCCGTCTCTTTCCATTGTCAAATAGCATATTTCGTAATCATACTCAACACAAAAGCGGTTTACAGCATCATATACGCCATAATCCGTACGGCTATACGAATTGTATCTCGTGTAATCATGTCCGCAGATAAAGCCATCCTGTCTTACTTTTGAACGGCAGATAAGCAGCTCTTCCCAAGTCGTTTCATATGTATGAGATGTATCAATATAGGCAATATCAATCGATGCATTATCGAATTTTTCTAAAATAACGTTAGAAAACCCTCTTCTTATTTCAACTAATCCATCGTTAATTTCATTTTGGAAAGAATCCTTTACTGCTTTTAAGCCTTCACTATATCTT
Source organism: Lachnospiraceae bacterium (assembly GCA_910573785.1). Classification (GTDB taxonomy): domain Bacteria; phylum Bacillota; class Clostridia; order Lachnospirales; family Lachnospiraceae; genus Schaedlerella. The sequence continues at coordinate 23,610 of CAJSZT010000048.1, read as the reverse complement.
TGCCCTTCCCATGCGTCAATCAGATAAAATTTATCCAGAGTACATCTCTTTATTATTTCCTTTGAGAAGTCTCCAAAAGCAACTCCAACTTCCGCAAAGGTTACTTTACGTTGATAATGCTCCGATAATTTTGTTAGCAGCGCTTTTCGATCCTTTAGTAATTTGCAATTTTTAATATTTTCTTCCTGCAAATCTCTTGTTTCATAGTTTGGGTTACGTGCAGCGCCATTGTATAATATGGACAGTGTGTTCCAATCTATTATTAAACTTGTGTACTTCTGCGCCAGGTAATATACTTCCGAGCAGGTATTCGCTATGACTATATAAGTATCTTTATCAATATGCTTTAGCATAGCGGTATCCTGGATCACCATTTCTTCAATACTCTTTCCCTTCTTTTGTGGATCGGAATCAATGATTGCAACGATCTCCCACTTTAAAGCTTTACATACCGATAATGCTTTTTTGCACCCACTTCCGGCACCCCAAATTACAACTTTCATTTTAAATCTCTCCTATTTTTGATCATATACAAATCAGAGGATCACTTCCTCGCATTTTTTTGCAGAGCAAAACTACGTCCTCTGGCAGGAAACTCATCCTCTTTATATCCATTTCATCCACTATTTCATTGCAGCGAAGTAAAGTTACCTGGAAACCGAAGTTTTCTACTCTTTCGACAATGTCATTCCCACCTGATTCCTTTCCAAAATTTAAATATCCGAATCATAGTAATTACAGCCAAAATTTCCAATGTATTATAGTTATTCTGCTACTCAGTTACTCAAACAATTTACGATGTCAATATTAAAATCAAGTATCCTATTACAATTCGCACTTCTTAACTGTTCCTTCATGCTTTCCTTTGTTTCCGATTTCGATGGCTGTTTCCCTTGCAGATGGATTTACTTCAATGCCAATTTCCGCTCCATTCGTATGAATATTTTTCAGCAAATCCCCCCACACACATCCAAAGTCTAAAATATTATTGCCTTCTTCAATATATTATTAAATTTAAAAAAAATAGCTTTATCACCAAACTCCCCTACTCTTCTTTGCCATTCTAAAAATTATTTTTCAAATAATTTTTAGCCCTTCAGCTTAACATAGCAAATCCACGTATAAAATCCTGCGTCTTCTTTGATAATAGGATATTCTTCCAATTTTTCTTTTGACAGAATGGCTTGTCCCGTAGGATAATCTATTTCATTCCACTCATCTCCCCACCGGGTTTTCTCTAATTTACACAATGGGGGCAGCGTCGTATAAGTTTCTATGTTACTTCTCACATAATCAGCGTGAACCGCATTAGGCGCAGTCATTATATTTCCCTTATATGCGAACCCACTTTCAGCAAATATCTTTTTCAGAGAATAACAGTCTCCTTGCTTTACAGGATAATTGTCCTCAAACATTGCATGAATAAAGCCCATCCACTTCATTTGCTGCAGCCTCATGTAAGCATTTTGGTGATCATCAAAAAATACAAGTGTATCTTTCGGATCCAAATATTCTGTCCAATTAATCATGGAAAAATCTTCTGTAAAATATACTGCTGTGTCATCTATGTATTCTCGTTGTTCCAAAACTGGATCAATAGAGAAAATTTTTGCTTCAGGGCATGCCTGCTTAAACAGCCAGGTTCCCTGCCCTTTGAAAACACCGCTTTCAATTATATTAGCAGGCTTTAATTTCCTGACAACAAACCATGCCCAAAATAAATGCGCAGACAACATCCCCCCCCCGATTGTTAATTATCGGTCTATTTTTATATAATTCAATAAATTCATCTATTAAGCTATTAACATCAACGTAATCCCAAAGCTGCTTTCCATAGCATAAATCACTCATTGCTGCTTTTCCTCCTTGTTTGTACAGACAGATTCTGCTAAACTGCAGTTATCTAAATATCCGAATAATAGTAATTTAAACTGTTATCCAGTATATCTTTTTGTATAGAAATGCATTTTATATGTGTATACTTCTATAATCTATCTTTTGTCTCTTCAATTTTCCATAGCATAAATCACTTATTATAACAATTATCAGTATTATATATCTGAAAAATAATATCTAAATCCTTTTTCCAAAATATCTTTCTGTAGCGAAATGGATCTAGCCTCTGCATATTCTGCTAAATTGATTTTGATTTCTGAAATTTCACTTCTTAGATTAGTTATTAGGATCGCATCAACATCCGGTAAAGTATCTGTCGGTTTATAACATGGCGTTAACACCTCATTTGGCCTTCTATCTATCCCATAACAAATTTCAACATCAATGTCCTCTGCAATTTGCAAAAAATGCTTTGCTTCAACGCCCATTCCATACAAAGCAATTTTTTTTATTTCATTATCATAAAAATACTTATTTATCAAACGGATCATCCTTGGCTTTCGCAATAGAATTTCTTCCATTTCATTTTTAGGAACTTCTAAATTTCTGCAAATAGCATCCATTGATAAATTATCTTTCATTTCTTTATAGTATAAATAATATTGAAACTCTGAATATTCTATATCATTTCTACACTTTATATTTATTTGTATCAGTTTTCCCCACCCAATTGGATTTTTCTTAAACTTATTCGAGCCGGCCATAGTAAGACCATCCGGACGATACTCTGCAATGTAAATCACTCTATTGTACCATCTTATTTTATATCCATCTAAAGCAATACTATTCCAAACAATAGTAGGTGATAAATAGGTCTCACTCTCAATTTCCGGTGCTGGATATTTTCTTAAAATATCCGTTTTATAACATTCAGCCATATCCATAGTAAGATTGTATTTTCTTCTTTCCAAATTAGTTGCGTCAATATAGTCGAAATTATGTTTTGCCTCCACAGATTTAATTTTTCTAAGACCTGATATGCCGGCAAAATTATCATCATTTTGGATTTCTTTTGAATATTGCAAAATCCATTGTATTGCATCATCTAATAAATAATCATCACTGTCCACAATGAAGAAAAGCGGTGTTGTTGATAATTTCACTCCCTTATTTATTGCAGACATTTTTCCTTTATTTTTGGTTTTTATATAGATTATTTCAAATGTATTATCTTCTCTAATCCATTTTTCGCAGAGCTGATTCGTATTATCTGTAGATCCATCATCCAGAATTATCCATTCAAAATCCATACAAGATTGTCTCTTTAATGATTTATACAATTCATGGATACAATATGCTCGGTTGTAAGTTGGTGTAAATATTGTAATCTTCTTACTCATGTATTTCTCCTTTGAGAGAGTGTGTTTTACTGTTTTTTATTATGTATAAAATTTGCATCCATTTTTAATCCAATAGATTTACAAATCAGTTCTCTATCTTAATCAAGACACACACTACTCTCACTAAATGATATTAATTGTATTTGATAATTGCAATGCTACAATGATCTCCTATCGGAAATTTAGGTAATACCTGTCCTATTTCTTTTTCAAAATCTTCTACAGATTTCATCACTCCAGGAAGCTTAGGATTAAAATAGTCATGTAACAAAATTATTCCTCCTAACTGCATCTTATTCCAAAAAAATCTTAAGCCGTCTAACTGTGGTTGATATAAATCCATATCTAAATTTACAAAACAAAATTGATCTTCGATATCTTTTGAGCATTCTGAAAACAAACCTTTGTGTATTTTTAAATTTTCAGGATAGCACATTCTGGCTTTTACTATGTCTAGCATAGAATCAGGAGTATCTATTTTGAAAGGATTTTTAGAGAATTCACTGTTTTTAAATGAAGCAAAGTTGTTGCTGTCATATTCAATATCTTTTTCCGAAAAACCTTCAAAAGTATCAAATAAATGTAAAGTTTGATCTGGCCAATATTTGTTAATAAACATTGAAGTTTCACCAAAGTATACACCACATTCTGCTGTACATCCTTTTAAACCGATTTTTCTGGTATAATCAGAAAATTCTTTAATCCAATTTTTCCTAAAGGGATCTAATTGAATAAAGGCATCTTGGTATTCTTTGCTTGTTCTCATAAGTACGATTTTATCTCTTGATATTCCCATATGTATCAGTTGAGCTTCAACCATACTAAATTCAGTTCTATTTGCGATACAAACAAATATCTTTTCAAAATCCGTGTTTAATAACTCTTGGGGGGGGGGTAATCTTTACATTGTCTATTATACTTCCCCATTTGCTTTTGTCATTATCGCATATAGCACAAATGTGTATACCATAATATTTTTCTAATCCTTTTTTTAACCCTTTTCCCCAAGTTCCAGCTCCAAAAATAACTGAATCCATATTCAATTCCTCCTCAAAAAGAGTGAATTTTCAACTACGAAAGCTCCACCAGTTTTTCTACTAAATTTTATTTTTTACATTTTTCATTATTTAATAGATCTGCAAACAAAGTTGGCTTGGCTTGCATTTTGACGTTAAACGTAGTGAGTAACATATTCTAAAAATCAATCCTACAACCGAAACCATTACCTTATTACGTTATCCATCGTTTTTTCCTCCATGGGTAACCACCATAATTATTTGAGTTTCTACCACATTTTTTTCATTTTCAGCATCCTTTCCATCATTTTATATATCCGTTATTTTTTAAATTTAACTGCTGTCTCTCATATTCTACGAATTCTTCATCTAAAGTTTCATAATAATCTTCATTTTTATCTTTATATACTAAAATTCTATTTCCAAGAATATGAAGATTTAATAATTGTTGATTAATAGCATTTTTTCCTCTTTGACTAGTATTTATCCAAAAAGCATTTGGATGTTGTGACGCTATACTATCAATAGATGTAACAGTTATAGAATCATATACGCTTCCCTGTAAAACTTTTGAGTTATCACAAAAGAAAAATTCTGAAATTATTTTACATCGTTTTAGAGATTCATATACATCTCTTCCTATATCAGAATACCCGATTATCACTATCTCCTTTTCATTTTTACATTTCTGAAGAATATAAGTCCAATCACTTTCATATGTTAATTGCTCAGCAGTAGAATACATATTTTGGTATACATTTTTTTCAAGTACTCTTTCCGCATATCCCCACCATAATTTGGCTCCTTTTACCCGTATATTATTCCAAGGTTTAAATGTTCCAGTAAAATGTATGATTTTTGATTTTATATTTTCATTACTAGAAAATAATTTATATTCAGGAATATCAGCGAAAACATTATATTTAGAAGAAATTATTTTAATATTATTATAGCATATTTTATTTAATATATCTTGATCCATAAATATATGGTTTTTATTTAATTCTTGCAAAAAGAACTTTTGTAAATGTTCTTCACGGATTCTTTTTAAGTTAAAAATAATTGTTCCTGCATTAATATACATATTCATCGAAGCAAGTCCTAATTCCATTCTATGCTTTTCTGATTTGTTGAGATATAATGCAAATCTGGGATCCTTTACTCCAGCTATATAATAACTTTCAATATCTATTGAGTAAAGTTCATTTAAATCGATATTGATAATCATGTCTCCGTCCAAAAAAATACATTTATCACTTTTTATTATATTTGCTATGAACAATCGGAAATATGACACAATAGGAACTATACCATTTGTTGAACTCCCAGAAAATATAGTTTCATCTATTTCATAAAAAGAAATCTCCAGATTTAATAAATGTAATTCTAATTCCATAAGTTTCATACGTAATTGCATATCAAGACTAGATGAACATAAAATGGATATATGTATTTTGCTTTTTTTATCTGTAGCCTGACGCATAGAGTAAATTGCTACTTTGGTTTGAGATATGAAATTGTTATCACATACCATAACAACTGGGATATTTTTTTCCATAGTTAGTAGTTAATACTGTACAATATTAAACAGTTATATTCCTTTCTTGAAAATTATATAGAATAGAATTTTTTTAAAAATTCAGCAGTTTTAGTAATTCCTTCAGATAAATCTATAAATTTACATTCTTCAACAATGCTTTTATAACGTGTAATATCTAAAATATTAGTCGGGACATCTACTTTTCGTTTGCTTTTATACTGAATTTCAATATTTATATTTAAGGTTTTTTTCATGACTTTTATAAGATCCATTATACTGTAGCCTTTACCTGTTCCAAGGTTATATAAATGCATATTATTTTCTGTGTTTACAATGTTGACAATTCCTTTAATTGCATCATCAATATAAATATAGTCCCTTATGACAGATCCGTCTCCATATATTATTACAGGCTCTCCTCTTAATATTTTATATATAAATGTTGTTACAACACCTTGAATTCCATTAGGCCGCTGATAAGGGCCATAAGGATTAGATAACCTTACCACTCTATAGTCCAAGCCATAATTATAATTGTAAAAATATAGTAATTTTTCGATTGTGATTTTTTGTATTCCATAAGAATTAATTGGAAATGTCAACGCATATTCATTAATTGGTATTTTTTTGCATAATCCATAAACGGTTCCTCCTGATGATAAAAATACAACTTTATTTACATTATATTTTATACATGCTTGTAGTAAATTATTTGTCATGATTATGTTTTCAATAAATTCCTTTGAAATATCATTATTTGATGTTGCAGGTGTTGTAGTTGAAATAAGATGATAAATTACATTTTGATCTTTTACTATATCTTCAAAGATACTCTCTTCATTAAAATCTTGTGTGTGGAAGGTGATTCTTTTTTTTTGTTCAGTATTTAATAAAGTGAATAAATGTTCAAAGGTATGTGCATTCTTATCTATTAGGGTTAGATGTATATTTTCAGACAATAAATAAAGTACTAAATTTGTTCCTATAAATCCACCAGCACCTAATATAGTAATATTTTCCATTTTTTAAATTCCCTTCAATATAATTCAATTTATTGATATACCAGTTAAAATGTAGTAGCAGTGATAATATATAATTAAATTTCGTGTTTATATATATTTCATATCTCTTATAGGGTTGATTTTAAATTTTATTATCTGTTAATATTGGTATATAATGTTTAATCTATTACCATTCATTTAATGATTTTAATAGTTACCTTCCTTCATTATAAAGCCAATCCTCCAGTCTTGGTCTGTTTTTCACTTCCCATGGGATCATCTCCATTGTTTCCGTGCAAAATTTACACATTTCTGTAGGTTCAATGGCCAATCTTTTAATATCTTTGTATAATTCATCCGCATTCTTATATACGCTATATCCTTTGTTTTTGATGTCAATTTGTAAATTATAATAAGTACAGAACTCACCGAACAACCCATCAACTGGGCACTTATACAAATATCCATTTCTCAGAAAAGTACATCCAAAGGATAAACACTGGCTGCTGGACTTAGATATGTCATGGTTACCTGTTAAAGTCAGATTTCTGCTGAATTCTTTTATTTCATTTCCATCGTATCTCCATACGATATCACCTTCTGCAAGTCTGCTTTCTATCTGCGATTTCATATGCTTGGTAGGCGGGTACAAGGATATGATCAAAGTTATTTTATTTTTATGGAAAGCATCCATTACCCTATCTTCCATTTCAGGGATTAATAACCCATTTGTAACAACTTCGATATCTGACTCTGGGAAAATTGTTCTGGCTGTATCCAGATATATATCTAAATCTTTAATTAGGAAAGGTTCACCTCCAAGTAAACGCAGTCTAAGTAGCTTTCCCACCCTTCTCAGACCTTCCAAATCTTTTGTAAAATTTTTTATCGGATAAATGGTTTCCTTTCCATAAAGGCTGGAAAAATGGGTACACGCTTTACATTTCAAATTACATCCATCTATCAAATTAACCTCAACTCTTGGAATAATGCGATATACCTTTCCTTGTTTGTTTTTCCATATGATTTCTCCATTATCCTGCGTGTTTTGTATATTAATTTTAAATTCAGAAGCCAAATTTCTTGGTTTTACTATACCTACATCAAAAGATGGACAGGTTTTTAATTTGTCAAACATTTGAAATATATTCTTTGCATTAGTTGCTGAAATCAGGACACATCCGTTTTCTTCTTGATGTTGCTTTTTAAATTCTTCGAAAGTCATCACCACGACATCATCTATACATTTATGCTGAATATTCTTATCAATAAAGGCGCTAACCTGTAGATTTTCCTGCTGTAATTTGCGCATTACTTGAACTCCAAGCCGACCTGCACCCCATATATAAATTGGTTCCATAACTTGTATATCCATTCAAACACCTCATACATGCTTTTTAAGTTATCCTTTATTCTTAAATTCACTTATGACACTATTGATTTGCAACGCAACTATTTATAGTGTCTTAATGAATATAACTTTCTAAGTTATTAGATTCAAATGTACTTCCAATTTTATTTATGGTTAATCTTATTTCTTTGTCAAGCCATGACAAAGTTCCATAATGTAAAAAGAAAGTTTTATCAGTAATTCTTTTTTTTCGTGTATAAATGCAACTCCCTTGAAAAATCATGGGATAAATATTTAAATCTCCAATTTTTTGAAGTGTATCATTTATTTTAATATTATGTTTTTTAAGAACATTATAAGAATGCGTCATACATGAAGTTCTATTAAAGGAACCATCGGAATAAAAAAAATCAATATTATTATAATAATCTCTTAGTTCTTTAATTATATTACTACCAGCTTTTGAACCAAAACCAGATCCTAGGTTTACTAATAAACTACCGTCAAAACTCGCAAATCCATCTTGATAAAGTAACTCATCCGGACGCCGTATCATATCAACATCTGTATCCAAAAAAATACCTCCATATTGATAAATCAAATCTAGTTTAATATAATCCACAGCATATCCCCATTTTTTCATATTATAAGCTTGATACGCATAGCTGTTTTTTTCTATATTATAATTAGATTCATTCCATTCTATAATTTCGTAATCCGGACATAGAAATTTCCACTTTTCAATATTATTTCTGAGTGATAATGGCATTTCGTCACCAAGCCAACAATAATGTATTACCTTAGGAATTACCGGTGACTGATATTCATATACTACAGAGTCATAATTCGATATAATTAGTTCATTTTGCCCTAATTCTGCCAGACTAATGCAATAAATATTTTGAAAATTATGTTCTTGATATAGTTGATTTCTGATTTGAATAAAATCAGCACAAGTTATGACTAATATAACATTCTCTTTTAAAAATTTTAATGCTTTATTTACGGAAATTATCGGATAAGAAAACTTATCATACTGTATTTTACTTCCCCATTTTTTAGAATCATTATCAGTAAAGGCAATAATGTTATTCGTCAGTCCCCAATTTTCAAAAATATTAATAAAGCGCAGACCTTGTATGCCTGTACCAAAGCAAATACATTTTTTGTCTTTTACATAGCAATGAAATTCATTCAAATTGAGGTTATTTTTTATCATTTATTCTTTCCTTTCAAATATACATTAAAAAAATCACTTCATACAATGATTCCAAATAGTAGAAAAGGATGTCCCTGTTTATCTTTATCCATAAAAAGGACATCCTTTTTTAGACAATCAGTATAGAAATAATAAAACTAAATTAATGTGTTTTTAAAGTGACAGTCCCTGTAACTTCCTGCCCGCCTTGATTTTCATAAGTGATAGTTGCTATAGGATCTTCTCCTTTTTTAGCCCAGCCAGATAACATTGAACTTGCAATAGTAATTTTGGAGTTAGTTGTATCGACAGAGGCGCTTGATGTAATATCAAGTGGATTACCCTGCCAAAGAGCAGAGATACTCTTAAACTCTTTGAATGCTAAATCACCAACTCCCGCAGTATAAGTGATTTCTCCAATCGCATTGGAAGAAAACGTAGGTGCAGCAGTAGCCGGAACCATAGCACCTGTTCCAGAGTCAACGGTTTCTGTTCCCGCATTCTTGCTGGTGTAAATAGCAGTAATCTTAATTCCATTCTGTAATTTGGTCCAATCAGCTTTCTTGTTCATTGCACCGGTAAAGGTAAATCCTGTAATACCTTTACCTGCACCAGCCAATGCGGTTACTTCATATAAACTACCAACATCATTATTATTTGTCGTACCCAATTCAAGCGAACTGCCAGATTTTAAACTATACGTCGCTTTATCAAGTTTAAATGCAATATGGTTGGAACCGGAATGCATTGTTACATCATTTGCTGAAGCTTTTGTCATCTCAACATCTGCCAGAGCAGCGGCAGCAGTATCCTTGTCCGCGCTCGCTGTGCCAATCTTAACTTCGGTGGCATCCGCAGGTGTCGCGGCAAGATATACAGCATATTCGTCCTCATCAGCCCCAGTTGCGTCTGCGGCAGTGTCTACGAAAGTAACATGATTATCCCCTGTATTGAGATCTTCAACCTGAAGCTCTACAGAAACAATTTTATCCTTTGTACTTTTGTTAACAATACCATAGTTTTTAGACAATATCTGATCTGTAGAAGTATCTGATGCATCATTACCTACTTTGACGGTCAGTTCATCCGGGTTGAATGCCACTGCATATGTAGTAGGTACTACAACAGAAGTGAGATCAAAACTATAAATTGGTGCAGTTACATCTCCGCCATCTGGAGTTGTTGGTGCGGGATCTTCTGCAAACGCTGTCATAGACATTCCCATAACCATTGTCGTGCTCATTGCAAATGCGAGCACCTTTTTCAAATTTTTTTCCTTCATTCTTTTTTCTCCTCCTTAAGATTAATGTACGACAGAAATTGTAATAGTAAAGCCTGCGGTACTCACCTCCTCTTCATTTTCATCTACCAGAGTATACATCACTACCGCATTATAATCTCCTGCGGACAGCTTTTTCTCCAGCTTAATGTCATTGATCTCCGTTCCAACGGGGAGCAGCGGAGACGAATACAGTAACTCATTTGTCGATTCCTCATATACATCAAAATAAAATGTATATCTGTTGTTCTCCACATTTGCTACATAAGCATTGGGGGATACAGAATCCGCATTCTCAAAAGTCCAGGTAGTAGTCATTTTACACTCAAACATACCTTCTTCGACTTTATCCGTCATCTCTGACATAATATCATCCCGATTGCCTTCTTTTACAAAACCTCTGTCTAAACTACTTTTGGGCTTATAAAACAGCAATACGAGACAGACTGCTAATGCTATCAGTATTACAACAAAAGCAATGACGATAATAATTTTCTTTTGCCTTTCTTTTTTGGATTCTTTTTGACTCGACATACTACAATTCCTCTCTATATGAATAAACTATTCATATCAAATTAATTAAAATAAATACAATTTATAGTGGCCAATTTAATTTTGCGGATCATAATGTAAACCATAAGTCTGGTATTGTATATATCCCATCTGTGTCAACGATTTCGGTTGACATATATAGAATCCCTCTGTCATCAATAGCTGTATAGAAAACTTCTTGGCCAGCCCACTGACTTCCTACAGGAATACTAACTTGTGCGGTTCCTGGTAATTTACCTGTATTATTGTACTTAATTCTGAAAACAAAATCTTCATTTGGCATCTCTACGTTTGCCTGCTGACGGTCAACTACCAATTCTACACCAAAATCATAGGTCTCTTTTTCATCAACCATTTTCATAGAACCTTTTAAGAATGTAAATACAACGCCATCATTTGTATGGATTACAACATCCTTTACTTGATTAATTCCTATAAGATCCTTTAGTTCTGATGTTGATAATTCTGTATTCGTATTTGTCAAATCTAAAACATGCTCATGTTCGTAAGAATGATCATTAACATCAGTTATCTCGGAAAAAAGATCTAATTGCTTTGTTTGTTCTGCTTCTTCCATTTCTTCCGGTACATAATCAAATTCTTCTTCATTTAGATCAGATTCCAGGGAATCGATATAATTTATTATCCAAATCTTTGAATTTTCAAATTTAAAAGGGGTATCATTCATCATAATGCCGTCAAATTCTACACAATATGAATTCCCGGGAATCAGGATACTTTCCTTTAACACATTATTTTTTAAAACGAGCTCACCCTCTTTCAGATCATAGGAGAAGCAGTCATTTTTGTAATCAAAGATTACGATTGCATTATTCTTTTGGCTCTCAGAAGAGTTTTCATAAGCAGAAATTGTTACTTTAGTAATAGTTTTTAATGCTTCATATCCAGTTCCATTGCTGAATCTAAAAACAATATCATCGTTGCGTGTATAATCTGCAATATTAGGCAGAATCGTCGGTTTTTTTGACTTTGTAATATTTATTTCAGGATCATCCATAATGTCAGCTTTATCAGTAAGTATATTTGTTGTGCTTTTATCAATTTCGATATTTGCTTCATCCTGAAAAGCAGTTTCTAATTCACTATTTTGTTCAAAATCATCTTGATCAGCACCGTGTACAATTGGTACAGGATACATCAGGAGTGAGCATATCGCTATTGCTGATAAATGTTTCCAATATTTTCTGTTTTTCATAGTTAATCACTCCAATCGACTACAAACTCCTCAATCACATCCGCAACCCGTGCGCTGGCCTTCCCGTCTTCAACCACTCCACATTCCATCAGGAACTTACCAACCGCATCTTCATACCCTTTCTGCTCAAATCCCCGAATGATCTCCCGCAGTTCCTCATTTGTCTCCGCCACCCCAAACGGCAGCTTTTTCATATCCCACATCAGTTCCCCGCGGTCCTCCACATACTCCTTCAGATCATCCGCATACAGGAACACCGGTATCCGCATATTCACCGCATCGAACGCTGAACTGGAATAATCCGTCACAAAGACATCTGCCGCCGCCAGTACTTCGTTCATATCGTCCGCCTGACTGACATCCACCATATATTCCGACTGATTCTTAAGCGGAATCCCTTCCATCTGTGCTGCCAGCTGCGGATGGAGCCTCAGGAATATGTACCAGGTTCCTCCAAACTTCTCATGCAATGTGTTGGAAAGCATTTCAAAATCCAGTGTAGGCTCTTCCGAATAGACCTGCCGTTTTCCTTTTTGTCCTCCTCCGCGAAAGGTTGGGGCAAACATGACAACCTTTCCATCCGATGGGATTCCATACCGTTCACGTATCGAGCGATACAATTCCGTCCGCTTCGTTGTGAAAATATCGCAGCGTGGAGAGCCGGTCTTTAATATCTTTCCGTCATAAAGCAGCATTTTCGGATACCGCTGTGTACACCACTCGGAATTGGAGAGTACATAATCCGCAAGCCTGGAATCATACCTGCTGACCAGGTATGCGATCCTGGGAAACAGCTTACCACGGAACATGCCGACCGCCTTAAACTCCAGCGCCGCATGCCAGGTCTGGATATACAGCTGATTTTTCCTTTTGGCGGTACCGTAAGCTTTTCGGCTGTTGTCCACCCACACCTGGGCAGTGGCAAGATGATACGCTCTGTTTAAAAACGTATTTTTTACCTTCTGGATTCCTGCCGGAAACTCACGCTTCATATCATTGACAAGCCAGATTAGTTCATATCTTTCGTCTCTGTCACTTCTTTGCCTGTGGAGAAGCTCCTCGGCAATATACCTTGGATTACAGCAGAAGCCTCCATCACCTTCAAATGTAGTAAAGACGATTTTCCCTTTTTTTACCGGAAAGATTCGAAGCATATGATAAAAATGATGAATCATATATGCTTTTCGCTTCCGCTTCCGAATACTTTTTTCTTCTTCCTGGTTACTCATACCTTTCCAAATTCCTTTTCTGCCAGCTTAACCAATCCTTCCGCGATTTCTTTCCCGGCTTTTTCGTAATCCTCTTCAAAATCAATCTCTGCCCAAAATCGATGCTCTGTCGGCAGGACTTCCAATTGATATTTGTGAAGTCCGATCAGTTCCTGGATGGCTCCTTCAAAATAGGATCCGAATTGCTTTTCTTTCATCAGTTTTTTTACAGCAAGCTTCAGGTTCGGCAGGATTGCTTTGCTGATCTTTGCAATCCCTATAAATTCTCCTTCTCCTATATCACAGGGAATCTCCTTGCTGATCTCTGTAATGCATCCGTTTTGAGTCAGAACCTTCATGGCTTCCTCATCGCAGTCCTTAAAATCGACGGGCAATACCATATCCCCGCTTTTTTTCAGCATATCCTGAAAGATATCCGGCGAGCACAGTGTATCGGCATGCAGATAAACAGTATCCTCTGACAGATATTCCTGAGCCATGTAAAAAGAACCCAGAACATTTACCATTTCAAAAAAAGGATTATAGATACACCGGAGGCCGTTAATCTCCCGGGCCATTTCCTCAAAACGTTCATTTTGATATCCGGTTACAATGAAAATATCTTTGATTCCGTGCGCATGCAGCAATGCGATATTATACTCAATCAGTTTGATTCCCTTGATCTCCAGAAACGCCTTTGGGATCTCTTCTGTTAAAGCGCCGAGTCTGCTGCCTTTCCCGGCCGCCATGATAATTGCCTGCATATACGATGCCTTTCTTCATATAGTTTCTGTAACTATTCAGAACCGCAGCAGACGGGTCTTTGGTCTGTCGCTCTAAATAGCTGCTGATTTTTATTACCGTGATGCAACGAGCCATGCAGCCATGCCTGCATGGCGCTTTGACTATTGCCGGGACAGGTATGATTCTTCCAAAATGCTCCGGATGATGCCTTCTTTTTCAGAAAGCCTGTCGTTTGCCAGATTCCCTGTCACCTGATCTGCCAGATCATCAATCATGGATTCACGGATTCCAAGTTCCGAGAGTGAATATGGAATCTTCCACTCAGTTTTCAAATCCTTAAAAAGCTGTTCTGCCTGTGCCGCGTCATTGACCGGACCGTATCCCAGCCATTGGAATACATGGTTCAGCTTCCGGGGATTGACTTCGAATTCATGCCTGACCCATGAAGGATACAGGGCGATCAGCCCCGCTGAATGGCTTGATTCCGTGCAGGCTCCGATTGCATACTGCATCCGATGAGGCAGGCAGGTTCCTACATTTGCCAGGTTGCTTCCCATGATCATGCTTGCAAAACACATCTGCTCTCGTGCGGCATGATTTCCTGGATCGCGGATCAGCTTCGGAAGGTTTTCCCCTACTATGCGGATTGCTTTTTCCGAAAACATTTCCGAAAAGGCGTTGGACTTTACTGCTACATAACTTTCTACTGCATGGGCCAATACGTCAAATCCGGTTTCGCGTGTAATGCGCTCCGGTACGGTCCAGGTGTATGACGTATCAACTACTGCCATACGCGGAAGCAGCTTTTTTCCCCGGATTCCTGTCTTAATATGATGGGCAGGGCTGGACAGGATGGCTCCTTTGCTGAGTTCACTGCCGGTTCCTGCAGTAGTGGGAATCGCAATGATGGGCAAGACGTTTCCGTCAGGTTCTCTGCCGTTCAGTAAAAAGGTTTCAATATTTTCATCAGAGGCAATCCCTGCAGCCACAGCTTTTGCAGCATCTATGGAACTTCCGCCCCCAAATCCGACTACAGACTGTACATTCTCCTTTTTTCCAAGGTTAATTGCTTCCTGCACTTCTTTCAGCTTGGGATTTTGTGTGATCTTATCATATACGACCACTTTTTCATTGCCTGGTAAATGTTCGATTGTGGAAATCAACTTCGGCAGATATCCATATGTGATCAAGGACCTTCCGCTGGTAACAATCAGAACATTCCCTGCAAATTGTACAGATTCTTTCTGCAGAACATCTTCAGTCATATTCGTACCAAAATAAATTTTGGTAGGTAATTCGAATGTGAACTCTTTCATAATAAATATAATCCTTTTATAGATTTTCAATCTGAACCGCCCTGTTATCACGGATCTGCTCCAGCGCATGGATTCTCCGGACATACAGATCCTTTACGGTCTGATAGGTATCTTTATATAGATGATACATGTGGAGATACTTTTCGTGGCTCTCCTGGTTTGGTTTTATGATCATCCGGATTCTTGCGAATCGTTGAGCTGCTTGTTTTATATCTCCATAAATGCCCTGGCCGATCAAAGCCAGCATAGCCGCGCCGGAAGCGGTGGTTTCAAATTCTGACATGACCATGATCTCCCTGTTCAGGATATCAGCCTTGATCTGGGAAATGAGGTTCACACGGGTCAGGCCTCCGGATAAGCGGATAGACTGCACATCGACCCCGGCCTCCCGGGTTGCCTCTATGATGTCCAGGTCAATAAAGCCCGTACTTTCAAATACGGCGCGCGTCATATCTTTTCTGGTATGCATCCGTTCCAATCCGAAAAATACGCCTCTGGCATTGTCATCCCAAAGAGGTGCGCGTTCGCCTAAAAGATATGGAAGAAACACAAGGCCTCTTGCGCCGATATCAGACTCTCCGGCTTCCTTTTCCATAATTTCATATGGATATTCCTCTTTTTGGTAGTAGCATTGCTTGACCCATTCGATCAGGCCGCCCCCTAAATTATTGGAACCGCCTACGATGCTGGCATGTTCCTGGCAAAAAGGAACCCGGTAGATTTTGGTGCTGTCTTTGATATTTTTTTTGCGGCTCAGTGTGCGGAAGACCGTTACCGTGCCGGATACATCGCTGGCTTCCCCTTCCTTGGATACTCCGCTTCCTATGAAAGAGCAGATGGCGTCATAGGAGGTGACAATCACCTCTGCGTCCGCATTGATTCCGAGACGCTCGGCAAGGCTGCTTTTTAACGTTCCTGCCTTCGAACCGATATCCAGGACTTCGGGAAGAGAGGAGAGCGGTATACCCAGCTTTTCCAACAGTTTGACAGGATATTCTTTCCGCTCCGCGTCATAATGGTACTTGACCGCATTCAAATAATCTGTGACATACCGTCCGCTGAGTATGGAAATCAGATAGTCATTCGGCGTTAAAAAGTAGGCGGCTTTTTCGAAAAGCCCGGGGTTATTCCTCTTCATCCAAAGGATTTTCGGAAGCATCAGGCTGACGGCAGCGTCAAGGCCGGTCCGTTTGTATACCTCTTGAAATTCCGGCATTGACCGGACAAACTCCGTTTCCTTTTCGGCTCGTTTATCAGAGATCATCAATGCACTGCCAAGCGGGAGTCCTTCCCTGTCTACGCAGACCAGGCAGGATGCGGATGCGGTGACTGTAATATAATCAATCCGATCTCGCTTCGATTCACGAAATGCTTTTTTCATAACCAGTTCTGCTTTTTTACACCATTCCTCCGGAACCTGTTCCACACATTTATCATTTATTGCAGTGTTGATCGCCAAGGCAGCACTGCTTAATTTGCGTCCTTTCGAATCAAAGATAATACAGCGTATACTTTTCAAGCCCATATTGATTACCATTACGCTACACATATCTTCCTCCCGTTTTACAGATATTTTTCCGGTTCATTGAGAAACACATCCGTAATCCCCTGTTTTTTCAGGAATGTAAGATCCAGCTTTGTTCCCGTGGGTCGTTCCGGATACAGATGCCCGGTCAGCCATGCCCGTACCGGATATCCTCGGAGCTTTTCCTTTGGAAGGTCCATCCCCTTCCAAAATGGATGAAGCGCGTCAGCACCGCAGCCTCCTTTTAGCTTATACAGGCAGTCAGAGACCTTTGTATCCAGAATCCCAATTTCAGCTTCCGAATCCAATTGTCTGATCCGTTCCAGCGACAAGGCACTGAAAGAAGAGTAGATTACATTGTTTTGCAAGCCGTATTGATGAACCATGTCAATGATTTTCTGTTCCATACCTTCATATGGAAAAACACTGTTTTTTAACTCGATATTCATCTTTAATCCCTGCTTCATCTTGCCTTGAAGCAGGTCAAATACTTCTTCCATTGCAGGAATTTTCTCCTGTTTTCCGCCCCCGGCCTCAATCCGCAGTTCTTTCAGTTCAGACAGAGTATATTGCCTTAACTCGCCGCATCCGTCTGTAGTACGGTCTATCGTTTCGTCATGGAAGACCACCAGATGCCCGTCCTTTGTGAGTTGGATATCCAGCTCAATTCCGGTCAGTCCGGGTATCCCGGCAGCCTTTTCAAATGCAAGCAATGTATTTTCCGGATACCTCTGGCTGCAGCCTCTATGGGCCCAAATTTTCATAATCCCGGTTCTCCTTTAAAAATTGTTCCATAATCCCTGCCATCGCTATGGATTCCCCCCGTGTCAGCTTGAATTCATTCTTGCTGCTTCCATTGATCATGGAAAGGAAATCGCTGATCTC
The DNA here is from genome assembly GCA_910573785.1 of Lachnospiraceae bacterium. GTDB lineage: Bacteria > Bacillota > Clostridia > Lachnospirales > Lachnospiraceae > Schaedlerella. Next base: position 5,543 of record CAJSZT010000048.1, on the reverse strand, counting down.
ATACCGCAGTCCATCTTCCAGGAAACGATCAGAAAATTTTTCGGTTTTTTCTGCATCCTCATAATGAACTTCAAAATAGGTGGTTTTCCACCAGGGGGCTTCTGCTACAATATATCCTTTTGTTCCTGCGATCAGAAGACGGCCTTCTGATTTCACACCCAAGCCGCAGGTTGCTGTAGCAATACCGTTCGGACACTGGAAAGAGGCCTTTGTAAAGAGATCAATGCCGTTTTCATCATTAATACTGTGAAACAGAACCTGCTCATAATCTTTTCCTAATAGTTTAATGACCGGAAGCATGACATAACTGCCTAACTCAATGAAACTGCCGCCGTATTTTAAATTTATCAGTTCCCTGGATGCAGGATTTTCCAGCTTGGTAAAGCATGCTTCTATATTCCGGACATTCCCGATTGTTCCGCTGCAGGCAATTCCCAGAAGATTGGCAAATCCTGGGCAGTACGCTGTTTTAATTGCTTCGATCAGCACCAGATTCCTGCTTTTGGCATAAGAAAATACTTCTTCTGCCTGTGATTTTTTCAGAACCATCGGTTTCTCGCATAATACATGTTTTTGATGTTCCAGCGCGGAACGGATATATTTATAATGCGTCTCATGGGGGGACGCAATGTAGACTGCATCCACTGCCGAATAAAAATCTTCCAGATTTTCATAGGCATTGGTTTCCCACTTTTCAGCAAACCGCCGTGCACTTTCCGTATGTGGATTATATACCCCCTGCGTGCTGATTCCGCTTACGAGCTTTGCCTCAGGTATAAAACGTTCCGCAATCCTGCCCGTTCCTATGATCCCGATACGTTGGATCCGCTTATTCTGGACCCGCAGCATTGTACTGGAAATATTCTTTGTTCTTTCCAGATAAACAACCTTGCAATAATCTCTCAGATACTCAAACTGCCCGGTCCAGTCAGAGCCAACTGTGAAAATGTCGATTTTAAATTTCTGGATATCGCGAAACTTCTGGCCGGTAGATTCTTCGATGATGATCTCATCCGCAAATCCTGTTTTTTTCACATTTTCTATCCTTGTTATCAAGGAATCGATCACATTAAGCTTTCCTCTTGCCCGGTCGTATTCCTCCGTAGTGACTCCGACAACCAGGTAGTCACCCAGCTGCCTGGCCCTCTGCAGAAGCCTGTAGTGGCCTTCGTGAAATAAGTCAAATGTGCCGTATGTAATGACTCTCGTCACATCGATATCCTCCCTGTTGTTTTTTATATATGGCTGCGCACAAACTGATGTGTTTTTTCTCCACAACTTCCGTCATTATTTGCTGCAATCTTGCCAAAAGCCTGAATTTGTTTTTGTTTATCAAATGCATTGCCTGTGATCTTTCCATCCAGAAAGTCCGTCAGCGTGTTGAATGTATCCTCTTCACAGGCATATTGCAGCCATTCGGAATGCTCGTGAAAACCAGGTTCATGTTCTTCCAGATCCTGTAAGTTAAATTCGATATTTTTTTCTCGATATTCCATTGTTTTCAGATCAATCAGGAAAATTTTTCTGTCAAACATAGAAAATAAAGGATATTCTGTTGATGTATCCGTTTTGGCAGGCGGAAGAAAGCAGGCCTTTATCCCGGAGAAAAAGTACCCGTTTTTTGGCTTTTCCGGAAGTTCAAATGGCGGTTTCCATTCTGTCATTTCTCCGGTCACTTTATTAAGGCGGATAAACATATTTGCCCACTGTGGCGGAAAATAAACATAGTCTCCGCAAAATGCAGGCGCAATAAACGGATACTCCATACATTCATATCCATGGAAAATATGCGTACATACTAATCCCTCCGGATAATCGGAATATACATGTGTCTCCCCATTAACGGGATTCCAGCTCGTGATCGTATAGCTGGAATACGGTAAAAGCCACAGTTCCGTGCCATCAGACGCCATCCACATGCAGCCGCAGGAGGCATCGGTATCTATAGTAAGAACCTGTTCTGCCCCTGTCTCCATATCAATAGCAAGCACCTGATTATCTGCAGGAGAAGCCAGATACAGATATCCGTTATGTGTGCAGTAGCCTCCCAGACGTTTTTCACCATTTACGTTCTTGATAAATACATCCAAATGTTGGCTGAAATACTGAATCTCATCATTTTCTGTATCATACCTTACAACAGCCGGATAATTGTTTGGGATGAGAAAGAGATATTTTCCGCTCCCAATCGCTCCATAAAAGGCCCTGGCCTGTTCAATGCATTGATTCAGGACAATCCTTTTTTCAATTTTTTCATTGTGTATCACAATAATGTCGCGAGCGTCTACAGGGCATACATAATGCTTTTCGCCAATGCTGATTATCTGCGAATAGTAACTTCCGTAAGCATAGTCAGAGAGGTCGCAGAAATAGCGGTATTTATAATCATTGCCCGGTGAGTTGTACAGCTTATTTCCCTGAGCAATTACCCATGCGTTATCTCCCAGCATACTGAATCCTGGAAGTACCTTTCCTTTCCAATCATCCGCCTCGGGTTTTGTATGGATATGATTGTCCAGGATAAACAATGGTTTCCCCGCAATACCAAACAAGGAGGTTACGGATGTCGCTGAATCTCCGATATATGCATCGCAAAGAGCGATCGTATTTGTAATATCCGGAGTATCATCATAAATCCCAAGGTTATATTTTATAAAGTAGTTCTTCAACAAATCATATGCAGGTCGGAACTCTGCACGCATGGAATCCAGTGAAGATTCGAAAAGCGGATGAGGCCGCCAGAGCAGACAAGTATCTTCCCGATCTCTAAAACAAGAAAAGACATACTCCATCTTTTTTAGAAATGCTTTTGTATTCCCTAGCATTCCGTTTATACTGGTATTGTAAAAGTATACCTTTTTCCCTTTCAGCTTTTCATTCCATTCCTCCGGCGGCTCCGGCGGATCATTGCAGATCTGGATGACCCGGTCGAATTTCGGGGAGCCGAAAGGAAGAAGTTTCCCTTTTGGCAATGCAGGATCAAAAAATTTCCGGAATTTTTCCGCCTGTATGATGATATAATCAGCATGGTAATAAGCAGAACAGGATGCCTGTGCTTCACTCATTCCACCGGTAGTAGAGTAATAAGGTATATACACTAATTTTTCTGTGCGTTTCTTCAATTCATAGGAGTAAAATCTGGGGTCAACGCTGGTCACATAGTTGTACTGGTCGTAAGGATTGTGTATATATACAATATCCGGCCAGTGTTTTTGAATATCGTAGTTTTCGTAATGAGTTATCGGCACGTAGTCCGGCAGTTCATCGCCTTCGTAATGGTATTGACTGAATGTTCCGTCCGGATTGCGGTCGTAGTATGGAATGGGAACCACATAGGCATCACAGTTCTCATCTGCGTCCGCAGCCATCCAGACGCTTTCCAAAGAATCCCACATTGCAGCTTTATATGGAAGGAACACCACTTCCAATCGATCCGGAATCATGTCATTGAGCGATTTTCGCGCCTGCTTCACCTGCCCGGTAAGATCTTGCAATACCATGCACCGTTTCTCAGGGTTATGAAGTGCCTGTGTCATCTGATATAAGCTTTCACAGTAGTCCTCCAGCTTGTGGACAGTGTCTGTCCCTTCCCCGTACAGCATTTCCAATTCACTGCCCATGGTGATTGCCGTTTCCTGGCAGTCTATAAGAAGCTGCTGGATTCTTTCACCGTCCGCACGTTTTGCAGTCAGGCTTACTTTCAATGCTCTGTTTGCTTTATCTAATAAATTTATCATTGTAAGCATCTGCTTCCTTAATGCACGGCTCATAGCATCTTATCTCCTTGTTCCATCCAATTTATTATCAGATATATCTTCGTTTGCGGCCTGAAAAGAGCAATTTTCCGAATGGCCTGAAGCTACCCAGGGCAACAAAAATATTTTGCCTCATATTTTATTCTGACACCTTTTGCAGAACATTCTGCCGCATCCGCAGCAGCTCCAGGTCTTCCGGAAGAAGAGGAGACAGCTGCAAAATAACAGTCAGAGCCTCTGCATATTGTCCGCCATTGATCATTGTCCGTAAAGCCGCCTTCATTTCTCCCGCAAGCGCTTGGAATTCTTCTCCGGTATTCTGAACTGGTGTGCTCATTTTCACTGACATCTGGCGGATCACTTCCCTGATAACACTTGTCATTCCCGGGAAAAACCGGAGAGCCTTACGGAATAATCGTACCGCTTCCGGAAATTCCGCATGTTCCATCTTCTCTAATGCTTCCCATACATAAAGGGCAAAACGGCAATCCTTTGGAAGCAGGATACGTTTTTTGTCAAGAAACATTTCATCCCGGTACTGGATCCGGTAAAACTGAAGGATGTATCCGCTGTATTCCTTTAAGGCGCAGACCATGGGATCCCCTGTAAGATACCCGTAGACCAGTTCCTTTTCACATAAAAGCTTTTTCAGCCATAGCCCGTATATTGGAGCATCCTGGACAAGCTTTTCCATGGCGCTTTTCAGTTTTCCGTTTTCTTCATGTTCATCCAAATCTTTCAGTTTTGCCGCGCATTGCTTCCATGCTTCCAAGTCCATTACGCTTACAATCTCTTCCAGATCCACACCATGCAGCACTGCCTCTTTTACCGCCTGGTGCTGCAGATAAACAGATTCGGTCTTTTCCATACACTGTACAAATAACTTCTGGCGTCCCACTTTTTCTGCCTTGGAACCTTGTCCTGCCGCCATCTGCAGTAACAAGTATGGGGAGTGTTCCGGGAAATGCCCCAGGATTTCCCGGAAAGGTTCTGCATAGGATTTTTTCCAATTGTCAAAGACCGGGTAATAACGCTGCATCCAGCTTTCCTCTTCCCATGGGAGCAGCTTAAAAAAACGTACAGCCTGCGTTATGTCATTTGCCTTTAATGCAGCTTCCGTACAATTGATCCGGATCTGGTGCAGCCTGTCCGGCAGCTTAATCCGTTCCTCTGTGATGTCTGCATAGGTTTGCTGCATCCATAATTCCGGATGCTGTTCCATGTGGGCCAGGGTCTCTTCAAACAGCTTGCCGTAACGCAGGGTTTCTTCCGTTGCTTTACGCCTGGTATAGATTGCAAGCAGTGTCTCATAGATGTCCAGCCGTATCAGTTCCCTTGGTGGTTCTTTTTCTAAAATGCGGAGTGCTTCCTGTTCCGCTTTTTCAAAATGATCTGTCCTACATAGGATGGACAGCAAATTTACCTGCAGCCATCCACGGTAAAAATCATCTTCATATTCCTTGCAGAGCCGCAAGCCTTCTCTACAGTATACTTCTGCGTTTGTCCAGTCTTCCGCAATAGTATATTCCTGTGTGATCTGGAGATAGTTTTTCACATATGACGGGCGCTCCTTAATATTCTGCAGCAGAAGAGGAAGGTTCCGGGATTGTTTATCCGTATTATCACTTCCGCTGTCATAGATATATCCATAATGGTTTACATATGCGTCAAAATATTTGCATGGCATCAGACGGGGAACCATTTCTTCATGGACCACATTCTGAAAAGCCAGATTTGGCACAAGCCGAGACATGCGAAAAGCATGATAATCCGAATATTGAATCCCAT
>CAJSZT010000047.1:0-45101 GCA_910573785.1 Lachnospiraceae bacterium | reverse complement strand
ATGCTGGCGTCTCTGAAAATAAGAATACACCCATTTAGTCTATATGGAAATATGGAATCGAAGCTTTCGTCATCATTTGTGCCGCCGCAGGCGGTATGGTAACAAAATTGAGAGTGCCTTCTATGCGAATCCTGATTTGAGGAAGGTAACGCCTCCGCAAGAACAGCCTCAGGCACAGACTGTAGACCTTGCGGCATTGATCGAACAGCTTCAAAAATCACCGGAGCTTGCAAGTACGCTGGCGGCGCTGATTGCAGGCCAAAAAGCGGTCTGAAATCTCAAATTAGCAAAGAGGTAGTTTTTATTAGCAAGGCTCAGATTTTTGTTCGTTTCCAATTAGCAAAATATACACTGCAACTCATAAACATTCAATTACCCTCCAACCAAAGGAAGATGGTTTCGTCTAAGGATTACGGCTGAACAAAAAAGCTGTAAACCCTTGAAAACAAAGGCTTACAGCGTTGTTTCTGGCGTCCCAGAGAGGATTTGAACCTCCGACCCCACGCTTAGGAGGCGTGTGCTCTATCCAACTGAGCTACTGGGACTTATGCAAAAAATATGAACTTGTATTCCTAATTTAGACTCGAACCATCTACCGCTTAGGAGGCGGTCGCTCTATCCAGCTGAGCTATAGCGACAAGATGAACACCTGTTCTTTTTCAAATAATCAACTTTCCTATAGATGTCCAACACTAATTATTTTAACACCAGATTTATATAAAATCAATCTTTTTTTATCTATTTCTATAAAATTATACAAAGTAGTGAAGCGAAAAGTTAAATTCCACTCTGTAAGAGGGCGAGTTGAAAATAGTCTTGCCCTCATTTCTATTCCCATACCAGTAGATTTTACTTTTACATTTTTTTCACTTCACTAAATTATTAAAGTTGAAGAGATAAGAAGTCCAATTCCATTCTAAAGGGTAGAAAATCCTAAAAGTTGATCTCTCCCTGCAGCCAGATATTCCCTTTAAATCTTCTTCCAATCTCAGGCTCTCCCAAAACTTCTTTTTGGGGAACACATATATCGAACTGCAGTTCGTTAACATCCAGCCGAAGCTGGTACAGCTTTTCTTTCGTGACCAGATTTTCTGCTTCCTTAACACTCAGGATTTCACCCATAATTGAGTAGATATCGCACTCCACCCCATACGGCATAAAGTATGTATCCACGATTGTAAATACATCCTCATACAGAAGTCGCCTTGATACCTGGGAATAGATATCGATATCATCCAGAGTTAAGGTTTCGATTGCATTCTGGTCGCCGTTTCTTGCTGCGTTTAAAAGGTTCCTGCGATTATCGGAAGCCTCGTTTACACTTTTAATCTGATTCTGGCTTTTCTGGACAGGAAGCAATATTTTTCCCGACAGCGCCAGCCCGGAAAATGTTACGGAAGTGTTCAGCCTGGACATCCCGCCAAGCTGACTCTCCTTCTGATAATCAATTCCATTTTTTAAGGTGAATATAAGGCTGATTCCCACCTTCGGGTCTTCGCAGATGCCTACATACTGTTCCCGGTCAATCCGCTTTTCTACAATCACCTCAGAGTATGTGGTGATTCCGCTGCCTTGAAAATAGGGAGAATAATAGTCTGCATCAAAATTTTCATTTTCATCCATTTCTCCATACAAAGCAATCCCGATTCCCTGGCCGAAATCTTTTCGGAATTCACAAAAATCAGCGGATTTATTATATGATATGATTGTCTGGTGTGTAAATTTTTTTTCTACCTGCCCCAGTATTTCTTTTAATTCCTTCTTTGCAGAAAAATTTCCGAATCCAATTGCTTTCAAATATTGATGCATGATCATCTCCACTTTTTGTATATATTTAGAGCAGCAGGAATATGAACTCAGGCAAGCCTGTTATCTGATGTTAGGAACTTATTGGCAAATTCTTGCGAAAAATGGCAAAATATTTTCTATCGTACCTTTCCTGCAATTCCTGATCTGCTTCTTTGGAAGCCTGGTTCCCCGTCAGATTGCCGCAGAGTTCTTTGATTTATTCCTTTGGTATAATTACAGTATTTCCACCCATATATGGCTGCAGTGCTTCCGGTATTTTTACAGAGCCGTCCTCCTGAAGGTTATTCTCCAAAAATGCGATCAGCATTCTCGGCGGTGCGACTACTGTATTATTCAGTGTATGAGCAAAATACTTGTTTTCTTTTCCTTTTACGCGGATTCCCAGCCGCCTTGCCTGAGCATCTCCCAAATTAGAGCAGCTTCCCACTTCAAAATATTTTTTCTGTCTTGGGGACCATGCCTCAACGTCAACGGATTTTACCTTTAAGTCTGCAAGATCGCCGGAGCAGCATTCCAATGTGCGGACTGGTACATCCAGGGAACGGAACAGGTCTACCGTATTTTGCCAGAGCTTATCATACCATTCCGGACTTTCCTCAGGCTTACAGACTACGATCATTTCCTGCTTTTCAAACTGATGGATCCGGTATACACCTCTCTCTTCGATTCCGTGTGCTCCCTTTTCTTTTCTAAAGCAAGGAGAATAACTGGTCAGTGTCTGCGGAAGCTCTTCTTCCTTTAATTGTATATCAATAAATTTTCCGATCATGGAATGCTCACTGGTTCCGATCAGATACAGATCCTCTCCTTCAATCTTGTACATCATGGCATCCATTTCCGCAAAACTCATAACTCCGGTCACTACGTTGCTCCGGATCATAAAAGGTGGTACGCAGTAAGTAAATCCACGGTTGATCATGAAATCTCTTGCATACGCAATGACTGCGGAATGCAGCCTTGCAATATCGCCCATCAGATAGTAAAATCCATTACCGGCAACCTTTCTTGCACTGTCCATATCAATCCCGCAGAAACGTTCCATGATCTCTGTATGATAGGGAATCTCGAAGTCGGGAACCACCGGCTCGCCAAACCTCTCAACTTCAACGTTTTCACTGTCGTCTTTTCCGATCGGCACGGAAGGATCTATGATATTAGGAATAGTCATCATATCCTTTTTCAGCTTCTCTTCCACTTCTTTTTCTTCTATGGAAAGAGCTTCTACCCTGTCTGCATTTTCAGCAATCTGACGTTTCAGCTCTTCTGCTTCTTCCTTTTTTCCCTGCGACATCAGACCGCCGATCTGCTTGGAAATCTTGTTCTTTTCTGCGCGGAGAGATTCTACCTCCTGTTTGATCTCCCGGTTCCTAGCATCCAACTCCAGAACCTCATCTACCAACGGTAATTTTTCATCCTGAAATTTATTTTTGATATTCTGTTTTACAATCTCAGGATTCGTCCTTACAAATTTAATATCCAGCATTTTTCATTCCTCCGTCAATTTATGTTCAATTTATCTACAAATTAATTGGTAACTATTCAAAACGGCAACGGTATAAAAAACAGACTGTGTAAACTTACTTACTAAAGGCTGTTTTTTATACTTATATTGGACTTTACACTATCTTATGTTTTCGGCAGTTTTCCTATTTTCATTAGCGTAAAAGCTCATTTTAAATATTGATATCCATAGTTTTCAGATCATACGCTTCCTGGAAAATGGCACGTTCCAGGGATTCCTTTTCTTCCTCGCAGAGTTCGATATAGCTTTCACCCTTGACGATCTCTTTGATATAAGTATAGCAGGCATCTCTGCTGTGCATTGCATTGAACACCCAACCGCTGTTTTCATCATCCAGCATTGTCAGCGCAAAGCTCAAATTTCCGCCCATTTCCTGAAATGCATTGTACCGCACGATTCCTGCCTTCTGATAACTTTTCTTTATCTTCTTTTTGATTTTGCGGATATTCTCTTCATTCTTCTTTACAACTCTCGAAATCTTATCCAGCTCTGCAAATTTTTCTAAAATGCTTTCTTCAAGATTTTTCCCATCTTTTCCTCTCATAAACATGGAATAATTTCTTTTTAGTCTGGAATATTTCAGATTGACGCCTATCAGCAGGACAAATAAGATGATCTGGATTAGAAAAAGAAAAGCGACCAGGTATTCGATCTGGATTCCTGTTTTGGAAATAAATTCGCTTATCATAAATATCCTCTCTTATATGAATAGATTGTATCTGTTCTGCTTTTTTTATTATTGGCTGATTGTCATGATCAGATCATAAATTCTTTCTAACTCTTCTTCTGAATAATATTCTATTTCAATTTTTCCCTTACCATTCGCTTTTGCATTAATATTAACCTTTGTCCCCATTACATTTTTCATTTTATCAATCAAGTCATTATAAACAAACACGTGTTCTATTTTTTCTTTTTCAACCTTTTTCTTAGGATTTTTTAAAGATTTAACCAGCTTTTCTGTCTCTCTGACACTCAGTTTTTCATCAAATATTTTCGTTGCGATCGAATATTGCTGTTCTTTATTATCAATTGCAAGAAGCGCTCTGGCATGTCCTGTGGATATCATATCGTCTATGATCATCTGCTGTACTTTATCATCGAGCTTTAAAAGCCTCATGGAATTGGTTACTGCAGTTCTGCTTTTCGATACTCTTTCCGCAACCTCGTCCTGTTTCATGTTGAATTCATCAAGAAGTCTTTTAAATGCCATTGCTTCTTCAATCGGATTCAGGTTTTCCCTCTGGATATTTTCAATCAGGGAAATCTCAACGACTTGTTGAGATGTATATTCTTTTATGATAACAGGAACCTCTTTTAATCCGGCAAGCTTTGCCGCGCGCCATCTTCTTTCTCCTGCTATAATTTCATAATATCCTTTATTTTTCTGAACAATGAGGGGCTGCAGTATGCCATACTGTCTCACAGAATCTGCAAGCTCCAAAAGCGCATCCTCATCAAATTCCTTTCTGGGCTGGCCTCTGTTTGGTTCTACCTCATTTATATTCAGCATCAACTCTCCCGTGGGATTTTCGTGAGTATTTTCTGAATCCGTTTTCTCTGTCTTAGGATTTTTATTTTTTAATGACTTTTCAACAGATACTTTTGCCTCTGCTTCCGGTTTTACATTTTTATCTGGTATCAGACTGTCCAAACCTTTGCCAAGGCCGTTTCTCTTTATTGGCATTCACTCACTCCTCCTCTCCTTTGTGGATCACTTCATCCGCTAACTGCATATAACTTTCTGCTCCCGCCGATTTAGGATCATACATATTGATTGGCATTCCGTAACTGGGTGCTTCTGCAAGACGAATATTTCTTGGAATAATCGTCTTATAAATATTCTGATTCAAATTGTCCTTCACATTTTCCACTACCTGTAGGGAAAGATTTGTCCTTGCATCATACATTGTAAATACAACCCCTTCTATCTGCAATGAAGAATTTAGGCGTTCCTGCACCAATTCAATGGTATGTATCAATTGAGTCAATCCTTCCAGAGCATAGTATTCACACTGAATTGGAACAAGGACAGAATCAGCCGTGGTCATAGCATTGATTGTCAGCATACTTAATGCAGGAGGACAATCTATGATCACAAAATCATAATCATCCTTTATTTTTTCCATTTCATTTTTCAGGATAAATTCTTTATTTTCTACACCGATCATTTCGATTTCTGCTGCGGATAGATCAATATTTGAAGGGAGTACATCAAGATTGTCCAATACATTTTTGCAAATGCATTCCTCTATTCCGGCATTTCCTATAATTAAATCATATACGCTTCTTTCGATTTCATCTTTATCAACTCCTAATCCGCTTGTCATATTTCCCTGCGGATCCAGATCAAGTGCCAGAACTTTCTTTCCAAGATCTGCCAGACATGCTGATAAATTAATGGCCGTCGTCGTTTTTCCAACGCCGCCCTTCTGGTTTGCTATTGCAATAACTCTATTCATCTGTAGTACTCCTTTCTTTAATACTGTTTATTATAGCACTATTCAAATATAGAATCTACACCTATTATTTAAAATGTTGATGATATTTTAATTTATTGGTTATTGATTTTAGAAGTTTAGAAGTATTTTTCGAGTAAAATAGTAAAATTTATAATATGCTATTCTGCTTTATTTAATTCAGATAATAAATCTAATTATAACCATTCATTATCTGACACTTTTTTTGGTATGTAGTATAATTTTTCTAGATTATTAAGCTTAAAAAATGTTTCACGTGAAACATTTTTTTGAACATTAAGATAATGATTTATCTTTGGGTGTGTAAAAAAAAATTAAAATAGTTAATAGTGTATAAAGAATAAAGGTATAAGATATCTATCTATTATGATCTAATCTGTATAAACCAGAAAAGCACGATACAAAATCTAATCATTCTGCGTAAGAATTTGTTCCTAAGTGTCTATTTTATTCATTATATCATTTCAAATAATGTTACGCACAATGTTTTATTGGTTAGATAAAGAAATTTATCACTATCCGCAACTGCTGGCATAAGGAATATCCGCATGTCAAAGAATTTCTTATTACTTATCCTTCGACCAATTTAAAAGTAGCAAATAAACTTCTCTTATACAAGCACTTGGATATTCACTAGTATAACTCACGAGATAATTACCGCTACCTTACACGCAAGATAATTATTCATGTGCAAGGAAGCTAAATGAGGCAATGCCGGTAGCTGTTGTCACAAGGAGGGACCCGCTTGCGGGAAGATTCCTTATAACCGAATCGTCGATTGAAGCTGACGCAGCAGATGAAAATTTAGATAAGTGAAAGGTATGGATAATTATCGTGGGTTATACTAGTACAGCATTGCGTAATTAACAGTGAATACTGCACCTGCTATTTCTGCCAGCACTGCGTTGTCGTCAATCAACGATGCCACCGCATCGCCTCTTTCCTCCGACTTGTCCTGACAAAAATATCAGGCACATTATTCACCATTATATACGCAATGCTGTACTAGATATTTGCTTGCTGTAATTCTTGCAGGAACGATATATTAGCGCCAACTTCGCCCTTCTTTACGAAACATGCCACGGGGTATTAGACCCCAAAGGAATAGAAAATAGACAGGTGTTTTTTATGCACTTATAAACATCACCTACGCAAAATAACTAATTTTTCATATTGCATATTTTTCCTATCTTGTTTAAGTAATTAGTAGCAATATTTTTCCAGCTATGCGGTTGATACTTCAAGGATCATCCAACCACACAGCTGAATATTTTTTTGCAAAATAGTAATATTTTAATCATACTTTTATAGTTTATTCGGATTGGGCGCTTATTAACAATCACTTTTTCACAATAAAAAATTATCGTACCTTCCCTGGTTTATCCAGGTTAGACATTTACGAACAATTTCATGGGCAGATGGCAAAATTCTCGTATCGTACTTTTCTGGTTTATCCAGATTCGGCACTTGGAAACAATTTTTTGCGCAAAACAGAAATATTTTCCAACTTTGCGGTTAGATTCTCCAAGGAGTATCCAGCCCACTTATCTATTCGCAAAAATTGTGCTGACGCACTTATACGTCTACTAGTGCAGCCGCTTTTTGTTTTAGTTTTGTTTAATATACATTTTTATAAAACTCATAAATATTATATATATATATTATTATATAGCAGCTTTATACCATTGCGCATCATAAGAATGTTTCACGTGAAACATTTTAGATTTATTTGAACGGATAATTGGTAGAGTAACATAAATTTATACCTACTTGTACTTTTTAAAGTATATTTCAACATTGCCACTGCATCAAGAATCTCATAATACTAAATAGAAATAGATATGTAATTATTTAAATATATCATCTTTATTCTACTTATTACTAATGAATAACTATTTTTATGAGTGACAATGTATTATTCTTTTTAAAAATACTACACCACATTTTATAATTTTTTTAGATCATACTAATTTAAACTAACTTTTAATTCTCATATTTTAGATAAATTTCTAATACAAATACATTTTTTATAATTAATTCTTAATATAATATTGACCCAAATAAATCACAAATACATAATACTAAAATTTTAACATTTTGCGCTGGATATAATATTGTTTGTATATGCATAATTCAAATAAACCACCTCAATGCAAACATGTGTTGTATTCTATCCTTTTTTTAGAACACTGCAGGCAAAAGTAATTAGTTCCTCGAAGAACTGAACCACTACCAGCAAAAGCCGGTAGATTCGGTTTACTGCTGAAGTAGCCTTAAGTTGTCGCCACTTTACTTATTTCCCTTTCTACTTAACTTATCTCAAAGTTGTCCGTTTTTATTTTCTCTTGTAAATCTTGATTTTAGATATATTCTTTGATAATTTCATCTGTCACATTCCCACTACTTACTTCAAAGTATCCTCTTGCCCACAAATGCTGCCCCCAGAATTCTTTGTTCAATTCTTTATATTCCATTTGCAGTTTCCTTGATGTTGCCCCTTTAAAATACTGTACCAGTTTGCTTGCTGACAAATGCGGCGGAACCGACACTAACATGTGGATGTGATCGGTTCCAACTTGCCCTGTCAAGATTTCCACTTCATTTCTTTGACAAATGGTTCGGATCAATTTTCTTGTCCGAACTGCTATTTTCCCTATAATCACTGGTTTCCTATACTTTGTTATCTATACCAGATGATACTTGATATCATACATGCAATGTGACGATTTTCTATAATTCTCCATATTCCTCACCTCACATTTAGTATCTCAATTTTTCTTTTTTCTAAACTTAAGGTTATGTGGTTGACCCAAAGGTTTCGCCTAAAGGTGAGAGATTTAAGCTCATTATACAGACAATAAACTCAAAAAGATACAACCAAGCTATACTATTTTGATTCAGCAGATCATTTTCATGTGATTTATAGCAATGAAAATATCCTATCGATTCAGCAAACTAGGTATTGATGAGCAAAAAGCGGCTGCGTTAGTAGACGTATGAGTGCTACAGCACAGTTTTTACGAGTGGATGAGTCGGTTGGCTTTTCTAAAAACATTCAAACATACAGGATTTTTTTATTTTTCACATAATATTGTCCGAGATAATTTCTTTTACAAAATGTTAAATAATTGTATTGGACTTTTTTGATTAATTTAGAAGTGACTAAGTTCCACCTAATGTCAATAAATGATATTTCGTAAAAAATCTTTCTACAATCTTCAATGAGTTATAGTATATATTACGTAAAGTTAATTATTATCCGACAGTATTTATAACAAATGTTTCACGTGAAACATTTTTACAATTACTATTATTTGCTGCAAACCATCTACTTTTTCTTATATATTATTATTTTATTACATATTACAGATCAAATTTTCTGTTATAAACTGACAAACTATTAAAATCTAACACTACAAATTACAATATATCCAACTTTCAAAACAGTTTCCAAATATGAAAACTTGACTACTTATCTATTTCCCTCACAATAATAAATAAGAAAACTCACGTTAAAATTTGTTCTATTTAACCTATATAAAATATACTTACTTAACAAAATCCCAGTAAACAAATGAATCTTAAAAGACTATTCTAAATTTTTCCAAAAAATACAATACAAATATTTTATATAAGAAATAATTTATAAGTATCTAACCTTAATAAACAAAAAACACTATACAAGAATTTTGCCACCTTGTACAAGAAATTATTCGTAAGTACCTACCCCGGATAAACCTGAAAAGCACAATACAAAAATTTTGTGCAAGAAATTATTGTTCAGTGCCTAACTCGAATAATCCATAAATATATGATACTGGCAACTCCTGCAGTGACTGTTTTGAGAATACAAGTAAAAGTTGCATTCATATCGTCTATTGCTACAGCTATAATTAATAACAACTTAACCTGAAAAACAAAATACAATTTTTTCATTTTGCGCAAAAAATTGTCCATAAGTGACTAAGTTACGATTAATGTTGGGAAATGTCATTTCCACAAAAATTTTTCTATAATATTTATCAAGTCAGAGTATAGAGTATATATTGTGGAAAATGAATCATTGAAAGAAAATGTTTGTAAATGTCTAATCTGGATAAACCAAAATAAACTATATAAAAAAATTATTCTAAAATTTTCTCTGCTCATCAAAACATAATCTATCATTTTTCTCCTTACAACTCTATCATCTAAATTTCATCTAACCAATCTACATATGAACAATCTTCATAAAAGCATATACTTGCTGCATTACCCGCATAGCGGATATTTTTTTATTTTGTGAGTCTCCATTTTTTTAACGCAAAAACTCCGTCGTATTCAACCGGATAAAGCCGATAATAAAAAATAGGACAGATATACTGCCCTATATCACAAACCATATAATAAAAATTGATTCTACATAATTTTACAATATTCAAAGGAGACACCTAACTCGGATAAACCGGAAAAGCACAATACAAAAATTTTGCCATTCTACGCAAGAAATTACTAAGTGCCTAAACTACTTAAAATAATATATACTTGTAAATAAAATATATAGCAAATAACAAAAATCAAAATTTGCACAAAAATCCTTAAACAAATAATATCTTAATCATTATTCATTTAATCCCCCCATTCATCAGCAATCCCTACACAATCGGATTTTTCCCCGGGACTCCGGCCTTTCTCGGATATTTATTTTTTGTATAGCTTTCTTTATGTATCTTCACAAATGACCTCTCTATCTCACTCAGCGGAAGCTTAAATTTTACAATATCCTCTAACATTCCCCCAAGAACACGTATCGATGTCTCAGCTTGTTTTATTTCCTCATCTACATTCCCGCTTTTATAAGAAATAAAATGTCCTCCAACACTTACATATGGAATACAGTACTCACTCAAGACTGCCAATTTTGCCACCGCTCTTGATACACACAGATCAAATGATTCTCTATACTCCGTTCCTCTTGCATAATCTTCTGCCCGACCATGTAAAGTAATCACCCTCTGTAAACTTAATTTAGATGCCACTTCATCCAAAAAATGAATTCTCTTCTGAAGTGAATCCAGCAATACCACCTCCAGATGTGGAAATGCAATCTTAAGAGGAATTCCTGGAAAGCCTGCACCCGTTCCTATATCAATGATCCGATTTACCTTTTTCAGATCAATCACTTTAGCAATCGCCAGACTATCTACAAAATGCTTTTCATACACTTCGTCATAATCCGTAATTCCAGTTAAATTCATCACCTTATTCCACTCAATCAGCAACTCACAAAATTGATAAAATTTTTCCTGTTGTTCTTGATCCAATTCTATATTCAGTGATTCCAATTGCCTTAAAAACTTATCATTCAAAATATCACTTACCTCTCATCAAATGAAAAACAATCTATAACTATCTTCTTTTCTACTCTGTTCCTAACCTGCATAAATCAGAAATGCACAATATAAAATTTTTGCCTTATGCAAAGAATATTGATCATAAGTTCCTAATTTGCCTGCAAATAAACCAACAATACAGAAATATCTGCCGGTGAAACTCCGGATATTCTGGATGCCTGTCCAATTGATGCAGGCCGTATTTCCATCAGCTTCTGCTTTGCCTCAATCCGAAGGCTATGAACGTCGTCATAATTGATATCCTCCGGTATTCTCTTATCCTCAAGCTTTTTAAACTGCTCTACCTGCCTCTGCTGACGTTTTATATATCCATCATATTTAATATTTATATTAACCTGCTCTGCCACATCATATGGAAGGCTTTTTCTTCCCGGATCAATCGGAGCCAGACATTGATAATTTAATTCCGGTCTTCGGATCAGTTCAGATAACTTTATTCCTGAAATCAACGGCGTACTTTCATAAACCTTCATCAATAACTGAACCTCCTCAGATGTTCCGATATTCGTATGATTCACTCGATCGATTTCTTCCTGAATCTGTTTTTCTTTCCTAAGAAGCCTCTGATAACGTTCCTCATCAATCAAGCCTATTTCATAACCCAGCTTTGTCAGTCTCTGATCCGCATTATCCTGACGCAGAAGAAGTCTGTACTCTGCCCTGGATGTCATCATCCTGTACGGCTCATGATTTTCCTTTGTCACAAGGTCATCAATCAAGACTCCAATATAGCCCAGAGAACGATCAATCACAATCCCTTCTTTACCCTGCAGCTTCCTGGCGGCATTAATTCCCGCTATCAATCCCTGTGCCGCAGCCTCCTCATAACCCGAGCTTCCATTAAACTGTCCCCCGCTAAATAATCCTTCCACATTTTTAAATTCCAATGTACTTTTCAGCTGTCTGGCATCAATACAGTCATACTCAATTGCATATGCATTTCTCACAATCCGTACATTCTCTAGACCCGGAACACTTCGATACATGGCATACTGGACATCCTCCGGAAGAGAGCTGGACATTCCTCCCACATACATTTCATTTGTATCAAGTCCTTCCGGCTCAATAAAAACCTGATGTCTATTTTTGTCTGAAAATTTAACCACTTTATCCTCAATTGACGGACAATATCGTGGTCCTGTTCCTTCTATCATTCCAGAAAATAAAGGAGATCTATCCAAATTATTTCTAATAATCTCATGTGTTTTTTCATTTGTATATGTCAGCCAACAGGATACCTGGTCAATCTGTACATCCTCCATTTTCGTTGTAAACGAAAATGGTACAACAAACTCATCCCCCTTCTGCTCTTCCATCTTCGAAAAGTCAATTGAATTTTTATCAATTCGTGCAGGAGTACCTGTTTTAAAACGATACATCCGGATTCCCAACCTTTTCAGACTTTCCGTAAGATGATTCGCAGGCTGCAGTCCATTGGGACCTGTCTGAGTACTCACCTCGCCATAGATACATCTTGCACACAAATAAGTCCCGGTGCATAACACAACTGCGCTGCAATGATAAATTGCGCCGGAATAAGTCTGTACACCCGTGATCTTTCCATTTTCAGCGAGAATGTCCGTTACTTCCATCTGCCGTATCTCCAGATTTTTCTGATTCTGAAGCACGTTTCTCATTTTTCTGCTGTAATCCGCTTTATCCGCCTGCGCGCGAAGAGAATGAACTGCAGGCCCCTTCGACTTATTCAGCATTTTCGACTGGATAAATGCCCGGTCAATGACCTTTCCCATCTCCCCGCCCAGGGCATCGACCTCCCTGACCAGATGCCCCTTAGAACTTCCGCCTATATTCGGATTGCAGGGCATCATCGCTATACTATCAATGCTGATCGTAAATAATAATGTCCGAAATCCAAGCCTAGCTCCCGCCAGTGCTGCCTCGCATCCGGCGTGTCCGGCTCCAACGACAATAATATCGTATGAATCCTTATTTTCCCATACAGAATTTGCTGAATATTTCATTTACCAAATCCTCTCCAATCGTTTCACCTGTTATACTTCCCAAACTCTCATATGCATCCATCAGATCAATAGAATAAAAATCCTCTGGCATCTGATCGCGGATACTTTCCTGCACTCGTTTCAGAGAAGCATACGCACTCGTCAATGCTTCCTTCTGCCTCAGATTCGTAATGTGAATTTCTTCATTTGAAGAAATAGTACCTTCAAAAAACATCTTCTGCAACACAGAACCAAATTTCTGAATTCCCTGTTCCATCTTTACAGAAATATCAATCAACGGAATCTGCTCCACCATATAATAAACATAATCCTTTTTTTCCACATCAAAAAAAACATTTCTAAGAAAGTTTTTCACATCCTCTTTACTGATTACGGTACTCAGATCTGATTTATTCAATAATATGATACACCTTTTCCCATAAATCAACTCTGCAATGTGAATATCATTCTCATCCAGCTCCCGGGAGGCATCGACAACATATATGATCAGGTCCGCCAGATCCGCATATTCCTTCGCCTTATCCACACCGATTTTTTCAATTCTGTCACTTGTATCACGAATGCCGGCAGTATCAATCACATTCAAATTCAAACCATGGATCTGTACCTGCTCCTCCAGAATGTCCCGGGTTGTCCCCTCAATATCTGTAACAATCGCCCGTTCCCTGCCGGAAAGAATATTCAGCAGAGAGGATTTTCCCACATTCGGCTTTCCCAGGATCACAGTCTGTATTCCTTCCTTAATAATCCTCCCACTGTCATAGGAACGGATCAGCTTATCCATCTCCTGAATCACTTCAGTTAAAACCAGATCCAGTTTTTCCCCATATCCTTCTATACTGATATGTTCCGGATCATCCAATGCGGATTCAATAAAAGCAGTGTGATAAATAATTTTCTCTCTGATCTTATTGACTGCATTTTTGATACTTCCGCGCAGTTGACCAACAGAACTTTTCAACGCATATTCATTTTGCGAATTGATCACGTCGATCACTGCCTCTGCCTGGGACAGATCCATCCTTCCATTTAAAAAAGCACGCTTCGTAAATTCCCCCGGTTCCGCAAGCCTTGCACCACTTTTCAACACAATTTCCAAAACCTTTTTCACAACAAATATACCGCCATGGCAGTTGATCTCTACCGTATCCTCCCCGGTAAATGTTCTTGGAGAACGCATTACGGAAACCAGAACCTGGTCTATCATCTCGCCCTCATCCTTGATAAAGCCATAATGGATCGTATGGCTTTCCGCCTCCGATAATTGATCCTTTCCATGGTAAATGCGGTTGATCACATCAAATGCTTTTCCACCGCTGATCCGAACAATTCCGATTCCGGAAGCCGACATTCCTGTAGAAATTGCAGCAATCGTATCTCTATAAATCATAAAGGATATCCTTCCTATATCAAAACAGGACCGCCGCATTAAGGATACATTGTTACTTAATACGGCAGCCCCCGCCCTTCAACTCATTCTCGAAATAACTTATGCAAAATAAGATTTCCTTTTACTATTCTTTCCCAGCACAAGCTAATTCAATCCTGTTCTCTATCTCTTTAATGTTACAACAACCTTCCGGTAAGGATCTTCACCCTCGCTATGCGTAGTCACATACGGATCTGACTGCAGGGAATAATGGATGATCCTTCTCTCATAAGGATTCATCGGCTCCAACGCGATCGGCTTTCTGTTTCTCTTCACCTTATGCGCAATATTTTTCGCCAGATGCCTCAATGTCTCTTCCCTTCTCACACGGTAATTTTCCGTATCCAGCTTCACTCTCACATAACCTGCCTGCTGTTTGTTCGCAACCCGGTTCGAAAGATACTGCAGAGAATCCAATGTCTGACCGCGTTTGCCGATAATAATTCCCATATTATCACCGGACATATCAATGCACAGTACTCCGTCCTTATCCACTTCAGATTTGATCTGAACCTCCATTCCCATCACCTGAAATACATCATAGAGGAATTTTTCTACAGCTTTTTTCGTATCTTCCGTTACCTCAGCAACCTCGGAAGACCTTCTGGATGAAGAACTCTCTTTTTCAGAAGAAGTCTCTGCTACGGCATTTTTTTCCTTCGCAGGTTTCTTTCCTTCTGCCGTCGGCTTTTCGGTCGAAGTATCCTTTTCCGTCTCTTTCGCTTTCGGACTCTCTTCCTTTACAGCAGTATCTTTTGATTCGTTTACAAGTTCTTTCTGTGTTTTCTTAGTATCCTTTTTCGTTTCTTTCTTAACTTCTTTCTTGAAATCATTCTTAAATGATTTCTTTTCTTCCATTTTTACTTCTTTTTTAATCTCTTCTAAAATATCATTTTCTTTTTCCACGCCTTTTTTTCTTCTGGCTTCAATGACTGCCTGCTTCATGCCAATCCCAAGAAAACCGGCGCTTCCTTTTTCGATCACATCATATTCCAGTCTGTCGCTGGTAACACCCAACTGAATCATTGCCTCTGTGATCGCATCGTCTACAGTTTTTGCTGAAACTCTGATACTGCCATCCATTTTCGACCCCTGCCTTTCCATTTATAAATACCTGTTAAACGAAGTCCGCCCGTCCCGCAGGGCATGTATTTTGGGATGCCCTTCGGTATAAAACATGAAATAAAAAATTTTTAATGCTTCTCTTTATTTTTTCTTTTGCTGTAACTTTTTTCTGCACTGCTGTCTGCGTTGCTGCTGTCAAAATCCTTTGTATCAGGCTCATCCACCTGTCCGGTATTGTACCGGCTCACCATATTTGCGATATCTGTGAGACTTCCCTTCTTCGCATTCCTGTTCAATTCGGAAGCCCGATCCAAAAGTCTCTGCCTCTCTTCCTCTGAGATATTGGACTTTCTCTCAACACGCCGGGTACTGGTTGCAGCCATCTGATTGATCTCTTTGGCGGATGTCCCTTTCTTTTCCCGCTTCTTCGCTGCCTTCTTCTGATTCTCCGCAATCAGATCTTCCATAGATTTACTGTTCAGATATTTGTTGATCGCAAGCTGCTGTATTGATCTGACTGCCGCACTCGCCGCCCAGTAAAGACCAAGTCCTGCCGGAAGCGTAAAGCCAATGAATACGGAAAACAGCGGCATTGTATAAGTCATGGTCTTCATGGAATTTGCCATCGGATTATCCGTATCCGTCTGGGGCTGCTGAGGCATCAGCTTCACACTGATAAACTGGGTCAGACCTGCAAGCACCGGAATGATCACCGCCAGGATGATCCCACCGATGGTAAAATTCCTAATAGATGCCATCAGCATGGTCATGGGAGTCTCACCGATATTGATTCCCAAAAAGCTGTTCATATGTCCGATCGTATCAATGGTGGAATTTGCAATACTTTCCAGAGCCGGCAACTTATCCACAAGCGCGTCCCATGTGGAATCCTGGAACTTATACAAGACGGTAACCAGGGTATCCGCCTGTGAATAATCATAGGATTTCGGATTCATCAATACCGGAGACGCAGAACCGATTCCTTCCATGATTTTTTGAAATCCATCTATGGACATGATTTTTTCCACAGCCGGCATGTAAACATCTTTGACCCTCTGCACATGATTCGGAATGTACATGATCACAGGATACAATCCAAAAAGTATCGCAGTTGAGGCAAACATCGGAAGACACCCGCTTGACATGCTGGTTCCGTACTTTTCATATACCGCATTCATCTCTTCCTGCTGCTTCAGCATGGATGCCTGATCTTTTTTTCCTGCGTACTTCTTCTGAATTTTTTGAAGCTCCGGGCTCATTACAGACTGCATCTTGGACCACTTCTGCTGCTTGATCGTAAGCGGGATCATCAAAAAATAAGTCACAATTGTAAAAATAATGATACAGATTCCGATATTCTGTATTCCGAATACCCCGTCCATTACATTATATATTACATTCATTACCTTACCAAGCAGCCATGAAGTCTGCTTAATTACAGGCCAGTTATATATCCCTGTAGCTATAATTCCATACATTTCTCATCCTCCTTAAGGTACCGGATCAAATCCGCCTTTTGCAAATGGATTGCACCGAAGAATCCTCCAGACAGCAAGAGCCCCGCCCTTGAACGCACCGTACTTTTCAATTGCCTCTATCCCATACTGTGAACAAGTCGGTGTATATTTACAGCAGGAACCTGCCTTCATCCCGGACAAATACTTTTGATAGAATCGGATCAATCTGATCAGGAGCTTCTTCAACCGCACCACTTCCTTATTTTCAGCGATCTTCCTTTTCGCTGATATATATTTTATGAAGCTTTCCCAGGTGGATCAACGCACTTTTCATGTCTGCAAATGAACTGTTCTTTGCATTGACTCTGACCACGACAACAATGTCATATCCACACAGAAAATATTCTTCTTGAAGTCGATAGCTTTCCCGGATCAGCCTTGTGAGGTGATGCCTCACAACACTGTTTCCTACTTTTTTACTGACGGAAATCCCAAGCCGGTTCCGATTCAGATCATTCTTCCTTATATACATGACCAGAAACCGGTTGGCATAGGATCTTCCTGTACGATACACAATTTGAAAATCTTTATTCTTCTTTAAAGATTCCGAATATAACATGATTCTCTTCCTATTTAATATAGAAGAAAAGGCGTATCCTGCGGATACACCCGCAACAGTTATAAAAAGGCCACATTAAATGCGGCCTAAGCTGATAATTGCTTTCTTCCTTTTGCTCTTCTGGCAGCCAATACTTTTCTTCCGCCTGCTGTTCTCATTCTTGCCCTGAACCCATGAACTCTTGCTCTGGATTTCTTCTTCGGCTGAAATGTCATCTTCATGATCTATACACCTCCCTTATAAATACTATCCTGCCCCGGATGAACCGGTAAAAATGTCTCAGATAGAAACTATTATCTTTCTTATAATATAAAATCGATCAAAAATACCCTAATAACTATATATATTACAAAAAGATTCTCATAAATTATATGCAAAAAACCCTTTTAAGTCAAGCTAATCCAGCCATTTTATCACATTTTTTTCGTTTTTTATTCTTTTCACAGAGTTATCCCCAAAATGTGAATAACTTGGTGATTTTTTGTGGATAACTGCAAAATATCTTGTGGATAAAAAATTTTTTTTAGAAAAATATGTTCTGTTCACTTCTAAAATTCGATATGAATAACTTTTCTCCCAGTTATGCACATCTTTTATGATTGCGCCGAATCCCTTTTTGATGTAGAATAGGGTAAGAAGAGAGTTTCTTATCAAGCTCTTTAAATCCAAATTGATCAGGAGTTATTATTGATGAACATTGTAGAAGAAAACTGGCCGCAGATCCTGGAAAAGATGAAATCAGAGTATTGCTCATCAAATATTGCGTACACGACGTGGATCGAACCTCTGACCGTATACGAAGTCTCCGATGATACCGTATACATTCTTGTGAAGCTCAAAGCAAGCCTGGAGCATATCGAAGAAAAGTACATGCTCCCCTTTAAGGTATGCATTGCGGAAGTGACCGGGCATGAATATGAGGTGTCCTTTGTCACGGAAGACCATTTAGTGATCCACAGAAAAAAAGAACAGACAGCCAGGAAACAGAAGAACAACGCAGTCCTTGAATCTGCCAACCTGAATCCAAAATATACCTTTGACACCTTCGTGGTCGGCAGCAATAATAACTTTGCACATGCCGCATCCCTTGCAGTTGCGGAGTCTCCCGGAGATATCTACAATCCTCTTTTCATTTACGGAGGCGTAGGACTGGGCAAGACACATCTGATGCATTCCATTGCCCACCATATTCTGGAGAAGGACGCTTCGAAAAAGGTGCTCTACGTGACCAGTGAGACGTTCACCAATGAACTGATCGACGCATTGAAAATCGGTAAAAACGGTGATGAACTTGCAATGACAACCTTTCGTGAGAAGTACCGCAACAACGATGTACTGCTCATAGATGATATTCAGTTCATTATCGGAAAAGAAAGTACGCAGGAAGAATTTTTCCACACCTTTAACCACCTCCACGTATCCGGCAGACAGATCATCATATCCAGTGATAAGCCCCCCAAGGACATTGAGACTTTGGAGGCACGCCTTCGGACAAGGTTCGAATGGGGTCTGATCGCCGACATTTCATCCCCGGACTATGAGACGAGGATGGCGATCCTGAGAAAGAAGGAAGAACTGGACGGGCTGGAGCGCTATCACATTCCGGATGATGTCATGCAGTACATCGCCAACAACATTAAGTCCAACATCCGGGAACTGGAAGGCTCCCTGAACAAGCTGATCGCACTTTCCAATCTGGAAAAGAAGCCGATTGATATAGCGCTTGCAGCAGAGGCCTTAAAGGATATGATCTCACCGGACAATATCCGTGAGATCACACCGGAGCTGATCATGGATGTCGTATCCGAGCATTTCAACGTATCCATCGCCGATTTGAAGGGCAGGAAGAGGAATGCCGAGATCGTACTTCCCCGGCAGATCATCATGTACCTCTGCAGGGATCTGACAGATACTCCTCTGAAGGCTGTAGGAGTTCTGCTTGGTGGGAAAGACCATGCATCCATCAGCCATGGAGTAAAGAAGATTGCCGCTGACCTTCAGACAGATGAAGCGCTCAGCAATACGGTCAGTATCATCCGTAAAAAATTGAATCCATTGTAATATAGATACTCACGGCAGATAATTCTGCCGCTTAGTATAACAATTTTATTTACTCACATTTTGTGAATAACCTTGTTGAAAAGAAGAAACAAGATTGTGAACATTGGGAAATACTAAAGTTGAGAGGAACATGCCGAAAATTTCAATCCTGATTTTTTCCCCATCATCCCCCTTCCCATCCCTCCTGTTTCAACAGGCTTATCCAAACACACAAACCTCGATTTCATAAGGGCTTGCAGCACTTTTAAACTTATCTACAGCCCCTACGGAGACGAAGTCGGAAGTGAATTTATTTATAGATACATAAAACGCGCATGGGATTTTCCTTCTCGACACGAAGGAATCCTCCATGACGAAAGAAAGGAGTTTTCAACATGAAGATAATCTGCAGCAGAAATAATCTGGTCAAAGGAGTCAGCATCGTATCAAAAGCCGTACCTTCCAAAACGACCATGCCGATCCTGGAATGTATCCTGATCGACGCATCCTTAGATACCATTAAGCTTACGGCAAATGATATGGAACTTGGCATAGAGACAACCATTGAAGGTAAGGTTGTGGAGCATGGAATTCTGGCCCTGAATGCAAAGATATTTTCAGAAATTGTCAGAAAGCTGCCGGATAACGATGTGGTCATTGACGCAGAGTCAGACAGTCAGGCATTGATCACCTGTGAAAAGGCAAAATTTAATATCGCTGCACAGTCCGGTGAAGATTTTTCCTATCTTCCGGCAATCGAAAAAGAAAACTTTTTTACAATATCGGAGTTTACCCTGAAGGAAGCCATCCGCCAGACTATCTTTTCTATTGCGGATAATGATTCCAACAAAATGATGACCGGTGAATTATTCGAGATCACGGATGATAAGCTTCGGGTCGTTTCACTGGACGGACACAGGATCTCGATCCGAAAGATCGAGTTAAAGGATTCCTATGAACCGAGAAAGGTGATTGTTCCTGGCAAGACCCTGCAGGAGATCAGCAAGATCATAGGAGGAGAAGCAGAGGAATATGTGGATATTTCCTTTACGAAAAACCACATTGTATTTGAATTTGATAAGACTGTAGTCGTATCCCGCCTGATCGAAGGTGATTATTTTAAGATCGATCAGATGCTTTCCAGCGATTATGACACCAAGATCACGGTGAATAAGCGGGAGCTCTTGGATTGTATCGACCGTGCCACGCTTCTGATCAAGGAGGGGGACAAGAAGCCGATTATCATCAATATCGGAGATGAGTCCATGCAGCTCAAGATCAAATCCCAGATTGGATCTATGGATGAGGATATCTTTATCACAAAAGAGGGAAAGGATCTTCTGATCGGATTTAATCCAAAGTTTTTGATCGACGCGCTGAGAGTTATTGACGATGAAGAGGTGGAGTTGTATTTCATGAATGCAAAGGCGCCCTGCTTCATCAAGGACAAGCAGCAGACATATATTTATCTCATACTGCCTGTCAATTTTAACGCGGTGGTATAAGAAGAAAACGGGATTATTGTGGAAAATTATAAAATTTCAGCCGGAAAAATGTCACCTGTATAGTTGGATGCTTCAAGAAGCCTTCGACCTGCTCGTTCAGGTGAAAAAGATATTGCTGTGGATATCCGACAGATGCCCACAGCAATGGCTGTTTTTAGGAAAGGAGATTCATCGAATGGAAATATTTTATTTAAGAGATTCCGAGGATCATATCAAGCTGGGTCAGGCATTGAAGGCGGCTGGTCTGGTGGAATCCGGGGCAGATGCCAAACAGGCGGTGCAGGACGGTGAGGTCAGTGTCAACGGAGAGATTGATACCAGAAGAGGCAGAAAGCTCTATGATCGCGACATTGTAGAATACGGCGGAGGAACGATTCAGATTTCCAGCAGAAAGTAGGAGATCTTGACTCCGCAGACAGGAACTTTTTCTCACACGTCTGTTGGGAATATTAAAAAATAAATTGAAAAATTGTGAAAAACAGTGTAAAATATACATTGGATATTTTTGGATGATGTTGACTTTGGAGAAGATATGATAATCAAGTCTTTGAAACTAAAGAATTACAGGAATTATGATCTGCTTGATCTTCATCTGGACGCAAATACGAATATCCTCTATGGGGATAACGCGCAGGGAAAGACGAATGTTCTGGAAGCTTTGTATTTATCAGGAACAACAAAGTCACACAGAGGGGCAAAGGACAGAGATTTGATTCGGCTTGGATATGATGAATCTCATATAGAGACGGTCATTGAGAAGCGGGGAATGGAATATCAGATTGATCTGCATTTGAAAAAGAACAGTCCGAAGGGGATCGCGGTGAATAAGATTCCCATACGGAAGGCAGTAGAATTGTTCGGCATCGTCCATTTTGTATTTTTTTCTCCGGAAGACTTAAATATCATTAAGGAAGGGCCTGCTGGCAGAAGGAGATTCATTGACCTTGAGCTGTCGCAGCTTGATAAGGTATATCTGAGTAACCTTTCTAACTATAATCGTATTATTAATCAAAGAAATTCCTTGCTAAAAGAAATTGTACATCAACAAAGCCTGATAGAGACATTGGATATCTGGGATATGCAATTAATTGAGTATGGAACGAAGATCATTGACCGGAGAAAAGAATTTGTGAACCAGGTTAATAAAATAATTTCGGATATCCATCTCCGTCTGACCGGGGGAAAGGAGCATCTCTCTTTATCCTATGAAACATCTGCCGGAGACATGCCTCTGGAACAGGCAGTGAGGAGATATAGGGAAAGGGATCTTAAGCTTAAGAGTACGTCTGTCGGCCCCCACAGGGATGATATGGGATTTCAGGAGGGAAGCCTGGACATCCGGAGATTTGGTTCCCAAGGACAGCAGAGGACAGCGGCGTTGTCTCTGAAAATGTCGGAGATTGAGCTGGTCCGGTCCGTGACGGGAGATACCCCCGTGCTTTTGCTGGACGATGTTTTGTCTGAACTGGACAAAAACAGGCAAAACTATCTATTGGACAGTATCCACGATATACAGACAATAGTGACCTGTACCGGGCTGGAGGAACTGATCAGCCACAGGTTTGCTGTTAATAGAGTTTTTTATGTAAAGGATGGAAGCATTGTAGAAAAAAAGGCATAAATCCGAAAGGCTTTGTGTTGCTTTACCGTTTGAGGAGGTTATTGAATGAGTATGACTGGTACGGAATTTGATGCGGAATATGGAGCTGACCAGATACAGATCCTGGAAGGACTGGAAGCTGTCCGGAAGAGGCCTGGGATGTATATCGGCAGTACCTCTCTGAGGGGACTTCATCATCTTGTGTATGAGATTGTGGATAATTCGGTAGATGAAGCATTGGCAGGGCATTGTGATACGATTGATGTGACGATCAATCAGGATAATTCGGTCACGGTGTCGGATAACGGAAGAGGAATTCCCGTAGGGA
This sequence comes from Lachnospiraceae bacterium, assembly GCA_910573785.1. Taxonomy (GTDB): domain Bacteria; phylum Bacillota; class Clostridia; order Lachnospirales; family Lachnospiraceae; genus Schaedlerella. Next base: position 21,872 of record CAJSZT010000047.1, on the reverse strand, counting down.
TCAATAACAAATCAGGACTTCCTGCGGTAGAGGTTGTATTTACCGTGCTCCATGCGGGCGGAAAGTTCGGCGGCGGGGGATATAAGGTGTCCGGCGGACTCCACGGCGTAGGGGCATCGGTGGTGAATGCGCTTTCCGACTGGCTGGAGGTGGAGATTTGTCACGAAGGCAAGATTTATAAGCAGCGCTATGAGCGGGGACAGGTTGTCTATAAGCTGAAGGTGGTCGGAGAATGTGATCCCGATAAAACAGGGACAACGGTTACATTTCTGCCGGATAAAAGTATATTTGAAGAAACGGTATTTGATTATGGGATTTTAAAACAGAGATTCCGCGAGATGGCATTTTTGACAAAGGGCCTTAAGATTATCCTGCGGGATGTGCGTGAGGAAGAGGTCAGGGAGCAGACCTTCCATTATGAGGGTGGAATCAAGGAATTTGTCACATACTTGAATAAAAGCAAGACGGCGCTGTACGACCAGATCATTTACTGCGAAGGGGAAAAGGATAATGTATACGTGGAAGTGGCCATGCAGCACAACGATTCTTACAGCGACAACACGTATGGATTCGTAAATAATATCACCACTCCGGAGGGAGGAACCCACATCGTGGGATTCCGCAATTCCCTGACGAAGACATTTAATGATTATGCGAGAAAAAATAAGCTGCTGAAGGACAGCGAGCCGAATCTTTCCGGGGAGGATATCCGGGAAGGTCTGACTGCCATTATCAGCGTGAAGATCGAGGATCCCCAGTTTGAGGGCCAGACCAAGCAGAAGCTGGGCAACAGCGAGGCAAGGGGCGCGGTGGATAATATTGTCAGCAGCCAGCTGGAGGTATTTCTGGAGCAGAATCCGAATGTGGCCAAGCTTACGGTGGAGAAGTCTGTCATGGCGCAGCGCGCTCGGGAAGCAGCAAGGAAAGCAAGGGATCTGACGAGAAGAAAATCTGCGCTGGAGGGGCTATCCCTTCCCGGAAAGCTGGCAGACTGTTCCGACAAGGATCCGGTGAATTGCGAGATCTATATCGTGGAGGGAGATTCCGCCGGCGGTTCCGCCAAAACGGCCCGCGACCGCGCAACCCAGGCAATCCTTCCTCTTCGCGGAAAGATTTTGAATGTGGAAAAGGCAAGGCTGGATAAGATCTATGCAAATGCGGAGATCAAAGCCATGATTACGGCTTTCGGAACCGGGATTCATGAAGATTTTGATATTAGTAAGCTGCGTTATCATAAGATTATTATTATGACGGATGCCGACGTGGACGGCGCCCATATCAGTACACTGCTGCTGACATTTTTATACAGGTTTATGCCTGAATTGATCAAGCAAGGCTATGTATATCTGGCGCAGCCGCCGCTGTATAAGCTGGAAAAAAATAAAAGGACATGGTATGCGTACAGCGACGAGGAGTTAAACAATATTCTCACTGAGGTCGGAAGGGACACGAATAATAAGATCCAGCGTTATAAAGGACTGGGGGAGATGGATGCGGATCAGCTGTGGGATACGACCATGGATCCGGAGCATCGTATCTTATTGAAGGTGACGATGGACGAAGAGACTTCCTCCGAACTGGATCTGACATTTACTACACTTATGGGAGATAGGGTAGAACCACGGCGTGAGTTTATAGAAGCAAACGCAAAGTTTGTCAGAAACCTTGATATATAACATTTTATCAGCGGCAGGTAAAATAAAAGGCAAAGATCAAAAGTATTTTAACTTTAAATTTTATTTCAAATTGGCATTGGAAATGCTAATTAAGCAGAAAATCAAAGATTTTGAGATTGCCTGCAACTGAGGGGATGAATTCAAATGGGATTACTTGTAACATAATCATAAAGGAGACAGTATGGAAGATAATATTTTTGATAAAGTCCATGAAGTTGACCTGAAAAAGACCATGGAAAATTCCTACATCGACTATGCCATGAGCGTTATCGCCGCCCGTGCGCTTCCGGATGTAAGGGACGGTCTGAAACCGGTTCAGCGCAGAATTTTATATTCCATGATCGAACTGAATAACGGCCCGGACAAGCCGCATCGTAAATGTGCGCGTATCGTCGGGGATACGATGGGAAAATATCATCCCCACGGAGACAGTTCTATATATGGAGCCCTGGTCAACCTTGCTCAGGAATGGTCTACCAGATATCCTCTGGTGGACGGTCATGGAAACTTCGGTTCCGTGGACGGCGACGGGGCTGCGGCCATGCGTTATACAGAGGCTCGGCTGAGTAAGATTTCCATGGAAATGACGGCAGATATCGGCAAGGATACCGTTGATTTTTCCCCGAACTTTGATGAGACGGAGAAGGAGCCGGACGTTCTTCCATCCAGATTTCCAAATCTCCTGGTCAATGGGACCAATGGAATTGCCGTCGGTATGGCAACAAATATTCCTCCTCACAATCTGAAGGAAGTGATTGCCGCAGTCGTCAAGATCATAGATGACCAGATTGATGAGAACGGCGAGACATCCATCGAAGATGTGATGGAGATCATTAAGGGACCCGACTTTCCTACAGGGGCGGAAATCCTTGGTACAAGAGGCATTGAGGAATCTTACCGGACCGGACGCGGAAAGATCCGGGTGCGCGCAGTTTCCAATATTGAACCCATGCAGAACGGAAAGAACCGGATCGTTGTGACAGAGCTTCCCTTCATGGTCAATAAAGCAAGACTGATCGAGAAAATCGCGGAGCTTGTGAAGGATAAAAGAATCGACGGGATCACGGAGCTCAGCGACCAGTCCAGCAGGGAAGGAATGCGGATCTGTATTGAGCTGCGCCGGGATGTGAACCCGAACATCATTTTAAATCAGCTTTATAAGCATACACAGCTTCAGGATACCTTCGGAGTGATCATGCTCGCTCTGGTCAATAACCAGCCCAAGGTCATGAACCTGCTGGATATGCTGAAATATTATCTGCAGCACCAAGAAGAGGTCGTAACCAGAAGGACCAAATATGAGCTCAACAAAGCAGAGGAACGGGCCCACATTTTACAGGGTCTGTTGATCGCACTGGATCACATTGATGAAGTGATCCGGATCATCCGCGGTTCCAAGACTGTCCAGATCGCAAAGGAAGAGCTGATGAAACGCTTCGAGCTGACGGACGTACAGGCACAGGCGATCGTAGACATGCGTCTGCGTGCTCTGACAGGTCTGGAACGGGAGAAGCTGGAGGCAGAATATGCAGAGCTGATGAAGAAGATCGGTGAATTAAAAGCAATCCTTGCCGACAGAAAGCTCCTGCTCGGAGTGATCAAAAAAGAAATCCTGATCATTTCCGATAAGTACGGAGATGAGAGAAGGACAAGCATCGGTTATGATGAATTTGATATCTCGATGGAGGATATGATTCCGAAGGAGGATGTGGTTGTCACCATGACAAAGCTTGGCTATATTAAGCGTATGACCATCGACAACTTCAAGAATCAGAACCGGGGCGGAAAAGGCATCAAGGGAATGCAGAAGCTGGACGATGATTTTATTCAGGAGCTTTTCATCACCTTTACCCACAATTATATCATGTTCTTTACGAATAAAGGGCGTGTGTACCGAATGAAGGCCTATGAGATTCCCGAAGCCGGCAGGACCTCAAGAGGAACGGCTATTATCAATCTCCTGCAGCTGATGCCGGATGAAAAGATTACGGCCATGATCCCGATCAAGGTCTATGATGACAATCAATACCTGTTTATGGCAACAGAAAACGGCCTTGTGAAAAAGACACCGCTGTATGAATACAACAATGTCCGCAAAAAAGGTCTGGCTGCCATTACACTTCGGGAGGACGATAACCTGATCGAAGTCAAGATCACCGACAATGAGAAGGAGATCCTACTTGTAACAAAATACGGCCAGTGCATCCGGTTTGATGAAAAGGATGTACGCTCAACCGGAAGGACTTCCATGGGAGTCCGGGGAATCAATCTGTCCGACGGAGACGCCGTGATCGGTATGCAGGTCCACACCCAGGGCGAATGCCTGCTCATCGTTTCGGAAAATGGAATCGGAAAACGGACCATCATGGGTGAATTTACCATTCAAAACCGGGGCGGTAAGGGCGTCAAATGTTACAAGATTACAGAAAAGACCGGCGATGTGATCGGTATGAAGGCTGTCAATGAAGATGACGAGATCATGATGATCAACAGTGAAGGCATCATTATCCGGATGTCCTGCGCTGATATATCAAAGCTCGGCAGGATCACTTCCGGAGTCAAGCTGATCAATCTGAATGAAGAAGAAAAGGTGGTCAGCCTTGCGAAGGTGAGAAAAGCTTCCGCGCAGATTGATGGGGAAGAGATTGAGATCGAGGAAGATGATGATCCGGGTGAGGAAGAAATTGGGGAACAGTCATAAGCTGCAAAAAGAAAAAGAGGATAAGCAATCTGCCTATCCTTTTTTCTTTTTCGATTGAATCAATTCCATATCTCTTGATGTAATATCCAAATGGCGGCGTATTTCTTCTACCGCGAGAGTTGCATTATGAGTCTCAAAACAGAGAAGAATCCGTGCATGAGGTTCAACTGCGTTTTTATACACCATATCATTGGAAAAAGAATCTCCTCTGTAGGCGCGAAACGCATCCAGTACCTGTTCATTGATATCCATTAGCAGCGGATTGCTGGTACAGGCTACGATCTGCTTGTGAAATAATTCGTCAAGCATGATCATTTTTATCATGTCATGTGAATTATTCGCTTCTACAAATGCTTCATGGATTTCTTTCAGCTCCTGGATCTGCTTTTTTGTACAACGTTCGACGGCAAGCCTGACGGAAAGGGTTTCAATTGCCATGCGGACTTCCATAAAGTCATGGAATCGTGCGCCGTCCATGTTAAAATTCATATTATTGGGGGTCTCTTCTTTTTGCTTGTAGTCAGCAACAAAAGCACCTTTGCCCGGACGCATTTCAACAAAACCCAAAGCCTGGAGAACTCGCAATGCCTCACGGACACTGGTACGGCTGACTTTTAAACTCTGGCATAGAGACATTTCTGCAGGAAGCTTCTCATTCTCTTTATATTCACCTGATAGAATCATATCTTTAATTGTTGCAACTACGGAGTCAGTAATCGACATTCTCTGTATTTCTTTCATTTTTTTACCATTCCATCGTTTATTTTTGTAGGGGTAAGAGAAAATTAAAACATTGGTCTTTGAGATAAATTATAGCATTATCCTTATTGTAAAGTAAACTGTAAAGTGGAATGGATAAACACAAATATTCAAAGTGCGGCATGTACTCAAAGTATCTTTTTTAATGCTTCCCTGAGTTTTAATTTTTCCTCATTGGAAGAAATATTGCATTCTCTGTATATTGTATTCAAAAATAGAGAAAGGTTTTTTGGAGTTGCGGTAAAGTTCAAGTCACTGAAATTACAGGGCATATGCATTTCGGCCATTGCACTTTGAATCCGCCGGATATGCTCTTCCGGCATGCCGTTAAAATACATCTGTAAAATCAGTCCCACGGCTACGATTTCTCCATGCAAATAAGGAGCTGCATTTTGTGTATTATGATTTCTCATAAAATCATAGGTAGCGTGTGCTATCGCCAACTGTCCGGATCCGTCTGCAAATCCGCTGACAATAGACGTGTGAAGCAGATTTGTCAGAATAAAATTATCAAATAATTTATGATCTTTATTTTTCATATAGATATTTGCATATTCATTGATCAAAAAATCATAGATTCCCTGAGCATTAATGACTTGAATGTACTCTTTTAAATCACAGTCTCTATAGGTAGAAACCTGCTTTTGATGGATGGATTCCGGATATTTGGCCAGGGAATCCAATATACCGGCCGCCAGTGTGCGCTCCGGAGCAGACGCGATCAGATCCCGGTCCGCAATACAGACATCGACCTCCTTCTTCAGATTCACTGCAGGGGCACGCTGGCCAAGATCATTATACATGATTGCGACCATGGAGGTTGCGACACAGGTTGCAATGGAAGTCGGAACCGTAATGATCGGAAGACCTGAGAATACAGATGCACATTTTACCTGGTCTATACATTTTCCGCCGCCTGCAGCTACAAAGACAGTACAGCTGCTTTTTATAGCCAAATCGGCATATTTCCAAGCCTTTTCAGAGGTACATTCTCCCTGAAAGATATCTGTCTGATAAAATAAATCTGAAGCATCCAACACTGCTTTTGTATGTTTTAAAAACAGCGGAAGCGTATGAGAGCCACCTATGATAAATGCCCTTCCTCCAAGCCTTGAAATCTCAGAGACAAGCTGATCTATCACTCCTTTTCCATAGAAAAATTTTCCGCATCCTACTTTTAATGCTGAAATATTCCTCATTGTGTACCTCCTCCTATATTGTATGATGTCGTACAATTTATCATACGATTAAATAATAAAAAAGTCAATATAAAAACATGAAAATAAAGAAAATTGTATAATATGACGATAATAAGTTTGAAATTTTGTGAAAATATAATAAAAAATTTAAAAATATAAATTATTTATTGACATAAAAATGAAAAAGTGATAATTTTTAATCATACAATATGACATCATATAATCATACAATACAGGAGGAGATCACATGAATCTGAATGGAATTATTCCACCAATTGTAACTCCGTTTAAAGAAAATGGAGATATCCATATGGAATTTTTGAAGCGTGAAATGAAGATCTGTTTAGATGCAGGTTCAAATGGAATCAGTGTTGCAGGAAGTACCGGAGAAGGTCCTACATTAACAGATGAAGAGCTGCAGACCTTAGTGAGGGCAGGAAAGTCTGTATTGGGATCTGATCAGCCGTTAGTGTGCGGGATTATGAGAACCTGTACCCGTGCAGCGGTCACCGCAGGATTAGCGGCGAAGGAAGCCGGGGCGGATGCGATCATGGTGACTCCAACAGCATACAATGTTCTGGTGCCGAATGAAGAGGGGATGTTTGATTTTTATAAAACCATTTCAGAAGAGGTCCGGCTGCCCATCATTATCTATAATGTGATTCCGCAGAATACGATCAGCGCCGGGCTATATACAAAGCTGCTGAATGAGACGGATTATGTGATCGGGATTAAACAAAGTACAGGCGGAATCCAGGCACTTTATCAGGATATCATGTATTCCCGCAATCAAGGAAAAGTATATGCGGCAACGGACGATATGATTTTTTCCTGCTTTGAACTGGGAGCATCCGGAGCAATCAGCGCGATCCTTTCTTTATTTCCGAAAGAATGCTGTAAAATGTGGCAATGTGCAGTGGAAGACAGACATAAGGAAGGACTTCAGATTCAAAATTCGCTGTATATGAAATGGAAGAGTCTGGGAGGCGCCCAATTTCCAATCCGCTTGAAATATGCATTAGAATTGACAGGGCGGGAGGTTGGATTTTGCAGGAGTCCGATCACATATCTTTCTGAAAGTGATAAAGAAGCTATCAGGACAAGTTTATTTCAATAAGAAAAAAGCCGGATCAACATATATCTGAAGAAATAAAACAGCCCGCGGATATATGAAGATCAGGTTTTTAATAAGAAAAAAGCAAAGGACATGGAGGATAATATGAACAAATTTGTAGAAAAATATGGTCAGATTCTATTACCACTTATCACACCGTATGACGGGAATGAGGAAGTAAATTATGACGCATATGCGGAATTGATTGAATATCTGATCCAAAATGATCAATGTGATTCATTCATCGTGACAGGTACAACAGGAGAAGCAAGCCTTCTCACATTTGAAGAAAGAGTAAAGCTGATGAAAACAGCGGTGAAAACCGCAGACGGAAGAAAGCCGGTGATCGCAGGGACAGGATGTGCATCAACAAAAGAGACGATCGCGCTGACAAAAGAAGCAGAAAAGCTTGGAATCAAAACCTGTCTGATTGTTTGTCCATTCTACAATAAGCCGACGCAGCAGGGAATTTATAATCATTTCAAAGCGATTGCGGAAAGCACGTCCTGCGACATTATGCTATACAATATTCCCATTTTCGTTGGAGTAAATATGGAAGCTGAGACAGTAGGGAAGCTTGCGGAATTTAAAAATATTGTAGGCGTAAAAGATGAGGCAGGTATCAATCCGACCCAGGTTACGGATTTCTTCCTTGCAACAAAAGATATTGACCCGGATTTTGCAATCTATAACGGGGATGATGTGATGCTTCTTCCTACGATCGTCCAGGGGGCGATGGGGTTGGTAAGCGGAGGTGCCCATATATTTGGCCATGAGATCCGCAGTATCTTTCAATGCTATGCAGAAGGAAAAAATGAGGAAGCAAAAGAATTGTTTGTTCCCATGTATCGCTTCTGCAAATCTACCGGACAGAACGGAAGGATCTTGCCAAATTCTATTATGAGGCCTGCAATTGAGCTGGTTACAGGCATTAAGCTTGGGGCGGCAAGAGGCCCGCTGGCGCCGGCTACGGAAGAGGAGATGCAAGTGACAAAAGCGATTCTGAAGGAGATCGGAAAGCTGTAACTGTGGTCTATGTAAGATAAACATCATCTATAAGGAGAACGAGGAATGGATATTGCATACAAATTAGGGGCCGGACGATATATACAGATGCCCGGAGCTATAAAAAAATCAGGGGAAGAGATTGCCAGATACGGGCGTCATATTTTATTGCTGGGAGGCCCAAGGGCAATATCCATTCTAAAAAAGGATTTAGACAGCCAGCTTCTGCAGGCAAATCTGGAGTATGAATATCTGGAATACGGCGGATATACCACATGGGAGGCCGCTGATCGATTTTCTATCTATGCTTTGGAGCATGAATTTGATGTGATCGTGGGAATCGGCGGCGGCAGGATCATGGATCTGGCAAAGGGAGCCGCACATAAAGCAAGATTGCCGATCGTCACGATCCCAACATCATCCGCAACCTGTGCGGCATATACACCCATGAGTGTCATGTATGAGGAAAACGGAAAAGCGCTCGGTACAAAAAACGGAAATTTTTATCATGATTATGAAGTAAATTCTATTATTATTGATGAAAATATTATGGTTTATCAGCCACCGAGATATGCAGCGGCAGGAATGCTGGATTCCATGGCAAAGGCCATTGAGATACAGAACGGTCATCCCAAAGTGCAAAAAGAAAGCATGAGCTTTGAATTGTATACCGCATATATGCTGTCAAAGTATATTTATGAGGAACTGAAAAATAATTATCAGAAAATATATGAAGATATCAAAGAACACAGATTAAGCAAAGAAGTTCATGATTATTTGTATATTAATTTTGCACTCACCGGATTTATAAGCGGAAGCTCTAAAGCACTGGGGCAGACTGCTCTGGCACATGAAATGTATTATGCTGTGCGTAAGTATTTTACTCTGGAAGGCCAGGGATTTCTGCACGGTGAAATTGTTGGAGCATCGTTGATACTTCAATTGGCATATAACAGGCAGAAAAATCAGATACCTGAATTTGTGGAATTTATAAAAAAAATGCATATGCCCGCAGCACTCCAGGATTTAGGGATTCCGGAAACAGAAGAAAATAAAAAAATCATTTATCAATATTTACTGCAGACAGGGTTTGTAGATGAGACCGAAGAAAATAAAGAATATTTATGGAAATCAATAGAATGCATTTGCGGCAGGAGATGAAGACGGATGAATGTATTTGAAAAAGAAATGGAGGAGATTCCGAATGAGTATCGCTCCCTTCCATTTTGGTCCTGGAACGATAAGCTGGATCAGGAAGAGCTAAAATGGCAGATCCGGCAAATGCATCAGCAGGGGGTCGGCGGATTCTTTATGCATGCAAGAGGCGGATTAAAAACAGAATACCTCAGCGGGGAATGGATGGATGCTGTCAGAATTTCTGCAGAAGAAGCAAAAAAGCTGAATATGGAAGCCTGGCTTTACGATGAAGAAGGATGGCCCAGCGGATTTGCCGGTGGAAGGGTTACATCTTTGGGTCCGTATTATCATATGCGGTGGATGGAACAGGAAAAATTAGAATGGAAACGTGTAGACTGGCAGAAAAAGATTCTTGGTATATATGATGAAGCAGGCCATTATCTGGGAGACATCAAGGAAGAAATCCGGAAGAGTATAAAAAACAAAAATACACTGATCTATGTCGTTTATGAAAAAATCAATCCATATTATGTAGATGTTTTAAATCCAAAGGTTATTGAAAAATTTATAGAAGTTACACATGAAGAGTATAAGAAAAAATTTCCAATTGAAATGGGAAATGTAATTCCAGGTTTTTTTACAGATGAGCCTCAATTTGCAAAATTAAAGATTCCATATTCGATCTGCTTTTCAGAACTCTTTGTAAAAAACTGCGGATATGATCCAAAAAAGTGTTATACTGCACTCTTCCGTGAAGTTCCGGGATATCAGAAATATCGGTATGATTTTTGGAAAACAATTTCTCAGATGTATACGGAAGGATTTTGCAAAACCATCTATGAATGGTGCAAACGAAATCACTGCCGTCTGACAGGACATTTGATGCGTGAGGATTCACTGCTGATGCAGATGCAGGCAACCGCAGGAGTTATGCCGTCTTATGAGTATATGGATATGCCGGGGATTGACTGGCTGAGAAGAAGGATTTCCTCTCCGCTGACTCCAAAACAGGCTGGAAGTGCAGCAGCTCAATTGGGCAAAAAATTTGTGATTTCAGAAATGTATGCGATGACAGGCTGGGATTGTACGCCGGAGGAATTAAAATGGATCGCTCAATGGCAATATGTTAACGGTGTCAACCGCATGTGCCAGCATTTGCAGAGCTATTCGATCCGGGGAGAGCGCAAACGGGATTTTCCGCCTTCGTTGTTTTATCAGCAGAGCTGGTGGAAGGAATATAAAAGCTTTAATGACTATTTCGCAAGGGTTGGAAAAATTCTATCAGAAGGAGAACCTGGCGCGGAAGTGCTTCTGCTTCATCCAATGCACAGCGCATGGATGCTCTACAACGGAGAGGAAACGGAGGAAATCATCCAATATGGCATGAAATTTGAACAGATATCTCAGGCAATGTCTGATGATCACATAGAACATCACTATGGAGATGAAGAAATCTTGCGGAAGCACGGTAAGGTGGATAACAGCCTTATAAGGGTGGGAAATTGTCTTTACAAAGCAATTGTAATTCCAGACCTGCTTACAATAGAACGTACGACGGTTGATCTGTTATTACAATTTTCACAATGCGGCGGTAAAATCTATTCTCTGGGAAAACTGCCTTCATATGTAAGCGGAGAAAAAGATACGTTGATTTTGGATAGACTGAGTGATTCTGTAATTCCAGTGAAGATTTTTGAATTGAAAAACAGGTTAAAAACAGATTTAAAATGGATGATCTCAATTACTGAAAACGGAATGGAAACAAAAGGCGTTCATTATCAGCTGCGGAACTTAGATGATGATAAGATGGCATATTTGTACATCGTGAACTTGAATCAAAATAAAAGTACAAAAAATAGGGTATCAGTTCCGGGAAAATGGACTGTATCTATTTATGATCCGTTGGAGAACAAAATAAAACATATCAGTTTTGTACAGGAAAATGGATTTACCGTTTTTCAAGCGGCTCTTCAGGAGATGGAAGGTATTATTTTGATATTAGAAAAAGAGACAGATGATCCTGTATATCTTTCTTGCGGGGGGAGATGGAAAATCCGGGAATGTGACTTAAATTCCATGACACTGGATTTTTGTGATTACAGGATTGATTCCGGAGAATGGCAGGGAAAGATACCAACAATCCGCCTTATGGACATATTACTTCAGAAAAAGAAACCAGTACATGTATCTCTGAAATATCAATTTTATATAGATATGGATCCAAATAAATGCACTGAAATGTTTTTGATCGCAGAAGAAATGGAAGTATTAAAAGCAAGAATTAACGGACAAATGACGGAATTAAAAAGTGAGGGATGGTGGAAGGATAAAGCATTTCACAAATTTAATATTTTACCTTATATTCAAAAAAATAAAAATGAGATTATTATGGAAATTGACTTCTTCCAGGATCAAAAAGTGTATGATGTTTTGTTTGGAAAGGATGTATTGGAGACAGAACGCAATAAGCTCACATTTCATACGGAAATTGAAAGTATATATCTGCTGGGAGATTTTGGAGTATTTGATCAGAATGACTTTTCCTATTCCTGGAGAAAAGAATTGATCTCAGAAGGTGCATTTGTGATCAGGGAAATGCCGCAGTACGTATATGGTGATGATTTTACGAGTCAGGGATTTTGTTTTTTTGCAGGTAAGATGAAGCTTGCGCAGAAGCTGTTTCTACATGAATATGACGATTCAAGGGGAGTAAAAATTGTTTCTAACAAAAATAAAAAGTATATATATCAATTTTTTCATTTACATGCCATGTGTGCAAAGCTTTTTGTAAATGGATGTCTCGTAAAGAAAATATTCTGGCGTCCTTATGAATGTGATATTACGGACTATATCCGAATGGGTGAAAATGAGATCGTATTCGAATTATACGCATCAAACAGAAATCTGCTTGGACCGCATCATCATATGGACGGAGAATTATATGCGGTATGGCCTGCAGACTTTACTTCTGATCCAAGTCCTTTCAAGAATGACAGCAGGAATGTCTGGTCGGACGCATACCATTTTGTAAAATTTGGTTTATAAGGAGGTACTTATGAAAAAGAAAAAAATGTCAAAATTACTCTTCTGGGAAGCCGTAAGGGGGTACCTTTTTATAGCGCCGGCACTGATATTACTTGTAGGATTATTATTTATTCCTATGGTTCACGGATTCTGGTACAGTGTTACAGATTTTAATATTTTAAAAAGCTGGGAATACCATTTTACAGGGCTTTCTAACTTTAAAAAATTATTAGCAAATGAAAATTTTGGAATTATTTTAAAAAACGAAATCATATTTGCAGTTGTAGTTACCAGCATTACGGTTGTGATTTCCATGATATTTGCAATTTTCCTGAATTCCATTCGATTTGGAAAAAATATGATCAGAGCATTGGTATTTATGCCGTGGGTGTTGCCGGAGGTGGTAGTGGGAGCACTCTGGAGATGGATTCTGGATGGTGAAAAGGGACTGATCAATTCCATATTAGTAGAATATCTGAATCTATTACCGGAGCATTTACAATTTTTTTCAGAATCCATGGCGCTTGCTTCCGTTTGCTTCGTATATATATGGAGAACCTATCCATATGTGACGATCATGCTGTCGGCAGGTCTGCAGGGAATTGACAGGGGGCTTTATGAAGCTGCCGCGATTGACGGCTGCAGCGGCATAAAACAATTCTGGTATGTTACGCTGCCGAATTTAAAATATGTACTTTCCATCTGTTCCCTGATGGCCGCAATCTGGACCATGAATGGTTTTGGTATTATTAACATTTTGACGGCCGGAGGGCCGGGAGTATCCAGTACAACCCTTCCTATGACCATTTACAAGACTGCATTCCAAAAATTTAGGTTCGGCGAAGCATCGGCATATTCGGTAATCCAGTTTGGAATTATCATGGTATTCGCACTGATCTATCTTAAAATGACAAAGGCAACAAAGGAAGAGGAGGTATAGCATTATGAAAAAAATAATCATTCATATTCTGAAAATAATCGGATTGGTGCTGATTCTCTTTATTGCTTTATTCCCATTGTTTTGGATGTTCATTACATCCGGTAAAAGTATGACGGAGCTGCTGAAAATTCCTGTAACACTCTGGCCGGAAAAGTTTTCATTTGCATCCTATTATGAAGTATGGATACAAAAACCATTTCCAAAATATATTATAAATTCACTTAAAATTTCAATCGTAGCAACTGTGCTTGGGATGCTGGTGTCCAGTATGGCCGCATATGGATTTGCAAAATTCAGATTTCCTTTTAAAAGAGTGATCCTGATGTTTGTGTTGGTCGCACAGATGTTTCCCAGTACTTCGATCATCATCCCATTGTTTTCCACATACCGGAGCTATGGACTGTATGATACGCATGTAGGGCTGATGCTGCTCTATACAACGATCAGCCTGGCATTTTCAATCTGGATGATGTACGGCTATTTCAGAGGGGTGCCGAAGGAATTGGAGGAAGCCGCAAGAATAGACGGATGCGGTCCGTTCAAAATATTTACAAATGTGATACTTCCGATTTCAAAACCGGGAATTGCTGCGGTTGGCGTCTATTCCTTTATGTGTGCCTGGAATGAATATCTGTATAGCCTGATCCTTCTGACGAGTGAAGACAGATATACCATTTCCATTGGATTATCCAGATTTATCACAGAATTTGGAACCTACTGGAACCAGATGGGTGCCGCATCTATCATTGTAACTATTCCAACACTGCTGATATTCCTTCTCTTAGGGAAAAATCTGATCGAAGGTTTGACAGCAGGCGCAGTAAAAGGTTAGGAAATATTAGTGCGCGCGGGCGGTGCATTGATATTATAAAATGACGAAATGTCAAAAAAATGCTGTGTTGAAGAACCGGCAGACACAAGAAAAAAGGAGGAGACTATGAAAAAACGAATTGTATCTTTATTCATGGCGTGTGCGTTGACATCTGCTTTAGCAGCAGGATGCGGCGGGAACAGCAATCAGTCGGAGTCAAACAGTGATGATTCCAGGCCGAAGGAAGAGGAAAGCGGAGACGTTGTCAATCTGGACATGTGGGTATTCGGAGGTTTGGGCGCAGAACCTGTTGTATTCCAGGAATTGGCGGAAAAGTATAACGAGTCGCAGGACAAAATCCACGTTACGGTAACGGCACAGGATTGGGGAAGCCGTCAGGAAAAAATTGTAACCGCATTTCAGGCAGGAGACGACACGGCGCCGGATATCTATGCATTGGGGCCATGTATCGAAGATTATGGTGTGAAAATGGGAGTCATCTCTCCGATTGAAGAGGTTCTTCCGGAAATTGCGGAGCAGGTCAGAGAGCTGATGCTGCCGGAAGTCATTGAGGGAGTTGCTTCCAAAGATGGTACCTTGTGGACCATTCCATCCTGGGTGGATCTGTCACCCTATATGATGTACAGTATTGATGCGTTAAAGGCAATCGGTCTGGATGAGAATAACCTGCCGGAAACATGGAGTGAATTTAAAGAAGCAGCGGTTAAGTTCAAAGAAGCGGGTTATACGGGATATTCGATTCCTATGAGCATGGATAATTATCCGGATGTAAATAATGAATTTAACTATTGGAACTGGCAGCTGGGCGGAGCGCCGATGGATGCCGAAGGAAAGGTAATGACCATGAACGATGAACATGCCATTACAACCGTTGAATTTCTAAAATCAATGTATGATGCGGGAACATTTTCTGACAGTGCGGCAAATGAGACCTATATGGCCCGGCATGAACAATTTTTCGGCGGCAAATGTGCTACAAATATCGGATATACTTATATCAATGGTATTTTAACGGATATGGAAGTTCCGGAGGATTTTGAATATATAATGGCAGATATGCCAAAACCGGATCCGGGAACAGAGATTGACGAAGATAATGCATTTTACAGAATGGTCAGCTCTAATATGGAAATCAGTGTTTCTTCTCTGACACAACAGAAGGAAGCAGTTGGTGAATTTTTACAGTATTTGATAGATCAGAATTTCTGGCATAAATGGGCAACAGATGTGAAGGCAAGAACTCCTGTGGATATTGCTTCTTATGAAGATGATAATTTGCGCAAAGAAACGGAAGAAGTACAGCCTGATCTGGTGAGAATGTACGACGAAGGTACATTGATGGAAGGAGTAAAGCCGAAGCCGTCTTACGGCGGTGTTACCGAGGTACAGACAACAATGGCACAATATATGGTCGATATTATTCAGGGTAAATATGCGTCCGTAGAAGAAGGATTAAATAAAATGAATGAAGAGTGCCAGCAGTTGATCGATGAATACAGCGAGTAAGGAGCTGTAGAAAAATTATTGGCGGTCTGCCGTTATGAAGAGTTACATTTTTTTATACTATATAGATACCGAGGAATCCTATGAATAAAATACAAATAGTCAAGAATCATATAAAAGAGCAAAACGGAATTTTTTGTGTCGGGGATACGAATTTTGTTCCCTCCTGGGAAAAAAGGGAATGGTTCGGAAAATGGATCTGGGCATCAGAAGAAAAATATGCTGCTTATCAAAAATCTCCCTACACACTGTTCCAAAAACAAAAATGGGAATTTTCCGTATTTTATTTTCGGAAAAAATGGATTATGGAACAAATTCCGGAGAAAGCGGTTCTGTATAGTACGGCGGATTCATTTTACAAAGTATATGTAAATGGCGTAATGGCAGGGAGAGGAGGTGTTCAGCCGGGTGGTGATTATGGAAATTGTGAACCTTTGCTATATCAATTTTATGAATGTTATGATATTCAAAAATTATTACGTCAGGGTGAAAATGATTTGACAATTACTGTATGTCACGGTCCGGTTGTACAATCTCAGATTTGCTGCGGTCAATCAGGCCTTCTTGCAGATCTGGAATTTGACTATGGAAATAAAAAAGAAGCTACAGGCACAGGCAGAGATTGGAAATGTCTGAGGGAGAAGGCTTATCAAGCTTCCTCAATGTGGGATGGAAGGCTTGCCGTTTTTAAGAATCCGTATGAATGGGAAAATGCAAGTATCGTACAGCAGCAGGAGATATTTCCAAAGTTATTCCCATCTCAAATACCAAACCTTGTATATGTTGAAAAAGATATCCATAATGTCATTTCTCCATTTGAAAATGTTGATCATATTAAAAATGGGAACAGGCGTATAACATATCATTCACACAACAGGACCATTACAGTAAAGGCAGGGGCCCCAATTACATTTTGGATAGACTATGGCGCAATCTATGCTGCTTATGTCAAATTCACTGTGGAAGGGGCACCTGGCATAAAAATGACCTTACGGATGCAGGAATTTCCAGGGAAGGAAGAACGGGACGGAACGACAGAGATTTATATATTAGGAAATGGAGCCAATGTCATTGAATCACTGAGGATGCACAGTATTCATTATATACAGCTCACACTCAGTAATATATATGAAGATGTAACCATACAGGAAGCAAAAATAGAAGTAAGTTTATATCCGGCGTTATTAAAAGGAAGCTTTGAATGCAGTACCCCGTTGTTGAATCGGATTTATCAGGTCGGCTGCAGAACCAATCAGATCTGCAGACAGACCTGTCATATGGATTCCCCGATCCATCAGGAGCCCCTGGGATGTATGGGAGATTATATGATTGAAAGTCTTATGAATTATTATTCATTTGCAGATCCATGGCTGACAAGATTCGATATTATAAAAATCGCCTGGTATTTAGAAATCAAAGATTATAAGATGTTCCATCCAAGCTACTGCCTCTTATATATTCAAATGATTTATGAATATATTCTGTATACAGGCGACAAACAGATTATTTCGATGGTACGTACTGCCATAGACGGAGTCATAAAAAGGTTTCAGGGATATCTGGGCACAAATGGCCTGATTGAATATGCCCCGAATTATATGTTTATGGATTGGGTAGAAGAAGGAAACTACAATCGTCATCATCCGCCGAAATGTATGGGACAGGGGTATATGACAGCGATGTTTGCAAACGCATTAGACAATGCGGCTATGATCTATGATCTGACAGATGAATATGATTATGCACAAAAACTCCGATCTCTGAGCAAGGATATAAAAAAAGCAGTGCACAGCCAATTATGGGATAAGCAGAAAAGATTATATATAGACGGCCTTTACGATAAAGATGCAATATCCTCAACGAAATGGCTGCCGGCGGATACTCCGAAAAAATATTACAGCCAGCATATGAATACATTGGTAGTTTTATATGATATTGCTCCGGAAGAAATACAGCAGGAGCTTATGCGGACTGTGATGGAAGATCGGTCCTTGAGTCAGGCACAGCCATATTTTATGCATTTTGTATTCCAGGCGTTATCAAAAACAGAGTTATTTCAGGAATATGGTTTCAGTCAGTTAATGAGATGGAAACAATTGCTTGACGAAAATGCAAGCGGGCTAAAAGAGGTATGGTATGGGTTTGATTGCGATTATTCCCATGCATGGGGCGGAACTCCGACATACCAGCTTCCTGCAAAAATTCTGGGGGTAATTCCAATCAAACCTGGCTTCGAAGAAGTTTCATTCCAACCTAGTCTGCCTAAAGAGTTGACCTGGGCAAAGGGTGTGGTTCCGACTCCAAACGGTCGGATCACAGTTCAGGTTGAAAGGAGACAGGGAAATATAAAGGCTGACATTAAATATGAAGGGACTGAGAAAATCAAAATACACAGGAAAGATGTTTCTACTTATTTATAATATTGTGATTATGCAGAATAAGTGGTATAATACTTTTGCAGATAAAATCATGAAGAGCTTATAGAGATATATTAGAAATACACATACAATCTTGTATTATAACGATAAAATAAACAAAGAAAGCATTTTATAAAAAAGGAAAGAGAATAGTTGCTTTATAAATGTTTCTTATATTCTATTTCTATAGAAAGAATATAACAGCATAATTCTGCAAAAAGTGACATAAGAAAATAATTCGTTTACTGCAGGTTGAAGAAGTAAATCATCTATATTATAGATAAAGGATAAATGAAGATGAGACGTATTATATTAATGGTGATCCGAAATATACTATTAGTACCGATCATGTGGTATAAACTCTGCTATTATGCATCTCATGTAGATAAGTATACAGAAGAAGAACATTATAAGATGTTAAAGTTTATCGACCATCGGGCAAATAAAGGCGGGAATGTTGATATTGAGATCCATGGACTGGAAAACCTTCCGAAAGAAAATGGATTTATGTTTTTTCCAAATCATCAGGGATTATATGATGTTCTTGCAATCATAGAAGCATGTCCGGTTCCTTTTTCTGTAGTAGCCAAAAAGGAAGTTGAGAATATTCCATTTTTAAAGCAGGTTTTTATCTGTCTGAGGGCATTTATGCTGGACCGCAATGATGTACGCCAGGCTCTTCAGATTATAAACAGTGTTGCAGATGAAGTAAAAAAGGGAAGGAATTACCTCATATTTGCGGAAGGAACCAGATCGAAAAACGGAAATCGTATCGGTGAGTTTAAGGGCGGCAGCTTTAAATCAGCCACAAAAGCAAAATGTCCTATCGTTCCGGTTGCGCTGATCGACTCCTTCAAACCATTTGACACAAAATCCATCAGCCACGTTAAAGTTCAGGTCCATTTTCTAAAGCCAATGTATTATGATGAATATAAAGATATGAGGACAACAGAAATTGCCGCAGTGGTTCATGACAAAATCCAGGATACGATCGACCAATATGAATATAAGTAAAAATAAAGCCAGCAATCAGAAAATAAAGGTTTCAAATAGAGATGCGTAATATAAACAGACAGCATTATTGTCTGTTTATATGTATCTAATTGAAATGGCTGTGAATAATATCAAAGAAATATGGTAAAAAGTTACTATTCACAGTCAGATAAAAACTGTCAATCGGCTTCTTACAAGCTTTGCTTGAAGAATCTGACTGCTATTTTTTATCCGGCTGTGAATAGTAACGGTAAAAATTCAAGAAAAATAAAAAAAGCGTTGACATTTGTTATTTTGTTATGTATAATAGCTAATGCATTGTTGCGTATGCCTTGTTGAATTTTGAATTCAATAAGTGTGGTTTTATAATAATTGAATACGGTCCTGCAGTAATGCAGGTCACATTTCAGAATCAGGAGAAATACTCAAGAGGCTGAAGAGGCGCCCCTGCTAAGGGTGTAGGTCGGGGAACCGGCGCGAGGGTTCAAATCCCTCTTTCTCCGTTCGATATTCAATCAAAAAAACTACTGGCTGTCCAGTAGTTTTTGCATTTGATCATATGATGCGGTTGTGATTGGATATCTAAATTTCCACTATATATAGTATCAGAATGCTCCAGATAAAAAAAGTTGAAAAAAATGTAAAAAAACTATTGACATCTGATAAAGCAAGTGATATTATATGCAAGCTGACTCGTGAGAGACAGCCAAGAAAAAGAAGTTCGAAAGAAACTTCAAAAAAAATAAAAAAAGTTCTTGACAAGCGAAAAGCGATGTGATAATATATACGAGCTGTCGCTTGACAGAGAAAAAAGACGAACCTTGATAATTAAACAATAGACAACGATCCTTGAAAATTTCTTAAAAGAGAGAAATTCAAAGAACGAGCATTAAGAAGAAGATTTTTGATGCGCCTCTGCTTCGGAAGAAGCGGAAAACAGTAAAAAAGGATGGATTAGCCAGAAAGGTTGATCCTGACGGAAAAAACTTTTAACGAGAGTTTGATCCTGGCTCAGGATGAACGCTGGCGGCGTGCTTAACACATGCAAGTCGAGCGAAGCACTTTTTTAGAACTCTTCGGAGGGAAGAGAGGGTGACTTAGCGGCGGACGGGTGAGTAACGCGTGGGCAACCTGCCTTACACAGGGGGATAACAATTAGAAATGATTGCTAATACCGCATAAGACCCCGGTACCGCATGGTACAGGGGTAAAAACTGAGGTGGTGTAAGATGGGCCCGCGTCTGATTAGGTAGTTGGTGGGGTAGAAGCCTACCAAGCCGACGATCAGTAGCCGACCTGAGAGGGCGACCGGCCACATTGGGACTGAGACACGGCCCAAACTCCTACGGGAGGCAGCAGTGGGGAATATTGCACAATGGGGGAAACCCTGATGCAGCGACGCCGCGTGAGTGAGGAAGTATTTCGGTATGTAAAGCTCTATCAGCAGGGAAGAAAATGACGGTACCTGACTAAGAAGCCCCGGCTAACTACGTGCCAGCAGCCGCGGTAATACGTAGGGGGCAAGCGTTATCCGGATTTACTGGGTGTAAAGGGAGCGTAGACGGAATTGCAAGTCTGATGTGAAAATCCGGGGCCCAACCCCGGAACTGCATTGGAAACTGTATTTCTAGAGTGTCGGAGAGGCAAGTGGAATTCCTGGTGTAGCGGTGAAATGCGTAGATATCAGGAGGAACACCAGTGGCGAAGGCGGCTTGCTGGACGATGACTGACGTTGAGGCTCGAAAGCGTGGGGAGCAAACAGGATTAGATACCCTGGTAGTCCACGCCGTAAACGATGACTACTAGGTGTCGGGAGGCAAAGCCTTTCGGTGCCGCAGCCAACGCAATAAGTAGTCCACCTGGGGAGTACGTTCGCAAGAATGAAACTCAAAGGAATTGACGGGGACCCGCACAAGCGGTGGAGCATGTGGTTTAATTCGAAGCAACGCGAAGAACCTTACCTGGCCTTGACATCCCGGTGACAGCGGAGTAATGTCCGTTTTCCTTCGGGACACTGGAGACAGGTGGTGCATGGTTGTCGTCAGCTCGTGTCGTGAGATGTTGGGTTAAGTCCCGCAACGAGCGCAACCCTTACCTTCAGTAGCCAGCATAATAGATGGGCACTCTGGAGGGACTGCCAGGGACAACCTGGAGGAAGGTGGGGATGACGTCAAATCATCATGCCCCTTATGGCCAGGGCTACACACGTGCTACAATGGCGTAAACAAAGAGAAGCGACCACGTGAGTGTGAGCGAATCTCAAAAATAACGTCTCAGTTCGGATTGTAGTCTGCAACTCGACTACATGAAGCTGGAATCGCTAGTAATCGCGGATCAGAATGCCGCGGTGAATACGTTCCCGGGTCTTGTACACACCGCCCGTCACACCATGGGAGTCAGTAACGCCCGAAGCCGGTGACCCAACCTAAACAGGAGGGAGCCGTCGAAGGCGGGACGGATGACTGGGGTGAAGTCGTAACAAGGTAGCCGTATCGGAAGGTGCGGCTGGATCACCTCCTTTCTAAGGAAGAAAGAAGTAGAGCGCGTTGTCTATTGTTTAGTTATCAATGAG